>MPNO01000078.1 GCA_002239065.1 Defluviicoccus sp. bin129 | reverse complement strand
CCAGTTGACCCTTCCCAGGGACCGGCGGTGCCCGATCGAATCGGCGCCTCTCCCCGACCGGCAAGCCAGCCACGAGGCGATCGTCGTGATCGGGTCGGACAAGCGGCTCGGCTTGGAGAGCCTGGCGCCGCCGTTCTGCCACGATCCGGAGACCCCGGCGCCCGCGAAGCCGGTCTCGGGGGACGCGTTCCTGCGCGCCTTGTCAGAGCTCGATCTCGGCCACGCCACCGTGTCCGTCCTGCCCTACAGGGTGACGCGGTGAGAGCGTGTCACAGGCCGCAGGCGGGGCTACCGGCGGGTCGCTGCGGTCTTCTCGACCGTGACTTCGACGCCGTCGATCAGGATCTGGACGTCCCTGTCCACGGCGAAGCCCATATCCCCGAGCAGGATCGTGAGCCATTCTTCCAGCTTGCCGGGCCCTGCCGAGGATACGTAGGAATACCTGCCGATGCCGGGACCCGTGCCGAACCGGCGGTGGTTCTTGTAGCCGGGGAACTCAGCCGCCATGACGCCGACGATCGCGTCCATCTCAGCCCGGACGAAATCGCGAAGAGTCACGGTATATGCGCGGGTCACGGAACCGTCGCGATAGGGCGCGAGTTGCCGGGCCAGGATCCGAGCCGTAAAGGCGGCGAGAACCGGGGCCGCGCCACTCACCAGCTGCGAAATACACGGGGCGCCGCAGTCGGGAGGAGCCGCGTAGCGTCGCGGCGGAATTGCGAAATCGTTGACAAATTCGTAAGAGAGGAAGTCCCGGACTTCACCCTCGATTGCGACCGCGAGGTTCGCACTTGTCCCGATCCTCCGCACGGCCACGCGAAGCCGCAACAGCACGACCGCCCTGACTTCGGAGAACCTGCCGCTCTCGCGAATATTCCGCAACAGTTGAAGCAGCTGGTTCCGGGTCAGGCGGTCCCCGACATCCAGGCCGAGACGGGCAGCGGCTTCAACCTCGTCGATCGGTCGGAACCAGCTCCGTTTCAGCTGGCCATTCAGCTCCGACATGAAGATCTCGGAGAGCTGGCTGCTACGCTTGACAGAGCTACGATCCCCATCGTCCCGGATGACGAGAATGGGGATTTCAACGGGGCGCGTCTGCGACATGGCTTCGTTTGGGGCGGATAGCGTGGCCGCCGCGAGAGCCATGGAAAAGAGGACGGCAACTGCCGTGGTCCGCGAACCGCGTTTCGGAGCATGTTTCATCGCTGCGTTCCTCACGCCGATACAGTCGTCCGGAAGAGACAATCCCGGCCCCGCGGATTTGGGTCATGGGGCGCCCGCCGCGTCGGCCTCCGCCGCGGGCCCCATCCGGTCCGGATGAACCGCCTCTTCCCGTTCATCGCCGGTTACCCCGAGCGGCACCGATCTTCTCCACGAAAATCCGGTTTCCGCGGATATGGGTGTAGACGTCCTTCTCGGGATCGAGGTTCATCTCGCCGAGCAGGGTCGCGATCCACTCTTCCAGCTTGGCCGCAGTTGCCGTGGTCAGATAGGTGTAGCGACGTACGCCCGGCGTCTGGCTTATGAGGTTGTGGCTCCTGTAGCCCGGAAACTCGCCCGCCATCGCGCCGACGATCGCCAGCGCCTCGCGCCTCTCGAACTCGATGAAGGTGACGGTATAGGGAATGGCGATCCCGTTGCCCGGGTCGGTTTCCGGCTTGCCATAAGGCGCCAGCTTGACCGCGAGCTCCTCGCCCAGCCCGGCGGCGATCTCGACGGCAAGTTGGCGCAGCACGCTCGAACAGTCGATGCCGCACCCGGCGGCTCCTCCATACCCGTCGGGTGGCAGCATTTTCTCCGCCGATTTGCCGCCGAATTTCCCGACCGCCCGGTTCGACAGGATGTCGTGGATCTCGCCGTCGATGTCCACGCGCACCCTGGTGACCGAAGGCCGCCGATTGACCATCGGCCGGGTGCGGAAGAGCACGAGGACGCGGACCTGGTGCTCGGCCCGGCCGCTTCTCGACATCAGCTTGGCGATCTGGATCAATTCGCTCTTGGCCAGGCGGTTCCGGATCTTCCACTTGAGATCGCCGGCGATCGCCTCCTCGTCGATCACGCGGAAGCCGGCGTCGCCCAGGCTGTCCTGCAGCGTGGCGATCACGCCCCTGACGATGTCGTGGCTCCGCTCGACCGTATTGCCCGCGCCGTCGTCGGCGAGGATCAGAACCGGTATGTCGCTGGAGGAATTCCGCCCCGCGGCCGCGTCGGCCGACCACAAACCCAGCGCCCCGGCCAGGCAAAGCACGAATTTCCGGGCGCCCTCCAGGGCCGTTCCCGAAAATCGCCGATGTCGTTCCTGCATACCGATCACTGCGCGGACAGGCAGCGGGAAGGCCCGCCGGACCGGGTTCCGGCGGGCCTTCCGCCCCATTTAATTGAAACGCCGCTTCTCGTCCCTGGAGATGGGGCGTCTCGGTGTCGAGACGATCTCTTCGACGGTGATTTCGTCTTCCTCGATACGCACGTTGACGTCCTTACCCGGGTTGTAGTTCATGTACCGCAGCAGGATGGTGAACCATTCGCCCATCTTGCTGGGTTTCGCCGAGGTGATGTAGGAGTACCGCCGGACGGCCGCCTCCTTGTCGATGAGCGTGTGGGTCTTGTAACCGGGCCACTCGTCCGCCATGACGCCGATGATGCTCTCGGCTTCCGTCGGACTGAAATCGATGAATGCGATCGTATAGTTGGTCTGCATGGTATGGCCGCTGCCGGACCCGCCGCCGCCGCCCCGGTTGTCGCCGGTAACCGCCCGGTCCTGCCCGCCCGAACCGCCTGTCCCTGCCGAGACATCGCGGTAGTGAGCCAGTTTCTGCGCCAGTATCACGCCCAGGCTGGCCGCGATTTCCCGCGCGCGCCCGCCCACGACCTCGTGTAGGCAGAGCTCATTGCACTCCTCCGCCGACGGCGCCGGGTATTCCTGGAGCGGCATCTCGTATTCGTCGATGAATTCGTTGTTGCGGATGTCGTAGATCTCGCCGTTCAGCCGGGTCTGAACGGAACCGATCCCGCTATCGCTGTTCTTGGGCCGGTAGGCGTGGACCCGGAAGGTCACCATGGCGCGCACCTGGTGTCGCGCCTTGCTGCTCTTCGTCATGAGCTTGGCGAGCCGGATCAGCTCGGTCTTCTTGCGACGGTCCTTGATTTTCCAACCCAGATCGACGGCGACCGATTCCTCGTCGATGACCCGGAACCCGGTTCGCTTCATGCTGTTCTTTAGCCGCGCGATCACCCGCTTGTGAATCTCGCTGCTGCGCCGGACGGTGATCTTTTTCTCGTCCTCGCCGACGATGAGAATGGGCACGTCGTTGTACTGCGTTTGAGCCATGGTCGACGAGCAGGCCGAAAGACTCACCGCCAGCGCCAGCGGCAGGGCCAGATTCCTGCAGACGGTCAGGGATCCTATGCGTTGGTCGGACATTTCCCGTTATCTCCTCTTGTTCGAGTGGCCATTGTCGATCGTCCATGGCCGGTGCTGCCACCAAGATGGAAGAGCCAGGCCGGAATTCACGCTACCGTCCCGTCCGCGAGATGCGCCGACGGCCAGACGTTCCTGGCTCATCCTTTCCCCTCGGGGCGTATCATGCCGGGGCCGAAACCCGGCTGCAACGAACCGGGCGGGCCGCGGACGGGCGGCCGGGATCACGGTGTCTTCGACCCCGAAGGGCCCGGGGGTGAGACCGTGCCGAACGATCCCAGGGTCTTCACCTCCCGATCCGGCTGGATCGACAGCACTTCGGGCATTCGAAACAGTTTCATGATCGTCGCTGCGTCGGCTTCGAGCGCGATCATGGGCAGCAACTCGAAGGTTCTTGAGGACTTGCGGATCTCGGGGCCGAGCCGCGCGAGGATACGGCCCGCCACATTCCGCACCGGGCCGGACGGGTCGTCCCCGGCCTCGCCGGGAAGCCCGAACTCCACGATGATTCGCTGACGATCCGGCTCCTGCGTCGCGGGCCCGCCCTGCCCGTTCGGCGTGCAGCTCCACAGCAAGGCCAGAACGGCCGCGGGCGCCAGCCTGCCTATGCGAAACAGGGCGGCAACGGGTGTGACTGTCCTTGCCGGCATCTCGTCATCCTCCGATGGCACGCCACCCTCCGCCCTCGCCAGGGCGTTCCTCTCCCGGCGACGGCTGGCCGGGTCCCGAATCCCGGCCGGGCGGCGCGGTCCCGCCGGAGCGCGCACCGAGTTTCGCCAGCGCGCGCGCAACGTGGAGCGACGGCTTCTCGATTCCATTGTTATGGTCCCGGATCATCCGCCCGCTGACTTGCAGAGCGCTGGCGAGAGCCCGCAGCGAGCGGCGGGGCGCCGCCTGGCGCAGCACGGCGAACGCGCCCGCGACATGCGGTGCCGCCATCGAAGTGCCGCCGAATTCCTTGAAACGCGAGCGTCCGCTGCCCGATCCGGGGACGGAGGAACGGATCTGGACGCCTGGTGCCACCATGTCCAGGATCCGCGCGCTGTTGGAGAACTTGGCCACCCGGCGCCCCTTGTCGATCGCTCCGACGCTGACGATACCCTGGATGCAGGCGGGCGCCGCGATACCGCGCTTCTTTCCTTCATTGCCCGCCGCGGCCACGACGGCCACATGCCGCCTGATGAGCAATCTCACAAGCATGTCGTATCCACGGTGCGTGCAGGGCTGCGAAAAATGTATCGGCATGCCCAGGCTCATATTGACCGCGGCGATGTTGATGCGCCGGGAATGGGAGAGCCGCAGCACCAGTTCCAGCGCCGCGAGAACATTCGAGGTCCGCGCGCCGCCGTCCCGGTTGAAGACGTTGATCGCGATCAGCCCGGCCTCGGGCGCAACGCCCCTCATTCCTTCTCCCCTGCCGAGCACGATTCCCGCGACATGGGTGCCATGCGCATTCACCGGCCGCGCGGCGCCCGAGCCGATCATCTTCTGGCGCCCGTTCGGACACCTGTCGGACGCGCAAGCCTCGAGAATGGGTCGGCCCGCGATGAAGGGGTGTGCGACATCCACGCCGGTATCGATAACCGCGACGAATGTGCCCTTTCCGGTGTAACCGCCATCATGGGCCCTGTCCGCTCCGACCATGCGGCCGCTGTCGGCCAGCGACGGCCTGACCGGCCAGTCCTTGAGAATCGCCACGTTGGGACTATAGTTCCTGGTCGCGTCGAGCGCGGTCGCATCGACGGTCATGGCGACAAACGGGAGGTAGTCGAACCGTCGAATACCCGAGACCTCGCCCCGGCTGGAGACCGCCTTCACGAATGCGTCGCCGGTCACCGCCGTCAGCCCGTCGCCGGTCGGGGCGGCGCTTGGATCCGGGTCCTCTCCGGTGATCGGATGCCAGCCGGTCGCCAGGATCGCCACCTTTTTCTGCTCGGCCACCTCGGACGCCAACAGGTCGTAGTCACTCGCGGATTCCTGTGCCCGAACGGTTCCGGTCCACAGCAAGACCATCGCCGGCAGCAGCAACGCCGCGAGATGGAAATCGACGGTAACCTTGGCCCGCTTCGGGACTATCATGCCTCCACCCTCTTCATCGATACCGGTCGACGCCAGAGTGTCGTCCGGCCCGCATTCTGGAAACCCGGCGATCGCCGACCTGGTTGGACATCGCGACGCCTTCAAAGTCCTCGGACACCCGATTCTCCGGATCGCCTGGCGACAGCCGCGTCAACCACGGCATACGGTCGACGATACCCTTGCATGACGGAGCACGATATTCCGGATATATCTCAGGTTGGGGATCCGCTGTCGTTACTCTCGTCTTTGCCGGAGTATAGCCTACTCGAACCGTTGGCCGACCGCGCGATCGGCGTTGTCCAGCGATCGCCCGATCTCCTTGCCCACGAACGCACCGGCCAGAGTTCCCGCGCCGATGGCGATGTCGTTGCCGGTTCCTTTCCCCACCTTGGAGCCGAGTACACCGCCCACCGCCGCCCCGAGAACGGTGCCGGCCGTTTCCTTGACCCCGGCACTCTGGCATCCGGAAACCGCCAGGATTACCGTCGGTACGAGCAGAATGGCCGTCTTGCGAAGTTTCATGACACTACCTCTCCAGGAAGGAATTCGGGATTGCGGCCTCACCACCAAATCATGTGGAAGCGCTGGAACGATTTTTGCGCGAGCCCGACCGGGCGGCGGCGTCAGACGGGCGAACCATGTCTGGCTCGTCGACCTCGTCCGTCGCAGGATCCATGACGAAGGACACCCGGGTTCCGACGGAATCCCGGCGGCGCCATAACAACGCCATCGGCCCGCACAGCAGCCCGGGTTACCGGCCGCCGGCACCCCTCCCTGCCGGCCCGCTTGCGCGCGGAAAGGCTGCATGGGTGGCCGGAACGCGTCCGGCCATGACGAGGCGGGGGAGCGTCGCGGAATGACCCGTTCGCCGCCACGCTCCAACGCCCCCCACGCCTCCCAAAGTCATGCCCGGGCGCCCTCTGGCGTCGGGCGCGGCGCTTTCGTAGATTCGGCCCGTCCTCGGGGCCATCCGCAGGAGTGGAGATGATCCGTTCGCCGAACCATACCGTCGAGGCCGCCGTGGCCGACGGCGTGTGCACCGTAACCCTGTCGCGACCGCAATCGCTCAACGCGATCGACGGCGACATGGCGACGGCGCTCCATGCGGTGACCGAGGCGGCGGCGGCGGACCGGGCGGTCCGCTGCGTGCTGATCCGCGGCGCGGGCGACCACTTCATGGCCGGCGGCGACATCGCGGCGTTCCGCGCCAGGCTCGCGGAGATTCCCGGTTCGGAGGACCGGCGCGCCCATTTCGAGGCCTTCGTGCACCGCGTCCATCCCACGATCCGGGCGCTGCGGGCGATGCCCAAGCCGGCGGTCGCGGCGGTGCACGGCGCGGTGGCCGGGTTCGGGATGAGCCTGATGTCCGCCTGCGACCTCGCGGTGGCGAGCGAGACCGCCTTCTTCACCCTCGCCTATTGCCATATCGGCGTCAGCCCGGACGGGTCGTCGACCTATACCCTGCCGCGCATTGTCGGGCTCAAGCGCAGCTTCGAGATGGCCTATCTCGGCGAGCGCTTCGGCGCGGAGGAGGCGAGAGCCATGGGGCTGGTCAACCGCGTCGTGCCCGATTCCGGGTTCGACGAGACGGTCGACGGGCTCGCGCGCTGCCTGGCGGCGGGCCCGACCCGCGCCTACGCCAACGCCAAGGCGCTGCTCAACGCCTCCGGCGGGCGCTCGCTCGACGAACAGCTCGACGCCGAAGCCGCCGCCTTCGCCGACTGCGCCGCGGGCGGGGACTTCGCCGAGGGCATCGCCGCCTTCCTCGACAAGCGCACCCCCTCCTTCACCGGACGCTGACGCCCCGTCCCCGGCTCCTCAATGGCCCGCCGGCGGGTCGCGGCGCACCGGCCAGGGCTTGTCGGAGACCACGGCGGGGCGCACCCGCATCTCGTCGGCGATGTCGATCACCATCAGGTCGTAGCCGATCTCGATCCGGCCGTCATACCCCTCGCCGACCTGGGCGAGGGCGGGGCCGATCACGTCGTCGTTGTTGTACATGTGGTAGATCACCCCGAGCCGGGGCCGGGCGGCGGCCAGCACCTCGCCCACCTCGCGCGGCGCGGTGTGGACCTGTTCGGCGATGATGCGGGCAAGCTCGATCGGCCTTCCCGCCTTGTCGGCATAGACCTCGACCGGGGGGAACGCCTCGTGGATCAGCAGGTCGACGCCGCTCGCCTGCTCGATCAGCGCGTCGCATTTCTTGGTGTCGCCGGAGAACACGAACGACCTTCCGGCGTAGTCGATGCGGATGCCGAAGGTGTTGTGCGGCGGGGTATGCACCACCTCGAAGGCGGCCACGCGGATGCCGTCCTCCTCCCACACCGTGCCCTCGCCGTAATCCGTCGCCTCGATCTCGGAGCCCTGGAGGGAGTCGAACACGCGGCGCCGGGTCTCGATGTCCCACTCGTAGATGCCGCGAAGATGGCCGACGATGTCCTCCGTCCCGGGCGGACCCCAGACCCTGAGCGGCCGGCGCCGCCCGTAGGTCCAGCCGCCGATCCAGAACTGGTCCAGCCCGCCGATGTGATCGACATGGTGGTGGGTGAGGAAGACCTTGTCCACCTCGTCGAACGGGATCTCCAGCGAGGTGAAATTGGCCGGCGTCCCCGAACCGACATCGAGCAGCATCTTGTGCCGGCCCGCCTCGACGAACATGCCGGCCGCCGCCTGGCCGCGGCGCGGGAACGGCGTGCCGGTGCCGAGCAGGGTGACCCGCATCGCGCCCGGCTCCAGCGGTTCGCCGGGGTAGAAGACGTGCCGGTTCTCCATCGTTTCTCTCTCCGTCGTTGGCGGGCGGGACATCATAGACGGGCGGCCGCGGGCAGGGAAAAACCGCTCCGGGAGACGGGTTACAGCCCGCTGGACGGCTGTTATCATGCGCGGCGGAATCGGGCCCCCGGTCGCGCGGGCGGGCCGGAAACCCGACGGACAACCACAGGGAGCAGCTATCCGATGAAACCGACCTTTGGATCCCTTGCCGCGGCCGGGGTCGCGGCGCTGACGGCGGCGGCGATCGCCCTGCCCGCCCAGGCGGCGACCGAGCTCAAGGTGACGACGGCGCTCGGAACGAAGCACGACCAGTCGCAGGCCTTCCTCGAGACCTTCGTCAAGAAGATGAAGGAGGACGAGAGCGAGGTTACTCTGAAATACCTCGGCGGACCGGAAGTAACACCGCCCCGCAAGCAGGGCGCGGCGTTGAAGCGGGGTCTCATCGACATCATCATGTCGCCGTCGACCTATTACTCCGCCGCACAGCCCGAAGCGAAGCTGACCGGGATCTCCAACATTCCGCCGCAGGAATGGCGCAAGAACGGCGGCTACGACCTCTTCTCCAAGGCGTGGGCCGACCGGTCGAACGCGATCATCCTCGGATGGGGCAATTTCTACACCACCGAGCAGTTCTCGATCTGGCTGATCGACAAGCCCAAGCTCAGCAAGGAGACCGGGCTTGACATCAGGGGCCTGAAGATGCGGTCGACCGCCCTCTACACGGCCTTCTTCAAGGCGATGGGCGCTATCCCCAAGACGATCGACCCGGCCGAGGTTTACACCGCGCTCGAACGCGGCGCGGTCCAGGGCCTCGCCTGGCCCGAAGGCGGGGTCGCCTTCCGCGGCTGGCAACGCTTCATCAAGTACCGGATCTTCCCCGGCTTCTTCCGGTCGACGACCATGGCGACGATGAACAAGGACAAGTTCGAGAGCCTGTCGAAGAAGGCGCAGGCGCAGATTCTCGCCGCCGGGCTGCATTACGAGAACGCGTCGGGACAGATCCTCAAGGCGAAGGCGAAGATCGACAACGAGAAGATTCGCAAGGCGGGCGTGCAGGACTACCACCTCCCGCCCGAATACGCGAAGATCTACATCAAGACGATCCTGGGCGCGAAATGGGCCGAAGCCGAGGGACAGAAGTTCACGATCCCCTTGAGCGAAATGAGAGCCAAGCTGTACAAGGCGCCCGAAAGCTGATCCGACCCGACCGGTACACCGGACTCCAGACGCCGCCCTCCGGGGCGGCGTCTTTTTTTCCGGGGTAGCGGCTTTCTCCCGCCCCCTCGGCCCCGCTACGCCGGCGCGAGCACCTCGTTGCGCGACGGAATCTCGACCACCTGCTCGGCGGGATCGCGGGCGGTGCCGGGCGGGTCCTCGCCGCGCTCCACCGCATCGATCGCCTCGCGCAGACGGCGGCGGAACATCACCACGCCGCGATCCGAGCTCGCCAGGTGTTCCAGCGCGTGGCGCGCGATCGCGCGCTGGCTCACCTGCGCCTCCCAGTCGTCGGGCGCGCGCTGCCGATCCTCGTAGTCGCGGACGACCGCCTCGTGCGGCGGCTGGAAGATCTTCTTGTCGGGATCGATGCGCTCGACGTGGAAGCCGATCGTGTTCCCGTTGTCGACCGGCACCCACCAGCCGACCATGCGCGCGCGCTCGGTCTCCTCGGGGTCGGTACCGGTCACCTCGGGCGGCGGCACCGACCGCGCGGTCGGCACGAAGACGGTGGAGATCCGCGTCAGCCGGTGGCCGTTGTCGAGATCGCTGGTGCGGATATAGGACACGTGGCGGTCGGAATTCACGTAGTCGTAGCGCGGCGGCACCGCCATCACCTCCGAGAATTCGAAGAGCCCCGGATTCCAGCCATGCAGGATGTTGGTATGGACCGGGTCGACGGCGTTCTCCTGGAGCTGCAGCCAGTTGCACGCCGCGACCTCGCCCCGGCTGTAGTTGCGGTAGGCGAGGTACACCGCCTCCTCGTCCTCCAGGACGTCGTAGCGCGGCAATAGCGGCTTTTTCTCCAGCGGCCCCATATAGGCGAAGACCAGACCCATGTATTCCTCGGCCGGGTACCAGGGCTGGCGGATCTCCTCCCGGTAGCGGCTGTGCGCAGGCTCGCCCGGCTGGTCGAGGCAGCGCCCCTCGCGGTCGTAGAGCCAGCCGTGATAGCAGCAGCGGATGCCGTGCTCCTCGATCCGGCCGTATTCGAGCGAGGTGCCGCGATGCGAGCAATGCGCGCCCAGCACGCCGACCCGCCCCGATCTGTCGCGATAGGCGACCAGCTCCTCGCCCAGGATTCTCAGGAATTTGGGAAGCTCGCCGAGCTCCACCGACAGGCAGACCGGCTGCCAGTAGCGCCGCATCAGCTCGCCCATCGGCGTGCCGAAGGTCACATGGGTGAGTCTCGAATCCTCCTCGGGGACGATCGCGTTTCGGCCGTAGCCCGACCCGTCTGAATCGCTCATCCGCCTCTCTCCTTCCCCCGTCTCACATCAGGCTGGGCAGCCAGAGCGCGACGCCCGGGAAAGCGACCAGGATCAGGATCAGGATCGTGTCGCAGACCAGGAAGGGAAACGCGGCGCCGGCGACCTGGATGATGGTCGTGCCTCTCGGCGCGACCCCCAGCATCACGTAGAGCAGTAATCCGAATGGCGGGGTGGTCCCCGCCATCTCGATCGTGATCAGCACGAACAGCCCGTACCAGATCAGGTCGAAGCCGAGCGCATGCGCCAGCGGGAAGAAGATCGGCACGGTGATCAGCATCATCGAGGTGGCGTCCATGAACATGCCAAGCAGGATCAGGACGAAGAACATCATCAGCAGGATGATCAGCCGGTGGAGCTCGTAGCTCGTCACCCACTCGATCAGCCCCTTGCTGGCCCCGGAGAAGGCCAGCATCTGGCTGAACACGGTCGAGTTCATCAGGATCAGGAACACCATCGCGGCAACCCGGACGGTCGCCTCGACGGCGGTCTTCATCGATTGGTAGGAGAGCGTGCGGAACAGCGCGGCCAGGATCATCACCCCGAGCACGCCGCAGGCCGCGGCCTCGGTCGGCGTGGCGATGCCCAGGATGATAAAGCCGACCACCATGAAGACGACCAGCCCCATCGGCAGGATGTTGGTCGATACCATCCTGACCCGGGTGCCGGGGCTCATATAGGGCACGTCGTAGGCGGGTGCCGAGCCGGGGTTGCGGACGAGCTGGAGCGTGATCATCGCCGCGTAAAGCCCGGCGAGCAGGAAGCCGGGCAGGAAGCCCGCGACCAGCAGCCGGCCCACGTCGATCTCGGCGATGGCGGCGAGCAGCACGCCGAGCGCGGACGGCGGGATGATCATGGCGAGCCCGCCGGTGCCCAGGATCGGCCCCATCGACATCTTCTTGCTGTAGCCGCGCCGATCCATCTCCGGCACCATCAGCGAGCCCAGCATCGCGGTGTTGGCCATCGACGAGCCGGTCAGCGTCGAGAAGATCGACCCGCCGGCCACGGTGAGATAGCAAAGCCGGCCGGGCAGGCGCCCGAAGATCGCATCCAGCCCGTCGAACACCCGGATCGCGAGCCCGGTGTGGAAAAACAGCGAGCCCATCATGATGAACATCGGCACCGGGCCGAGAATGAACCGGGTGATCAGCTGGGTCGAGTTGTCGGCCACCTGGATCAGCCCCGCGGTGCCGGCGAAGATGGTGACGGCGATGAAGTTGGTGGCGATGAACGCGAAGGCGACCGGAACGCCCAGCGCCATGAAGGAAATCACCATGCCGAGCAGAAGGGCGAAGGCCCAGTACCATTCCATGGCCTACACCCCTTCCCGCACGTCCAACCGGCTGCCGTACATGTCGTCCAGCCCGATCAGGAAGCGGAAGAACTCGACCGCCATCAGGAAGAACCCGAACGGCATCGGCAGATAGAGCGTCCAGAGCGGGAAATAGGCGCCGCGATCGTCGAGTTCCTGGAAGAGGAACGCTTCGTACCACAGCTGCACGGAGAAATAGACGAAGGCGAGGCACCCGACGATCGCCACGAGATAGGCGAACCTGGCCACCGCCCGCTTGACCGGCGGAGGCAGGAGCTGGGTGAGGGCATCGACGAAGACATGGCCCTTGATGCGTACGAGCCACGGAGCGGCCAGCATGGTGAACCACAGCAGCCCGTACTCGACCAGCCCGTGGGTGCGGTCCCAGGGAAGCACGGGAAGGCCCCACCCGGCGAGGATGGTCAGCCCGACATCGGCGACGATGACCACGAAGACCGCAAAGATGATCAGCCCCGAACCGGCCTTGAACAGGTTCAACAGCCACAGATGGGCCTTGGCGATGGAGTCCACGAATCCTCCTATCTCCCGCCGCCCCCGGAGATCGGTCTTGGCGGTTGCGCACGGGGAACACTTTAGCGGCCAGAGCGAGGCGGTCCAACCGAGACCCGGGGGCGACGCCGAGCGTGCTTGTCAGCATGGCGGAGCCGTGGCAGCTTCGCCCCGGGCCCGTAGTTCAGCTGGTTAGAACGCGCCGCTCATAACGGCGTTGTCGCAGGTTCAAGTCCTGCCGGGCCCACCACCCCCCAACTACATTGATTCTCAATGGTTTACAGAGACAATTGACCTGACCCCGCCAAGGGTTGGGTCAATCTTGGTCCCGTTGCGGCCGCGACTGCCTTTTTCCTTCATGGTTCGCCCCCCGGCAGGCCCGGCCCACCCCCGACCGCCGAGACCGTAGGGCAGGGTTCAAGCCTCGGCGTCGAAAGTCCGGCTGGTTCGCTTCTCGCTGATTCTCCAGCCGCCGGATTCGCGCACCAGGCGGTTATGCGAGACGCCCACCATATGAACCCCGGAGAGGCGTGCCGGGCCGTCTTGCGTCGCCGGACCGCGGTGGCGGTACACCGTCAGATAGGCGATGCCGGTCGCGTTGTCTTCGTCGATCACCTCGACAAGGACGTTCGAGATCACATGCCGGACGATCAGGTCGCGGGGCCGGTCTCTCATGGCTTCGAGCAATCCCGCCGGCCCGATCGCGTCGCCGCCCGGCCGCAACCAGACGCCGTTCTCGGCCATCAATCCGGCCATGGTCTCGTAATCGCCTTCATCGAGCGCGTTGATGAAGCGGGTCAGCGTCCCGGTGCAGTCCCATTCGATCGCGCGGCGCCGGGCTTCATCCATCGTCATCGCCTCCCGTCCTCACGCAGACGCAGTCATCCGTGGCGATCGCCGCGAACGCCCGATTGCCCGGATCGAAGCCGGCCTGGGGGCCCGCGCGAACCCGGAGCGACCGGCCCCCGCAGGTGACGTCGTAATAGGTGGAATCGCCGAAGAAGGTGCTGCCTTCGACGGTTACTTCCCAGACCGTCGCGTCGGCGCCACCGGCCGGGGGGGAGGCGGTGAGATGAATGAGTTCCGGTCTCAGCGACACGAGCACGCCCTCGTCACGACCCAGCGCCTCGTCGGATGTCGCGCTGACCGGTCCGCACTCCGTCTCGATGCGAAACCGGCCCTCGCCGAGGCGGTCCGCAACGACCCCTTCCAGCAAATTGCTGCTGCCGACGAAGCCCGCGACGAACGGGGACCGGGGCCGGGCGTAGACCTCGCGCGGCGGGCCTTCCTGAAGGATGCGCCCCTTGTTCATCACCGCGATGCGGTCGGACAGCACGATCGCTTCGGACTGATCGTGGGTGACGTAGAGCATCGTGAGGTCGAGCGCGGATTGCAGCCGTTTGAGCTCCTCGCGCATTTCCTCGCGGAGCTTGGCGTCGAGGTTGCTGAGCGGCTCGTCGAGCAACAGGAGCCTCGGTTCCTGGACCAGCGCGCGTGCCACGGCGAGGCGCTGCTGCTGGCCGCCCGAGAGCTGGGTCGAATCCCTCTCCGCGAAGCCGCCGAGCTGGACCATGTCGAGCGCCCAGCCCACCCGGTCCCGGATCTCGGCGCGCGGCCGCCGGCCGATCCGCAGGGGAAATCCGACATTGTCGAACACGTTCATATGCGGCCAGATGGCGTAGGACTGGAAGACCATGCCGATGCCGCGCCTGTCGGGCGGAACGGAGGTGCCGGTCCCGGCGTTGAACAGCTCCGCCCCGTCGAGCGCGATGACGCCGGCGCCCGGCCGCTCGAGCCCGGCGATGCATCTCAGCGCCGTCGTCTTGCCGCAGCCCGACGGGCCGAGCAGCGTGAAGGCCTGGCCGGCGGCGACCGTGAACGTCACGTCGTCGACGGCGGTCACGCGGCCATCGGCGGTCTCGAAGCCCTTGTGCAGGCCGGTGACTTCCAGCACTTCAATTGCTCCGCGTCTCGAACAGCCCCTGCGCCCGGAAAACCCGCTGGACGATCAGCAGCACCGCGCCCGATACCGTGAACATCACCACGCCGAGCGCGGACGCCGCACCGTACTGGCCGGTCTCCCACAGCGTCCAGATGCGGACCGACAGGACAATGTTGCTCGGGCTCGCCAGCATCAGCGGAATGGTCACCTCGCGGAGCACCAGGAGCGCGATCCACAGCGCCGCATAGGCCAGCGAAGACTTGATCAGGGGCACCGCGATGCGCAGCAGGATCTGGATCGTGTTGGCGCCGCACATGCGCGCCGCCTCCTCGATCTCGGCGTGGATCTGGAGCAGCGCGGCGTTGGTCACCCGCGTGCAGTAGGGGATGCGGTAGACCACCAGCGCGGCCACGATCATCGCCATCGTGCCGGATAGCTGCAGTCCGGTGAAACGGCTCAGCGCGATCCCGAAGACGATCAGCGCGAAGGCGAACGCGATCCCCGGAATGACATGCGGCAACATCGCCGCGGTATCGATCAGCTGCCGGCCCGGGAGTCGGGACCGCACGGTGACATAGGACATCACCAGCGAGAAGCCGACCACCAGGGCCGGCGTCGCGGTGATCATGACGATGGTGTTGACCAGGGGCTCCCAGCCGCCGAGCTGGCCCCAGAGGCCGCCATAGGTGGCGAAGGAGATCGCGCCGAGCGCGCTCACCGAGAACTGCGTGAGCGCGGGCAACAGCGACATCCAGACCAGCATCGCCAGCGGCAGCAGCTCGGACAGCGCGACGTAGAACGCAACGAAGCCGACGGCCGCCCAACGCCAGCGCCCGAGATCCACCAATCCGGGGCGGTAGCCCTTGCCCGTGACCACCGCGAAGCGGTGCGCCTTGCGGATCGCGCGACCGTAGAACCAGAGCGCGAAGATGGCGAAGGCCATCATGATCACGCCATACACCGCGGCATAGCCGAGCTCGATCGAGCCGCCGGCCGATCGGACATAGAGGAAGAGCTCGGTGGAGAGGACCGCCGTATCCTCGTCCAGCAACAGCGCGGCGATCTCGTAGAGCGTGACCGCGGTCATGAAATTGTAGATCAGCCCGGCGATGACCGCGGGGCGGATCAGCGGGAAGCTCACGCGGGCGATCGTCAGCCAGCGATTGGCGCCCGACATCTGGGCCGCCTCCTCCAGCGCCGGATCGAGCGCGATCATGCTGCCCGAGATCAGGAAGAACATGGCGGGCGTCAGCATCAGCCCCTGGATGAACACCACCCCGCCGATGCCATAGATGGTGAACGGCGCCTCGGCCGCACCCGCGATCTCCACATACAGGCTGTTGAGCAGCCCGATATCGGGGCTGAGCATCAGGATCCAGCCCATCGCCTTCAGAAAGCCCGGAATCAGGATGCTGATCGCGACCAGGGTGACGACCAGGGACTTGCCGCGCATGTCGGTGCGGTGGACCAGCCAGGCGAGGGGAACGGCGAAAACGATGTTGACGGCGACCGTTCCGATACCGATCAGGAAGCTGTTGATCAGCGCATCGAAGATCACCCCGTCCTCGAACACGTCGGCGTAGTTCTCGAGGGTGAAGCCGGGATCCCCGGGCAGACCCGGCAGCGTGCTCATCCAGACGACGATCGCCATCAGGAGCAGGATGAACAGCGCGACGACCCCGGCGACGATGCCAAGCGACCATTCCCCGGCATCGACGACACCGATGTCCCGGGCTCGCGCCAGCAACGGCCGCCGCAACCCGGCACCGCCCCCTGTCTCGACGATCGACCGTCCCATGAGCGAACTCGGGGAGCGGCGTGCGGACCCCCGGGCTAGCCCGCATTTCTCACCACCAACACGGTCAGGCGCGTCGTCACGAATAATCACCTCATATCAATCACTTGGAAGAAAACGCGAGCATGTGACCGGCGCCTGATCGAGCAAAATAATCACCCTGTAACCACCACGAAGCAAACTCCAGGGTGCTCCAGACCGCTCCAGTCCGTCATCCCCGCTGCGGTCCCCCCAAGATCGTCCCTGTGCCAGTGCCGCCCGAGGCGCCCATCCCGAATCGGATCGTCGCAGCCCGTCTCGACCTCGCCTCACGCGCTGGACAAGCGCCTGGTGCACCCGGCTCCCCATTCCGGTTCCGGGCCGGCAGCACAGCAGCCGCAGGGGCAGTCTAGCGCTCGCGGTCCGCAATGCCAGCATGCGGGCGACGCCGCCCGTAACAGGCCGGCAATCATGGCTGCCGCCAGGCCTGCCGTTCGTAGCCCATCTCGACGCTGCCGGGGCGCACGACCATGCCCGTGCGGAGAACGTGCGCGAGGATATCCGCGCTGGCGGCCCGGTCGAGCAGGCCGGCGGCCGCGTTCTCCACCGCGTGGACGACTTCGCACAGCCTGACGCCCCCGGTTCGGGCGCCCAGCCTTGCGAGCACGACATCCGTGCGCGACGCCCGTTCCCCCTGCCCGTCGGGCCGGGGCGTCCCACCGGCGCCCACCGACCTGCCATCCGCCCCAATCCGCTCTCTGCGCCGCGCTACCGCCCCGGCGCCGGCGGGAGCGAGCGGTTGGCCGGGACCGGGGCGGCCGGGCGGCGCTGCGGAGAGAGCCCCGGCCGTCGCCATCACAGTCGAAGGGGAGTCACGCCATGAGGATTCGCCGGCCGTCACATCGCAGTGCGCACACATTCCTGGTTCATGTATTCGGGCGCGGGCTCGACGGCGAGCGCTACGTGGTCGAGAGGTTCCGCTCCCGGCCGGACGGTCAGATCCACCCTGTCGAGGCCGGGCAGCCGAGGACGAAGAAGGGCGGGCGCAAGCCGCGCCGCAACGTTGTCAGCGCGAGCGAGGTCAAGAAGATGAAGCCCGAGCGGGACGAGATCATCATCTGCACCGCGCTCGACCTGAAGGCCTCCGGGCTCCAGATGTGGGGCATCCAGGCCTCGGGGCTCCTCGCCCTCCGCCACGCGCGCTGAGCGGGGCGCCGGTCATGCCCAGCGGGGATTCCGCGAAGGAGCGTGTCAACGCTGGCCAGCGGCATCGGCACGCCGCGCGGGTTGCGAGCGGTTTGTGTTCGCGGTGCGGCAGGGGCCCACCCCAGCCCGGCCCCCAGATGTGCGGGGGCTGCGGGGGGAAGAGGCGGGGGGCGATCGGGTAAGGTGCCGCCGCGCCGCCGGAGCCGGCGACAAGCGCCGCCGCCGCACGCGGAGCGAAGCGGGCCTCTGCTCGAAGTGCGGCCGCAACCCACCCGAGGACGGCCGTTCGGTCTGCGAGGGCTGCGGCGAAGCGAGGCGCGCGCTCGACCGACGGCGCTACGCCGCGCGCGCGGCCGCCGGTCTCTGTGTGCGCTGCGCGGAGCCGGCGATCGGCGGCTCGTCGCGCTGCGCCCGGCACGCCGCGCTGGAGGCGGAACGGGTCTCGCCCGAGCGCAAGAGAGTCACCAACCGAAAGCGATACGTCCGCCGGCGCGCGAAACGGATTTGTGTGGATTGTGGCGCCTTCGCGGCCGGGGCTGCCCGCTGTCGCGCCTGCGCGTCCCGCTCCAATGCCCGCGCCCCCGCCTGGCACGCCGCGCAGCCGGGGCCGCCGTTCTACACCGTGATCGAGCTGGAGACGGGGATCGACCACGGCACCTATGACACCGAGGCCGAGGCGGCGG
>MPNO01000077.1 GCA_002239065.1 Defluviicoccus sp. bin129 | reverse complement strand
GAGTTCGAGCGCCTGATGCGCGGCCTCGAACAGCGTATCGAGACCCTCGAAAACCACCGGCGGCGCGATGCGGAACGGCTGGACAAGCTCGCCTCCGACCTCGAACTCCCCCTCCGGGCGCTGGAACAGGGAGGGCCGCCCGGCGCACCCCCCCCCCCCCGCCCCCCCGCCGCGGCCGCTCGGCACGCTCAAGGTCGGCGGCGGCGCGGAAGCCGCCGCCCTCGCCCCGCCCGCCCCCCTGCTTCCCGAGGGCAGCCCCAAGCAGCAATACGACTACGCGCTCTCGCTGACCCTCAAGGAGGCCGACTACACCAAGGCCGGCGCCGCGTTCCGCGCCTTCATCGACGCGCACCCGAAGCACGACCTGACGGGCAACGCCTATTTCTGGCTCGGCCGGACCCATTTCGTGCGCAAGGATTACGAGGGCGCGTCGTTCGCCTTCGCCGACGGCTACAAGAAATTCCCCAAGGGACCCAAGGCGGCCGACAACCTCTACAATCTCGGCATGTCGCTGCGCGCGCTCGGCAAGAAGCGCGAGGCCTGCACCGCCTTCGCGCGGCTGCTCGACCGGTTTCCCAAGGCCAACCGGACCCTGAAAAACCGCGTCTCGAGGCAGCAGAAGCGCCTCAAATGCGCCTAGCCGGGCATGGGCGCGGCCCCGGATGAGGCGCTCGACGGCGCCGGTTTCGCCCGCCTGATCGACCCGCTCGGCCCGTTCGAGCCCGCCCCCGTGGTCGCGGCCGCGGTGTCGGGCGGTCCGGACAGCCTGGCGCTCGCCTTGCTCGCCGCGCCCTGGGCCGCCGGGCGCGGCGGCTCGCTGGTCGCGCTGGTGGTCGATCACGGGCTCCAGGACGGCTCCGCCGCGGCGGCCGAGCGCGCGCTGCAATGGCTCGCCGGGCGCGGCATCGCCGGGGTCGGGCTGCGCTGGCCGGGCCCCCGGCCGAAGACCGGGATCCAGGCCGCGGCGCGGGCGGCGCGCTACCGGCTGCTCGGCGACTGGTGCGCGGCCAACGGCGTCCTGCATTTGCTGACCGGGCACCAGCTGGAAGATCAGGCGGAGACGCTGCTGCTCCGCCTCGCCGCCGGCAGCGGCCCCGACGGGCTCGCCGCCATGCCGCCGATCCAGGAAACCGCCTGGGGGCGGGTTCTCCGCCCGCTGCTGGGGGTCGAGCGGTCGCGCCTGCGGGCGACGCTCGCCGCCGAGGGCCAGGGCTGGATCGAGGACCCGGCCAATGCCGATCCCGCCTTCGCGCGCGCCCGGCTGCGCCGCTCCGCCCGGGCGCTGGCGCGCGAGGGGATGACCGCGGGCCGGCTCGCCGCGACCGCCGGACGCCTCGCCGAGGCGCGCGAGGTCCTGGAAGGCGAGACCGCGATCCTGCTCGCGCGCGCGGTCTCGGTGTTTCCCGCCGGCCATGCGCGGGTCGACCGGGCGGCGCTGGCCGGCGCGCCCGTCGATCTGTCGCGCCGCGCGCTCGAGCGCATCCTCCTCTGTGTCGGCGGCCGCCGCCATGCGCCGCGCCGCGCCCGCCTCGCGCCGCTCCTCGATGCGCTGCGCCGCGCCGGCGCGCTGGCGCCCCGCACGCTCGGCGGCTGCATCCTCCGGCAAGCCGGCGATGCCGTCCTGGTCGCCCGCGAGGCCGCGGCGATCCGCGCGACCGCAATGGCCGTCCCCGGCGCGGAGACGCTGTGGGACGGCCGCTTCCGGGTCGCCTTCGCGCCCGGTGACGCCGTCCCCGGCCGGCTTCGCCTGGGCGCTCTCGGCGCGGCCGGATGGCGGGATGTGCGGCGCGCCGTCGAGGGCCCGCCGGCGCTGCCCGAGGGCGTGTGCCGGGCGCTCCCGGCGCTGCGCGACGAGGCGGGTGTTCTCGAAGTGCCGCATCTCGGCTATCGTCGGCCGGGAGCGGAGCAGGCGCCGCCCGTCGTCGCGCGGATCGCGTTCGCGCCCAACAGGCCGCTTGCGGCGACCGAGTTTGCGGTTGTTTAATCCGTCTGCCGCATTATCTATTCATTCTGTCCAGGTGCTGGACGACAGTTGGGACGCGGGCTGCGAACCGCGTCCGCCGGGTTCGGGAAGCGGGGCTTGAGCAATTTCGGTCGAAATCTTGCGCTGTGGGTGATCATCGGCCTGCTGCTGGTGGCGCTGTTCAACCTGTTCCAGCAGCCGTCCAGCCGCGGCGCCGGGGAGGGCATCCCGTTCTCCGAGTTCCTCGCCCAGGTCGAGACCGGCCAGGTCAAGGAAGTCACCATCAAGGGCCACGAGATCACCGGCTTCTACGGCGACGAACGCTCCTTCATGACCTATGCGCCGGACGACCCGCAGCTGGTCGAGCGGCTGCGCTCGCGCGGCGTGGTCATCAACGCCCTGCCGGTCGAGGACGGGACGCCGTCGCTGTTCCAGATCCTGATCTCCTGGTTCCCCATGCTGCTGCTGATCGGCGTGTGGATATTCTTCATGCGCCAGATGCAGTCGGGCGGCGGCAAGGCGATGGGGTTCGGCAAGTCGCGCGCGCGGCTGCTGACCGAGCGCCTCGGCCGGATGACCTTCGAGGACGTCGCCGGGATCGACGAGGCCAAGCAGGAGCTCGAGGAAGTCGTCGACTTCCTCAAGGACCCGCAGAAGTTCCAGCGCCTCGGCGGCAAGATCCCCAAGGGCGTGCTGCTGGTCGGACCGCCGGGAACCGGCAAGACGCTGCTGGCGCGCGCCATCGCGGGCGAGGCCAACGTGCCGTTCTTCACCATCTCGGGGTCGGACTTCGTCGAGATGTTCGTCGGCGTCGGCGCCAGCCGGGTGCGCGACATGTTCGAGCAGGGCAAGAAGAACGCGCCCTGCATCATCTTCATCGACGAGATCGACGCGGTCGGCCGGCATCGCGGGGCCGGGCTCGGCGGCGGCAATGACGAGCGCGAGCAGACCCTCAACCAGCTCCTCGTCGAGATGGACGGGTTCGAGGCCAACGAGGGCGTCATCCTGATCGCCGCGACCAACCGGCCCGACGTGCTCGACCCGGCGCTGCTGCGCCCCGGCCGTTTCGACCGCCAGGTCGTCGTCCCCAACCCGGACGTGCTGGGCCGCGAGCAGATCCTCAAAGTGCACATGCGCAAGGTGCCGCTGGCCCCCGACGTCGACGCGCGGGTCATCGCCCGCGGCACGCCCGGCTTCTCCGGCGCCGACCTCGCCAACCTGGTGAACGAGGCGGCGCTCCTGTCGGCGCGCAAGAACAAGCGCCTCGTCACCATGGCCGAGCTCGAGGAGGCCAAGGACAAGGTGATGATGGGCGCCGAGCGGCGCAGCATGGTGATGTCGGAGGAGGAGAAGCGGCTGACCGCCTATCACGAGGCGGGGCACGCGCTGGTCGCGCTGAACGTCCCCAGGCACGACCCGCTGCACAAGGTCACCATCATCCCGCGCGGCCGCGCCATGGGGGTGACGATGTCGCTGCCCGAGGCCGACAAGTACAGCCATTCCAAGCTCGAGCTCGAATCCCGGCTCGCCATGGCGTTCGGCGGGCGGGTCGCCGAGGAGCTGGTGTTCGGTCCCGAGAACGTGACCACCGGCGCCGGCGACGATATCCGCAAGGCGACCGAGTGGGCGCGCCGCATGGTCACCGAGTTCGGCTTCAGCGACAAGCTCGGCCCGCTGCGCTATTCCGACAACGAGGAGGAGGTCTTCCTCGGCCATTCGGTGACCCAGCGCAAGAACGTCTCCGACGCCACCGCGCGCATCATCGACGAGGAAATCCGCCGCCTGATCGACCGCGCCGAGGAGACCGCGCGGCGGGTGCTCACCGACAAGCGCGACGGCCTCGACTCGGTCGCCGATGCGCTGCTCGAGTTCGAGACGCTGAGCGGCGAAGAGGTCCAGGCGGTGTTGCGCGGCGAGTCCGTGGTGCGCCCGTCGGAGGACGAGTACCGGGCCGAGGCGGGGCGCCGTTCCAGCGTGCCGAGCTCGGGCGGCGCCAAGGCCCGCGACCAGGGCGACGCGCCCGACGCCGGCATGCAGCCGGAGCCCCAGCCCGGGTCGTGACCGCCGCCGCGGCGCAGCCGCTTCCCTCCATTGTCGAATGGAGCCCCGGCCTGCCCCGGGGCTCCTGCCTTCCGCCCGGCGCGGCCTCCGGGCTCGCGCTGCAACCCACCGGGCTGCTGACCGGCGAGGCCGCCGCGCGGGCGGTGGCGGGCGGAACCGCGATGCGCCTGGCCGGCGGGCCGCTCGCCTTCTCGTCCTGCGTCGTGACCCTGCCCGCCTTGCGCGGCCCGGTCAGGGCGGCGGCGGGGCTCGCCGAGATCGTCGACTGGGCCGCCGGGGAGGGTGCGACCCTGGCCGGCGCCGTCCACCACCGGCTGGACCGCATCGCCCGCGAACGCCCGCCCTTCGCCGGGCTGTCGCTCGACCGGGCGCGGCTGATCGGGGTGGTCAACGTGACCCCCGACAGCTTTTCCGACGGCGGCGAGCGCTTCGCCGCCGGCGATGCGATCGCCGCCGGGCGGGCGCTCGCCAAGGCGGGCGCCGATTTGATCGATGTCGGCGGCGAGTCGACCCGGCCCGGCGCCGCGCCGGTCGACGCGGCAATCGAGTGCGGCCGCGTCCTGCCGGTGATCCGCGCGCTGGCGGCGGACGGCATCGCGGTCTCGGTCGATACCCGCCGGGCCGGGGTCATGGCGGCGGCGATCGAGGCGGGCGCGGTCGTCGTCAACGACGTGAGCGCGCTCGGCTTCGATCCCGCATCGGCCGCGACCGTCGCCGCCGGCGGGGCCGCCGCGATCCTGATGCACATGCTGGGCGAGCCCGCCACCATGCAGGACGCGCCGGCCTATGGGGACGCGCCCTACGAGGTGTTCCGCTGGCTCGACGCGCGGGCGGCGGCGGCCCGGGAGGCCGGAATCCCGGCCGGGTCGATCGCCGTGGACCCGGGGATCGGCTTCGGCAAGAACGACGACCACAACGCCGCCATCCTGGCCGCCATCGGGCTGTTCCACGCGACCGGCCGCCCGGTGGTTCTCGGCGCCTCGCGCAAGAGCTTCATCGGCCGGATCTCGCGCGGCGAGGCGCCCGGGGCGAGGCTGCCCGGCTCGCTCGCCGCCGTCGCCGCCGCGGCGCTCCAGGGGGTGCAGCTGTTCCGCGTCCACGACGTCGCCGAGACCCGCCAGGCCCTGGCCGTTCTTGCGCGCATCGGAGGGCTCGGCGTAACGTGAAACCGGCTTTTCCGATCCGCGCGGACCGGGGAAGCCCGCGTCACCGCATGCGAGCGGACATGACACGCCAACTGTTCGGCACCGACGGCATAAGGGGGCTGGCGAATTCCGAGCCGATGACGGCCGGGACGGCGCTCCGCGTCGGCATGGCCGCGGGCGCGGTGTTCACCCGCGGCAACCACCGCCACCGCGCGGTGATCGGCAAGGACACGCGGCTGTCGGGCTATCTGCTGGAGCCGGCGCTGACCGCCGGGTTCATCGCCATGGGCATGGACGTGATCATGGTCGGCCCGATGCCGACGCCCGCGGTGGCGATGCTGACGCGCAGCCTGCGCGCCGATATCGGGGTGATGATCTCGGCCTCGCATAACGGCTACGCGGATAACGGGATCAAGCTGTTCGGCCCCGACGGCTACAAGCTGTCCGACGAGGCCGAGGCGGAGATCGAGACGCTGGTCGATTCCGACCTCGGCAAATACCACGCCGGCTCCGACGGGCTCGGCCGCGCCCAGCGCCTCGACGACGCCCAGGGGCGCTATATCGAGTTCGTCAAGAACACCTTTCCGCGCGGGCGGCGGCTCGACGGGCTGAAGGTGGCGGTCGACTGCGCCAACGGCGCCGCCTACCGGGTCGCGCCGGCCGCGCTCTGGGAGCTCGGCGCCGAGGTGATCCCGATCGGGGTGGCGCCGGACGGTTTTAACATCAACCGGGGCTGCGGCAGCACCGACCCCGGCGCCATGCAGGACGCCGTGCGCCGCCACGGCGCCGATATCGGGATCGCGCTCGACGGCGACGCGGACCGCGTGCTGATCGCCGACGAGGAGGGCGCGCTACTCGACGGCGACCAGCTGATGGCGATGATCGCCCGGTCGTGGCAGGAGAGCGGCAGGCTGAAGGGCGGCGGGCTGGTCGCCACGGTGATGTCGAATCTGGGGCTGGAGATCTACGCCGGGACACGCGGGCTCAGGGTGGAGCGGACCCGGGTCGGCGACCGCTATGTCGTCGAGCACATGCGGCGCCACGGCTTCAATGTCGGCGGCGAGCAATCCGGCCACATCGTCCTCAACGACTACTCCACCACCGGGGACGGGCTGATCGCGGCGCTCGAGGTGCTCGCCGTCGTGGTCGGGTCGGGCCGCAGGGTGAGCGAGGTCGGGAGGATGTTCACGCCGCTGCCGCAGCTGCTCAGGAATGTCCGTTTCGCCGGGCAGTTCCCGCTCGACAACGAATCCGTGCAAAGCGCCGTCCGCGAGGCCGAGTCGCGCCTCGGCCGGGACGGCAGGGTGCTGATCCGCAAGTCCGGCACGGAGCCGCTGATCCGCGTGATGGCCGAGGGGCCCGACGAGACGCTGATCGCCGATGTGGTCTCCAGGCTGGTCGACGCCATAGAGCGGGTCGCCGCCTGAGGCTAGCCCGCCGCCACCAGCCGGCGCGCGAACCAGCGGTAGAAGCAGTGGGTGGCGCCCTCCATGACCGGCGAGAGCACGCCGCCGCGATAGGCCGGCGAGGCGCGGCCGCGCTGCATCCCCTCGACGACGGACCGGTCCTCCTCGAAGATGCCGCGCCAGAGCGCCGCGTTGGCCTGGCGCATGCCCGTGCGGCGGTCCTCCAGGGCCTCGTCGGCGAAGTAGTAGATGTCGATCCGCTCGACGGTCCGGCCGGGACCCGAAGGCTGCAACGTGACGGTGTAGAAGTGGTCGGCATGGATGCCGAACAGCGCGGTCGGGAACAGCGCGACATATTCCGCCTTGCCGTGCCAGCGCGGCGGCAGCCCCGGCATGGCCGGGAAGGCGTCGCCGTTCTCCACCAGCTGCGCCCGGTAGGCGGCGGTGCCCTGGCCGGCATAGCCGCCGTCTTCGTCGGCGATCAGGTAGTGGTCCTCGAGCCGCGAATAGCTGTTGAGGCCGGGATGGATCCACGGCAGGTGGTAGGCCTCGCAGAAATTCTCGACCGCCAGCTTCCAGTTGCAGGCGACATCGAGCTCGCAGGAGGAATCGCGGTCCTCGAAGCGGAGCGCGGCGGGATCGAAATCCTCCCAGCGTTCGGCCAGCGGCGCGATCCAGCTCTCGAAGGGCTCGGCGTCGCCGCTCAGATTGACGAACACGGCGTCGAACCAGGTCGCCGACCGCACCGGCTTGAGCCCGTGCTTCGACTTGTCGAAGCCGGGGACGCAGCCTTTGCCGGGACCGCCGATCATGGGCGTCGCCCGGAGCGAGCCGTCCGGGTCGTAGGTCCAGGAATGGTAGGGGCAGCGGATGGTGCCGCGTATCCGAACCGGCTCTTCGATCAGCTTCATGCCGCGGTGGCTGCACACGTTGTGGAACACGCGCAGCTCGCCGTCATGCCCGCGCAGCAGGATCAGCGGCGCGCCGGCGAAGGCGATCGGTCGCGCGTCGCCCGGCTCGGGCACCCGCCGGCCGGTGCCGATGCAGGCCCAGCTGCGGGCGAGCAGGAACTCCTGCTCCCAGCGGGCGAACTCCTCGGAGACGTAGACCTCGTTCGGCGGCCCGCTCGCCTGCTCGATCGGGCGCATGACGGCCGCGAGCGCGGCGCTCGCCTCGGCGCCGCCGCTCCACCAGCTCCGGGCCATGGCTCCACTCCCCGACTGCCCGTCCGAAAGGTGGGGCGATTCCGGACCCGTCGCAAGCGGAACCTGCGGTTCGGCCCGAACCGTCGATTCCGGTTCACCCCCCGGCCGGACCCCGCTATCGTCGCCGCCATGACTCCTCGTTCCTTCGCCTCCGATGCCGTCGGGCGCGGCGCGGCCTGACGCCCCGAAGCCGGCCCGCATCCTGATCGTCGCCGGCTCGGATTCCGGCGGCGGGGCGGGGATCCAGGCCGACATCAAGACGGTGACCGCGCTCGGCGGCTACGCGGCGACCGCGGTGACGGCGCTGACCGCGCAGGACACCAGGGGCGTCCATGGCGTGGTGCCGGTCGATCCCGGCTTCGTGCAGCAGCAGATGCGGGTGGTCATCGAGGATGTCGGGGTCGACTGCGTGAAGACCGGCATGCTGCACGACGCGGCGACGATCGAGGCGGTGGCCGCGGTGCTCGACGAGCTGCCCGGCGTGCCGGTGGTGGTCGATCCGGTGATGGTGGCCAAGGGCGGCGCGCCCTTGCTGGCGCCGGATGCGATCGGCGCGCTGGTCTCCCGCCTTGTGCCGCTGGCCCGCGTGCTCACCCCCAACGCGCCGGAGGCGGAGGCGTTGACCGGGGTGGAGATCGGCGACCGCGGGACGATGGAGCGCGCGGCGAGGCGCCTGGTCGGGATGGGTTGCGAGGCGGTCTATCTCAAGGGCGGGCATCTTCCCGGCGCCCGCATCGAGGACCTGCTGGTCGCCGGTTCGCGCATCGACGTGCTGGCCGCAGAGCGGATCGAGACCGTGCACACCCACGGGACCGGCTGCACGCTCGCCTCGGCGATCGCCACCGGGCTGGGCCAGGGGCTCGCGCTCGGCCCGGCCGCTGCCCGCGCCCAGGCCTTCGTGCAGGCGGCGATCGCCGGCGCGCCCGGCTTCGGCAGCGGCCACGGCCCGACCTGGCACGGCCACACCGTGGCCCCGTTCGACCCGCCCGGTTAGTCCGGATTTCCCACGATGGTCGACGCGGGATCATGTGTCCCCCGCATGGCGGCGGTCGAGCTCGGCGAGCAGGCCCAGCCCGCGCGCGGCATCTCCCCGCGCCGCCCGGGCACGGAAGCGCATCTCGGTGTCGTGCTCGGCCAGTGCCCGCACCGACAATTCCTGCATCAGCTTGTTCAGGCTGATGCCGCGCCGCGCGGCCATCGCCGCCAGACGGTCGCGCTGGGCGTCGGGAAGCCGGATCGTCAGGGTCGCCACGTCACAAGCCCTCCTTCAGCCAGTCGCCGGGCGCGGCGATGCCGCGGATCGAAGGACGTGCCTTGCCCCCGCCGCCTGCCTCAGGCGAGCTCGCGCGAACGCCTCGCGGCGGCGGCGATGGCGCGCTTCATCAGGGCGGCCATGCCGTCATCCGCCATCAGCACGCCGAGCGCGGCCTCGGTGGTGCCGCCCGGGCTGGTGACGTTGATGCGGAGCTGGGCGGCGTCCTCGTCCGACAGCCGCGCCAGCTCGCCCGAGCCCGCCACCGTCGCGCGGGCGAGCCTGGCGGCGATGTCCGGCGGCAGGCCTTCGGCAATCCCCGCCTCGGTCATGCACTCGATCAGCAGGAAGACATAGGCGGGCCCGCTGCCCGAGACCGCGGTGACCGCGTCGATCAGCCCTTCGTCCTCGACCCAGACGACCTCGCCGATGGCCGACAGCAGGCGCTGGCACAGCGCGCGCTGGTCCGCGCCGACCCGCGCGTTGGCGCAGGCCGCGGTGATCCCGCGCCCGACCGCCGCCGGCGTGTTCGGCATCGAGCGGACGATCGCGGCGTCGCCGCCGACCGCGGCCTCGAAGAACCCGATCGGCCGGCCTGCGGCGATCGAGAGCGTCACCGCGCCGGCGGCCGCGACCGGCGCGTAAGCCGACGCCATGTCGGGCAGGGTCTGCGGCTTGACGGCGAAGACGACGACGGCGGGAGGATCGTCCGCAACCCGCTCGGGCGCTTCCAGCACGCGGACGCCATGGGCCCTGCGCGCGGCTTCCGCCGCGTCCGGATGCGGTTCGATCACGGTGATGTCGCCGGCCTCGGCGCCGCGCTCGAGCCAGCCCGAGAGCATCGCGCCGCCCATCTTGCCGCAACCCACCAGAAGCAGACGATCGCCCATCGCCCGTCCCCCCGATCAGGCCTCTCCACAGGTCTCCAGCATAGCAGCCTCGACCGCCCCGGCGGGGTTTTTCCCGCCCCAGACCACCAGGTGGAAGGCCGGGTAGAAGCGCTCGCATTCGTTGTGGGAGATGTCGATCAGGTCTTCGAGCTGCTCGACGCTCGCCTGGGAAATGCCGCGCAGCATCAGCGCGTGCCGGTAGACCACCAGCCCGTCGTCGAGCCACAGGTCGAAATGCCCGATGATCAGGCGTTCGTTGACGATGGCCAGCAATTGCGCGACATCGGCGTTGCGCTCGGGCGGCACGCGGAGCTCGAAGGCGCAGGCATAGAGCAGCGCGCGCACCTCCGGATGCCAGGTCAGGAACACCCGGTAGCTGCACCAGTGGCCTTCGATGCCGAGCGCGAGATCCTGCGGGCCGGAGCGGTCGATACGGCAGTCATAGCCGCTCGCCACCTCTTCCATCAGGTCGAGCGGGTTGACCTCGATGTCGTCGGACGGCTCGAACTCCATCCTCGCTTCCCGGCGCCGCAAGGGACAATAGAGCCGAACATATGGGGTCCGGCTCAACTTTACCTACAAGATATAGGATGACAGATCGGTTTTCGGCGCACAAGGACAATCCCCGGCCCGGCGCCCGGGTTGCGCGGCGAAGCGGGCGGTTTCAGCCCGCCGCCGGCTTCCGGCGCTTCGGCTTCGGGGCGGGGGCGGTGCTGGCGGCCAGCGCGGCTTCCAGCGCCGCGACCCGCTCGGCCAGGACTTCCTGCTCGGCGCGGGCGTTGGCGGCCATCTCGCGCGCCGCCTCGAACTCGTCGCGCCTGACCAGGTCCATGCCGGCGAGGACGCGTTCGAGCTGGCCGCGCACCATCGCCTCGACCTCGCGCTTCATGGCGACGGCGGTCCCCATCGCCCCCTCGGCGAGCCGCGCGGCGTCCTCCAGGATGCGGTTGTTCGACTGCATGGCCCGACTGTGCCGCAACCCGGCGCATCGGGCAAGCGGCTGGCCGGTCACGCGGCGAGGCCTCGGCACCGTCCCGGCCGCCCGGGAGTCCCCTTCGCTACGCGCGGTCAGGCGTAGGCCGCCGTCAGTCCGACCACCAGATCTTGTTCCATTCGCCGTCCTGCCAGTAGAGGAGATAGGAGGATCTTTCCAGGTACAGGAATTGGATGGCTTCGTGGTCGAGCGTGATCGTCGCGGGCTCCCCCGGACCGCAATCGGGGCCGTAGCCCTTGCCGCAGAGCGAGGGATGGGCGCCGCGCCGGACGCTCGCGATCCCCTGCTCGGCGAGCGTCTCGATCGAGCCCAGCTCGAGTAGCGTGGTCACCCTCTTTCCGTCGCCGTGGCAGACGATCAGCGGAACGGTTCCGGCCGCCGGCAGGAAGAACGCCCGGTCCACGCGCCCGTCACCGTCGAAATCGCCGATGGCGGTCAGGTATGTCGATCCCCAGAGCCCCGGCGGAACCCTCTCCTTCACCCGTTGAGCGAACAGCTCCTCGCACGCCCAGGGGGCCGACACGCCCGAGAACCAGGCAACCAGCACGAGCGGCAATGCCAGGTCAGTCCTGCGCGCTCTCATGGCGAATACGGTCCCCCGTCCGCGATTTTCCGGCGGAGCGCAAATCCGCCGATGCTCTCCAAAGGCGAGCACGTCTCACGATATGCGATTTTGGATGGTATCGCCACTCTCGCCCGTGCTGCGGCGGCGCGGGCCGTGACCCCGGCGGGTTAGGCGGGCTAGGATTCCGGGGATACGGTGCGCACCCTGTTCCTTGGAGGCCACACCATGAAAATCACCCCGGTCCATCCCGGCACGCCGCTGCCGGAGCACAACATGCCCTTCGTGCCGGCCTTCGCGGTGGAGGGCGGGCGGACGCTGTGGCTCGCCGGCATGGGGCCGGTGCCGATCTACCACAGGCACCCGCACGACCCGGTCGAGGAGGCGGCGTGGTACGAGGGCGGGTTCCGGGTCCAGTGCGAGCGCACGTTCGAGAACATCGAGCGCATCCTCGCCGCCGCCGGCGCCGACCTCACCCATGTCGTGAAGATGACCCAGTACCTCACCCATGTGATGCGCGACCAGGACGTGCTCAACGAGATCACCTGGGAGCTGTTCGGGCGCGAGCGCATGCCGCCCCGCACCCTGCTCGGGGTGCCGACGCTGGCGCATGAGGACATGCTGCTGGAGATCGACGTGGTGGCCCAGCTTCCCTAGCGCGCGGCCGGGAAATGTCGTCTAATCCGGCGTTCGCGCGAGCAGATCTGCGGGAGAGGCCATGGCGATCACCGTAACCCCGCTCTCCGAGGCGATCGGGGCGCGGATCGAGGGCGTCGATCTGAGCCGCGACCTCGATTCCGGGACCTTCGGCGCGATCGAGAGCGCGCTCTACGAGCACGCCATCATCGTGGTCCCCGGACAGACGCTCGACGAGGACGACCAGGAGCGGTTCTGCCGCTATTTCGGCGAGCTCGAGAGGGTGCGGTCCGGCCAGGCGCTGGGCCGCGACCATCCGGCGGTGCTGATGATCACCAACGCCACCGACACCGGCCGCCCGACCGCGCTGGAAGACGGCGAGATGATGTTCCACTACGACCAGTGCTACTACGAGAACCCGGCGCTGGGCTCGACGCTCTATGCCATGGAGATCCCCGACGAGGGCGGCAACACGCTGTTCGCCAATTGCCGGCTCGCCTACGAGGCGCTCGACGATGGGTGGAAGGCGCGGCTCGACGGGCTGAGGGCGCTCCACTGCTACGACTACAAGCGCGATCCGACGCTGCGGCCGTCGACCATCAACCCCGACGCGCCGCAATGGGTCCACCCGGTGGTCCGCACCCATCCCGAGACCGGGCGCAAGGCGATCTACGTGAACCGGCTGATGACGCTCTGGATCGAGGGCATCGAGCGCGACGAGAGCGACGCGATCCTCGACTTCCTGTTCGACCATATCGAGCAGCCGCAATTCGTCTACGAGCACGTCTGGACGGTGGGCGAGCTGATCATGTGGGACAACCGCTGCTCGGCCCATGCGCGCACCTGGTTCTCGCCCGACAAGCGGCGCATGATGCGCCGGGTGACGGTGCGCGACCCCCACCCGGTTCTCTGAGCCATGGGCACGATCGACATCGAGAGCGCCGAACGGCCGACCAGGGGGCGCGTCGGCGGCACCGACAAGGACCGGGCGGCGCGGTTCCGCGCCCGCTTCCCGCCGTCTGCCAAGCGCAGCCTCTATATCCGCGACAGGATCCTGCTGCCCGCCCGCGAGCCGCCGGTCAACCCGGAGAGAAGCGAGATCGGCGATCCCGCCGAGGCCGCGCGCGAGATCTGCGCGATGGCGCGCGATATGGGGGCGGATGCGGTCGGCGTCGCCGATTACGACCAGCGCTTCGCCTTCACCCAGGCGGGCGAGGTCGAGCACTCGGCGGTGGTCGTCTTCGGCATCGCCATGTCCTACGACAACATGGCCGATATCGGCCCGCGCTCGCAGGAGGAGGTGCACCGGGTCTACCACGCGCTCGACGACATCGGGGTCAGGCTCGCCCACCAGATCGCCGCCTTCGGCTACTCGGCCCGGATGCAGCCCAACGAGGGCGACATCCCGCTTCCCGCGCTGGCCTGGCGCGCCGGGCTCGGCGAGCTCGGCAAGCACGGCTCGCTGATCTCGCCCGAGCTGGGCTCGTCCTTCCGGCTCGGCGCGGTGACCACCGACATGCCGCTCGCAGCCGACGGGCCCGGGGATTTCGGCATCGACGAGGTCTGCGCCAAGTGCGGGGTGTGCACCCGCTTCTGCCCGGGCGATGCGATCAAGCCGGACAAGCAGACGGTCAACGGGATCGAGCGCTGGCATGTCGACACCCCGGCCTGCGAGCCGTGGTTCCACAAGCTCTATGGCTGCAAGATCTGCCTGATGGTCTGCCCGCTCAACAGCCGCGGCGTGTTCGGCGAGGCGTTCAAGCGCGCCTCGCGCGTCCTGGTCGACGCCAGGGACGCCGACGGCATGCTGCGCCTGATCGAGGAGCGCACCGACATGCGCTACGAGGATTTCGACGCGGCGGCGGAGGAGCAGGGCGGAGAAGGGTAGCGGGGGCGTTGACCCGCCTATTTTTTTGTAGTAACATTAAATAATGCGTAACCGGCATGGCTGCGGCCAATGAACGGGAACGAAGGCTCTACGGTCCGCGATTCGGGCCGCGATGACGCCCCCGACCTCTCCCGCGGCGGCTGGCCGGAGAAGTTCGCCGGGGCGCCCGTGCGCCGCGGCCGGCCGCCGTCCGACCGGCCCAAGGTATCGACCACCATCCGCCTCTCGCGGGACGTGATCGACCACTTCAAGGCCGGCGGGCGCGGCTGGCAGACGCGGATCGACGAGGCGCTGCGCGACTGGATCGCCGGGCGGGGCGCCGGCTGAGCGCGCCCTACCCCCGCCCGCTACGCCGCCACGAATTTCCGCACCCTGATCTGTTCCTTGCGCTGCAGGGCGTGCCAGAGGTCGTACTGCATCTGCTGGCGGAGCCAGCTCTCCGGGCTGCCGCCAAAACCCTGCGACAGGCGGATCGCCATCTCCGGGGAAATCCCGAGCCGGCCGTTGAGCAGCATCGAAAGCGTGTTGCGCGAAACGCCGAGCCCCTTCGCCGCCGCGGTCACCGTCAGCCCCAGCGGTTCCAGGCACTGCCGCCGGATCACCGCGCCGGGGTGGGGCGGATCGTGCATCAGCATGGCTTCTTCCTAGTGGTAGTCCAGATAGTCCACATCGACGGCATGGCCATCCTCGAAACGAAAGACGATGCGCCAACTGGACCGCACCGTGACCGACCAGAACCCCGCGTAATCGCCCTTGAGCGGATGCAGCCGCAAACCCGGCAGGTCCATGTCACCGGGTGCCGCCGAGGCGCTCAACCGCGCCAGTATGTCACGCACGGTGTCCCGGTGATCGGCACGAATACGGGCTTCTTCCCCGCGTTCGAAGAGCCGCCTTAACGCCCGGCTCCTGAAGCGCAATATCACATTGGACTGTAATATGACACATTACAACTGTCAGGTCTCGCCGGTGCCGCAGGCCTGCCACAGCCACGCCGCGACCGAGAGCAGGGCGTCGTCGGCGCCGCGGCGGGAGACCAGCTGGATGCCGACCGGCATGCCGTTGGGGCCGCGATGGGTGGGCAGCGTAATCGCCGGCACGTGCAGCATCGTCCACAGCGACTGGAAGGCCGGATCGCCGGCGTAGTCGAGCCCGGGCGGCGCCTCGCCGTTGACCGCGGGGGCGAGCAGCGCGTCCCAGTCGTCGAACAGCCAGTCGAGCATATGCCGGCAGTCCCGTGTCCGCGCCCGCGCCGCGCGGTACTCCGCGTGCGGCACCGCGAGCCCGGACGCGACGATCTTGCGCAGCGCCGGGCTCAGCCGGTCGCGGTCGGTGCGCCATTCATGGGCCATGGCGCGGGCGCGCTCGTAGTCGTTGATCGCCCGGCGCGCATCGGCGAGCGCCTCGAAGGCGGCGGGGAGCCGGACCTCGTCGACCGCCGCGCCCGCCGCCCTGGCCGCCTCGGCCGCTTCCTCGATCGCCGCCGCCGTCTCGGGCTCGGCGAAGTGCCAGAGCGGGGTGCGGCAGAGTCCGATCCCGGGCGGCGCGGCTCGCGCCCCCACCGCACGCCCGCGAGCAGCGCGATGTCGTCGAGCTCGCGGGCGTGCAGCCCGACGGTATCGAGGCTCTCGGCGGCGAACTTGATGCCGGCGCGGGCGGTGGTGCCGAAGCTCGGCTTGAAGCCGAAAATACCGCAATAGGAGGACCGGCGCAGCACCGACCCCCCGGGGGCGCGCGGCGCATCGTGCGGGTTGGTGGTGGGCCCGGGATGGGTGCCGGCGAACTCGGCGGTGGCGGTCTTGCCGAGGATCACCGCGCCGGCCTGGCGCAGTATCGCCACCGCCGCGGCGTCCGCCGCCGGGCGGTGGCCGCGATAGATCGGCGAGCCCATCGCGGTCGGCATGTCGGCGGTATCGAAGATGTCCTTGATGCCGACCGGCACGCCGTGCAGCGGCCCCGCCGGTTCGGCGGCGGCGTCGCAGGCGCGCGCCTGGGCGAGCGCCAGCTCGGGGTCGAGGAAGGCCCAGGCGCGGACCGTCTCCTCGCGCTCGGCGATGCGCGCGAGGCAGGCCGCGACCACCTCTTGCGAGGTGGTGCGGCCGGCCGCGATCGCGCGCGCGGCTTCGGCGGCGCCGGGCAGGCGGCTCACCGGTCGCGCAACGCGTCCATCAGCGGCTTCTGCTGGCCGCCGTCGATCTCGATCATCGTGCCGTTGACGAAATGGGCGAGCGGCGAGGCGAGATAGGTGACCAGGTTGGCGACCTCGTCGCACTCGGCGATGCGGCCGAGCGGGATGGCGCGCGGCGCGAGCTGGTCGGCCTCGTCGTAGGAAATCTCCATGTCGCGCGACATCGCCCGGACCAGCCCGTCCCAGCGCTCGGTGCGCACCGGGCCCGGGTTGACCGCGCAGACCGTGATGTTCTCGCGCCCGTACTGGGCGGCGATCGAGATGGTGAAGTTCTGCCCCGCCGCGTTGGCCGCGCCCGGGGCGACCTCCCAGTAGGAGTGCTTGATGCCGTCATTGCCGATCAGGTTGACGATGCGCCCGACGCCCTGCCTGCGCATATGCGGCACCGCGTAGCGGGTGCAGCGCACATAGCCCATGAACTTGAGCTGCAGCGAGGCCTCCCAGTCCTCCTCGGAGAGCCCTTCGAGGACCCCGCCCGGCGCGGCGCCGGCGTTGTTGACTAGGATGTCGAGCCGGCCGAAATGCGCCACCGTGCCGTCGATGAAGGCCTGGGCGTCCTCGGGCCTGGTCAGGTCGGCGGCGATCGCCAGGGTCTCCTGGCCGGTGCGCTGGCGGGTCGCGGCCGCGGGGTTGTCGCGCTCGCAGATCGCCACCTTGCAGCCCTCGCTCGCCAGGCTCTCGGCGATCGCCCGGCCGATGCCGATGCTCCCCCCGGTGACCGCCGCGATCTTGCCGTCCAGTTGCAGGTCCATCTCGGTCTCCTCCTTGCCTTCCCCGCGCGTGCGCGTTTGCGCGCCGATTGGCACTACCCTAGCGTGGCGCGGCGGAGATGCAAAACCGGCGGACGAGATGGCTGACGGAGCGATCGGGCGCGCGCTGAGCCGGCGCGAGGACAGGCGGCTGCTGCGCGGCGCGGGGTGTTTCGTCGACGACTTCGCCCCGCCCGGCGCCCTCCACATGGCGGTCCTGCGGAGCCCCTTCGCCCATGCCCGGATCCGCTCGGTCGACCTCGCCGGCGCGCGCGCCCGGCCCGGGGTGGCGGACGCGTTCTCGGCCGCCGATCTCGCGGCGCCGCTGCCGGCGATCCCAGTCCGCATCGCCGGGCTCGCCGGGTTCGAGCGTTTCCTGCAGCGCCCGCTCGCCGGCGACAAGGCGCGCTTCGCCGGCGAGCCGGTCGCGGCGGTCGTCGCCGCCGACCGCTACGCCGCCGAGGACGCGCTGGAAGCGGTCGAGATCGACTACGCGCCCCTGCCGGCGGTGGCCGATCCCGCGACCGCGGCGCAATGCGAGACCCTGGTGCACGACGAGGCGGGCGCGAACCTCGTCATCCGCTACAGCGTCGGGCGCGGCGACGCGGACGCGGCCTTCGCCGCCGCGCCCTATCGCAGGCAAGAGCGCTTCCGCACCCACCGCCAGACCGCGCTGCCGCTGGAGACCCGCGGGCTGGTCGCCGATTTCTCCGACGGCAGGTCGCTGCGGCTGTGGGGCGCCGCCAAGGTCACCCATTTCAACCGGCGGGTGCTGGCGCGCGCCTTCGGCCTCGAAGAGGCGGCGGTCGAGCTGATCCAGCTCGATGTCGGCGGCGGGTTCGGGGTGCGCGGCGAGCTCTACCCCGAGGACTACCTGGTGGCGATCGCGAGCCGCCGGGCGGGCCGCCCGGTCAAGTGGATCGAGGACCGCCGGGAACATTTGATGGCCGCCAACCACTCGCGCGACATCGCCTGCACGCTGGAGATCGCCGCCGGGCGCGACGGCAGCATAATCGGCCTGCGCGGCCGGGTGGTGGCCGATCTCGGCGCCTATGCCCGCACCAATGGCGGCACCGTGCCGGTGCGCGTGGCGCAGTTCCTGCCCGGCCCCTACCGCATCCCCGGCTTTTCCTGCGAGGTCGAGATCGTCGCCACCAACCGCACGCCGACCGGGACCCTGCGCGGCCCCGGGCGGGTCGAGGCCAATTTCTTCCGCGAACGGCTGATCGACCTGATGGCGGCGGATCTCGGGCGCGACCCGGCGGAGTTGCGGCTCGCCAACCTGCTCCGCCCCGACGAGCTCCCCTTCGCCACCGGCGAGCTGGTGCCGGGCGACAGCGGCACCGCGTACGGCGCGGGCGACTACCCGGCGGCTTTGCGGCTGCTGCTGGAGGAGGCGGGGTACGATGCCTGGCGGGCGCGCCAGGGCGAGATCGGCGGGGACGGAAGGCGCCACGGGCTCGGCATCGCCTGCTTCGTCGAATCGAGCGCGGCCGGGCCGCCCGAGCACGCCGGCATCGCCGCCGACGAGAGCGGCGCCGTCGAGATCCGCGTCG
>MPNO01000010.1 GCA_002239065.1 Defluviicoccus sp. bin129 | reverse complement strand
ATGGGGGCCGCCGTGCTGCGCACGGCTCCGCCCCGGATCGAGTCCGGGGCGACAAGAGGAGGGCCAAGGCAGGCGAATGCGGGCGTAGCGCGATCCGTGTCCCGGTCCGGCCCATCCAGACCCGACAGCGGCGGGATTGATCCAGGTCAGGTTCTTCCCGGCCGCGATGCCCGATAATCCGCGCCCGGAAGCGGAGCGATCGCCGCGCGGATACGAGGGGGTGTCACGGGATGCACGACCTGGCGGGTGTTTCCAGGGGGGACCGGTACCGGGCGCTGGGTTTCAGCACCTTCTCGTTTACCGTGTGTTTCGCGGTCTGGACGATCTTTTCCATCATCGGGGTCAAGATCAAACAGGATCTGGGGCTGTCGGAGACCGAGTTCGGCATCCTGGTGGCCACGCCGGTCCTGACCGGGTCGGTCAGCCGCATCTTTCTCGGCGTCTGGACCGAGCAGTATGGCGGACGCCTGGTCTTCACCATCCAGATGCTGGCCTCCGCCGTGGCGTGCTGGCTGCTCTCCGAGGTCCGGACCTACGAGGTGTTCCTCCTCGCCGCGCTCGGCGTCGGGCTGGCCGGCGGGTCGTTCATCGTCGGCGTCGCCTACACCTCGCAATGGTTCGAAAAGGAACGCCAGGGCACCGCGCTCGGCATCTTCGGGGTCGGCAATGTGGGCGCCGCGGTCACCAATTTCGCCGCGCCCTTCCTGGTGATCGCCTTCGGCTGGGAGCAGACCGCGCAGATCTACGCGGTCGCGCTGGCGCTCACCGCAATCGGGTTCTACCTGCTGGCCAGGCCGGACCCCGGGGAGGTGGCGCGCAAGCGGGAGGGCCGCAAGCCGGTCTCCGCCCGGGAACAGCTCGCGCCGCTCAGGAACCTGCAGGTCTGGCGCTTCGCCACCTATTATTTCTTCGTGTTCGGCGGCTTCGTCGCGCTCGCTTCCTACCTGCCGCGCTTCTATGTCGGCGCCTACGACCTGTCGCTCGCCACCGCCGGCATGCTGGCGGCGGCCTATTCGATGCCGGGATCGATCTTTCGCGCGCTCGGCGGCTGGATGTCGGACAGATGGGGCGCGCGGTCGGTCATGTACCTGACCTTCATCGTGTCGCTGGCCTGCCTGTTCGTGATGAGCTATCCGCGCACCCGGTACATCGTGCAGGGCATCGACGCCCCCGTGGAGTTCACCTTCGGCGTCACCCTGCCGGTCTTCGTCTTTCTCAGCGTGCTGCTCGGCTTCGTGATGTCGCTCGGCAAGGCCGCCGTCTACAAGCACATCCCGGTCTACTACCCCCATCATGTCGGCTCGGTCGGCGGGCTGGTGGGCATGATCGGCGGGCTCGGCGGGTTCGTCCTGCCGATCTCGTTCGGCGTCCTGAACGACTGGTTCGGGGTCTGGACCAGCTCGTTCATGCTGCTGTTTGCGATCGTGCTGGTGAGCACGGTCTGGATGCATGTGGCGATCCGCCTGATGGAGCGCCGCCGTCACCCGGCGCTGGCCGGGGAACGCTATCTCAGCGACGTGCCGGACGTGCCGCAGGCGCCGCCGGAATCGGCGCGCTAGACGCGGGAGGCGAGAGGGATGGCGAGGAACCTGACGAGCTGGAACCCGGAAGACGAGGCGTTCTGGCAGGCCGCGGGCAGGCGGATCGCGACCCGCAATCTGTGGCTCTCGATCCCCTGCCTGCTGTGCGGATTCGCGGTGTGGCTGTACTGGGGGATCATCACGGTCCAGATGATCAACCTGAAATTTCCGTTCTCCCAGGCGGAGCTGTTCACCCTGGCCGCGATCGCCGGGTTGAGCGGTGCGACGCTCCGCATCCCCTCCTCCTTCTTCATCCGCATGGCCGGCGGGCGCAACACGATCTTCCTGACCACGACGCTGCTGATCGTCCCGGCGGCGGGCACCGGATGGCTGCTGCAGGACCCGGCGACGCCGCTCTGGCAGTTCCAGGCGATGGCCCTGCTGTCCGGCTTCGGCGGCGGCAATTTCGCCTCCTCGATGTCGAACATCTCCTTCTTCTACCCGAAGAAGGTGCAGGGGCTCTCGCTCGGGATGAACGCCGGGCTGGGCAATTTCGGCGTCACCACGATGCAGATCCTGGTGCCGCTGGTGATGACGGCCGGCGTGTTCGGCGGCTCGGCGCTGGTGCTCGCCAACGCGTCGGGCACGCTGGTCGGCAAGATCCCGGCCGGGACCGAGACCTATATCCACAACGCCGGCTATGTCTGGGTCGCCATCCTGGTTCCGCTGGCGGTCGCCGCCTGGTTCGGCATGAACAACATCACCGCGCCGCATGTCTCGCCGGGGCTCGCCTCGACCGGCGGGGCGTTCGCCAAGATCCTCGGCATGCTGGGGATCGGGCTGGTCACCGCGGCGATCGGGCTGTGGCTGCTGCTGCCGGAGAATGCCGGCGGCTCCGGGCTGGAGCTCAGCAAGTGGCTCGTGCTCCCTTTGGTCATCGCCGCGACGGTCTTCGCCCTGCGGGCGATCCCCGGCACCATCCGCCAGAGCCTCGACCGGCAATACGCGATCTTCAGGAACAAGCACACCTGGGCGATGACGGTCATCTACACCATGACCTTCGGCTCCTTCATCGGCTACGCCGCCGCCTTCGGGCTGGCGATCAAGGTCGTGTTCGGCTTCCAGCACATCGAGATCGACGGGGCGATGACCCACGCGACGGTGAACCCGAACGGGCCGAGCGCCCTGATGTATGCCTGGACCGGCCCCTTCATCGGCGCGCTGATCCGCCCCGTCGGCGGCATGATCTCCGACCGCTTCGGCGGCGCGCTGGTCACCCAGATCGTCTCCGTGATCATGGTCGCCTGCGCGCTCGGCGTGGCCTATTTCCTGTCGCTGGCCTACGCCTCGGCGACGCCGGAAGACTATTTCCCGCCATTCCTGATCCTGTTCCTGGTGCTGTTCGCGGCGTCCGGGATCGGCAACGGCTCCACCTTCCGCACCATCGCCGTCGTGTTCGACAGGGAGCAGGCCGGCCCGGTCCTGGGCTGGACCTCGGCGGTCGCCGCCTATGGCGCCTTCATCATCCCCAAGGTGTTCGGCGAGCAGATAAAGGCCACCACCCCGGAATACGCGCTATACGGATTCGCCGCTTTCTATACCATCTGCATCGTCATCAACTGGTGGTTCTATCTGCGCAAGAACGCCTATGTGAAGAACCCGTGAGGAGACCGGATCGATGAGCCACTTCCTCGATCGGCTGACCTTCTTCCGCAGGACCGTCGACACCTTCGCCGACGGGCATGGCATCGTCACCAACGAGGACCGCGACTGGGAGGAGTCCTACCGGGCGCGCTGGCAGCACGACAAGGTGGTGCGCTCGACCCACGGGGTGAACTGCACCGGCTCGTGCAGCTGGAAGATCTACGTCAAGGGCGGGATCATCACCTGGGAGACGCAGCAGACCGACTACCCCCGCACCCGGCCCGACCTGCCCAACCACGAGCCGCGCGGCTGTTCGCGGGGGGCGAGCTATTCCTGGTACATCTACAGCGCCAACCGGCTGAAATACCCGCTGGTGCGCAGCCGGCTGGTGCGCCACTGGCGGGAGGCGCGCAAGACCATGGCGCCGGTCGCCGCCTGGGCCTCGATCGTCGAGGACGCCGCGACCCGCCGCGACTACCAGCGCGTGCGCGGGCTCGGCGGCTTCGTCCGCTCCGACTGGGACGAGGTCAACGAGATCGTCGCGGCGGCCAATGTCTACACCATCAGGACGCACGGGCCGGACCGGGTCATCGGGTTCTCGCCGATCCCCGCCATGTCGATGGTCTCCTACGCCGCCGGCTCGCGCTACCTGTCGCTGATCGGCGGCGTCTGCATGAGCTTCTACGACTGGTATTGCGACCTGCCGCCGTCGAGCCCGCAGACCTGGGGCGAGCAGACCGACGTGCCCGAAAGCGCCGACTGGTACAATTCGACCTTCCTGATGATGTGGGGCTCGAACGTGCCGCAGACGCGGACCCCCGACGCCCATTTCATGACCGAGGTGCGCTACAAGGGCGCGACCACGGTCACGGTGACGCCGGATTACAGCGAGGCGTCGAAATTCGCCGATATCTGGCTCAGCCCCAAGCAGGGCACCGACGCCGCGCTGGCGCTGGCGATGGGCCATGTGATCCTGAAGGAATGGCATCTCGCGGGCAGGAGCGCCTATTTCGAGGACTACTGCCGGCGCTACACCGACATGCCGCTGCTGGTGACCCTGCGCGAGACCGATGGCGGATGGGTGCCCGACCGCATGCTGCGCGCGGACGACCTGGCGGGCGGGCTGGGCCAGGCCAACAACCCCGAATGGAAGACCGTCGCCATCGACGAGGCGAGGGGCGACGCCCTGGTCTGCCCGGTCGGCTCGATCGGCTTCCGCTGGGGCGAGCAGGGCAAGTGGAACATCGAGGAGAAGGACGGTTCCGACGGCGCGGCCACCCGGCTCAGGCTCAGCCTGATCGACATCAGGGACGATGTCGCCCCGGTCGGCTTCCCCTATTTCGGCAATACCAGCCACGACCACTTCGCCGGCACCGACCATGACCCGGTGCTGTGGCGCAACGTGCCGGTGAAGACCATCGCCACCGCCGGCGGCGAGGCCCTGGTCGCCACGGTCTACGACCTGTTCGTCGCCAATTACGGCCTCGATCGCGGGCTCGGCGGTGCCAACGTGGCCGCGGATTTCGACGACGACGTGCCCTACACGCCGGCCTGGCAGGAGCGCATCACCGGGGTCGCGCGCGACAAGGCGATCGCGGTCGCCCGGCAGTTCGCCGAGAACGCCCACAAGACCGAGGGGCGTTCGATGGTGATCGTCGGCGCCGCGCTCAACCACTGGTACCACATGGACATGATCTACCGCGGCATCATCAACATGCTGGTGATGTGCGGCTGCGTCGGCAAGTCCGGCGGCGGCTGGTCGCATTATGTCGGGCAGGAGAAGCTGAGGCCGCAGACCGGCTGGCAGCCGCTCGCCTTCGCGCTCGACTGGAACCGCCCGCCGCGGCACATGAACAGCACGTCCTTCTGGTACGCCCACACCGACCAGTGGCGCTACGAGAAGCTCGCGGTGGACGAGATCGTCTCGCCGCTCGCCCCCGAGGGCGAGTGGAACGAGCTGAGCCTGATCGACTTCAACGTCCGTTCCGAGCGCATGGGCTGGCTGCCCTCGGCCCCGCAGCTGGCGGCCAACCCGCTGGAGGTGACCCGGAACGCCGGCGCCCGCGACCCCGTCGAGGCGGCGGTCGCCGGGCTCGCGGACGGCAGCCTGCGGATGTCATGCGAGGACCCGGACGATCCGGCGAACTGGCCGCGCAATCTGTTCGTCTGGCGCTCCAATCTGCTGGGCTCGAGCGGCAAGGGCCACGAGTACTTCCTCAAGCATCTGCTGGGCACCCAGCATGGCGTGCAGGGCAAGGAGCTCGGCGCGGCGGGCGAGCGCAAGCCGGTCGAGGTCGCGTGGCACGACGCGGCGCCGGAGGGCAAGCTCGACCTGCTGGTCACCCTCGATTTCCGCATGTCGACCACCTGCCTCTACTCCGACATCGTGCTGCCGACGGCGACCTGGTACGAGAAGAACGACCTCAACACGTCCGACATGCACCCCTTCATCCACCCGCTGTCGGCCGCCATCGACCCGGTATGGGAGACCCGCAGCGACTGGGATATCTTCAAGGGCATCGCGAAGAAATTCTCCGAGGTCGCCGACGGCGAGCTCGGCGTCGAGCGCGACCTGGTGCTGGTGCCCACCCTGCACGACACGCCGGCGGAGCTCGCCCAGGCGGTCGAGGTCAGGGACTGGAAGAAGGGCGAGTGCGATCCCGTGCCCGGCAAGACCATGCCCAACATGGTCGTCGTCGAGCGCGACTATCCGGCGACCTACAGCAAGTTCACCGCGCTGGGACCGCTGATGGCGAGCGCCGGCAATGGCGGCAAGGGCATCGCCTGGAACACCGAGGACGAGGTCGCGTTCCTCAAGCGGCTGAACGGCGCGGTGCGCGAGGACGGCGTCTCCAAGGGCCTGGCGCGGATCGAGACCGATATCGACGCGACCGAGGTGGTGCTGACGCTCGCGCCCGAGACCAACGGGAACGTCGCGGTCAAGGCGTGGGCGGCGCTCGGCAAGGCGACCGGGCGGGCGCACGAGCATCTCGCCCAGGCGCGCGAGGAGGACAAGCTCCGCTTCCGCGACCTCCAGGCGCAGCCGCGCAAGATCATCTCGTCCCCCATCTGGTCCGGGGTCGAGGCGGAGCACGTCACCTACACCGCCGGCTACACCAACGTGCACGAGCTGATCCCGTGGCGCACGCTGTCGGGCCGCCAGCAGCTCTACCAGGACCATCTGTGGATGCGCGCCTTCGGCGAGCAGCTCTGCGTCTACAAGCCGCCGATCGACACCAAGACGATCGAGCCGCTGATCGACGACAAGGACAACGGCAGCCCGCAGGTGGTGCTCAACTTCATCACCCCGCACCAGAAATGGGGCATCCACTCGACCTATACCGACAACCTGCTGATGCTGACGCTGTCGCGCGGCGGGCCCATCGTCTGGATCAGCGAGATCGACGCAAGCAAGACCGGCATCGAGGACAATGACTGGATCGAGGCCTACAACGCCAACGGCGCGCTGGTCGCGCGCGCGGTGGTCAGCCAGCGCGTGCCGGAAGGCATGACGCTGATGTATCACGCCCAGGAGAAGATCGTGAACGTGCCGGGCAGCGAGGTGACCGGTTCGCGCGGCGGCATCCACAACTCGGTGACCCGGGCCACGGTCAAGCCGACCCACATGATCGGCGGCTACGCCCAGCAATCCTACGGCTTCAACTACTACGGCACCGTCGGCTCGAACCGCGACGAGTTCGTGATCGTGCGCAAGATGCGCAGGGTCGACTGGATGGAAGGCCCCTACCGGGCATCCTCGATGGAGGCGGCACAATGAAGATCCGCGCGCAGATCGGCAAGGTCCTCAACCTCGACAAGTGCATCGGCTGCCATACCTGCTCGGTGACCTGCAAGAACGTCTGGACCAGCCGCGAGGGCATGGAATACGCCTGGTTCAACAACGTCGAGACCAAGCCCGGAATCGGCTATCCCAGGGAGTGGGAGAACCAGGACGTCTGGAACGGCGGCTGGGTGCGCAAGAGGAACGGCCGCATCGCGCCGAAGATGGGCGGCAAGCTGCGGATTCTCGCCAAGATCTTCGCCAACCCCGACATGCCGCAGATCGACGACTATTACGAGCCCTTCACCTTCGACTACGAGCATCTGCACAGCGCGCCCGAATCGCAGACCCCGCCGACCGCGCGCCCGCGCTCGCTGATCAGCGGCGAGCGGATGGAAAAGATCGAGTGGGGCCCGAACTGGGAAGAGATCCTCGGCGGCGAGTTCGCCAAGCGCAGCAAGGACGTGAATTTCGAGGCGCTGGAGAAGGACATCTACGGCCAGTTCGAGAACACCTTCATGATGTATCTGCCCAGGCTGTGCGAGCATTGCCTGAACCCGAGCTGCGTCGCGGCCTGCCCGTCGGGGGCGATCTACAAGCGCGAGGAGGACGGCATCGTCCTGATCGACCAGGACAAGTGCCGCGGCTGGCGGATGTGCGTCTCGGCCTGCCCCTACAAGAAGATCTATTACAACTGGCGGTCCGGGAAGTCGGAGAAATGCATCTTCTGCTACCCGCGCATCGAGGCCGGGCAGCCGACCGTCTGTTCCGAGACCTGCGTCGGGCGCATCCGCTATCTCGGCGTGCTGCTCTACGACGCCGACCGGATCGAGCAGGCCGCGGCGGCGGAAGACCCGCAGGATCTGTACCAGGCCCAGCTCGACATCTTCCTCGACCCCGCCGACCCCGAAGTGGTCCGCCAGGCGCTGGCCGACGGGGTGCCGCAGGCCTGGATCGACGCGGCGCGGATGTCTCCGGTCTGGCGCATGGCGATGGACTGGAAGGTCGCCTTCCCGCTGCACCCGGAATACCGCACTTTGCCGATGGTCTGGTACGTGCCGCCGCTGTCGCCGATCCAGTCGGCGGCGGAGGCCGGCGCGCTCGGCCATGACGGGCTGATCCCCGATGTCTCGCAGCTCCGCATACCGCTCAGATACCTCGCCAACATGCTGACCGCCGGCGACGAGGCGCCGGTCAAGCTGGCGCTCGAGCGGATGCTGGCCATGCGGGCCTATATGCGCGCGAGGCATGTCGACGGGCGCCGGGAGCTGGGCGCGCTGGAGCGGGTCGGTCTCAGCGAGGCCCAGATCGAGGACATGTACCAGACCATGGCGATCGCCAACTACGAGGACCGGTTCGTGATCCCCACCACGCACCGGGAATACGCCGAGGAGGCCTTCGACCTGCGCGGCGAGTGCGGCTTCAGCTTCGGCGACGGGTGCAGCGGCGGCACCGGCAAGGTCGATCTGTTCAGCCACGAGGTCCGGGTCGGGCCGAGCGCCGGCGGGCGCTCCGACAAGGCGGGTGCCGTGCGATGAAGACCTACCGGGCGCTGGCGGCGCTGCTGCAATACCCCACCGCCGAGCTCGCCGGGGCGGCGGGCGAGATCGCCGCCGCGGCGAGGGAAGACGCGCTCCTGTCACCGGCCGGCCGCCAGGCGATCGAACGCGTGGCGGCTCAGCTCTGTGTGGGCGACCTGCTGACCGCGCAGGAGGCCTATGTCGCCCTGTTCGACCGTTCGCGCAGCCTGTCGCTCCATCTGTTCGAGCACATCCACGGCGAGTCCCGCGACCGCGGCCAGGCGATGGTCAACCTCGCGGCGCATTACGAGAGCCGCGGCTACGGCATCGACGGCAACGAGCTGCCCGACTACCTGCCGCTGTTTCTCGAATTCCTGTCGCTGATCGATCCCCGGGAGGCGGCCGATCTGCTGGCCGACGTGGTCCATATCCTGTCGGCGATCCGCATCCGGCTGGAGCGCCGGGGCAGCGACTACGCGGGGCTGTTCCGGGCGCTCGAGGATCTCGCCGCCAGGCGGCCCGACGATGCGCTGGTGGCGGGGCTTCTGGAGCAGGACAAGCCGCCCGAGGCGGAGGCCGCCGAGCTCGACAAGGAGTGGGAGGAGGCGCCGGCCTTCGCGGGCGCCGGGGACGGCGGCTGCCCGGCCGCGCGCGACACCCTCAATCGCATGGCCGGGCTCGCCGCCGGCCCGCGCTCCGATGGACGGGAGGGAGCATGACCATGGCCGACTGGTTGCACATCCTGGTCTTCGGCTACTACCCCTATTTCGCGGCGACGGTGTTCCTGGCCGGCAGCCTGATCCGGTTCGACCGCGAGCAATACACCTGGCGCAGCGGGTCGAGCCAGCTGCTGCGCCGCCGCCAGCTGGTGTGGGGCAGCGTGCTGTTCCATGTCGGCATCCTGCTCCTGTTCCTCGGCCATTTCGTCGGCCTGCTGACGCCGAAGGAGATCTACCACGCCTTCGGCCTCTCCTCCGGCGTCAAGCAGGTTCTGGCGATCGTGGCCGGGGGGATCTTCGGCGTGGTCTGCTTCGTCGGCCTGACCATGCTGCTGCACCGCCGGCTGTCCGATCCGCGCATCCGCCGGACGTCGAGCCCGATGGACATCGCGATCCTCGCCATATTGTGGCTGCAGCTGGTGCTCGGCCTGGCCACCCTGCCCCTCTCCTGGGCGCATCGCGAGCATGGCGAGGTCATGGTCACGCTCTCGCTCTGGGCGCAGAAGATCGTCACCTTCCAGGCCGACGCCGCGCTGCACGTGGCCGATGTGAGCTGGGTCTACAAGGCGCATATCTTCCTCGGCGTCACCATCTTCCTGATCTTCCCGTTCAGCCGCCTGGTCCATATCTGGAGCGCGCCGGTCGGCTATCTCGGACGGCGCGGCTACCAGGTGGTGCGCACCCGCGAAGGACGCCGCGCCGCGTGAGGCGGTCATGACCGAAATCCGCATCAACGACCGCTGCATCGGGGAAGACGAGATTCTGCGCGAGATGCAGTACCACCCGGCCGGCGATGTCGACGCCGCGCGCCGTGCCGCGGCTCGATGGCTGGTGATCCGCGCCCTGCTGCTGGACCGGGCCCGCGCGCTCGGGATCGACGGGGAGGACGAGTCGGACGCGGTCCAGGCCGTGATCGAGCGCGAGGTCGACATCCCCGAGCCCGCCGAGGCGGAGTGCCGCCGCTACTACGACAACAACAAGGCGCGCTTCGCCAGCCCCGATCTGGTCGAGGCCGCGCATATCCTGCTGTCCGCGGCGCCCGACGACGCGGCAGGGCGCGCCGAGGCCGAGGCGCAGGCCGGCGCATTGATCGAAACGCTCACCCGGGCGCCGGAGCGTTTCGGCGCGCTGGCGCGGGCCCATTCGGCTTGCGACTCCAGGCACAATGACGGCCGGCTGGGACAGGTCTCGCGCGGCGACACGGTGCCCGAGATGGAGACCTTTCTGTTCAACCTCGAAGAGGGGCAGCTCTCGCCGGTGCCGGTGAAGACCCGCTACGGCATCCATGTGGTGCGCGTCGACAAGCAGCTCCCCGGGCGGACCCTGCCCTACGAGACGGTGGCCGGCAGGGTCGCGGAGTATCTGAAGGACGCGTCCTGGCGCCGCGCCTTCCGGCAATATGTCCAGCTGCTCGCCGGCGACGCCTGCATCTCCGGTTTCGACATCGCCGCCGCCGACTCGCCGCTGGTGCAGTAGCCCGGCGATCCTCCTTGCCCGGCACGGGCGCGTCATGGACGGGGCGGGAGGCATTCCGCCACCCGCGTGCTCTTGATCCACGTCCGATCCCTCCTCATGTCCCTGGCCAAACACGAGGTCGGGAGAAGGAAAAAATCCGGCGCTCCGCTTGCGCGACAGGGCCGCATCGAAAACCGGTGTGGAGCGCTCGACTTCGGGCGTGAAAACGGCGATTACAGCGTCGGCAGCATCGACCGGCGCGACATTTCCGATCCGGCGTTGCATCGCCCGTCACGCCGGGACCGGATTTTTTGGGTGGCGTGTCGCCGCCGCGGCACGTGCCTCCGGCCGGCCGGCTGAATCGGGAGACGGTCATGCGTGCGAGAACCACAACCGGCGCCCTTGCGCTTGCCGCCGTGCTGGCGGCCGCCGCCTGGCTTCCCGGCCACGCGGCGACCCTCGACGACGTGCGGGCGGAGGGCCGGCTCAGATGCGGCATCAACCCGGGCCTGCCCGGCTTCTCCTACACCGACGACAGGGGCCGATGGTCCGGCTTCGAGGCGGCCTATTGCCGGGCGCTGGCGGCGGCGGTGCTGGGCGATCCGGACAAGGTCTCCTTCGTCACCCTGACCGGGAAGACACGGTTCCCCGCGCTGGCCTCCGGCGAGGTCGACATCCTGTCGCGCAACACGACATGGACGTTCTCCCGCGACGTCGACCTCGGATTCACCTTCGTGGGCATCTTCTACTATGACGGCCAGGGCTTTCTCGGCCGGAGAGATCTCGGCGTGACGAGCGCCGTCGAGCTCGACGGCGCGTCGATCTGCATCCAGACCGGCACCACCACCGAGCTCAACCTGGCGGATTTCTTCCGGATCCACGGCATCGCCTACGAGCCGGTGCCGCTGGAGACCAACGCCGAGGCGCGCGCGGCCTACCACGCCGAGCGCTGCGACGCCTACACGACGGACGTTTCGGGTCTGGCGGCCACCAGATCGACCATCGACGACCCGTCCGCGCATGTGGTGTATCCGGAGATCATCTCGAAGGAGCCGCTGGGTCCGCTGGTGCGCCACGGCGACGACCGGTGGGCGGACATCGCGCGCTGGGTGCTCAACGCGCTGGTTGCCGCCGAAGAGCTCGGCGTGACCCGGGCAAACGTGCGGGAGCTGGCGAACGGGACCGACGATCCCGAGATCAACCGCATGCTGGGCAGCGAAGGCTCTCTGGGCGGGATGCTGGGCCTCGATCCGCGATGGGCCGTCCGCGCGATCGCCGCGGAGGGCAACTACGCCGAGATCTTCGAGAAATACCTGGGTGCCGGGAGCCCGCTCGGCCTGCCGCGGGGGCTCAGCGCCCTCTACCGGGACGGCGGCATCCTGTACGCGCCCCCCTTCCGTTAAGGACCCCGCCTTCCCCCGCGGCGCGAGGCGGCCCGGCTGGCGGCGTCCCGTCGTTTGACAGCCCCGGACCCAGCCGCTACCACCGAAGCCCCAACCGGCGGCAAGAAACCCCCATGCCCGAGACCCATCTGCACGAGGCCGACGTTCTGGTGGTGGGCGGCGGCGTGGCCGCGGCCTGCGCGGCGATCCGGGCGAGCGAGGCCGGGGTCCGGGTACTGCTGGTCGACAAGGGGTTTTACGGGCGGAGCGGCACCAGCTCGCTCGCCTCGGGCGTGTTCCAGGCCTACATGGAGGGCGACGATCTCGACCGCTGGGTGAAGGCGCATACCAACCCGATGGTCAACGTCACCGCGCTGCGCGACGGCATCCGGGTCACCGGCGAGCTGCTGCAGGCGATGGATGGCTGGGGCGTCAAGTGGATCAAGGACCAGGGGCGGATCCAGCGCGTCGACATGGCCGTCGGGCCGCTCTTCCCGGTCAACGCGATGATGGCCGAGGGCGGTCCGCAATTCATGATGGCGCTCAGGAACGAGACCCTGCGGCGCGGCGTCGGGGTGGTCAATCGCGTCATGGTCACCGAGCTGCTCACCTCGGACGGCAAGCACCCGACCGGCGGGCGCGTCGTCGGCGCGCTCGGCGTCGGCACGGTGGACGGCGAGATCCACGTCTTCCGCGCCACCTCGACCATCCTCTGCACCGGGCCGGTGCACATCCCCTATCCGCGCGCCGGGGCCGGCTTCCACGGCATGCCGGTCAACTGCACCGGCGACGGCGTGGCGGCGGCCTACCGCGCCGGCGCCCAGCTCTCGAAGATGGAGTTCCTGGCCGGCTGGGGGGTGATCCCGGCCGAGTTCTACTCCGCCCCGGGGCTCGAGATGGGCGCCGGGCTCGGGGTCCGCTTCTCCAACGGCGAGGGTACCGAGATCGCCGGCGGCGACCGCATCCGCCGCTTCCGCCTCGCCCGCGCGGTGATCCGCGAGTACGGCGAGGGGCGGGGGCCGGTCTACAAGGACGCGACCCATCTGACGCCGGAGAACCTCAGGCTCTACAAGCAGGTCGTGCCCATCGTGCTCAACACCTATGAGCGCGCGGGCTACGACCCGAGCCGGGACCGCATCCCGTTCGTCACCATGCTGCCCTTCCAGAGCGGCACGCTCGGCGGCGCCGGCATCAGGGTGGCGGGCGACGGGGCGACGACGCTGCCCGGCCTCTACGCCGCCGGCAACACGTCCGACGGCGGCTTCATGGGGCTCGCCCAGGCGCTCAATTTGTGCGCGGTGGGCGGCTGGTATGCCGGCGGGACCGGCGCCGCCGCGGCCAGCGGGACGACCCCGGCGGAGCCGGTCGACGCGCAGCTGGACCGCCTCGCCCGCCAGACCCTGGAGCCGCTGGAGCGGACCGGCGAGAACGGGTTCGGCGCCACCCGCGACGAGCTCGAGGCCCTCTACGGCAGCGACATCACCGAGATTCTCAACCAGGAGCGGCTCGACAACATCCTGCGCCGGGTGCGCGACATCAGGGGCCGGCTGGTGCCCACCATGAAGGCGCACGACCCGCACGACCTCGCCAAGGTGCTGGGCATGCGCAACTTCCTGCAATGCATGGAAATCTCGGTCGAGGTGGTGCGCCGGCGCACCGAGAGCCGCGGCAACGTGCTGCGCGAGGACTACCCCTACATGGACAACGAGAACTGGCTCAAATACACGTTCGCGCGGATGGGCGGCAACGGCGCGCTCGATCTGTTCGACGAGCCGATCCCCGACGACGAGCACCACCGGATGCCGGAGCGCGCGAAAATCCTCCACCCCTTCTTCAGGAGCTGACGCCGATGCATGTCGCGCTCCGCATCGACGAGAGGGTCTGCACGGGGTGCGGCGCCTGCGTGGATTCGTGCCCCACCGACGTCATCAGGATGCGGGACGGCAAGGCGAGCGCGGTCTACGCCGAGGACTGCCAGGGCTGCTTCCTCTGCGAGTTCGACTGCCCGGTGGAAGCGATCCGCGTCCAGCCGCGGCGCTATACCGACGAGGAATGGCGCGCGCTGCTGGCCCGGCTCCAGCGCACCTGCCGCTTCGACCCCCGGCTCTGACGCCGCGCAACCCGTCCGCCGATGGCCCAGCCGACCCGCTTCACCCCGGAGATGATCGAGGACTGGCGGCGCGCGGGCTGGTGGACCGACACCACCACCCTCGACCTCCTCGAAGCCCATGCGGCGGCGCGGCCGGACGACGTCTCGATCGTGGATTCGCGCCGCCGGCTGAGCTGGCGCGAGGCGCTGGCGGCGGTCGAGGGCTTCGCCCGGACGCTCGCCGGGATCGGGCTGGAACGCGACACGCCGGTGGTCCTCCAGCTCCCCAACTCGGTGGAGGAATCGCTGATCCGCCTCGCGCTCAAGCGTCTCGGGCTGCTCGCCGCCTATGTGCCGGTGGTGTGGCGCGGCGCCGAGCTGGAGGCGGTGGTCGACCTGCTGGAGCCCGGCGCGATGGTGGTGCCGGGCCGCTTCCGCGGCAACGACATGGTCGCGCTGGCCCGCGCGGTCCGCGAGCGCCACACGGCGATGACCGTGGTCGCGGTCGATCCGGGCGCCGACGCGGCGGGCTGCGTCCCGGTTTCGCTCGACGACGCGGCGGAGAGCGCCGCCAGGGTCCCCGGCGAGGACCGGCGCTACGGCCCGCACGAGGTGACCAAGCTGGTGGTGACCTCGGGCAGCACCGGGATGCCCAAGCTGGTCGAACGGCTGGAACAGCAGGAGCTGCTCTGGGCCAAGGGGGTGACCGCGCGGATGGGGGTGACCGGGCGGGACGTGATCGGCGGCTTCGTGCCGATGTCGGGCGGCCCCGGCTACCACGCCTGGGGCGGCTGGCTGGTCACCGGGGCGCGCTTCGTGCTGACCGACGGGTTCGCGCCCGACGCGCTGCTTCCCGCCATCGCGCACGAGCGGGTGAGCGCGATCCACACCGCGCCGGCGATCCTCGCCCGGCTCGCGGATTCGCCCCTACTCGCCGAGCACGACACCTCCTCGCTCAGGGTGATCCGCACCGGCTCGGCCAACCTGCCCCCGGCGGTGATCGAACGGGCCGAGGAGCGGTTCGGCTGCCCGGTGGTCAAGGCGGGCGGCGCGATGGAGGCCTGCTCCTTCGGCCAGGTGGCGATCGACGACCCCGAGGAGATCCGCCGCGGCCCCTCGATCGGCCGGGTGATGGACGGCGGCGAGGTCCGCGTCGTCGACGCGGCGGGAGACCCGCTCCCCGCCGGCCAGCCGGGCGAGCTGTGGATCCGCGGCCCGGCGACCAGCTCGGGCTATTTCCGCAACCCCGAGGCGACGATCGAGGCCTGGGGGACGCTCGGCCCCGAGGGCTGGTTCCGCACCGGCGACGTGGCGACGATCGACCGGGACGGCTACGTCACCCTGGTCGGGCGGATCAAGGAGATGATCAACCGCGGCGGCATGAACGTCTTCCCGCTGGAGCTCGAGAGCATCCTCGCAGAGCACCCCGGGATCCTCGAAGCCGCGATCGTCCCCATCCCCGACGAGACGCTGGGCGAAATCCCCTGCCTCTGCGTGATCGCGAGCGGCGCGGATTCGATCGCGCTCGACGAGGTGACCGAGTTCCTCGATGCCCGCGGGCTCGCGCGCTACAAGTTCCCGGTCCGCGTCGAGCGCTTCGCCGATTTCCCGCGCGGCCAGACCATGCGGGTCAACCGCCGCCGCCTCGCCGAGCGGGTGGCCGCGCGGATGGCGGAGGCTTCGGCGTAGGGCGCGGGGACGGGGCGGCGGCTACCGCCTGGCCACCATGCGCTGCTTGATCGCGCCGATGGCGCGGGCCGGGTTGAGGTCCTTGGGGCAGGCCTTGGTGCAGTTCATGATGGTGTGGCAGCGATAGAGCCGGAACGGGTCTTCCAGCGCATCGAGCCGCTCGCCGGTGTGCTCGTCGCGCGAATCGGCGATCCAGCGATTGGCCTGGAGCAGCGCCGCCGGGCCGAGATAGCGGTCGCCGTTCCACCAGTAGCTCGGGCAGCTGGTGGTGCAGCAGAAGCACAGGATGCACTCCCACAGCCCGTCGAGCTTCTCGCGGTCGGCCGGCGATTGCAGCCGCTCGGCGTCGGGCGGCGCCGGGGTCTCGGTCTTGAGCCAGGGCTCGATCGCGGCGTATTGCGCGTAGGCGTCCGTCAGGTCGGGCACCAGATCCTTGACCACCTTCATGTGCGGCAGGGGGTAGACCTTCACGTCGCCCCTGATGTCGTCGATGAACCGCGTGCAGGCCAGCGTGTTGGTGCCGTCGACGTTCATCGCGCAGCTGCCGCACACCCCCTCGCGGCAGGAGCGGCGGAAGGTCAGCGTCGAATCGACCTCGTTCTTGATCTTGATCACCGCGTCGAGGACCATCGGCCCGCAATCGTCGAGGTCGACGGTGAAGCTGTCGATCCGGGGCGTCTCGTCCGAATCGGGGTCCCAGCGATAGATCCTGAACTTTTTCGGCCGCCCGGCGCCGTCGGGCGCCGCGTGGTCCTTCCCCTTGCGGATCTTCGAATTGGCGGGCAGCGCGAACTCGGCCATGGCGGCTCCGGATCAGTAGACGCGGTCCCTGGGCGGCACCGCCTGGACCTGGTTGGTCATCGTGCTGGTGTGCACCGGCCGGTATTCCATGCGCGACCGGCCGTCCTCGTCGAGCCAGACCAGGGTGTGCCTCATCCAGGTCTCGTCGTCGCGCTCGGGAAAATCCTCGCGGGCGTGCGCGCCGCGGCTCTCCTCGCGGTCGAGCGCGGCGTCGATGCTGACCACCGACTGGGCGAGCAGGTTGTCGAATTCGAGCGCCTCGACCAGGTCGGAGTTCCAGATCATCGACCGGTCGGACACCGACATGTCGTCGCGCCCCTGCCACACAAGGCGCAGCTTCTCCTTGCCCTCGCCCAGGATCTCGCCGGTGCGGAACACCGCGCAGTGGCTCTGCATGATCTGCTGCATCTCGAGGCGGAGCGCGGCGCATCTCGTGCCGCCCGCGGCGTGGCGGCGGGAATCGAGGCGGGCCAGCGCGCCGTCCGCGGAATCGGCGGGGAGCGGCGGCTGCGAGGCGCCGGGCTCGAGGATGGCGACGCAGCGATTGGCCGCCGCCCGGCCGAACACGACGAGGTCCAGGAGCGAGTTCGAGCCCAGCCGGTTGGCGCCGTGCACCGAGACGCAGGCCGCCTCGCCGATCGCCATCAGCCCCGGCACCGTGGCCTCGACGGCGCCGTTGGCGGGCGCGCGCGCCTCGCCCAGATGGTTGGTCGGCACGCCGCCCATGTTGTAATGCACGGTCGGCAGCACCGGCACCGGCTCGCGGGTCACGTCGACGCCGGCGAAGATCTTGGCGGTCTCGGAGATGCCGGGCAGGCGCTCGGCGATCACCTTGGCGTCGAGATGCTCGATATGCAGGTGGATGTGGTCGCCGTGCTCGCCGACCCCGCGCCCCTCGCGCATCTCCATCGTCATCGCGCGCGAGACCACGTCGCGCGAGGCGAGGTCCTTCACGTTGGGGGCGTAGCGCTCCATGAAGCGCTCGCCCGCCGCATTGGTGAGATAGCCGCCCTCGCCGCGCACCCCCTCGGTGATCAGGCAGCCGGCGCCGTAGATCCCGGTCGGGTGGAACTGGATGAACTCCATGTCCTCGAGCGGCAGCCCGGCCCGCAGCGCCATCGCGTTGCCGTCGCCGGTCTGGGTATGCGCCCCGGTGCAGGCGAAATAGGACCGCCCGTAGCCGCCGGTCGCGATCACCGTCATCTGCGCCTGGAAGCGGTGGATGGTGCCGTCGTCGAGGTTCCACGCCATCACCCCGCGCACCGCGCCCGAGTCGTCGACGATCAGGTCGATCGCGAAATACTCGATGAAGAACTCGGCGTCGTGGCGCAGCGCCTGCTGGTACAGCGTGTGCAGGATCGCATGCCCCGTCCGGTCCGCGGCGGCGGCGGTGCGCCTGGCCGGCGGCCCCTCGCCGTAGCGCGTCGTCATGCCGCCGAACGGGCGCTGGTAGATCTTGCCTTCCGGGGTGCGCGAGAACGGCACGCCGTAATGCTCGAGCTCGATCACCGCCGGGATCGCCTCGCGGCACATGTATTCGATCGCGTCCTGGTCGCCCAGCCAGTCGGCGCCCTTGACGGTGTCGTAGAAATGCCAGCGCCAGTCGTCCTCGCTCATATTGCCGAGCGCAGCCGAGATCCCGCCCTGGGCGGCGACGGTGTGGCTGCGGGTCGGGAAGACCTTGGTGACGCAGGCGGTCTTGAGCCCCTTGACCGCCATGCCGAAGGTCGCGCGCAGCCCCGCCCCGCCGGCGCCGATCACCACGACGTCGTAGCTGTGGTCGACGATCTGGTAGGCTCCGGTCATCGGTTCAGCCTCCGAGCGCGAGCTTGAGGACCGAGAAGGCGGCGCCGATTCCGAGCGCGACGGCGGCGAACTTGACCGCCGTCACCAGGGCGATCTTGAGCCATTCGGCGTGCACATAGTCCTCGATCACCACCTGCATGCCGAGCTGGGCATGGTGGAACCCGGCGAGGATCAGGAGCAGCATGAACACCGCCGCCGCGGGGTCGCCGAGCCACGCGGTCACCGCCTCGTGGTCGGCGCCGGTGAGCATGATCAGCGAGACCGCGAACCAGATCACCAGCGGGACCAGGGCGATCGCGGTCAGCCGCTGGGCCCACCAATGCGCGGTCCCCTCCTTGGCCGAGCCGAGCCCGCGCACCCGGCCGAGCGGCGTGCGCAGGCTCATCACAGCGCCCCCATGGCGGCGTAGGCGAGCACCCAGGAGAGCCCGGTCAGAGCCGCCGCCCCGACCACCGCCAGCCAGCCGGTCAGCGCCACGGTGCCGAGCTCGAAGCCGCGCCCGATATCCCAGAACAGATGCCGGATGCCGTTGCACAGATGGTAGAACAGCGCGAAGGTCCAGCCGAACAGGAACAGCCGGCCGAGAAACGATCCGGCGGCGTCCTGCGCGGCGCCGAACGCATCGGGCCCGGACGCCGCCGCGGCGAGCCACCACAGCAGCAGGATCAGCCCCGCCGCCAGCACGACCCCGGTCGCGCGGTGGGCGATCGACAGCACCGAGGTGATCTGCGGCCGGTAGACCTGGAGATGGGGGGACAGCGGCCGGTCCCGGTTGCTCATCGACGCTAACCCTGCTGGATGCTGCGGCCCGGTTTAGACCGGTACCCGGGGCAAGTCAAATTGGGCGGCGGCGGGGCGGCACGACCTGTGCACGCTGACCTCGAACCCCCTGTTTGCCGCCCGTTTTGGCCGCTTCGGTCGTCGAGCGGCAAACCCCGCCGGATCCTGCATCAAAGACGGTCGGCAACCGGAATCACGATGATCTCGCTCTCGCCGTTCGCGGCAGTCATCGGGTATTCTCCGGCTTGGTCGGCCCCAGAGGACGAAAGGGTGTGCAGGAGCGTGACACCCGATTTGGGCGGGGAGTGGTTCGCGCATGGTTGTTCAATACCACCGGGGAAAGTTCCCGCCGGATGGTCTGCTCGATTGGTCCCGGCTGATCCCGTTGCTCGGCCCGACGGCGGCAGCCGTTGCGCGTTACGATGGAATGCTCGCGGCGATTCCGAACGCCGATGTGCTTCTGGCACCGCTGACCACCCAGGAAGCGGTTCTATCGTCGCGGATAGAAGGCACCCAGGTCGCCATCGGAGAAATATTGGAGTTCGAGGCAGGGCGCGTGCCGGAATCGCGTGAACGGCGCGACGATATTCATGAGGTGCTCAACTATCGCTCCGCGATGAGGCGGGCGAGAACCTCCCTGGAGACGTTGCCGCTATCCCAGCGAGTCATTCGGGACGCGCATTCCGTGTTGCTCGCAGGCGCGCGCGGCGAAGGCTATGCACCCGGCGAATATCGACGCGTTCCCAACTGGATTGGGCCGCCCGGGTGCAGCTTGGAGGACGCCAGGTTTGTTCCGATTGCAGCCGACGGGCTCCCCGATGCCATGAGTACATGGGAAGGATACATCCATGAGGAAGTCCCGGACCGGCTGGTGCAGCTTGCCGTCCTGCATGCCGAATTCGAAGCGCTCCACCCTTTCCTGGACGGCAACGGACGCCTTGGACGTATGTTGGTACCGTTGTTCATGTGGCAGCATGGCCTCATTCGTGCCCCCATGTTCTACATCAGCGCCTACTTCGAGGCCCGGCGCGATGCATACTATGACGGGCTGCTTGCCGTCTCCCGAGACGACGATTGGACTGGCTGGGCGCGGTTCTTCCTCGAAGCCCTCGGGGAGCAGGCGGAAGACAATCTCAAGAAGGCGAGGGGCATTCTGGACCTGTACGGAAAGATGAAAAACCGCGTGATGGAAATCACCCGTTCCCAATACGCCATTCTCGCCCTGGACTGGATATTCGAGCGACCGATCTTCAGCGCCAGCCATTTCAGGAACCGTGCGGGCATCCCAACGTCTTCGGTGCAGCGGATACTGGTCGCATTGCGCGAGGGCGAAATTCTGCGCGTGCTCGTACCGGCAAGCGGCCGGCAGGCAAGCGTGCTCGTGTTTCCGGAACTCCTGAATATCGCCGAAGGACGGGACGTATTTTGATACTCGCCAATGGGTCACAAGCTGTTTTGTGGCCCACAAAATGGGGAAATGCGGGTCACAAACTCGCCTGAAGCAGAAACTCTCCCGGCCCCCCTCACCCCGCCTCTTCGAGCGCCGCGATTCGTTCCGCGAGCGCCAGCGTGCGCTCGGCCTCCTCGACATGGAGGGCCTCGATCAACCTGCCGTCGACCAGCGTGACCCCCTTGCCCTCGGCGGCGGCTGCGCGCCAGGCGGCGGCGATGCGCCGCGCCCGGTCGATGTCGGCCTCGGACGGGCCGAACACGGCGTTGGCGACGGCGATGGTCCTGGGGTGCAGGAGCGACTTGCCGTCGAAGCCGAAGGACCGCCCCTGGCGGCAGGCGCGCTCAAACCCCGCGTCGTCGGAGAGGTCGAAATGGGGCGCGTCCAGCACCGCGAGCCCGGCCTCGCGCGCGGCGAGCACGCAAAGCCCCATGCTGGTCACCAGCGGCAGCCGGTCCGGGGCGTGGAGGTCGGCGTTGAGCGCCTTCGACAGATCGGCGGTGCCCAGCGTGAGCGCCGCCATGCGGGGATGGGCGCGGGCGATCGCGCGCGCATCCAGGATGCCCGTCGGCGTCTCCAGCATGCACCAGATGCCCATCCCGGGCGGGGCGCCCGCCGCCTCCAGGGCGGCGGCCGCGCCGACCACCGTCGCCGGGTCCTCGACCTTGGGCAGCATCGCCGCATCGGCGCCGCGCGCGGCCATCGCGAGGTCGTCCGCGAACCACGGCGTGCCGATGCCGTTGACCCGCACCACGATCTCGCGCGCCCCGTACCCGCCCGCGGCGAGCGTGCCGGCGATCCGGTCGCGCGCCTCGACCTTGGCGTCGGGCAGCACGCCGTCCTCGAGATCCATGATCAGCACGTCGGCGGCGAGGCTCCGGCCCTTCTCCAGGGCGCGCGCATTGGCGCCCGGCATGTAGAGCGCGCTGCGCCGCGGGCGGATCGGAGGGCTCACAGGAGGCTATTCCCCGGTCGCCGGGAGCACATCGATGCGCCGCTCGTATTCCGCCGCCTCGGCGTCGCGGCCGCTGCGTCTGAGCACATGGGCGAGGCTCCGCATCGCGTAGGGCTCTTCCGGGTCGAGGTCGAGGGCGCGCCGTGCGCTCGCCTCGGCGAGCTCGTCCTCCCCGCTGAGCGCGTGGATGGCGCTCACGATGCCGTGCAGGGCGGCGTCGTTCGCATCCGCCGCCACCCCCGCCCTGGCGCTTTCGAGCGCCTCGTCGAGCTCTCCCGAGGCCAGCAGCAGGGACGCGAGCATCCCGTGCGCCTCGGCCGATTCCGGGTCCAGCGCGGCCGCGCACCGAGCGGCTTCGACCGCCCGCTCGATTTCGTCCAGCCGGTCCAGGACCGCGGCCATGCGAACCCAGTGCTCGGCGGCGTCGGGTTCGAGCCGGATCGCCGTCTCGTAGGCGTCGAACGCCTCGTCCAGCCGCCCGGCGTGCAACCGCATCGCGCCGCATTGTGCGTGATGCCGGGCGACCGTGGGGTCGGCCGCCGCAGCGCCCTCGAACAGCTCCAGCGCGCCGTCGTAGTCGCCCACCGCGTATGCCAGCATGCCGCGGAGATACATCGCCTCGGCGTTGCCCGGATCGTCCGCCAGAGCCTCGCCCCGCAACATTTCCCGCAGCTTCGTCCAGACCGCCATGCCGGCCCTTATAGGTTCGCGGGGTCGGGCCGACAACCGCATCCGGCTTCAACTTCGGGGGAGCGCGCCCTACACTCCGCGCCCGGACGGCGGCGAGGGAGGCGGCGATGACCGAGGCCGGGCTGGACGGCGGCAGCGAGGCCGACCGCGAGACATTGCTGGCGCTGCACGCCGCCTATCTGGAGGCCAACGCCGCGTTCGACTGGCGGGCGCTGGAGGGTATCTGGAGCGCCTCGGACCGGGCGACCTTCTTCAACCTCAACGGTCACACCTATGTCGGGCGCGACCATTGGATCCGTCTGTGGAAGTTCTATGCCGGCAAGCTGGAGACCGGCGCCTGGACGCCCTATGACATCGGCGGCACGGTGGGCGACTCCCTCGCGGTGATCTGGTGCCACCGCAAGACCCGGCTGCGCTGGGTCGGCGGGGACGACCGGCCGAGCGCGCTGCACGACAGGGATTTCGTCTCGCGCTCGACGATGGTGTTCCACAGGGAGGACGGCGCCTGGCGCGCGGTCCACGTCCATTTCTCCGAGGCGAGCGCGGATGACCGGCCGGGAGGGATCTGACGGCGCAGCCTCCCCGGTCCTCGGCAGCGCGGTTCCGCGCAAGGAGGACGCGCGGCTGCTGCGCGGCCGGGCCCGCTTCGTCGACGATGTCCGCCTCCCCCGCATGCTGCACGGCGTGTTCCTGCGCAGCCCGCACCCGCACGCCGAGATCGCCGGCATCGATCCCTCGGCGGCGCTGGCCGCCGGTGCCCGGCTGGTGCTCGCGGCGGACGATCTGCCCTTCGCCGGCCGCGACTTCGTGGTGCGCTACTGGCACAAGGCGATCCGCGGCGGAACCCAGCCCGTCCTCGCGCGCGGGCGGGTGCGCTATGTCGGCGAGCCGGTCGCCCTCCTGGTGGCGGACGACCCCTACCGGGCGGAGGATCTCGCCGCCCTCGTCGACATCGACTACCGGCCGCTGGACGCGGTCGGCGGGACCGGGGCGGCGCTGCGGGCGGGAGCCCCGGCGCTGCACGGGTCGTGGACCGGCAACGTCGCCGCCCGGTTCGCATACCAGCGCGGCGACGCGGCAGGCGCGCTTTCCCGGTCGGCGCGGCGGGTCGCCCACCAGACCCGCTTCGCGCGGCAGATCCCGCTGCCGCTCGAGACCCGCGGCGCGCTCGCCGATTTCGACCGCGCGCGCGGCAGTCTGACCGTCCGGCTCTCCACCCAGGCGCATTACAACGTCCGGGAGAACCTCGCCTCCCTGCTCGACCTGCCGGAAAGCGCCGTCCGGGTGATCTGCGAGGACGTCGGCGGCGGGTTCGGCGCCAAGTCCCGCTGCTACGGCGAAGAGGTCGTGCTCGCCGAGGCGAGCCGCGTGCTCGGCCGCCCGGTCAAGTGGATCGAGGACCGGCGCGAGAACATGCTGGCGACCGCCCATTCGCGCGGCATCGACGTGGCGCTCGAGCTCGGCCTCGCCGCGGACGGACGCTTCGAGGCGCTGCGCGCGCGGGTGACGCTCGATGTCGGGGCCTATGTGTTCACCAGCGGCATCGCGACGGGTGAGCTGTGCGGCGCGCTGGTCCCGGGCGCCTACCGCATCCCCGATTTCTCGGTCGAGGTGCTGGCGGTCGGCACCAACAAGACGCCGGCGGCGACCTATCGCGGCGCCGGCCAGCCCGAGGCCGCGCTCGCCATCGAGACCCTGGTCGACCGCGCCGCAAGCGCGCTCGGCATCGACGCAGCCCGGCTCAGGCGGCGCAACCTGGTGCGCCCGGGCGACCTGCCTTATGCGACGGGAACCGGGTTCGGCGGCGCCGATTTCGCCTTTCTCGGCGGCGACTTCCCCGCGCTGCTGGACCGGGTGCTGGCGGAAAGCGGCTATCGCGAGGCGGTCGAGACGCGGCCCGACGGGGTGCGGACGGCGTGGGGGCTGGCCGGCGGGGTCGATGTCTCGGGCGTCGTCAACTTCGAGTCCGCTTCCATCCGGATCGACCCGTCCGGCGATGTCCGCGTGGCCTCGGGGATGAGCTCGCAGGGGCAGGGACAGGCGACCACCTTCGCCCAGATCGCGGCCGGGGCGCTGGGCGCCGATATCGAGCGGGTCTCGGTCGCGCTCGGCGACACGGCGCTGCTCCCCTTCGGGCGCGGCGCCTTCGCGAGCCGGGGCGCGATCATGGGCGGGAGCGCGGTCTTCGAGGCGGCGAAGGCGCTGCGGGCGCGGACGCTGGCGGTCGCCGCGCGTCTGCTCCAGGACGACCCCGCGGGGCTCGACATCGCGGCCGGCCGCATCCTGCGGCGCGACGGGGCGGATAGCGGGCTCGGGATCGGCGACGCGGCGCGCGCCGTCGGCCCGGGCGGGGCGCTGTTCGACGGCGCCGCGGGGCTGGAGACGGAGACCGTGTGGCGCGCCGGCGAGCCGGCGACGCTCGCCTTCTCGGTTCATGCGGCGCGGGTGGCGATCGACCCGGAGACCGGTTCTGTCGCAATCCTCGACTACATGGTCGGGCACGATATCGGCCGGGCGCTCAACCCGGTGATCGTGCGCGGCCAGGTCGCCGGCGGGGCGGTCGAGGGCATCGCCAACGCGCTGCTGACGGAGATGAGGTTCGCGCCCGACGGCCAGCCGCTCACGCTCACGCTGGCCGATTATCTCGCGCCGGTCGCCGACGGCGCGCCGGTCCCCCGCCTCGTCGAGCGGGACACCCCGTCTCCGACCAACCCGCTCGGCATCCGCGGCGTCGGCGAGAGCGCGACCATCGCGCCGCCTGCGGCGATCTGGAACGCCGTCGCCCGCGCCATGGGCTGGGCGGCGGAACCGGCGACGATTCCGCTCTCCCCGGCTGCGCTAGCCCCGCACCAAGCGGTAGGTCGCGACGGTTGAGACGGCGACGCCCAGGGCGAACAGCACCAGCCCGGCATGGATGTCGGCGGTGGTCAGCAGGCTGCCTTCGAGGGCGACGACCAGCAGCGCCACGATGCAGACGTCGAGCATCGACCAGCGCGAGATCCGGGCGCCGGCCCGCAGCAGCCGCCCGGGCAGCGATCCGCCGGGCGCCGCCGCCAGCCAGGCCCAGATCCCGATCGCCACCTTGCCGAGCGGCAGCACCACCGAGAACAGGAAGACCAGCACGAACAGCGCATAGCGCCCGTCCGACCAGAAGCCGAGCACGCCGTCGAGGATCGAATAGGTCTCGCCGAACACCACGAAGCGGGTCACCGAGAGCGCCGGCATGACCATCCCGGCGACCAGCAGCGGCAGCGACGCCGCCAGCAGGATGCCCGCGATGCGGTCCCGCGGGCTAGCCGCGCGGCTCGAAATGGAAGACCTCGGGCGGCTTCGCGAGACAGTCGCGGAACTTCGACCCGAAGGTCTTGTAATCCTCGGTCTCGCGGAAGGCGAAGTGGTCCTCGATGCGGTCCCACTCGACCGCGATCATGTAGGCGAGCTCGGGCTCGACCCGCTTGCCCCAGCGCATCTCCCGGCAGCCCTTCTGGCGGCGCAGGATGTCGGCCCCCGCCGCGAACCCCTCGACGAAGGCGGCCTCGTCATCGGGGTTGACGTAAATCGTGGCGATCTCGACGACCATCCTTCCCTCCCTCGGTTTCAGGCCGCGGGCAGCCGCGCGCGCGAGCCGGTCAGCAGCTCGGCGATCTGCACCGCGTTGAGCGCCGCCCCCTTGCGCAGATTGTCGGACACCACCCAGAAGCTCAGCCCGTGCTCCACCGTCGGGTCCTTGCGGATGCGGCTGACATAGACCTGGTCCTCGCCGGCGCATTCGGCGGGCGTCACGTAACCCTCGTCGGCGCGGCGGTCGACGACGACCACGCCGGGCATCTCCGACAGCGCCTCGCGCGCCGCCTCGACCTCGATCGGGCGCTCGAACTCGGCGTTGACCGCCTCGCCATGGCCGACGAAGACCGGCACGCGGACGCAGCTCGCCGTCACCTTGATGTCGGGGTCGAGGATCTTGCGCGTCTCGACCGCCATCTTCCACTCTTCCCTGGTCTCCCCGTCCTCCATGAAGTCGTCGCAATGGGGGATCACGTTGAAGGCGATCTGCTTGGTGAATTCGTCGTTCTTGACCTGATCGTTGACGTAGATTCCGCGGGTCTGGTTGAACAGCTCGTCCATCGCCGACTTGCCGGCGCCGGAGACCGACTGGTAGGTGGCGACCACGACGCGGCGCACCGTGGCGAGGTCGTGCAGCGGCTTGAGCGCCATCACCATCTGGATGGTCGAGCAGTTGGGGTTGGCGACGATGTTGCGCTTCAGCGCCGCGAGCGCGTGCGGGTTGATCTCCGGCACCACCAGCGGCACGTCGGGGTCCATGCGGAACCGGGACGTGTTGTCGACCACCACGCAGCCCGCCTTGGCGGCGCGCGGCGCATGGACGGCGGAGACCTTGGCCCCCGGCGAGAACAGCGCGATGTCGAAGCCCGCGAAATCGAAACCGGCGAGATCGCCGACCGGCAGCACGTCGTCCTCGCCGAACGAGACCTCGCGGCCGACCGAGCGTTCGGAGGCGAGCGCCGCGATGTCGTCGACCGGAAAGGCGCGCTCGGCGAGACATTGCAGAATCTCGCGCCCGACCGCGCCGGTCGCGCCGGCGACGGCAACCTTGTAGCCCATGGGAAAAACCCTCTCTCGGCCGGCGGATCGCCCGCGCGGCAGAACACCCCGCCGACCGCGCGGCGGTGCGCGTAGCCCGGTTCCAGGCCGCGCCGAAGCGCCGGCTCTAGCTGTCCGACTTGGCCTCGGGCTTCGCCTTGCCGGTCCCGGTCTCCGGCGCCACCGGCTGAATCTCGGGCGCCGGCGTCGCGGGCTGGCTGTTGAGCGCGGTGGTGATCGGCGCCGGGGTCTCGTTCGAGACCATCTTGCCGTACATGCAGGCAAGCGCCGAGCTCGACGACGCGGCCGCAAACGCGGCGACGGCGACTATCGCGAGGGTCTTCTTCATCGACAGGCACCTCAGGAGAGGGTTGCAACCCGCGCAGGATAGCCGGATCCGGGATCGCGGGCAAGCGGAGCCGCCGGTTGACCCTCCCCGGTGGCGGTGGAACAATCCTCGTTCGGCACAAGGGCAAGGAAGGATTCGGAAATGGGGTTGAGGATTTCGGCGGTGGCGGCCGGTCTCGCGGGTCTTGTCGCGGCCAATGGCGCGCTCGCCGCGCAGCAGTGGAACATGGCGACGGCCTACCCGGATCCGTTCTTCCACACCAAGAACATCCAGCAATTCGTGAACGAGATCGCCGACGCGTCCAAGGGCGATCTCAAGATCACCGTCCACAGCGCGCAGTCGCTCTACAAGCTGCCGGAGATCCACCGCGCGGTGCAGAGCGGCCAGATCCAGATGGGCGAGACCATCGTCTCGCTGCTGGCCAACGAGGACCGGGTCTACGAGGTCGACTCGCTGCTCTTCTTCGCCGAGAGCTACGACCAGGCCAGGCGGCTGTGGCAGGTCTCCAGGCCCTTCATCGCGAGCCGGCTGGCCAAGAAGGGGCTGACCCTCCTCTACTCGGTGCCGTGGCCGCCCCAGGGCTTTTACGCCAAGATGGAGCTGAAGAGCGCCGAAGACTTCAAGGGCCTGAAATTCCGCGCCTACAACGCGACCATCTCGCGCTTTGCCGCGGCGGTCGGCGCGGTGCCGACGACGGTGCAGCTGGTCGACATCCCGCAGGCGTTCTCCACCGGCATCGTCGATGCGATGATCACCTCGGCCACCACCGGCGTGCTGACCAAGTCGTGGGACTACCTCACCCATTACCACGACACCCGCGCCGGGCTCGGCAAGAACATGGTCATCGTCAACACGCGCGCCTTCCAGCGGCTCGGCGAGGCAACCCGCAAGGCCGTGCTCGACGCCGCCGCCCGGGCCGAGCCCCGGGGCTGGGAGATGAGCGCCAACGAGACCGCCACGATGACCGCCAGGCTGGCCGAAAAGCTCACCGTGGTGCCGCCCAAGCCCGGGCTGATGAAGGGGCTGCGCGCGGCCGGCGCCAGGATGGTGGAGGGCTGGCTGTCGCAGGCCGGGCCGGACGGCAAGAAGATCCTCGACGCCTACCGCGCGTCCAACTGAGCGCGCGGCGGGGGTCGGCCGCCGCCCCGCGCATGACGATGTGAGACGCCTCCTCAACGGGCTCTATCGCGGCTGCGGCGTCCTTTCCGCCGGGTTCATCGTCTGCATCGCGCTGGCCATCCTCGCCGAGATCGTCGGCCGGATGGCCGGCGTGCTGATCCCCGCCGCCACCGAGTTCGCCGGCTACTGCCTCGCCTCGGCGATCTTCCTCGGCCTCGCCTACACGCTGACCAGCGGCGAGCACATCCGGGTCTCGATCCTCCTGCTCCGCATGCCGGCGCGGCCACGCCGCGCGCTGGAGCTGTTCTGCCTCGCGCTCGGCACCGCGCTCAGCATCTATTTCGCCTGGCATTTCTGCGCCTTCGCCTACGAGACCTTCGTGTTCGGGGAGGTCGGCCAGGGGCTGATCAAGACCCCGCTCTGGATCCCGCAATCGGGTCTCGCGCTGGGTCTGGTGGTGCTGGCGATCGCCTTCGTCGACGAGCTCGTCGTCATGCTGAGCGGGCGGACGCCGCAATACGCCGAACGGGACGGCGACGAGGCGGCGCGGGCGCTCAGGATGGGCGACGAGGGCTAGGGCGGTGGACGTCCTCTCGATCGCGCTGATCCTCACCTTCGTCCTGTTGCTGCTGCTGGGCGCGGGGCTGTGGGTGGCGCTGTCGCTGGTGGGGGTGGCGGTGTTCGCGATGACGGCGTTCACCACCGCCCCGGTGGGCCCGGTGCTGGCGACCACGACATGGGGCTCGACCACCCCGTTCTCGCTGATCGCGCTGCCGCTGTTCGTCTGGATGGGCGAGATCCTGTTCCGCACGCGGCTGTCGGAGGACATGTTCCGCGGCATCGCGCCCTGGGTGACGCGGCTGCCCGGCCGCCTGCTGCACGTCAACGTGGTCGCCTGCGGCATCTTCGCCGCGATATCGGGCTCCTCGGCGGCGACGGCGGTGACCATCGGGCGCATGTCGATCCCCGAGCTGCACAAGCGCGGCTATGACGAGCGCATGTCGATCGGCACGCTGGCGGGCTCCGGCACGCTGGGCTTCCTGATCCCGCCCTCGATCATCCTGATCGTCTACGGCGTCGCCGCGGAGCTCTCGATCGCCCGGCTGTTCATCGCCGGCATCCTGCCGGGTCTGATGCTGATGGCGCTGTTCATGGGCTTCATCATGCTGTGGGCGCTGGTCAACCCGTCCCGCGTCCCGGCGAGCGACGAGCGTCTGACGATCTGGCGCAAGATCTACGAATCCCGCCGGCTCCTGCCCACCATCCTCCTGATCGTCGCCGTGCTGGGCTCGATCTATCTCGGCATCGCGACCCCGGTCGAGGCCGCCGTGGTCGGCGTGCTCGGCTCGCTCGCGCTCGCCTGGGGCACCGGCGGGCTCAGCCGGCGGGTGCTCGCCGACAGCCTGATGGGGGCGACGCGGACCACCTGCATGATCAGCTTCATCTTCGTCGGCGCGTCGTTCCTCACCATCGCCATGGGCTTCACCGGGATCCCCCGCTCGCTGGCGCAGTGGATCGGCGGGATGGAGCTCGGCCATTACGGGCTGATCGCCGCGCTGACCGTGTTCTTCATCGTGCTCGGCTGCTTCCTCGACGGCATCTCGGTGGTGCTGCTCACCACCTCGATCATCCTGCCGATGATCCAGGCCGCGGGGATCGACCTGATGTGGTTCGGCATCTATCTGGTGCTGGTGGTCGAGATGTCGCAGGTCACCCCGCCGGTCGGGTTCAACCTGTTCGTCCTGCAGGGGCTCACCGGGCGCAACATCCTGCAGATCGCCCGCGCGGCGTTCCCCTTCTTCATCCTGCTGCAGATCGGCGTGGTGCTGCTGGTGGTCTTCCCCGAGATCGCCACCTACCTGCCGCAGCAGATGACGAAGGGCTAGGGCGATGCCTCGCAGAACCGGTGTGACGTCGCCCCTCAAGCCCAAACGCTTGACTATTTGGCAACGAGTTCATAGGTTTCGACCGATTCCTCTTCAATCGGTTCACTCGTGCGGAGGAATCCAGGGTTGTCCGGACGGTCCCCTCTGTTAGGCTGGCTTGCCGGGCCTAACTCCCGAGCGGACCCTTGTTGTCCCAGCAGCCGCACGGGCAAGCAGTATTTTGAGGGAAACGGGCACGACGGTCTCGCCGTCGTGCCCGTTTTGCATCCCGAAGACCCCGGAGGCGCACCATGGATGACTGGGACACGCTTGCAATTGAGGCGCTTCGAAGCCTTGGCGCCGACACGGATATGGTCCCCGGTGCGAAGCTGCGCCAGCGAATGGTCGAACTCGGTCGCGAGAGCGGTTTCGATGTGGCTGAATATGTCGCCAACTCGGCCGACTCCTTTTCGACGTTGGTTGGTCGCGTCGCAAATGTCGACGTGCAGGTTCGTCCGGGCAGCGATGTGCTGGTCGGATTGCATGGCTCGCGCGTTCCGAGCGATACGCGGCAGATCAGGTCCGATCGCGGCTACCCGGGCTTGCGCAAGGACGTCTATGAGGCGTTCACACGAATATCGCGCGTTCCCTTCGTGTACTTGCCGGGTACCGACAGGTTCGTCCCGGAGAACGAGGCCGAGGGCACTTCCATTGCGGTTGAGAGCGTGACCTTGGATGGTTTGGTCGAAGACCGCCGCAGTTTTGTCGGAACGCTGCCGTTGGAGGACCAGCAACCCTTGATCGACGCACTGAACGGGTCATCCAACCCGCTTGCGGAATTTCGGCGGGAAGCGACGAGCCGGGAGGTTTTGAGGCAGTGGGCCTCTTGGCAATCCCAAACCGTCGCCTCCCGCGTCGGGGAATGGGCGAGTCGCAATGGCTTGACCGTACGCGCGGCCTGGCTCCGGCGCACTGGAATGGCAGACTCGCCTCATCAAAGCCTGGCGCGCCTGATTCCCTATCTGAACGCCGACGAGATTCGCGACCTCCGCATACCGTTCCGGGCGATCGAGGCGCTGCTGTCCGACCAGAAAGAGTGATGACCTGTCCGATCCTGATCGTCGCGGGCATTCCGCTTGGCGTCCACCGCCGCGCGAAAAGGCGTCCCGCGCGCGACGGATGGAAGATTATGGAAATACCGAGTCACGATCACGGGCGCGCGGACCTGTTAAGCGTATGGTCTCGGGTCATGGAGGCAGCCGATCATGCCCCTGATGCCGGTGCGCACCTTCTTCTCGCCCATGATCGCGAAAGCGACCGTCCCCGTTTCCACGAGCTGAATTGCCGGTCTCATCGCGCGACATGGCTACCGCGCGACTTGTCCCACGAATACGGCCAGAAGGCGTTTGTCGATATCTTCCACGCCGTCATGAACTTCGAGGAAGAATGGCGTGCCAGAATTCGGCCTGAGATCGAGTCCCCGCTGCTCCTACCCGAAACCGTCTTCGTGGCTGAGCCGTCAGTAAAGGACGCTTGGTCCCGGGCACGCAACGTCAACCGGCAAAGGGACGACCTCCATGCAGTCCAAGAGGCCATACGGCGCTTCGGTAGCCGGCACAGAAACCAGGGTTGTTGGCATGACCGCCAGGAACTGATCTTTTGTCACGGCCCGCACCATGCCTCGCATGGCCTTCCAGAATGGCGCCGCCGCAAATTTACCTATCGCCTCCCGGAAGGATTTCATTTTGACGTCAGCCATTCCAAGAAAAGGAGCTTCCGTATCCGCTCCCGTTCAGGAGAAGGCAAATTCAACGTCTACACGAATATTGATCCTCACGGTTTCACACGCGGCGGCCGTTAGCCGGATCGTTACCGAAGAAACACGACACGAACGGCATTGTTCCTTTGGACGCTATGGTGGCTACAGACACCTCGGCCGAAATTAGGCCGCCAGCGAATCCAGCGCGGCGGTCACCGCCTCGCCCATCCCGGTGGTCGACACCGCGGTCATGCCGGGCTGCATGATGTCGCCGGTGCGCAGGCCCCGGGCGAGCGCGCCCTCGACCGCCCGCTCGACCAGCAACGCGTCCTCCTCCATGTCGAAGGAGTAGCGCAGCATCATCGCGAAGCTGAGCAGGGTGGCCAGCGGGTTGGCCTTGTTCTCGCCGGCGATGTCGGGCGCCGAGCCGTGGATCGGCTCGTAGAGCGCCCGCCGCCGCCCCGAAGAGTCCGCGGGCCCGAGCGAGGCCGAGGGCAGCATGCCGAGCGAGCCGGTCAGCATGGACGCCACGTCCGACAGCATGTCGCCGAACAGATTGTCGGTGACGATCACGTCGAACTGCTTGGGCGCGCGGACGAGCTGCATGCCGCAATTGTCGGCCAGCATGTGCGAGAGCTCGACATCGGCGTACTCGGCCCGGTGCAGCCGGGTGACCTCCTCGCGCCACAGGAGGCCGCTCTCCATCACGTTCGCCTTCTCGACCGAGCACACCCGGTTGCCGCGCCTGCGCGCGAGGTCGAAGGCGACCCGGGCGACGCGGACGATCTCCGACGTCGTGTAGACTTGGGTGTTGACGCCCCGGCGCTCGCCGCCCTCCAGCGCCTCGATGCCGCGCGGCTCGCCGAAATAGACCCCGCCGGTGAGCTCGCGGACGATCAGGATGTCGAGACCGGCGACCAGCTCGGTCTTCAGCGTCGACGCCTCGGCCAGCGCGTCGAAGACCAGCGCCGGGCGCAGATTGGCGAACAGCTCGAGGTCCTTGCGCAGGCGGAGCAGCCCGGCCTCGGGGCGGATCTCGAAGGCGACATCGGCCCATTTGGGGCCGCCGCAGGCGCCCAGCAGCACCGCATCGGCGCCCATCGCCGCGTCCATCGTGGCGTCCGAGATCGGCCCGCCCTCGGCGTCGATCGCCGCGCCGCCGACCAGCGCCTCGGCGACGTCGAAGCTCACATGGCGGCGCCGGTCCATCCAGTCGACGACCCGGCGCAGCTCGCCCATCACCTCGGGGCCGATGCCGTCCCCGGCGAGGATCAGCAGCTTCTTGTTGGCGGCCATCGCGGCGTCAGGCCCAGGGCTGGGCGGCCTTGTGCGCGCCCTCGAAGGCGCTGATCCTGTCGTCCTTCTGCAGGGTCAGCGCGATGTCGTCGAGCCCGTTGAGCAGGCAGTGCTTCTTGAACGGGTCGATGTCGAAATCGATGGTCTCGCCGTCCGGGCGGACGATCCGCTGCTTCTCCAGATCGACCGAGAGCCGCGCGTTGCCGCCCTTGTCCGCGTCCTCCATCAGCTTGTCGACCGTTTCCTGGGGCAGCGCGATCAGCAGCATGCCGTTCTTCGAGGCGTTGTTGTTGAAGATGTCGGCGAAGCTCGGCGCGATGACGCAGCGGATGCCGAAATCGACCAGCGCCCAGGGCGCGTGCTCGCGCGACGAGCCGCAGCCGAAATTCTCGCCGGCGACCAGGATCCTGGCCTCGCGATAGGCTGGCTTGTTGAGGACGAAGTCGGGCTTTTCCGTCCCGTCCTCGTCGTAGCGCAGCTCGTTGAACAAATGCTTGCCGAGCCCGGTCTTCTTGATGGTCTTGAGGAACCGCGCCGGGATCACCCGGTCGGTATCCACATTGACCATCGGGAACGGGGCGGCGATGCCCTCGAGGGTGGTGAACTTCTGCATCGCTCGATCCTCCCTAGATCAGGTCCCGGTGGTCGCTGAGATGGCCGTTGACCGCGGCCGCGGCGGCCATCGCGGGGCTCATCAGATGGGTCCGCCCGCCGGGTCCCTGGCGGCCCTCGAAATTGCGGTTCGACGTCGAGGCCGAGCGCTCGCCGGGCAGCAGCATGTCGCCGTTCATCGCGATGCACATCGAGCACCCCGGCTCGCGCCAGTCGAACCCGGCCTGCTTGAAGATCGCGTCGAGCCCTTCCTCCTCGGCCTGGTGCTTCACCAGGCCGGAGCCCGGCACCACCATCGCGTGGACGCCCTCGGCGACATTGCGCCCCTCGGCCACGGCGGCGGCGGCGCGCAGATCCTCGATCCGCGAATTGGTGCAGGAGCCGATGAAGACCTTGTCGACCCGGATGTCGGTGAGCGCCTGGCCGGCGGCGAGCCCCATATAGTCGATCGCGCGCTCCAGCGAGCGCTTGCGGTTGGCGTCCTCCACGCCGGACGGGTCGGGCACCGAGCCCGAGATCGGCAGCACCATCTCCGGGCTGGTGCCCCAGGTCACCTGGGGCTCGATGCTGTCGGCCGGAATCGTGACCTCCTTGTCGTACGCGGCCCCGGGATCGGAGGGCAGCGTCCGCCAATAGGCCTCGGCCTGTTCCCACGCGGCGCCCTTGGGCGCCATCGGGCGGCCCCTGACGTAGTCGAAGGTGGTCTGGTCGGGGGCGACGAGACCGGCCCGCGCGCCGCCCTCGATGGTCATGTTGCAGAGCGTCATCCGCCCTTCCATGGAGAGGTCCTCGACCGCCTTGCCGGCATATTCGATGACGCAGCCGGTACCGCCGGCGGTGCCGATCGCGCCGATGACGGCGAGCGCGAGGTCCTTCGCCACCACGCCCGGCGGCAGCGCCCCGTCGACGGTGACGCGCATGTTCTTCGCCGGGCGCTGGATCAGCGACTGGGTGGCCAGCACGTGCTCGACCTCGGAGGTGCCGATGCCGAAGGCGAGGCAGCCGAAGGCGCCATGCGTCGAGGTGTGGGAATCGCCGCAGGCCATGGTGAGCCCGGGCAGGGTGAAACCCTGCTCGGGGCCGATCACGTGGACGATGCCCTGGCGGATGTCGTCGAGCTCGATATAGGGCAGGCCGAAGGCCTCGGCGTTCTCCCTGAGGAGGTCGATCTGGATGCGCGACTCCTCGTTCTCGATGGGCAGCGAGCGGTCCGTGGTCGGCACGTTGTGGTCGGGGACCAGGAGCTGGGCCTCCGGCCGGCGCACCGTCCGCCGGTTCGCCCGCAGCCCCTCGAAGGCCTGCGCGCTGGTGATCTCGTGGATGATCTGGCGGTCGATATAGAGCAGGCAGGTGCCGTCCTCCTGGACGTCGACCACGTGGCTGTCCCAGATCTTGTCGAACAGGGTCTTCGGTTGCGCCATCGAGCGCCTCCCTCGCTTGGGTCGGGCCGCGGCCGCGGGCGGCCGCGAACCCGGATTATTCGTCCTGGCCGGTTGTCGCTTCCGCCGCCTGCGGCGCCGCGGCCCGGGTGTCCGCCGCCTCCGGCCTGCGCTCCACCTTCTCGGCGATCCGCGCGCGCTTGCCGCGCCGGCTGCGCAGGTAATAGAGCTTGGCGCGCCGCACCTTGCCGCGGCGCACCACCTCGATCCGGTCGATGCGCGGCGAATAGAGCGGGAACACGCGCTCGACGCCTTCGCCGTAGGAGATCTTGCGCACCGTGAAGGCGGAGCTGACCCCGCTCGAGGTGCGCGCGATCACCACCCCCTCATAGACCTGGATGCGTTCGCGCGAGCCTTCGACGACCTTGAAGTGGACGCGCACCGTGTCGCCCGGGGCGAATGCCGGGACCGGCCGTTCCGAGGTCAGCCTGGCGATCTGCTCGGCTTCGATCTGCTCAATCACGTTCATCGTCGTACCCTTCCAACCTCTGCCGGTAGCGCCGCCACAGATCCGGCCTGCGCTCCCGTGTCGCGTGTTCCGCGGCGGCGATGCGCCATTCGCGGATCCGCTCGTGATGCCCGCTCAGCAACGCCTCGGGCACCCCGCGCCCCCGCCATTCGCGCGGGCGCGTGTAGTGCGGGTACTCGAGCAGACCGCCGGCGAAGCTCTCCTCGGCCAGCGACTCGGACCGGCCGACGACGCCCGGCAACAGCCGGACGCAGGCGTCGATCAGCGCGATCGCCGCCGGCTCGCCCCCCGACAGCACGAAATCGCCGAGGCTGAGCTCCTCGATTTCGTGCGCCTCGAGCACCCTCTCGTCGACGCCCTCGAAACGGCCGCAGAGCAGGCCCATGCCCGGCCCGGAGGCCAGCGCGCGAACCCGCGCCTGATCGAGCAGCCGTCCCCGCGGGCTGAGATAGATCAGCGGCGTACCGGACCGGGCGACCGCCGCGAGCGCGTCCCCCACGACGTCCGGCCGCATCACCATCCCCGCGCCCCCGCCGAAGGGGGTGTCGTCGACGGAGCGGTGTTTATCGCGCGCGAAGTCCCTTATGTCCACTGTTTCGAGACTCCAGAGTCCGTCCTCCAGCGCCCGTCCGGCGAGCGACTCGCCGAGCGGCCCGGGGAACATCCCGGGAAAGATGGTGAGCACGCGGACCGCGAACGGCTTCTGGTCATCGGCGCCCATCGCCCTCGTCTTCCCGCGCCGCCTCGCCGGGCTCTTCGGGCGGGTCGATCACCATGCGCCCGGCCGCGATGTCGATCTCCGGCACGTGCTCCCTGGTGAACGGCACCAGCAGCGCCTCCCCGTCGCCGGGATCGATCTCCAGCACCGCCGCGTCGCCCGCCGGCAGGATCGCCGCGACCCGGCCGCGCGCCCTTCCGTCCCCGTCCACCGCCGCCAATCCCAGCAGGTCGGCGTGGTAGAACTCGTCCTCGTCCATCGGCGGCGGCAGCCGGGCCCGGTCGACATAGAGCCTGGTGCCGCGCAACGCCTCGGCCGCCTCGCGCCCGGATATGCCCTCGATCGATCCGACCAGATGGCCGCCGGCCCGCCCGGTCAGGGCAAGCACGAAGACCCTGCCGCCCGCCTCGTCCTCCAGCGGCCCGTAGCAAGCGATGTCCTCGGGCCGCTCGGTAAAGCTCCGGACGCGCACCGCGCCGCGCACGCCATGGGCCCCGGCGATCGCACCGACGCACACCTTGCCCGGCCGCGCCGCGCCCTCGACGGCGAGGGCGGAGATTTCGGCGGGCTTGCGGCTTCGCGCAGGCGTCTCAGGACTCCGCGGCCGCTTCCTCGGCCGCCTTCAACCGTTCCTGCGCCTTCTTCCTGGGGCGGCTCTTGAGCGGGTTGTCGCGCTGCGCGGGCATCGGGATGATCTCCGCCCGGCCGAGGAACTTCGCCACCCGGTCGCTGGGCCTGGCGCCGCGGTCGAGCCAGTGCCGGATGCGGTCTTCCTTGAGCACCACGCGATCCGGGTGGTCGCTGGCGAGGATCGGGTTGTAGGTGCCGAGACGCTCGATGAAGCGGCCGTCGCGCGGGCTCCGCGAGTCGGCGACCACGATGCGGTAGAACGGGCGCTTCTTGGCGCCGCCGCGCGCGAGTCTGATCTTGAGGGACATGTATCTCCTTTCCCGGCCTATCGCGGGGGCATCATCGGCGGCATCCCGCCGCGCATCAGCCCCTTGCTGCCGAGCTTGTTCATCTTTTTCATCATCCGGTTCATTTCCTGGAACTGCTTCATCAGCCGGTTGACGTCCTGCACGGTGACGCCGGAGCCGGCCGCGATGCGCCGCTTGCGCGAGGCCTTGATGATCTCGGGACGGCGCCGCTCGGTCGGCGTCATCGAGGAGATGATCGCCTGCTGGCGCACCAGGATCGCCTCGTCCACATTGGCGCTGGCGAGCTGCTTTTGCACCTTGCCGACGCCGGGCAGGAGCCGGGCGATTCCGCCCAGCCCGCCCATGGTGCGGATCTGGCGGAGCTGCTTCGCGAGGTCGTCGAAGTCGAAGCGCCCCTTCTGCATCTTGCGGGCGAGCGTCTCGGCCTCTTCCTCGGCGATGGTCTCCTGCGCCTTCTCGACCAGGCTGACGACATCGCCCATGCCGAGGATGCGCGACGCGATGCGGTCGGGATGGAACGGCTCCAGCGCATCCAGCCCCTCGCCGGTGCCCAAGAGCTTGATCGGGCAGCCGGTCACCGCCCGCATCGAGAGCGCCGCGCCGCCGCGCGCGTCGCCGTCGACCCGGGTGAGCACGATGCCGGTGAGACCGAGGCGCCGGTGGAAGGCGGTCGCCGTCGCCACCGCGTCCTGGCCGGTCATCGCATCGGCGACCAGCAGGGTCTCCCTGGGCGCCGCGGCATCGGCGATGGTCGCCGCCTCGTCCATCAGCGCATCGTCGATCGCGAGCCTGCCGGCGGTGTCCAGCAGGACCACGTCGTAGCCCTCCTTGCGCGCGGTCTCCATCGCCCGGTCGGCGATCATCCGCGGCGTCTGGAGCGGGATCACGGGCAGGGTCGCGAGCTCGGCCTGGGCGCCGAGGATGGCCAGCTGTTCCTGCGCCGCGGGACGGCGCACGTCGAGCGAGGCCAACAGCACCTTCCGGCGGTCCTGGTTCGCCAGCCGCTTGCCGAGCTTCGCCGTCGTGGTCGTCTTGCCCGAGCCCTGGAGCCCGACCATCATCACCGCCACCGGCGGGGCGGCGGCGAGGTCGATTCCCTCCGAGCTCGCGCCGAGCATCTCGACCAGGCGGTCGTTGACCACCTTGACCATCATCTGGCCGGGATTGATCGAGCGCAGCACCTCCTGGCCGACCGCCTCGGCGCCCACCGTGTCGATGAACTCCTTGACCACCGGAAGCGCGACATCGGCTTCCAGGAGGGCGATGCGGATCTCCCGCATCGCGGCCGACACGTCGCCCTCGGACAGCGCGCCGCGCCGCTTGAGGCGGTCGAAAACGTCCTCGAACCTGGTCCTCAGACCGTCGAACATCGGGCGATCCCTTGCCCCCAACGCGTTGCGCGCCAGTGCGCGCATCGCGCGGACTGGCGGACGCCCTGGGGCGCTTGTTCCTCTCCCTGACGCAGGGAGCGCGCAATCTAGGGTCGCCGGGGAGGCCCGTCAACCGGCGGCTTAGCGGCGCGCGCGCCCGCCCGCGCCAGCAGCCCGCCGAGCTCGTCGACCGCTGCCCGGGCGATCAGCCGCGCCAGGGTCGGCCAGTCCGCGGCAAGCGTCTCCACGGCCACGGGGTTCTCCTGAACCAGCGCGCCGATCCGCCTGCCGGCGGCATCGTCGAGCCGCCATTCGACCCTGAGCCGTCGCTGCCCGCGCCGGACGGGGCCGAGCGACACCGTCGCGGCGAGAAGGTGGCCTGCCTCGTCGCCGCGGGAGATTTCGATCCGGGCGGCGCGCATCGCATGGACCGTCGCGCGCCGCAGGACCGCACCTTCGAGCCCGGGGGGTGCGGCGACGGAGCCCAGCCGGATCGCCGGGCCGGATCGCCGCGCGGCCGGCGGGGCGGGACGCAGCAGGGCGGCGATCCCGTCCGCCGACCGCGCGGCGAGCCGCTCCAGCAACCGCGCGGCGGCGTTCTCCCAGTCGCGCCGCGGTGCTTCGGCGGCCACCCGGTGGAGGCCGAGCCCGCGCCCCTCGCGGGCGAACGCCGTCCAGGTGATGGCGATCCCGAGGCGTTCGCCGTCGGGCGCCCCCCGCCCAGGTGACGGCGACCCGGGGGCTTCCCCCGTCGGGCGCCGGGGTCTCGGCCGTGCCGTAGCCCAGCGCGCCGCGCGCCCGACCCGCCGACCGCCGGGCGGGCACGCCGCGCCGGCCGAGCGCCGCGACCACGGCCGCGGCGAAGGCGGTTTCGGACCCGGGGGCCATGCCGGAGACCGGGCGCAGCGTGACGCCCCAGGCGTCCTCGCCCGGGACGGCGGGCGCGTCTCCGCCCCGGTCGGTGGGGGCGAACGGCCGCGGCAGCGGCTGGCAGGCGGCAAGGACGGCGAGCGCGAGAGCGAGCGCGGCGCCCCGCGTCACAGGACGCATGTCGCCAGCAGCCCCAGCAGGCAGACCAGCACGAAGACGATCAGATGCGGCACCGGCCCTCACCCCGTCAGGGCGATCGCGGACAGCCCCCGGCCATAGCCGTCCTCCCCGCGCAGATGGGCCCGACGATGGCTGAAACAGCGTTCCTCCTCGGCGCAGGTATCGACGCCGGCGACGCTGACGCCGGCGATCCCGAGCGCCTCGAGGCGGGACGCGACATAGCCGCCGAGGTCGAAATGCGGGCGGGCGCCGGGGCGCGGCTCGGCGAACCAGCGCGCATTGGCCGGGTCCTCGGCTTCGAAGCGCGCGCGGAACTCCGGCCCGACCTGGTAGGAGGGCTGGCCGATGCAGGGGCCGACGGCGGCCAGGATGCGGGCGCGCGATGCGCCCGCGGCCTCCATCGCCGCGACCGCCGCGGCCAGCACGCCCGCGAGCGCCCCGCGCCAGCCGGCATGCGCGGCGCCGACGATCCGGGCCCCGGGATCGGCGAACAGCACCGGCGCGCAATCGGCGGTGAGGATCCCGAGCGCGACACCCGGCGTCGCGGTGACCAGCGCATCGCCGGTGCGGCGCGGCGCGCCGGGCGCGTCGAGGACGATCGCCTCGGTGCCGTGCACCTGGCGGGCGGTGTAGAGCGCATCGGCCGGCAGCCCGAGCGCCGTCGTCGCCCGGGCGCGGTTCTCGGCCACCGCTGCGGGGTCGTCCGCCGAGCCCGGGCCGCAATTGAGCGAGGCGTAGACCCCGTCCGAGACCCCGCCGGAGCGGCCGAAAAAGCCGTGCCGGATACCGTCCAGGCCGGCGAGCGCTCCGCCCGTGGCGAACGGCGCCGTCATTCCCCGGCGCCTTCGAAACCCGCCGGCACCGGCGCGCCGGGATCGGTCAGGGCGAGCGCCTTGAACAGCCGGCCCATCGCCGGTTCGCCGGTGAGCCGCCGGCGGGCAGCCCGGATCGTCTCGCGCTGTGCCGGTGCCGCCGCCGCGATCAGCCGGTCCATCCGGACGCCGATGCCCAGGCGTTGCAGGAATTCGCCCTGCGTCACCGGACCGTGGCAACGCGCGCCCGCCGCCCGCGCCGCCCGGGCGAGAGCCGAGAAATCGACATGCGCACTCAGATCGGCCTCGCCGGGCGCGGCGAGCGGATCGGTGTAGCGATGCCGCGCCACCGCCTGCAGCGTCTCGCCGGTCGCCGGGGCGGCGTAGCCGTAGTCGACGATCAGCGCGGCCCCGCGCCCGGCGGCGAGCCGGCCGGCGATCTCGCGCGCGATGGCGATGGAGCGCGGGCTGGTCTCGCGGATCTCGCCGTCCACCGCCGGGCCGCATGCCGGCGGGTCGCCGACGCGGGGCCCGTCGACGAAGCGGAACCCGTCGGTGTCGGCGGCGACGGCGCGGCGGTGCCAGCCGTCCCGCCGGGCGACGTATTGCTCGACCGGCAGGGCGTCGAAAAACTCGTTGGCGACCACGAGCAGCGGACCGTCCGGCACCTCCGACAGGCCGCCGTGCCAGGCCGCCGCGACGCCGCCCAGCGCCTCCTTCTGGAGCCGCGCGAGCGCCGGGCTGGTCTCGACGAGGCGGATGTCGAGCGCCTCGCGGAACCCGGCGACGCGCCTCGTCGCGCGCAGCATATCGGCCATCAGCGTGCCCCGCCCGGGGCCGAGCTCGACCAGCAGCACCCGCCCGGGCGCGCCCATGCCGCGCCAGGCGACGGCGCACCAGGCGCCGATCAGCTCGCCGAACACCTGGCTGATCTCCGGCGCGGTAATGAAATCGCCGGCGCCGCCGAGGGGGTCCCGGCGGGCGTAGTAGCCGTGCTCGGGATCGCCATTCGCCGCCGCCATGAACTCGGCCACCGGAATCGGCCCGGTGCGGGCGATCCCGTCGCGCAGGCGAAGGCCGAGCGGGGTCATCGCGACCGCGTCCGCAACACCAGCCAGAGCCCGCAGACGAGCACGGGGAGGGACAGGAGCTGGCCCATCGTCGCCCCGCCGATCAGGAAGCCGAGATGGGCGTCGGGCTGGCGGAACAGCTCGGCCGCCATGCGGGCGACGGCGTAGCCGGCGAGGAACACCCCGCCCACCAGCCCCGCCCGCTCCAGCCCGCGCAGCAGGAAGACGAATGCGGCGCAGACCGCGAACAGCGCCAACCCCTCGAGCGCCGCCTCGTAGAGCTGGCTCGGATGACGCGGCGCCGCGCCGGCGCCCGGGAACACCATGCCCCAGGGCGCCGTCGTCGGCCGTCCGTAGAGCTCGCCGTTGACGAAATTCGCCAGCCGGCCGAAGAACAGGCCGATCGGCGCCGCCGCGCCGACCAGGTCGCCGAGCGCGAGCCAGGGAATGCCGCGGCGCCAGGCGAAGACCACGGCCGCCAGCACGACGCCGCACAGCCCGCCGTGGAACGACATCCCGCCCTGCCACAGCGCGAAGGCCGACAGCGGATCCGCCAGGTAGTCGCCCGGCCGGTAGAACAGCACATAGCCGAGGCGACCGCCGAGCACGATGCCGAGGGTCGCCCAGAGCACGAAGTCGTCGACGTCGCCCGGCCCGACCCCGGCCGGCGATCGCCGCGCCAGCACGACCATGTAGCGCCAGCCGATGAGGATGCCCGCCACATAGGCGAGCGCGTACCAGCGGATCGCCAGCGGTCCGATCTCGACGGCGACCGGGTCGATGGCGGGAAAGGTGATCGCGTACATCGTCACCCCGGTTCACAGATGGGACTCGCCACGGCGGAGATACTCCCCGACATAGCGGCCGATGCCATCCTCGATGGAAAGAAAGCGCGCGTCGTACCCCGCGCGCCGCAACCGCGCCATCCGGGCTTCGGTCGAATGGCCGTAGCGCCCGGGGGCGGGCTCCGCGCCGGGCGCGATCTCGACCTCCCTTCCCGCGGCGGCGGCCACGGCGGCGGCGACCTCGCCGATCCGCCGGCCGGTGCCGGTCCCCACGTTGAACAGACCGCTGGCCTCCGGGTTGTCGAGCAGCCACAGCATCACGGCGACGCAATCCCCGATCCACACCAGGTCGCGCCGGGTCTCGGGATCGAGCCCGGGCGGAGCCGCGCCGCGCCACAGCATCAGCGGCAAGGACGGCTCGTCCTTGTGGTACTCGTTCGGCCCGTAAACGTCGAACAGCTTGAGCCCGGCCCATTGCGGCGGGCGCTGCGAGCCGGCGGCGACGGTGCGCGCCACCGCGCGGTCGAACAAGTGCTTGGCCCAGCCCCGCGCGGTCGACGGGACCAGCCGGGCGAGCGCGGCCTCGTCGATATCGTCGTCGAACCCGGCGCCGCCGTCGCCATAGGTCTCGGCGGTCGAGGCCCAGAAGAAGCGCACCCCGTTCGCGGCACACCACGCCCACAGCCCGGCCGCCGCGTGGTAGTCGGCTTCCAGCATGCGGTCGACATCCGTGCCGCCCTCGTGGAGCCCGACATGGTACACCGCCTCGACGGCGCCGCCGGCGTCTTCGAGGAAACCGTTCAGCCGTTCCGGCGGGAGCACGGTGCCCACGGCGCGGCGGGCCAGGTTGTGCCACCTGCCGCCCGCGCCCAGCCGGTCGCAGACGGCGATCCCGCGATGCCCCCGCGCCTCCAGCCCCGCGATCAGGTTCGAGCCGACGAAACCGGCCCCGCCGGTCACCAGGATCATTGCCCCACCCGATACCCGTACCCAGCCCCCATAGCAATAGGAAGGGTCCCGCCGCGCCGCAAGACCGGAGAACCGGCAGCGATGCAACCCAAAATGGTATAACCACGCGGCGCGGGCGGGGCTGGCCTGTCGCCGCCGGCCGCCGGGATGCCGCGAACCAGGGGACGCATCCGCCATGAGAGCCAGCAGAGTCGTTCTCGCGTTGTCGCTCGCACTCGGCGCCTGGGTCGCGGGACCGCCGGGTTCGTGGGCGTGCGACGGGGTTGCCGACCATCGCCTGAAGGAGCGCGCGCCCGGCGCGGCTCGCGGGTCGAGAGACCTCATCGCGATCGGCGATTTCGACGGCGACGGTAGCGCCGACAAGGCGTTCTTCCTCGAGAAAACCGGCGCTCTGGCCCTGGTGGCCTGCCTCGACGGCGGAACCCGGCTGTCCACCATCCTCGACCTGGGCGGGATCGGGGCGCTCGCCAATTACGGGATCAGGACGGTCCCGCGTGGCACCCGTCCCGCATCCTGCGCCAGAGCGCAAGGCCCGGGATGCGGCGCGGGGAAACCGACCGAGATCGAGCTGGGCCGCGAAGCCATCGAATTCATCGATTACGAGAGATCGTCCTTCCTCCTGTACTGGAGCGGCGGCGCCTGGACAAGGATCCCGCGGCCGGAATAGCCGGGTTTGCTCACCGCCGGATACCGCGGGGCCCGTGCCGATTCGGGCGTTCCGGCATCCGTCCGTCGCAGATCCCCGGCGGGCCGAACCCGAGTGCCAAGGACGGCGAAGGCGGGTATGATTCCGCCGTTGCAGATGCACGGAACTCCTGAACCGATGGGCAGCTCATGCCGCTGACGCGCTTGTACCGCCGCGCCGCCGCCGCCGCCATCGGCGCCGCCTGCGCGGTCCTCGCCTCGGCCTCCGCGGCCGATACCGGCGGGCTCGCCCTCACGCTCGACGGGCGGCTTTCGCTCGAGGGGCGCTGGTTCCCCGAGGAAGCCGCGCATGCCGGCCAGCGGGACGCGACGCTCGGCTACACGGCGCAGTCGACGCTCCATATCGACCACGACAGCGGGGCGAGATTCATCCTGACGCCGTTCTACCGCTATGACAGCGCGGATGCCTACCGCACCCACGCCGACCTGCGCGAGGCCTATCTGCTGATGTTCGGCGAGCTCGGCGAGGGCGAGTGGGAGGCCCGGCTCGGCTTCGACCGGGTGTTCTGGGGGGTGACCGAATTCCACCATCTGGTCAACATCGTCAACCAGGCCGACCTGGTTGAGCACCCCAACGAGGAGATCACGCTGGGCCAGCCGATGGCCCATCTGACGTGGACCGCCGAGTGGGGGACGCTGGAATTCTTCGTCCTGCCGCTGCACCGCGAACGGACCCTTCCCGGGCGCGGAGGGCGGCTGCGCGCCGGCCTCCCGGTGGACGAACGCCGGGTGACCTATGAGAGCGCGGCGCAGGAGTGGCATGTCGACCTCGCCGCGCGCTTCAGCAGGAGCCTCGGGCCGCTCGATCTCGGGCTCAGCCTGTTCGACGGCACCGCCCGCGAGCCGTCCCTCCGCCCGTCCTTCCGGATCGCGCCGGACGGGATGGGCGGCTTCGTCCCGGTGCCGCACCGGCTGGTGCCGCACTACGCGCAGATCCGCCAATACGGGCTCGATGCCCAGCTCACCCTCGATTCGTGGCTGTTGAAGCTGGAGGCCATCTACCGCGAGGGCGCGCCTGCGCTGCCCGACCCCCCGGCCGACCTGCTCGGCCGGAAGCGCGACTACTGGGCCTTCGCCGCCGGCTTCGAATACACCTTCGGCGGGGTCTTCGAGTCCGACGCCGATATCAGCGTGCTCGCCGAGTGGAGCTACGACGATCGCAAGCGCCGCTCGCCCGACCAGTTCCAGAACGAGATCTTCGCCGCCGGCCGCCTCGCCCTCAACGACGTCGAGGGCACCCAGTTCGTGGCCAGCCTCATCGCCGATGCCGACTACCAGACCTACGCGCTCGGCTTCGAGATCAAGCGCAACCTGTCGGACAGCTGGGACGCCAAGGTCGAGGGGACCGTCTTTCTCGCCGTCGACCCCGACGACCCGATCCACGACACGCGGCGCGACACCTATGTCGGCGCGAGCCTGGTCTACGGCTTTTGAGGAGGAGCCCCCTCAGCCCGGCGCGTGGCGGGCGATCAGGTCGCGCATCGCGGCCGCCGCCCGGGCGCCCTTGCGGGCCCGGCGCCACAGATCCTCGGCGGTCTTCTCGTGCAGCGCCAGCGCCTCGGGGGCCGAGGTGATCATCGCCACCCCGGCATGGATGTTGGGCTGCTCGCCGAGGCGGAACGGGCTCAGCGTCAGCACCTTGCGGCCGGTCTGGCGGAAGATCTGGAAGCTGGTCGGCGGCAGGGTCGAGGGGACGAGGCCGATCTGGACGCCGATCGGCTCGTCCTCCATCAGCCGCACCAGATGCAGGGCCTCGCGGCGCGCCAGCGCCAGGCGCTCCTCGCGCAGCGCGGCCGGCAAATCGAGGCGGCCGACCAGGCCGTTCCGCAGGAACCGCCCCATCTCGGCCTCGGAGATCAGGTTGAGCACCCCGGGCCGGCGCTCGCGATAGGTCTCCTTGCGCCGGCGCAGGACCGACATCAGCTCGCCGAGCCGGTCGAGGCCGCGGGCGCGCCCCTCGCCGCCGTCCGGGACGCTCTCTCCGAGCACGTCTTCCAGCGTGTCGACGAAGTCGTCGCTCGACAGCAGGAAGGAGACCGGGCCGGCCAGCACGACGATGTGTTCCGCCGCCGCCTCGATCTGGCGCAGCCGCTCGAAGAAGCTGACCGCCGAGCCGACATATTCGACGCCGACGCCGAGCAGGGTGGGCAGCGACACGTCGAGCAGCTCGGCGAGCTTTTCCAGCGCGTCGATCTTCGCCACCTGGCCCTTCTCGAAACGGTAGAGCGCGGTGCGCGAGATGCCGATGCGGGCGGCGATCTCGTCGGCGCTCAGCCCCGAGCCGAGGCGGAAGGCGCGCAGCCGCTCGCCGATCTCCTCAAACCGTATGGTCACGGGCGAGCCTCCCGATATCGGCGGGGGCGAGCGGCGTCCGGTCCACCGTGCCGCCGGGCAGGCCGAGCGCATCCTCAATCGCGGCGGCGATGGCGGCGGCGGTCGGCACGGTGCCGCATTCGCCGACCCCCTTGACCCCGATCGGGTTGAGCGGGCTCGGCGATTCCATGTGCACCGTAGCGATCCGCGGCACGTCGGTCGAACCGGGCAGCAGATAGTCGGCGAGCGTCGTGGTCAGCGGCTGCGCGTCGCCATCGAAGCCCATCCACTCGAAGAGCGCGTTGCCGACAGCATGCGCCGCGCCGCCGACGATCTGGCCCTCGACGATCGCCGGGTTGACGATGCGCCCGCAATCATGCGCCACCGTCAGCCGGACGACTGCGGCGTGGCCGGTCTCGCGGTCGATCTCGATTTCGGCGACCGCGGTGCCGTTGGCGAAGGGCATGTCGTCGAGCACCGTGTTCTCCTCCGCCGCGAGCCCGGGCGCGATCCCCGCCGGCAGCGTCACCCCCGGCGTGCCCGCCACGGTCTCGGCCAGCCGGCCGAACCCGACGCGGAGATCGGGCGCGCCGCGCACCCGCACCGCATCGCCCGCGACTTCGAGGTCCTCTTCCGCCGCCTCGAGATGGCGCGCGGCGATCGCGAGCGCCTTGTCGCGGACCCTGCGCGCGGCGTTGAAGGCCGAGCTGCCGGCGGTCACCGCCTGGCGGCTGTTGAACCCGCCGATGCCGAGCGCGATCGCCCCGGTATCGCCCGTCGTCACCCTGACGAGCGCGCGGTCGCAGCCGAGCGCCCCGGCGACGATATCGGCGAGCATGGTCTCGATCCCCTGGCCCATCGCCGCGGCGCCCGAGGCGACCGACACCGCGCCCGAGGGGTCGATGGCGACGGAAGCGGATTCGAACGGTCCGCGCCCGGTTCCCTTGACGAAATTGGCGAGCCCGATGCCGCGCGCGAGCCCCTCCGCCGCCGCCGCCTCGCGCCGGGCCGGGAACCCGTCCCAGCCGGCCTCATCGAGCGCGGCCTTCATGCAGCCCGGATAGTCGCCCGAATCGAGCACCACCCGGCGCCCGCCCCGGCTCTCCAGCGGGCGGGTGCACGGCATGCGCTCGGGGCCGATCAGATTGCGTTCGCGGATCGCGACGCGGCCGATGCCGAGCCCGTCCGCCGCCGCGTCCAGCAGGCGCTCCATCGCGAACACCGCCTGCGGGTGGCCGGCGCCCCGCACCGGGGTGACCGGCACCTTGTTGGTGAGCGCCGCCCGGGCGGTGAGCCGGTAGGCCGGCACGTCGTAGGGCAGCGTAACCGTAAGCGCCGACTCGTAGGGCAGGTTGGCGCCGCGCGCGGTATAGGCGCCGTGGTCGTGCAGCATCGTCCCGCGCAGGCCGAGGATGCGGCCCGCGGAATCGAACGCGGCCTCGATGTCCCAGTGCTGGTCGCGCTCCTGGGTGCTGGCGACGAAATGCTCGCGCCGGTCCTCGATCCACTTGACCGGGCGGCCGAGCAGCAGCGCGGCGAGCGCCACGGCGACCTCTTCCGGGTAGGTGACGAGCTTGGGGCCGAACCCGCCGCCGACGGCGGGCGTGACGACGCGGACGCGGCGGGCTTCCCGGCCCAGCATGGCGGCGATCAGAGTGCGCCCCGCATGCGGCGTCTGGGTCGAGCTCCACAGCGTCAGCGTATCGTCGGCGGGGTCGCGGCGGGCGAGGACGCCACGCCCCTCGATCGAATGGCCCCCGCCGCGATGGACCGAGAGATTGGCGGCGAAGGCGCGGTGCGCGCAGGCAAACGCCGCCTCGACATCGCCGAACTCCATCGCCAGCTCGGCGAGCAGGTTGTGGTCGGCGCCGCGATGGACAGGCGGCGCGTCCGGGTCCAGCGCGTCGCGGCAATCGGCGACGACGGGGAGCGGCTGGTACGCGGCATCGACCAGCGCCGCCGCGTCCTCGGCGGCGTAGCGCGACCCGGCAACCACCATCGCCACCGCCTCGCCGACATGGACGACCTCGCCGTCGGCCAGCACCGGGCGGTCGCGCTGCTGGCGGTAGGAGGGGCTCGGCAGGCCGACGACGAGGCGTTCCGCCGCGAGATGGGGGCGGAGATCGTCGAGCGTCCAGACCGCGTGCACGCCCGGCGCCGCCTCGGCCGCGCGCTTGTCGATGCCGGAGATCGCGGCATGCGCCAACGGGCTGCGCAGGAACGCCGCGTGCAGGGTGTCCGGCAGATCGATGTCGTCGACGAAGCGCGCCCGCCCGCGCAGCAGCGGCGGATCCTCGATCCGCGTCTCAGCCACCTTCTTCTTCGGGCAGGTCCAGCGTGGCGAGGAAGATCTGCATGCCGTAGTGGAAGGCGATGAAGGCGCCGAGCTCGACGATCTGGGCTTCGGAATAATGGGTCCTGCCCTCGTCGTAGAACGCCTTGTCGACCGCTTGCGGCGCGCGGTACATCAGCCGGCCGTAGCGGAGCGCCCATTTCTCGGCCGGGGTGAAGCGGTCGTCGGTCTCGAAATCGCCGCAGCCCGCCTCGATCCGCTCCTCGGTGAGCCCGTCTGCCAGCGCGCGCTTCGAGCGGAAGGCGGAAAAATAGGGATCGCCGGCGAGCCGGGCGAGCTGGATGCGGACGATCTCCTTGAGCCCGTGGTCGACCTCGCCCTCCATCAGCGAGCGGTCGAGCGCGTCGTGCAGGGCCTCGGCATAGCCCGGCACATGCGCCATCAACCGGACGAAGCGCGAATCCGCGATGCCGGTCTCTTCCGAGCGCCCGATCAGCGCCCGAAGCTTGGGGTCCTCGATCGCCGCGCGGGGCACCGGCGGGAGCGTGGCGCGGAGGCTCACTCGGCGGCCTCCGCCGTCGCGCGCCGGATCGCGCCCTCGTTGAGCGAGACCGGGGTCTCGCCGTAGATCCGGCGCGATTCCGCCTGGTCGACCAGCCGCCCGTCGGGGGTGAACATCGGGTAGAAGTCGAGCGTCCCGAAAAACGTGTGATAGCCGACGTTGAAGCCGACGAAGGCGCCGAGCTCGACGATCTCCTCGACCGAATAATGCTCGGCCAGTTCGTCGTAGAGCGCGGCGTCGACCTTCTCCGGCGCGGTCCCCATCAGCTCCGAATAGCGCAGCGCGATTTTCTCGGCCGGGGTGAAGCGGTCGCTCGACGCATGGGCCTCGATGCCCTCGTCGATGGTCTCTTCCGTCAGTCCCTGCTGCTTCGCCGAAGCAGACCGGACGTTGCCTCAATAGCGGCACGCGGCCATCCGCGACAGCTGGACGCGGATGATCTCCTTGAGCCTGTGGTCGATCCGCCCGGTGTTGAACACCGCCCCCCAGGCGAGATACATCGTGCGCGCGGTATCCGGGCTGTGGCCCAGCATGGCGTGGAAGGCGGGGTCGGGCGCGCGGTGGCGCAGCGCCTTGTTGACCAGCGGGCGGAGCTTGCCCGCCTTGAGTTCCTCGATGTCGAGCATGCGGATATTGGGCATGGCGCGGTCCCTGCGGTGGCAGCGGCCGGATTATCGCCCCTCGCCCGCCCCCGGCCAACCGGCAAGTTGGCGCTCCCGGTCGAATTGACCGGGAGAAAGGCCGCTCAGCCTTGCGGCAGGGGGGTCGACCAGTCCTCGAGCCCCAGCCCGTCCACCCGCTCGAATTCGCGCGTATTGGCGGTGACCAGCACGAGGTCGCGCGCCCACGCCTGGCCGGCGATCAGCACGTCATAGGGGCCGATCGGCAGCCCGCGGGCCTCGAGATCGCGGCGGATCGCGCCGGCCGCGCGCGCGTCGGCCGCGTCGAAGGGGACGATCTCGAACGCCATCCGGTCGATGACAGCCAGGTTGAGGTTCGGCCCGCGGCTCTTGAACGCGCCGTAATACAGCTCGAAAGCCACCGGAGAGGGCACGCCGATTTCTTCCGGCCGGTGCCGGCGAAGCCGGGTCAGCAGCGTCGGCGAGGTGTCGTTGATCAGGGCAATGCAGGTATTGGTGTCGAAGAGATAGCGCATCAGCAGAACAGTTCGTCGAGCTCCGGCCGAGGCGGTGGCATCTCCGGCTGGTTGCGGCCGTCGGGGAAGAAGTCCTCGGCCTTTCCGGCGACGTCATCGAGCCACTCCCAGCCGTCCGCGATCGGCTCGAGCACGACCGCCGCGCCCTGGCGGCGAATCCGGACCTCCTTGCCGGGCATGCGGAATTCCTTGGGGAGCCGCACGGCCTGGGATCTCCCGTTCCAGAACAGCTTGGCGGTCTTGGCCATCGCCGGAGCCCTCGTGACGATATCTCTCATTGGTATATATCGCCTCGGCGCGGCGGGCGCAACCGGGCCGCGGTCCGGGGCAGACGGGAGGAGGGGCCGTGCGGTTCGAGCGCCCCCGCCCGGCAAATTGCGGTCGCCGGGCCGGGCGGGCTAATCTCGCGCCATGGCGGAGAACGGCGCATCCCCGAGCCACGACCCGGTGACCACCGAGCTGGTCCGCAACGGGGTCATGGCGGTGACCGAGGAGATGAAGACCAACCTCATGCGCACCGCCTACAACATGATCATCTACGAGGCGCTCGACTTCACCGTGGGGCTGTTCACCGCCAGGGGCGAGACGGTGTCGATCGGGCTTGGCCTGCCGATGTTCATCCGCGGCATGGCCGAGACGCTGAAGGCCAAGCTCGCGCATTTCGGCACCGACGGCATCGAGCCGGGCGACATCCTGGTCACCAACGATGCCTACGTCACCGGCAGCCACCTCAACCACATCACGCTTAGCCTGCCGGTCTACCACGAGGGCGAGCTCGTCGGGTTCTCCTGCTGCATGGCGCACTGGCTCGATATCGGCGGCACGCTGCAGGGCATCACCACCGACATCTACGCCGAGGGGCTGCAGGTCCCGATCCTCAAACTGCAGCGCGCGGGCGAACTGAACCGGGATTTGGTCGACATCATCGCGATGAACGTCCGCATGCCGGAGCGCGCGCTCGGCGATTTGCGCGCCCAGCTCACCGCGGTGCGCACCGGCGAGCGCGGCTTCCTCGCGCTGATCGGGCGCTACGGCAGGGACGCGGTCGAGGGCGCCATCGGCCGCATCATGGACCAGTCGGAGCGGGCGGCGCGCGAACGCACGCGCTCGATCCCGGACGGGGTCTACCAGGCCGAGGCGTTCATGGACGATGACGGGATCGACATCGGCAAGGAGATCCCGATCGTCGTCCGCGTCGCGGTCGCGGGCGACGAGATGACCATCGACCTGACCGACGTGTCGCGCCAGGTGAAGGGGTTCTACAACTCGGGGATCACGACCGCTTACGCTTGCTCCCAGGTCGCCTTCAAATGCATCGCCTCGCCGACCGACTACCCGATCAACGACGGCAGCTTCCGCCCGCTGAAGACGGTGATCCCGCCGGGGCGGATCGTCAGCGCCGAGCGCCCGGCGGCGATGCGGAGCTGGATGACCTTCCCGATGACCATCGTGGACGCGGTGTTCAAGGCGCTCGCGCCGGCCATCCCCGAGCGCGTCGCCGCCGGCCACCACGCCGATCTGGTGATGGGGCGGATGAACGGCATCGACCCGCGCGCCAACACCCTGTTCATCGGCGCGATCGGGCCGACCGGGGGCGGCTGGGGCGCCAAGCATGACGAGGACGGCATGCCGGCCACCGTCTGCCTCAACGACGGCGACACCCACAACAGCCCGTCCGAGCTGATGGAGGTCAACTACCCCATCGTCATCGAGCGCCACGCGCTGATCGCCGATTCCGGCGGGGCGGGGCGGCACCGCGGCGGGCTCGGCATCGAATACGTGGTGCAGGCGCGCTCGCCGCTCAACTTCAACAGCCAGGCCGACCGCGCCAATTGCGAGCCCTGGGGGCTCGAGGGCGGGCGCGCCGGGCGCGGCAACCGCGTCGGGCTCCGGGTGAACGGCGAGGCGGGGCCGGAATTCCCCAACGCCAAGCTGTTCTGGAAGCGGATCGAGACCGGCGATGCCTTCGTCGTCAATTCGGGCGGCGGCGGCGGGTTCGGCTCGCCGCTGGAGCGCCCGGCGGAGAAGGTGCTGGATGACGTGCGCCAGGGCTACGTCTCGGCGGAAGCGGCGCGCGCGCTCTACGGCGTGGTGATCGACCCCGACACGCTGGAGCTCGACGCGGCGGCGACCGAACGGGTGCGCGCGGCGATGGCGACGCTCGAAAGCGCGGGAGAGGCGTGATGGCCGACGAGCTCCTGTTCCTGTCGCATGCCGAGACGCTCGACCTGCTGAGCCCGGCCGAGGCGATGGCGGTGTGCGAGGACGTCTACCGCATGCACGCCGACGGCACGGTGAGCTGGACCGACCCGCCCGCCTTCCGGCTCGACGACGACCGCTTCCACCACCACTGGCACGTCAAGGGCGCGCTGCTCTCCGAAATCCCGGTCTCGGGGGTCCGGCTCTACGCCTATTACGAAGACGCCGAGCGCTCGACCGTCGGCACGCTGGACGCGACCCGCTACATCGTGCTCAGCGACCCCGTCACCTCGGTCGCGCTGGCCATCGTCGAGGAGCACTGGACCTACGCGATCCGCTCGACCGCCGCCGCCTGCCTCGCCTGCAAGTGGATGGCCGACCCGGACCCCCGGGTGCTCGGCCTCGTCGGGGTCGGCACGATGGGGACGACGGCGCTGCAATGCCTCGCCGGGATGTACGATTTCGCGGAGATACGCTGCACCTCGCGCCGGCCGGAGACCCGCGAGACCTTCGCCGAGAAGTGGTCGGCGGCGCTCGGCGTGCCGGTCACCCCGGTGGCCTCGATCGAGGAGGCCGTGCGCGGTGCCGACATCGCAGTCGGCGGTACCACGTCCAAGGACATCGTGAGCCGCGCCGAGTGGCTCAAGCCCGGCGCCACCTTCGTCTCGCTCGCCCGGCGCGAGCTCGACCCGGCCGGTTGGCCCGCGATGGACAAGATCGTGGTCGACGACTTCGACATCAACATGCTGACGCCCGAGTTCCGCCGCAGCGTCGCCGACGGGCTGTTCTCGCGCGAGACCATGCACGGCGAGATCGCCGATCTGGTGGCCGGCAAGGCGGCAGGCCGCGAGAGCCCGGACGAACGCAACCTGATCCACACCGTCGGCCTGGTCAGCCACGACATCGGCGTCGCGCACTACGTCTACCGGAAAGCGCTCGATATCGGCGCGGGGCTGAGGCTGCCGCTGCCGCACGCGGTGGGGCGGGGGTAGGGGGAGGATCCCCCGCTTTCGCGCTTTCCCTGATCCGGTCCAGCTTGCTCCTCGCTCGGCCGAGTGCCGACGCCCCTACCCCGCGACCGGCGCCGCAATTCCGTCGATCTGCACCCGGTAGCCCGAGCGCACGTTGGGCAGGTAGTCGGAGATCGCGCGGTGCTGGGCGCAGCGGTTGTCCCACATCGCGATCGAGTGCGGCCGCCAGCGGAAGCGGCAGGTCCATTCTGGCTGGGTGCAGTGCTCGACCAGGAAGGCGAGCAGGTGCCTGCTCTCGGCGGGCGGGAGCTCGTTGATGCGGACGGTGAAGGCCTGGTTGACGTAGAGCAGTCTTCGCCCGCTGTCGGGGTGGCGCGCCACCACCGGGTGGGTCGCGCGCGGCGTGCCCTCGCCGAACACCGGCACCCCGTCATGCAAGGCCGTGAGCCCGTCGAGGAAGGTCTTCATGCGGTCGGACAGCGCGTCGTAGGCGGCGTACATGCTGGCGAACAGCGTGTCGCCGCCGCCGTCGGGCGGCAGCGTGTGGTTGTAGAGGATGCTGGCGAGCGGCGGGACTGGGGCGCAGGACTGGTCGGTGTGCCAGACGTCGCCCGAGACCCGGGTCGATTGCGCGTCGAAATGGAAGCGGCGAACCCGGTCGTCCTCGGAGGGCCGGCTGTGGGTCCTGACGCCGACATGATGCCCGATGGTGCCGAAATACTCCGCCAGCCTGGCATGGTCGTCGAAGCCGATCTCCTGGTCGCGGAAGAACAGCACCAGGTGCCCGGTGAACGCGCGGCGAAGCTCGCCGAGCTGCTCGCCGCCGAGCGGCCGGGTGAGGTCGATGCCGCCGATCTCGGCGCCGACATGGGGGCTGTAGGGGGTGACCTCGATGGTCCGGTAGGGCGCGCCGCGATGGCCGTCCATGTCCGCCTCCCGGTTGCGGCCCCAGCCTACACCAGCCGCGCGGGTTGTTCCAAAGGGGCGCATGGCTATGATCGCCCGCACCAACCGAAAATACTGACGGGAGCGACACCATGCGTTGGATTCAAGCAACTTTGGCCACGGTCGCCGCCGGGACGCTGGCGGGCGCCGCCGCGGCGCAGACGGTCGGCATCGGCGCCACCAAGGCGGGCGCGGTCTCGCAGATCACCGCGACCATCTCCAAGGCGGTTTCCGAGCACGCGCCGGGCCTCCAGATGCGCAAGCAGACCATGGGCGGCACCCAGCAATACATCCCCGTGGTCAACGCGGGCGAGCTCGAATTCGGGATCTCCAACATCCCGCAGTTTTCCATGGCCTTCGAGGGCATCGGGCTGTCGAAGGGCAACAAGTACGACAACCTGCGCCTGGTCTCGACGATCATGAAGTTCACCGTGAGCGCGGTGGTCACCAAGAAGTCGGGCATCACCTCGATCGCCCAGCTCAAGGGCAAGCGCATGCCGGTCGGCTTCAAGGGCGCGCCGCTCTTCGCATACATGTTCAACGGATCTCTGGGGACCGTCGGGCTTACCATGGACGACATCAAGCCGGTGCCCCAGGTCGGTCTGGTGCAGCACTGGCGCGCCTTCATCGCTGGCAAGATCGACTGGGCGATCGCCGCGGCGGGCACCGGCTGGGTCAAGCAGATGGACGCCAAGATCGACGGCGGGGTCAGGCACATCTCCTATGTCGACACGCCCGAGTCGCTCAAGGCGATGCACAAGTGGTTCCCGAAGAGCGAATGGAGCGTCGTCCAGCCGGCCAAGGGGCTCACCGGGGTGGTCGAGCCCACGGTGTTCGTGACCTACGACTTCCTGCTGTGGACCCACAAGGGCATGTCGGACGACGTCGTCTACAAGGTCACCAAGGTGATGCACACCCAGGAGAAGCAGCTCAAGGAAGGCGGGCCGCTGTGGCGTTCCTTCAGCGCCGACAAGCGCCTCGCCAAGCAGCACGGCTACCCCTACCACCCGGCCGCGGTGAAGTACTACAAGGAAGTCGGGCTGTGGCCCGCCGGCTGACCCGGCAGGCGGCATAGCGGCAACGGAGACGCCCGCGCCCCGCCCGGGGCGCGGGCCTCCGTCCGGCGGCAGGGTTTAGATGGCCGAACAGTCGACCGGGGCGGCGGGCGGCGGCCGCAGGGACCGGGGGGCGCAGCTCCTCGCCGAGCGCCGCGAGGGGCGCTTCGTCGTCGTTTCGACCCGGGTCCTCGGCGCGCTCCTCACCCTGATCGCGCTGACCTGGGCGATCGAGCTGTGGCTCGCCCTCGGCTTCCAGTGGTTCGACGAACAGGCGCTGGTCGCGTGTTTCGGGCTGACGCTTGCCATCGTCTTCATCCGCTTCCCGTTCGCCGGCGGGCGGGACCGGCCGTCGGTGCCCTGGTACGACGCGGCGTGCGCGGTCATCGGCGCCGGCGCGTCGGGCTACCTCATATGGATCTACGGCGACATCGAGCTCAACCCGTTCGCCATGCGCGGCAAGATGTTCTGGATCAGCGCCGTGCTGCTGCCGCTGATGTGGGAGGCGCTCAGGCGCACCGCGGGGTGGAGCCTGACCGCGGTGCTCTCGGTCTTCATCGCCTACGCCTTCGTCGGCCACCTCGCCCCCGGCATGCTCAAGGGCTACGAGCAGCACGGCTACCGGATGATCGCCGAGCTCGGCGTCACCAACGTCGCGCTTCTCGGCCTGCCGCTCAAGATCATCGTGCTCACCGTGGTGCTGTTCATCTGGATGGGCCAGCTCCTGCTCCATACCGGGGCGTCGGAGTGGTTCACCGACCTCGCCGCCGCCGTCATGGGGCGCTCGCGCGGCGGCTCGGCCAAGATCGCCGTCGTCGCGTCGGGGCTGTTCGGCTCGATCTCGGGCTCGGCGGTCTCCAACGTCGCCTCGACCGGGGTGATCACCATCCCGCTGATGCGCCAGGCGGGCTACGACCGCAAGAGCGCCGGCGCCATCGAGGCGGTGGCCTCGACCGGCGGGCAGATCATGCCGCCGATCATGGGCGCGGCCGCCTTCCTGATGGCCGAGCTGCTGGAGCTCGAATACACCGAGATCATCCTCGCCGCGCTGATCCCCTCGATGCTCTACTACCTCGCGGTGTTCGTGCAGGTCGACCTGGAGGCGGCGAAGAACGACATCGCGCCGATGCCCAGGGAGCGCATCCCGCCGATCCTCCGCGTGCTCAGGGAGGGCTGGTTCTTCACCCTGCCTTACGCGGTGCTGGTCTATGCGCTCTTCACCCTCAACCTGCCGGCCCAGGAGGCGGCGTTCTGGGCGGCGATCTCGGTGGCGCTGGTCAGCATCGTGTTCGGCTACAAGCGGCGCCGGATCAGGCCGCGGCAGCTCTGGGATTCGATCGCCGATTGCGGCCGCGCCTCGGCCGATATCGTGGTCATCGGGGCGATGGCCGGCATCATCATCGCCATCCTCGACCGCACCGGGCTCGGCCAGGCGCTGACCCTGATCCTCGCCGCGGTCGGCGAGGACAGCCTGTTCCTGCTGCTGGTGCTGACCGCGATCGTGTCGATCCTGCTCGGCATGGGGATGCCCACCTCGGCGATCTACCTGCTGCTGGCGACGATGATCGCGCCGTCGCTGATCAAGCTCGGCATCCACCCGATCGCCGCCCACATGTTCGTGCTCTATTTCGGGCTGATGTCGATGATAACCCCGCCCGTTGCGATCGCCGCCTTCGCGGCGGCCTCGTTATCGGGCGCAAGGCCGATGGAGACCGGGGCGACGGCGGTGCGCCTCGGCTGGATCGCCTATGTCATCCCCTTCGTGTTCGTGCTGTCGCCGGCGCTGATCGGCCAGGGCACGGCGCTCGAGATCGTGTCCGCCGCGGGGACCGCGATGATCGGCGTCTGGATCGCCTCCTGCGGGCTGATCGGCTTCATGTTCTCGCGCCTCGGCTCGGCGGAGCGGGTGCTCGTCTTCGCCGCCGGCATCCTGCTGCTGCTGCCGGCGCATGCGATCGCCTACGGGGTGTGGCTCAACGCGGCGGGGCTCGCGCTCGGCGGGCTGATCGTCGGCAAGGACTATCTCGCGCGCCGCAGGAGGGCGGTCCTGTGACGCTCTACAGGTACAACTCGGCCGACAACCACCTCGACCAGCGCTGGATCCCGGCCCGGCTGTGGCAGGACCGGGTCGCGGCGAAGTTCAGGGAAAACGCGCCCACAGTGGTCGAGCACGAGGGCGCGATGGTCTGGAGCTGGGAGGGCCGGATCGCCGGCGGGCGCGACGGCGGCACCGCCGACGGCCCGGACAACCGCGCCCTGCTCGACCAGTTCTTCGGCCGGTCGGGCGCGCGTATCCCCGACGGCAGCCTGCCGCCGTCGGACCCCGACCTGCTGCTCGAGCACATGGACCATGGCAGCGTATACGGCTATGTCGGGTTCGGCTCGACCCGCAAATGGGACATCGACGATGCGGCGCTGCGCCACGAGGTGCACCGCGTCTACAACGACTGGGTGATGGAGCTCAACGCCCGCGATCCGGACCGGCTGATGATCCTCCCCATCCTGCCGGTATTCGATCCGGCCTCGCTGCCGGGCGAGATCCGCAGGCTGGCGAAGCTCGGCTGCAAGGCGGCCGAGTTCGTCCCCTTCGACGGCCCGCACGGGATGTTCCACGAATGCTGGGAGCCCGCCTGGGCCGCCTTCGAGGAGACCGGCATGGTGTGCGCCTGCCATATCGGCGGCCACGTCAAGACGACCATCCCGCCGGCGGGAAGGGGCGAGCGCATGGCCTATTTCTCCTGCGCGCCGTTCTCGCTGTCGCGCCCGCTCGCCGACGTGGTCTATTGCGGCGCGCTGATGCGCTATCCCGGGCTCAGGCTGCTGTTCGCCGAATGCCGGGCGGGGTGGGTGCCGTTCCTGGTCTACTGGATGGACCGCCAGGCGGAAGAACGCCCCGGGCTGTTCCGCGACACCGGGCTCGCGGAGCTGCCGAGCGCCTATGTCCGGCGCCAGGTCCTGGTCACCTTCGAGGAGGACGCCATCGCCGCCCAGGCGATCACCCATCCCGACAACGTGCTGCGCGACATCCTGGTGTTCGGCGCCGACTATCCGCACCCGCAGGGCACCTGGCCCGACCCCTCGCCGATCTTCTACGAGATGTTCAGGGGGCTGGATCCGGCACTCCGCCACGAGATCGTCTACGAGCGCATGCGCCGCTTCTTCGGCCTCGAAGGCCCGCCGGCCGGCCGGGTGGCGACACCGGAGACGATCGCCGACGAGGGCGCCGGCAGGACCCGCGCCCACGCCGATTACGAGTAGAACGCCTCGCGGGCCGGACGACGGAGGGCCATTCCCGAGCCGGGCCAATTCGCCTAGCCTCGGCCGCGGAGGGACGGCCATGGAGATGGATTTCGAGGCGGTGCGGCGGCCGCTTGCCGAGGCCGGGACTCTGCCGCCCGAATGCTATACCTCGGGCGCGTTCCATCGGCGCGAGGTCGCGCGCATCTTCATGCGCAGGTGGAACCTGATCGGGCGCGCCGATTACTGGCCGGAGCCCGGCGACTACGTGGCGCTGACCCTCGCGGGCGCCGAGTACCTGGTCATCCGCGACGGCGACGGGCGGCTCCGCGCCTTCGCCAACAGCTGCCGGCATCGCGGCGCCAGGCTGCTCGACGGCGAAGGGCGCTGCGAACGCATCGTCTGCCCCTATCACGGCTGGACCTACGGGATCGACGGCCGGCTCGACTTCGCCAACGGGATGGACCGGGCGCGCAACTTCGATCCGCAGGAGTACGGGCTGGTCGAGATCCCGCTCGGCTGCTGGCAGGGCTTCGCCTTCGTCAATTTCGACCCGGGCTGCGCGCCGCTCGCCGATCATCTGGGCGACCTCGGCCGCCACCTCGAATCCTACGGGCTCGGGGACATGGTGACCGTGCGGCGCGCCGAGTATTCCGTCCGCACCAACTGGAAGAGCTATGTCGAGAACTCGATGGAGTCCTTCCACCACGCGACCGTCCACCGCAACTCGGTCAACGACCCGTCGATCGGGAAGACCGTGGTCCGCGGCGCGCCCGGCGAATACGTCCTCGTGCAGTCCGATTCGGGCGGGCGGACCCGCGCGCTGCTGAAGGGCACGGACGGCTTCCCGCCGATCCCGACGCTCGCCGGTCCGGCGGCGCTGGGCTCGCAATACCTCCTGGTGTACCCGGCGACGATGATCGGCTGCGACGTCGATTCGATGTGGTTCAAGCAGATGCTGCCCGACGGCCCGGACCGGGTGCGCAACGTGGTCGCCATCTGCTTCCCGCGCGAAACCGCGGCGCGCGCCGATTTCGACACCGTCGTCCAGCACTACTACCGGCGCTTCGAGACCGCGATCGCCGAGGACAACGAGATCGCCGAACGCCAGTTCGCCGGGCTCGCCTCGCCGCTCGCCCGGCCCGGCCGGTTCTCGCACCGCGAACCGCTGGTGCACGCGATCGACAACTGGATCCTCGACCAGCTCGATCTCTGAGCCCGCCCGCCGCCATGCCGGCCGGGCATTGATTTTCGCAAAAACGGCATTTTTCTGCGTAGCCACGCGCGGATAGTCAGGGCGCTGTCCGGGGGCTCCGGACGCGAATATTTGGTAATGACACTATAACTCCAATGAATGTTCAGAAATTGGAAGCCTGGATGGTGCCGGGGTCGAGGAATTTCTGTTGAGCGAAGTTGAAGAATCAAAGGATTGTGGCGATTCGCTAAAGCTGCACTATATGTTGACGCGATATGCTATCGCACTTGCCGTGTTTTATTTGTTTCGACCGGATCGACAGAGTTCTGCGCCGCTGAACCCGGCGCCCCGCCGCCGCCTATCTGTGTCCGCTCGCGCCTTCGTCCTCGCCGCCTTGGTCTCGGCGCTCTGCGCGGTTTTCCCCTTGCCTTCGGTTCTCGCCCAACAGCCCACCTGGAACGGGACCGTCGAGGTTTCAACGGACTCCCTGGAGGTCCGCCCGGGAGAGAGCAAGGTCTATTACGTCAGGCTGAGCGAGAAGCCTTCGGTAAACGGAGATGACATCCCCGACGGGGAAGAGTGGTTCGTGATGGTCCATATCGGAGGGGTCAAATACACGGACGGCCGGCACCAGGACCTCACTCTGATCCCCTCGTTCTATCGTACCTTCGACAACGATGACTGGGATGAGTGGAAAAGCTTCCGGGTGGAAAGAGCTCTTCAGTGGGATGAGGGACGCGATGGTCCCCGCGCCAATCCGGTGACATTCGACCATGAGGTGTGGGATCACACAGCCAATTGCCCGGTACACGACCAGGGGCCGGTGCGCGTCCACAACAGCGGGCCCGGCGGCAACGGGGGGAATGGCGGCAACGGCGGCAATACCGGGACCGACACCAGCGGCAATGGCGAGAACGGCGGAAACAGTGGGACCGGCGACACCAACGGCGACACCAACGGCGACACCAACGGCAATACCTACACCGACACCGACGGCGATGGTGGGAATGGCGGCGACGCAATCGGTGGGAATGGAGGCGACATCAACTCCAATGCCGACACCGAGACTGACACCGAAGGCGATGGCGAGAACGGCGGACACGGCGACACCAACGGCGACACCAACGGCGACACCAACGGCGACACCAACGGCAACACCAACGGCAATACCGACACCGACGGCAATGGCGGGAATGACGGCAACGGCGGCAGAGGGGGAAATGGCGGCGGCGGGACCGACGGCGATGGCGACGATTCCGATTCTGGAGGCAAGGGCGGCGGCAGCCGCGTCGAACCCGCGCTCTCGATCGCCGACACGACGGCGCATGAAGGGGTGACGCTGGGTTTCCGGGTGACGCTGAGCGAGCCCGCCGACCGGACGGTGACGGTGCGCTACGCCACCGTGGACGGAACCGCGTCGGCCGGCGCCGATTACGAGGACGCCTCCGGAACGCTGACCTTCCCGGCGGGCGCTGCGCTGCGGACCGTCGAGGTGAGCACCTTCGCCGACGATATCGACGAGCCCGACGAGACCCTGACCGTCAGGTTGAGCGACCCGAGCGGCGCGACGCTGGCCGACGCGGTGGGGCTCCGGACCGCGACCGAGGGGCGCCGGGCCGCGGGGGCGGGGGGGCTCGGCACGTTCAGCGAGGTCGCGAGGCGGGTCGAGCCGGCGTTCTCGATTTCCGATGCAATGGCGCAGGAAGGGGGGACGCTGCGCTTCCGGGTGACGCTGAGCGAGCCGGCCGGCCGGACGGTGACGGTGCGCTACGCCACCGTGGACGGCACTGCTGTCGCGGGCGCGGATTACGAGGCCGCCTCCGGCACGCTCACCTTCCCGGCGGGCGCTGCGCTGCGGACGGTCGAGCTGCGCACCCTCGCCGACGATATCGACGAGTCCAACGAGACGCTGACCGTCAGGTTGCGCGACCCAACCGGCGCCACCCTGCGCGACGCGGTGGGGCTCGGCACCGTCATCGAGGTCGCCAGGCCGGTCGACCGCAGGCCTCTTAGCCTCCTGCCGGAGCTGGGGCGAGCGCTCGCCTTCAGCCCCGTCCGGTGCCGCATCGAACGGGCGTTTTCCGGCGCCCCGCCCGCCAGCCTGACCCAGGTCCTGCGCAGCCTGCCGCTGCCGACCCGCGTCAACAGCCTCGCCAGCAGCGGCACGATCGGCCTGGACCGCCTGCTCGACAACCTGTCCTTCGGCCTTCAGTCCCGGGGCAGAGCCGACGGGACGGGCCGCGTCACCGCGTGGTGCTGCGGCGCCTTCCCGAGGCTCGCCGACGGGGGCGGCGACCGGGCGGTCGACTGGGAAGGCACGCTCGCCAATCTCGAGCTCGGCGCCGATCTCCGGCTGCGCCCGGGCATCCTGGCCGGGCTGTCGCTCTCGCGCTCCACCGGCGCGTTCGACTACCGCGCGGGCACCGGCTCATCCAGGGCGGGCGGCAAGTACGAGCTGGAGATGATCGGCGTCCATCCCTACGCCGCATGGGCGGTAGCGCGTGGCGTCAAGCTCTGGGCGACGGTGGGATTCGCTCGCGGCGAGCTCCGCCGAGAAGAAGACCGGAGCGGTGGGCGGAAGCCGCGAAGCGCGACGCTGGGCTCCGGCGCGGCCGGCGTTTCCGCTCGGCTGTTCGAGCACCGGGGCTCGACCGTCAAGCTGAAGGGCGAGGCGGGGCTGGGGCGCTTCGACGTTGCCGCGGGCGGCGCCGGGCTGGAGGAAGCTGTCTCCGCCCTGCAGCGGCTGAGACTCGCCGCCGAGGCTTCGCACGAGCACGTCCTTCCCACCGGCCAGTCGCTCACCCCGCGCGCCGAGCTCGGGCTGCGCTATGACGGCGGCGATGGCGCGACCGGCACCGGGGTCGAGCTCGGCGGCGGGCTGCGTTTCCGCGATCCCGGCACCGGGTGGGCGGTCGACGGTTTCGCCCGCCGCCTGATGACCCGCGGCGGCAGCCTGCCGCGCGAATGGGGGTTCGGCGCATCCTTGGGCTTCGATCCCGGGCCCTCCGGCCGCGGTCCCTCGGCCCGGCTGACCCAGAGCTGGGGCAGGTCTGCGAGCGGGCTGCACCGGCTCTGGGAAAAAGAGGTCGGAACTTCCGCCGCCCGGCCGGAGAGCCGGCTGGAGCTCGAGCTGGGCTACGGGTTCGCCGCGTTTGGCGGCCGCGGCGTGGTGACGCCCTTCGGCGCGGTGACGCTCGACGGCGGATCCCGGCGCAGCTACCGGGCGGGGGCGCGGCTGGAAGCCGGCCCCGGAGCCTCGCTCAGTATCGAGGCCGAGCGACGCGAGCCGCAGGACGGGGCGCCCGGCCACGCCGCCCTGCTGCGCGGCAGGTTACGATTCTGAACGCTTCCGGCGCGCTGCCTTGCTTCGCGACCCGACCGTAATTTCGGTGCTTGCGCGGCACCGGATCGGCGCTATGAATGGTTCCGCCCAAGCGGAGTTATTTCCCGATGAAAAATATTTATGTCGTCCTGACCTCGCTCGCTCTCGTTGTTGTGGTGGCGACGCAGGCCGCCCTGGCCGGCTCCCTTGCCCCCGCCCCGCGCGTCATCGCCAAGTACGAGCGGGCCTTCCTCGAGCGTTCCGGCTCCCAGACCCTCAAGGAACTGCTCGACACCGGCATCGTCCGCTACTTCCTCACCGGCGGGCAATCGCTGCTCGTCCTGGTCGACGGCAGGCCCTACGCCACCACCTCGGGCGATCTGGACAGCCTGCCGATCTCGGCGATCGAGCGTATCGAGCTGTTGAGCGGCGAGAGCCTCGGCACGCTCGGCGGCAGCGCCGTGCGGGGCGCGCTCAACGTCGTGCTGCGCAGCGACCTGAACGGCTTCGAGACCCGCGCGCTCGCCCGGATGCCGAGCCGCGACGGCGGCGACGGCTGGCAGGGCAGCGTCTTCTGGGGCGGCGAAGTCGGCAGGGGGCGCATGACCATCGGCGCGGATTACCTCAAGCGCCAGGAAATCACCTCCCGGAGCCGGGACTACAGCCGCTCCGCCTGGCGGGAGGGCGGCGACTTCAACGAGGCGCAGAACGTCAGCGTCGGCGGCAACACGGTCTGGGTGGTCCAGCGCGACGACGCGGGCGCGGTGACCGGCGTGCGGTCGGCCGCGCTCGGCGAATGCGACCCGGCGAGAGGCTATACCGGCCCGCTCAGCAATCCGCCCGGAATCCGCAACGGCGACAAGGGCTGCGGCTTCGCCTACGGCGCCATCATGTGGAACACCGGCAGCTATGAGCAGAAGAGCGCGGTGGTGAACCTCGACCACCCGCTCGGCGAGGACGCCGAGCTCCATTTGGACGCGAAAATCGTGCAGGGCGATTCGGCGTTCCGATTCGCGCCTTCGGTCGGCTCGTTCTCCCTGACGCCGAACCCGAGCCTGCTGCAGTCGATCAACGATGCGGCCGGATCGGACTTCCAGGCCGACGGCAACGACTGGGTCTCCGTGGCGCACCGCTTCGTCCGCTTCGGCAACCGGGACTGGCTGACGGACAGCGAGGAATACGATCTCTCCGTGGGCGTCGAGGGCCGGCTGACGAACAGTCTCGGCTACGACGCGCGCATCAGCGCCTTTCGGGCGGACAGCTTTCTCGACGGCGACACCTTCGTGCATGCCGGCAAGATCAGGGAGGAGGTCGAGGCGGGAAACTACGACCTGGTGAACCCGTTCTCGACCGCGCCCGCACATTTGCAGGCCATCAGGAACGCGAGCCTGCGCGAGGAGATCGACGCCGGCCAGGAGTATTTGGGCGCGCGGCTGGCGCTGGAGGGGTCCGGATTCGCGATCGGCGGGCGCGATGCGGCATGGACCGCGGGGGTCGAGGCGGACACCGTGGACGTGCACCACCTCATGGTCTTCCGCGGCAGTGACGGCACGACCTACCCGGTTTCCGACGTGCTCGGTTCCGGCGGGATCAGCTACGCCGGCGACCGCAGGACCGTCGGGGCCTTCGCCGAAATGTCCCTGCCGCTGTTGCACAACCTGGACCTCAGGGCCGGGGGCCGGGCGGACGAATACGACGACATCGGCGGGCTGGAGTCCTGGCGCCTGGCGGCTGAATTCCGCCCGACGGGGCTGATCACCCTGCGCGGCTCCTGGGGCGCGGGAGACAGGTCGCCCTCCATGTCGAGTCTCTACAGCTCGGAGGTCCAGGACCATCCCTATGTCGATTGCGACCCGGGCAGCGGGCGCCCGCCCCGCTCCTGCCCCGACTCCAACCCGAGGCAGGTGACGCGCGCGACCACGGGCAACCCGGATCTCGATCCTTCGTCCTCCGAGAGGATTGCCATCGGCGCCGAGGCCCGCAGGGGTCCGTTCTTCCTCGATGTGGAATGGTATCGGCTCTCGAGCTCGGGCGGGGCGGGGCAGAACAGCGCCGACTGGGCGATGCAGAATCTGGATGTATGCATGCCCGGCAACGCGATGAACTGCATCGAGCGCGCCGGCGGCGATATCACCATTCGCGACAGCTATGCGAACGTGGTCGACAGCGAGCTGACGGGCATCACCACAAGGTTCGGCGGCGGCTTCCGCACCGGCTGGGGCGTCGTCGGCATGCGCGGCGCGTGGCGGCACGTGACCGACGCCGAGCTGCGCATCGCGGGCGAAGAGGACCGGCTCGCCATCGCCAAGAACATGGTCCGCGTCGGGTTCCTCGCGCGGCGCGGCGGGCTGAGCGCCATCTGGACCGCCAACTACCGTTCCGGCTACGAGAACCGTGCCGGCACCGGAGAGTTCGATTCCTGGACCGGCCACGACCTGGTGCTGGACTGGGCCGGTCCGCTGGGGCTGGACGGCGCGCGGGTCACGGCCGGGGTGTTCAACCTGACCGACGCCGGCCTCTCGATCGACACCTCCAACCCGAGCAGCGTCGACGGCCCGACCGAGGCCGGATGGGGCCGCACCTTCTTCCTCACCCTCAACATGCGGTTCTGACGGGGAGCGCCGGCGCGGACACGAGTTACCCTGGAACGGCTTCGGGAACACGGCGGGACAAGGGGCAGTGCGCGCGCCAACGGGTCGGCGGGTACCAGCTTGTGGTGCTCATCCCTGTTTGACTATTGTCGCCCGACACCATACAAGCCGGAGAGTGATCAAGACCTTTCGGCATCGCGGACCGAGAGAACTCTACGAACACGGTCGATCCGCGCGGGTAACGCAGACACATGTAGCCAAGCTCTTGCGCATCCTCACCGCACTCGACAGGAGTACCGGTCCCGAGGGGATGAGCCTGCCCGGTTTCCGGATGCACTCGCTCCGTGGCCGTCTGAGGGATCGATATGCCGTTTCGGTCTCCGCCAATTGGCGGGTGACCTTCGGGTTCGAAGGGGGACATGCCGTCGATGTGGACTATGTCGACTACCATTGGAGGGTCGTGACATGGCGATGAAGAACCCGGTGCATCCCGGCGCGATCGTGCGCGAGGACTGCCTGAGACCGCTCGGCTTGTCGGTGACCGAGGGCGCGAAGCGGCTTGGCGTAGGACGGCAAACGCTGTCGAACCTGGTGAACGAGAAGTCGTCCGTTTCCATCGAGATGGCCTACCGCCTGTCGAAAGCCTTCGGCTCCACGCCCGAGACTTGGCTCGGCATGCAGCTCGCCTTCGACCTCGCGCGGTCGCGACATCTCGAACGGACGATCGAGGTCGAGCGCGTCGCCGAGGTCTGAGCGGGGACGCCGTTTCGCCTCAGGCAGTCAGGCGCAGGCGTACGCCTCCCGCCGCTTACGCCGCCGCGCGGACCCTCTCGTCGACGGCGTCCTCGAACTGCTCGAAATTGGCCTGGAAGCGCCGCGCGAGGCCGCGCGCGGTGGAATCGTAGCCGCCCTTGTCCGACCAGGCGTTGCGGGGGCTCAGGACCTCGGGCGGCACGTTGGGCACGTTCTCCGGCACCAGCACGCCGAAATTGGGATCCGGCGCGACCGGGACGGCGGCGAGCCTGCCCTCGATCGCCGGGTCAACAGCATCCCGTCATCGGATCTTGTGCTATTCCCGAAACAGGTCCGCGTGGGAGCCGGTCCGGACCAAGAGCAATTCGCCTCCCTGGATACGGTAGATCAGGAGCCAATCCGGCTCGATATGGATTTCCCGATAGCCCTGCCAATCGCCCCGCAATGGATGGTCGCGGTAGCGGGAGGGCAAGGAGGTCCGTCGCATCAGGGCTGTCAGCGGTCGACGGAGCATGGCGAGGTCCTTGCCGCGCCGTTGCGCCTTTCTCGCGTCCCGCTTGAACTGCGCCGACCGGACCGGAACAAGCACCTCAGGCGCCGATGTCCTCAAACAGTTCTTCGGCGCTGGCGAAGCGTTTGCCCTTGCCTTCTTCCAACTCCTTCATCGCCCTGCGGGTGGTGAGGTTAGGCGCCTGGATGTCGAAGGGCAGACGCTTTTCGTCCGCCACCCGCAGCAACAAGAGCCGGATCGCATCGGACACCGTCAGGCCCATGGCGTGCAGCGCCTCCGTGGCCCGTGCCTTGGTCTCGCTGTCTATTCTCGCGCGCACGACGCTATCGGCACTCATCGGAGCCTCTTCCCGCGTGTAGTGCCAACGTAGCTACAATACGCCCGCGCATCAAGGGAGTCCCTTGTCCCGCACGTCCGCCGGGCCGAAATCCCCTACGCCGCCGCGCGGATCGCCGCCGCGCGGACCTTCTCGTCGACGGCGTCCTCGAACTGCTCGAAATTGGCCTGGAAGCGCCGCGCGAGGCCGCGCGCGGTGGAATCGTAGCCGCCCTTGTCCGACCAGGCGTTGCGGGGGCTCAGGACCTCGGGCGGCACGTCGGGCACGTTCTCCGGCACCAGCACGCCGAAATTGGGGTCCGGCGCGACCGGGACGGCGGCGAGCCTGCCCTCGATCGCCGCGCGCACCATGGCGCGGGTATGGGCGATCTTCATCCGCTCGCCGACGCCGAAGGCCCCGCCGCTCCAGCCGGTGTTGATCAGCCAGCAGGTGGCGCCGTGGCGCGCGATCTTCTCGCCCAGCAGCCTGGCGTAGACCGTCGGGTGGCGCGGCAGGAAGGGCGCGCCGAAACAGGTCGAGAAGGTCGCCTCGGGGGCGCTGCCGAGCCCGCGCTCGGTGCCGGCGAGCCGCGCCGTATAGCCCGACAGGAAGTGGTACATCGCCTGTTCCGGGGTAAGCCGGCTGATCGGCGGCAGCACGCCGAAGGCATCCGCGGTCAGCATCACGATGTTGGTCGGGTGCCCGCCCATCCCGGACTCCTCGACATTGCCGAGGAAATGCAGCGGGTAGGAGGCGCGGGCGTTCTCGGTGAGCGAGCCGTCGTCGAAATCGGGTATCCGGGTTTCCGGGTCGATGACCACGTTCTCCAGCAGCGTGCCGAAACGGAAGCAGGCGGCGTGGATCTCGGGCTCGGCCTCGGCCGAGAGGTTGATCGTCTTGGCGTAGCACCCGCCCTCGAAATTGAACACGCCTTCATCCGACCAGCCATGTTCGTCGTCGCCGATCAGCGTGCGCGTGGGGTCGGCGGACAGCGTCGTCTTGCCGGTCCCCGACAGGCCGAAGAAGATCGCCGTGTCGCCCTTCGGCCCGATATTCGACGAGCAGTGCATCGGCAGCACGCCCTTGCCCGGCAGGATGTAGTTGAGCACCGAGAAGATCGTCTTCTTGATCTCCCCGGTATAGTGCGAGCCGGTCACCAGGATCGTCCGCCTGGCGAAGTTGAGCAGCACGCCGACCTCGGAGCGGGTGCCGTCGACCGCCGGCACCGAGTGAAGGCCGGGCGCGTGCAGGACGGTGAATTCGGGCCTGAAATCGGCCAGCTCGGCCGCGGCCGGCGGGATGAACATGTTGCGCGCGAACAGGCTGTGCCAGGCCTGCTCGGTCACCACCCGGACCGGCAGGCGGTGTTCCGGATCGGCCCCGGCATGGACGTCCTGGACGAACAGCTCGCGGTTTTGCAGATAGGCGGTCATCCGCATGTGGGCCGCCTCGAAATGCGCTTCCGAGATGCGGTTGTTGACCGGCCCCCACCAGATGTCGCCCGACGACGAGGGCTCGTCGACGATGAACTTGTCCCTGGGCGAGCGGCCGGTGTATTCCCCGGTTCGGGTGACGAACCCGCCGCCCTCCGCGAGCTCGCCCTCGCCCCGTCTGAGCGCATGCTCGTAAAGCGCGGGCACCGTCGGGTTCCAGCGCACCGGACCGGGATTGACCACCCCGTGGTTTTCCAGCCCCCATGAGCTTGCGGCGGATGCGGTAGCAGGCACTCTCGATCTCCCGGAATGGGGGCGCGCACGGCACAGCCCCGCCGGCACGACCGGGCGTCGCGCGCGGACGGGCGGGTGGCGGGGGTCCGTTGCGCGGCAAACTAGTGCCTGCGCGCCGCCGGTTCAACCGGCGGCGGAGCGTGGCCGGCATCTTGCCGCCGCCCCTCCGGGCGGGCTTGCCGCGGGCGTCCGGAACCCCATCTAAGGGAACGCAACCACGCGCCGTCGCGGCGCCGGCAGGAGGGAGAAATCGTGCCGGAACGGATCGCGCTGATCGACGACGACCGCAACATCCTCGCCTCGGTGTCGATGCTGCTGGAGGCCGAGGGGTTCGCGGTGCGCTGCTACACCGACGGGGCCGCCGCGCTGCAGGGCCTGACCGCCGAGCCCGCCGACCTCGCCTTGCTCGACGTCAAGATGCCGCGCATGGACGGGATGGAGCTGCTGCAGCGCCTGCGCAAGCGCTCCGACATGCCGGTGGTCTTCCTCACCTCCAAGGACGACGAGGTCGACGAGCTGCTGGGGCTTCGCCTGGGCGCGGACGACTACATCAAGAAGCCGTTCTCGCAGCGCCTCTTGCTGGAGCGCGTCCGCACCGTGCTCCGGCGCCACCGCGCGGGCGGCGGCCCCGGCGAGGCGCCCGACGCCGCGGCGCTGGTGCGCGGCGACCTGACCCTGGACGAGTCGCGCCATCTCTGCGCCTGGCGCGGCCGCCCGGTCGATCTCACGGTCACCGAGTTCCTCATCGTCAAGGCCCTCGCGCTCAGGCCGGGCCACGTCAAGTCGCGCGACCAGCTGATGGACGCCGCCTATGGCGAGCACATCTATGTCGACGACCGCACGATCGACAGCCACATCAAGCGGCTGCGCAAGAAGTTCCGGCTGGCGGACGAGGATTTCCGCCACATTGAAACCCTCTACGGCATAGGCTACCGCTACCGGGAGGATTGAACCGCCGCGCCCGCCACATGGGGCGATCCGGTCAGCAAGGGTGCCGCGATGATTTCGCCACTCACCCGGCGCGTGCTGATGGTCAACATGCTGGCCCTCGGCGCGCTGGTCGCAGGCCTGCTTTTTCTCGACCAGTACGAGGACGGGCTGGTCGAGGCGGAGCTCGCCTCGCTGCACACCCAGGCCGAGATCTTCGCCGGCGCGCTGGGCGAGAGCGCGGCCGGACCGGTCGACGGCGGGGGTCGGGCGCTGCTGCCCGCGATCGCCCGGCCGATGCTCCGTCGCCTGGTCGGCCCGACCCGCGCCAGGGCGCGGCTGTTCGGCGTCGACGGCGCGCTGGTCGCCGACAGCCGCGACATGGTCGGGCCCGGCGCGCCGGTCCAGGAGGAGGCGTTGCCGCCGCCCGGCGAGGAGGGTTTCATCGCCCGGCTGATCGTCGTCTCCTATGAGTGGGTCTTCGATCTCCTGCCGGCCCGTCCCCGACCGCGGAGCTACACCGAGCAAGCGGTCCAGCGCGCCGGCGACTACGCCGAGTCGCGGGCCGCCCTGGCCGGCGAGGCACGCGCCGCGCTGCGCTTCGACGACAACGAACGGATGGTGCTGATCGCCGCGGTCCCCGTGCAGCGCTTCAAGCGGGTGCTCGGCGCCCTGATGCTGAGCACCGACGGCGGCGACATCCGGGCCACGGTGCGGGACGTGCGGCTCGGCATCCTCAAGGTGTTCGCCGTCGCCCTCGGGGTGACGGTGATCCTCTCGCTCTACCTCGCCAACGCGATCACCCGTCCCGTCAAGCTGCTCGCCGAGGCGGCGCGGCGGGTCAAGGGCGGCGCCGACGAGCATCTGAAGATCCCCGACTTCACCGCGCGGCGCGACGAGATCGGGGACCTCTCGGCGGCGTTGCGCGACATGACGGCGGATCTGTGGAACCGGATGGAGGCGGTCGAGCGTTTCGCGGCCGACGTGTCGCACGAGATCAAGAACCCGCTCACCTCGCTGGCGAGCGCGGTCGAAACCGCGGCGCGGATTTCCGACCCGGCCCAGCAGCGCCGTTTGATGGCCATCGTCCAGGAAGACGTCAGGCGGCTCGACCGCCTGATCTCCGACATTTCGAGCGCGTCCAGGCTCGATGCGGAACTCGCACGGGCCGAGATGATCGAGATCGACCTCCGCCGTCTGCTCGAGGCGCTCGTCGAGGTCCATCGGGCGACGGGTGGAGACGCTTCGCACGCGCTGGAGCTCACGCTGGAGGACGGGCCGATGCTGACCGCCGGGGTGGAGAGCCGGCTGGTCCAGGTGTTCCAGAACCTGCTCTCGAACGCGTTCTCGTTCAGCCCTCCCGGCGCGCCGGTCCGTATCGCAGCGACACGCGAGAACGGCGCGCTCACCGTCACCGTCGACGACCTGGGGCCCGGACTCCCCGAGGAAAACCTCGATTCGGTGTTCGAACGGTTCTACAGCCAGCGCCCCGAGGACGAGGAGTTCGGCGGCCATTCCGGGCTCGGGCTCGCCATTTCCAGACAGATCGTGGAGGCCCATCGGGGCTCGATCGCCGCGTCCAACCGCCATGACGGGAACGGCGGCATCGCCGGCGCGCGTTTCACCCTGCGCCTGCCCGCGGGGTGAGCGATGGCGCTGGTCCATGCGAGCTGCGTCGCCGTCGACGGGTCCGGGGTTCTCCTCCTCGGCCCGCCGGGGAGCGGCAAGTCGGACCTCGCGCTGCGGCTGGTCGACGGCGGCGCGGTCCTGGTCGCCGACGACCAGGTCGATATCCGGGCCGTCGCCGGGCGTCTCGAAGCCGCCCCGCCGGCGGCGCTGGCCGGCCGGATCGAGGTGCGGGGACTCGGTATCCTCGCCCTCGACTGGAGGGAGTCCGCGCCGCTCCGGCTCGCCGTCGAGTTGCTGGTCGATCGCCGCCCCGAGCGGCTCCCCGCCCCCGCCCAGCGCCGCTTCCAGGGCATCGCCCTGCCGCTGGTCCCGCCCCCCCGCGCGCCCCCCCGCCCCCGCCGAGCGCCGCTTCCAGGGCATCGCCCTGCCGCTGATCCGGCTCGCCCCGTTCGATGCCTCCGCGGCCGCCAGGGTCAGGCTTGCCGCGCGCGCCGCCGCGGCCGATAGTGCGGCCGCCCCCAACCCCGAGAACGCGCGATGACAGCCGCCGAGCAAGACACCGTCGCCCTCCCCCCGGCGCCGGCGGGCGAGGCCGCGGCGCTCCGCGTCGTCGTCCTGACCGGCATGTCGGGGGCGGGCAAGACGGTGGCGCTCAAGGCGCTCGAGGATCTCGGCTACGAGACCGTCGACAACCTGCCGCTCGCGCTGGTCGACGAGCTGGCCGGCCCCGGCCGGCGGCAGCGGCGCCCGCTTGCCGTCGGCATCGACATCCGCACCCGGGACTTCACCGTCGCCGGCTTCGCCGCCCGGCTGGAGGCGCTGGCCGCCCGGCTGGTCTTCCTCGACTGCGGCGACGAGGTTCTCAGGCGGCGCTATTCCGAGACCCGCCGGCGCCACCCGCTGGCCGAACGGGGGCGGCTGACCGAGGCGATCGGCCGCGAGCGCGTGCTGCTCGCGCCGCTGCGCGAGCGCGCCGATGCAGTGATCGACACCTCCGCCCTCAACCATGCCGGGCTCAAGCACCGCCTCGCCGGGGTCTGCGGGTCGGACGGAGCGCCGGCGCCGGCGGTCTCCCTGATGTCGTTCTCCTACCGCCACGGGCTGCCGCCCGAGGCCGACATCGTGTTCGACGTGCGCTTCCTCGCCAACCCGCATTACCGGCCGGAGCTCGCCGGGCTCACCGGGCGCGACGCGGCGGTGGGCGCCTTCATCGAGGCCGATCCCGGCTTCGCGCCGTTCTTCGACTCGCTCGCCGCGCTGCTCGCCGCCGCGCTCCCCGGCTACCGCGCGGAGGGCAAGAGCTACCTGACCATCGCCATCGGCTGCACCGGCGGCCGGCACCGCTCGGTCTTCGTCGTCGAGAGGCTCCCCCCCCCCCGCGCCCCGCCGCGGCCGGCCCCGCGCTGCCTTGCGCGCCGAGAGCCCCGCCCCCCTGTTCGCGGGGCAGGGCCAGCCGGCTGCCGCCAGCCACCGCGATCTCGCCAGCGGCGGCGCGGCGTGACAGGATGGGGCGATGGGCATGATCGGCATGGTGCTGGTGACGCATGGCGACCTGGCGAAGGAGCTGGTCGCCGCGCTCGAACACGTGGTCGGGCCGCAGGAGCGGACCGAGACGGTGTGCATCGGACCCAATGACGACGCCGAGGCCAGGCGCCGCGACATCGCCGACAGCGTGGCGCGGGCCGACGGCGGCAACGGGGTGATCCTGCTCACCGACATGTTCGGCGGCACGCCGTCGAACCTCGCGATCTCGCTGATGAAGGACGGCCACATCGAGGTGATCGCCGGCGTCAACCTGCCGATGCTGGTCAAGCTTTCCAGCGTGCGCGGCCGCGAGGGCCTGGAGGAGGCGGTGGCTTCCGCCCAGGAGGCGGGGCGCAAATACATCAACGTCGCCTCGCGGCTGCTGCGCGACGAGGACGGATGACGGCGCCGCCCGGCGCCGCCCGCCGCACGGTCGAAGTGGTCAACGAGCGCGGGCTGCACGCCCGCGTCGCCGCCCGGATCGCCGCCGCCGCGGAAGGATTCGACGCCGACATCCGCTTCTCCTGCAAGGGCCACGGGGTGTCCGCGCTCTCCATCATGGGGCTCCTGATGCTCGCCGCCACCCGCGGCACCAGGCTCGAGGTCAGCGCCACCGGTGCCCAGGCCGGGGCGGCGGTGGACGCCATCGCCGCGATGTTCGCCAACGGCTTCGAGGAGGGGTAGGGGCCTTCTCCGTTGCCCGGATGGGCCGGGTGTCCGTATTGCAACATCTTCCATAATATCATATCTTATAAGATGTGATCCGCTGCGTGCTCAACACCAATGTCATCGTCGCGGGGTTGCGTAGCCCGACGGGCGCCTCGGCGGCGTTGATCGGTCAAGCGCTGGATCGGGAATTCACGCTGCTCGTTTCCCTGCCGCTGGCGCTGGAATACGAGGCGGCCTGCTGCGAGCCGGGGCAACGTCTCGCCTCGGGTCTCGACGAAGAGGAGGTTCGCACGGTGATTGCCGCGCTGTGCGCGGTTGCGGAGCCGGTGACGGCCCATTTCCTGTGGCGTCCCCAGCTCCGGGACCCGGCCGACGAGATGGTCCTCGACTCGGCCGTCAACGGGCGCGCGGACGCTTTGGTGACCTTCAACCGGCGGGACTTTTCCGGCGTCGTGGAACGCTTCGGGATGGCGATCCTGTCGCCGCGAGAGGCTTTGGGGAGGATCCGGTCATGAAGAAGCAGCTCGCCACCTACCCGCTCCGCCTGCCCGCCTCGTTGAAGGCTGCGGTCGCCGAGGCGAGCAGGAGGGACGGAACCAGCATCAACCAGTTCGTGACCACGGCGGTCGCCGAAAAGCTCTCGGCGATGCGGACGGCAGAGTTCTTCGCCGACCGCCGGGCCGACGCGGATTTCGAGCGCGCGCGCCGCATCCTGTTCAGGGACGGCGGCCAGCCGCCCGGGCCCGAAGATCGCCTGGACTGACGTGACGGGCGGCGCTTGCGCCGCTCTGTGGATCCCGTCGAGACCCGGCTCCACGACGAGTGGACCTCCGAACGGCTGGCCGAACCGGCCCGCCCCCGGTTGCCCGCTGCCGCCGCGGCTTGCTATATGGCGGCGATCGCCGTTCCGGCATCCACCCACAGCCCCGGAAAACGCCCATGAGCGCCGCAGCAGACTTCAAGGTCGCCGACATCGCCCTTGCCGAATGGGGGCGCAAGGAGATCGCCATCGCCGAGACCGAGATGCCGGGGCTGATGGCGCTGCGCGAGGAGTTCGGCGCGGCCCGGCCGCTCGCGGGCGCCAGGATCGCCGGCTGCCTGCACATGACGGTGCAGACCGCGGTGCTGATCGAGACCCTCGCGGCTCTGGGCGCGACCGTGCGCTGGAGCTCGTGCAACATCTTCTCGACCCAGGACCACGCCGCCGCCGCGATCGCCGCCTCGGGCGTCCCCGTCTTCGCCTGGAAGGGCATGTCGGAGGACGAGTTCTGGTGGGCGATCGACCGCACCGTCGAGGGGCCTGACGGCTGGCGCCCCAACCTGCTGCTCGACGACGGCGGCGATCTCACCAAGGTGATGCACGAGAGTTTCCCCGCCTTGCTCGGCGACGTGCTGGGGCTCTCGGAGGAGACCACCACGGGCGTCCACCGGCTCTACGAGATGGCCAGGGAGGGCGCGCTGCTGGTGCCCGCGATCAACGTCAACGACTCGGTGACCAAGTCCAAGTTCGACAACCTCTATGGCTGCCGGGAGAGCCTGGTCGACGGGATCAAGCGGGCGACCGACGTGATGGTCGCCGGCAAGACCGCCGTGGTCTGCGGCTTCGGCGACGTCGGCAAGGGCTCGGCCGCCTCGCTGCGCAACCAGGGTGCGCGGGTCGTGGTGACCGAGATCGACCCGATCTGCGCCCTGCAGGCGGCGATGGAGGGCTACCAGGTGGTGACCATGGAGGACGCGGCACCGCTGGGCGACATCTTCGTCACCTGCACCGGCAATATCGACGTCATCACCATCGACCACATGCGGGCGATGAAGGACCGGGCCATCGTCTGCAATATCGGCCATTTCGACAGCGAGATTCAGATCGCCGCCCTCAGGAACTACAGGTGGGAGAACGTCAAGCCGCAGGTCGACGAGGTCGCGTTCCCCGACGGCAAGCGGCTGATCGTGCTCGCCGAGGGGCGGCTGGTCAATCTGGGCTGCGCCACCGGCCATCCGAGCTTCGTGATGAGCGCCTCCTTCACCAACCAGGTGCTGGCCCAGATCGAGCTGTGGCAGAACCACGCCGAATACCGCAACGAGGTCTATGTCCTGCCCAAGCGGCTCGACGAGAAGGTGGCGGCGCTCCATCTCGACAAGTTGGGGGTCAGGCTGACCGCGCTGTCGCCCGACCAGGCGGACTATCTCGGTATCGACCGCGACGGTCCGTTCAAGCCGGAATACTACCGCTATTGACGGCTTGCCGGGCGCGTCGGCGGCGGCTAGAACCGCCCCCATGTCGGCGCCTCCTCCGCCCGCTGCGCTGGCGCGCCTCGCCCTTCCCGACCTCGACGCGACACGCGCGTTCGCCGGCGCCGTCGCCGGGGTTGCGCGGCGGGGCGACGCGATCGGCCTCGCCGGGGCGCTCGGCGCCGGCAAGACGACGTTTGCGCGCGCCTTCGTCAACGCCCGCGCGGCGGCGGCCGGCGGCGGGCCGGTCGAGGTGCCGAGCCCGACCTTCACCCTGGTCCAGCCCTACGATATCGGCGATACCGTCATCCACCATTTCGACCTCTACCGGATCGAGCGGCCCGAGGACGCGCTGGAGCTCGGCATCGAGGATGCCTTCGCCGACGGCATCGCGCTGGTCGAATGGCCGGACCGGCTGGGTCCGCTGCTGCCGCAAGGCGCGCTTCTCGTCACCCTGCTCCAGGGCGCAAGCGCGGACGCGCGGGACGCCGAGATCGCCGGCGGCGCGGTCTGGCGCGCGCGCTTCGGAGGGACGCTTGACCGGTTCCGGGCGTGAGCGCGAGATCGCGCGCTTCCTCGCCGGCGCGGGCTGGGGCGGCGCCGCGGTCGCGCCGCTCGCCGCCGATGCCTCGTTCCGCCGCTACCTCCGGGTCAGGCGCGGCGCGGAGACGGCGGTGCTGATGGATGCCCCGCCCGAGCGCGAGCCCATCGCGCCTTACGCCGCGATCGCCCGCCATCTGCGCGTCCTCGGCTTCGCCGCGCCGGACATCGCGGCGGCGGACGAGGCGGCCGGGCTGTTGCTGATGGAGGATCTCGGCGACCACACCTTCACCCGGCTGCTGGAGGGCGGCGCGGACGAGGCGGCGCTCTACGAGCTCGCAATCGACACGCTGGTCGCGCTGCACCGGCTCGATCCGGCCGCGGCGATCCCGCCCGGCCTCGCCCGCTATTCCGACGACCTGCTGCTCGCCGAGGCGCACCATTTGCTCGACTGGTACCTGCCGACGGTCGGCGTGACCGTCGGCCCGGCCCGGCGGACCGCCTATGGCGAACGCTGGCGCGCCGCCTTCGCGCGGGCCCGCCAGGTGCCCGAGACGCTGGTGCTGCGCGACTTCCACGTCGACAACCTGATGCGCCTCGGCGGCCGGGACGGGGTGGCGGCCTGCGGGCTGGTCGATTTCCAGGACGCCGTGGCCGGACCGGCGAGCTACGACTTCGTGTCCCTGGTGGAGGATGCCAGGCGCGACGTGCCGCCGGCGCTCGCCCGTAGCCTCAGGGACCGCTACCTCGCCGCCTTTCCGGGGCTCGACGCCGACGCGTTCGAGCGCTCCTGCGCCATCCTCGGCGCGCAGCGCCATTGCAAGGTGATCGGCATCTTCACCCGGCTGTCGCGGCGCGACGGCAAGGACGGCTATCTCGGCCATATCGCGCGGGTCTGGCGCCTGCTGGAGGCTGCCGTCGCCCACCCGGCGCTCGGCGCGATGCGGGACTGGCTCGACGACGCCGTCCCGGCCCGGGCGCGCGCCGTGCCGGGCCCGGAGGCGGCGGCGTGAGGCCGCGCCGCGCGATGGTGCTGGCGGCCGGGCTCGGCACGCGCATGCGGCCGCTGACCGAGACCGTGCCCAAGCCTTTGATCGAGGTCGGCGGGCGGACCATGCTCGACCGCGCGCTCGACCGGCTGGAGGCCTTCGGGGTCGACGAGGTGGTGGTGAACCGCCACCATCTCGGCGACCGGATCGAGTCCCACCTCGCGGCGCGGCCGAGCCCGAACACCACGGTCCGCCACGAAGAGGTACTGCTCGACACCGGCGGCGGGGTGGCGAACGCGCTGGACCGGCTCGGCGATGCGCCGTTCTTCGCGGTCAACGCCGACATCGCATGGCTCGACGGCCCGACACCGGCGCTCGAACGCCTCGTCCGCAGCTGGGACGACGCGGCGATGGATGCGCTGCTGCTGATGCATCGCTGCGTCGGCGCCCACGGCTATGACGGGCGCGGCGACTATTTCATGGATGCCGACGGGGCGCTCCACCGGCGCGCCGCCCGGGACGTCTCGCCCTATGTCTTCACCGGCGTGCAGCTGCTCCACCCACGGCTGTTCGACGCAGCGCCCGAGCGCCGGTTCTCGCTCAACCTGCTCTTCGACCGGGCCGAGGGCGCGGGCCGGCTGTTCGGCGTGGTGCATGACGGCGAGTGGTTCCATATCGGCACGCCGGCGGCGCTCGAGACCGCCGAGGACCGGCTGCTCGGCCGTCCCGGCGCGCGCGACTTCCACGTCGGATGACGGGCGAGGGATGATCGGCGCCGGGCCCGCGCCGTCCCGGCTGTTCACCATCCCCGCCGGGGTTCCCTTTCTCGACGCGCTCGCCCGCGGGCTGCTGGAAGACGGCGCGGACGCAACGGTGTTGCTGCCCAACCGGCGGGCCTGCCGGGCGCTCGCCGATGCGATGCTGCGGGCGAGCCCCGGCGGCGCGCTGCTGCTGCCGTCGATCGTGCCGATCGGCGATATCGGTCTCGACGAGGAATTCGAGCCCGAAGACCTGCCCGCGGCCGCCTCGCTCGACCTGCCGCCGGCGATCTCGCCGCTGCGCCGCCAGCTCCTGCTCGCCGAGCTGATCCGCGCGCGCGACGGCGACAGCGAGGATTCGGCGCGCATCGCGGGGCTCGCCGCCGAGCTCGCGCGGCTGCTCGACCAGGTCGAGACCGAAGGGCTCGGTTTCGAACGGCTCGCCGCGCTGGTGCCCGACACGCTGGCCGCGCACTGGCAGGTCACGGTCGACTTCCTTCGCATCGTCACCGAGTCCTGGCCGGCGGTGCTCGCCGAGGAGGGCGCGATCGGCCCGGCCGGGCGGCGCAACCGGCTGATCGAAGCGCGCATCGAGGCCTGGCGGCGGAGCCCCCCGGCCGGGCGCGTGATCCTCGCCGGCTCCACCGGCAGCGTGCCCGCGACCCGCGCCCTGATGGCGGCGGTCGCGGGGCTCGCCAACGGCGCGGTGGTGTTCCCGGGGCTCGACCGGATGCTCGATCCGGCGATCCGCGCCGCGCTCGACGCCGGCCACCCGCAATACGGCCTCAACCTCGTGCTCGATGCGCTCGAGGCGCGGCCTTCCGACGTCGCGCTCTGGCCCGGATGCGAGCCCGCCGGGACGCCGCGCAGCCGGCTGCTTGCCGCCGCCATGCGCCCGGCCGGGACGGCGGCGCCGCCGCTCCGGCGATCCGCGCTCGACGCTGCGCTCGACGGCGTCTGCTGCATCGACTGCGCCGGCGCGCGGGAAGAGGCGACGACGATCGCGCTGCTCCTGCGCGAGACGCTGGAGACGCCGGGCAAGACGGCGGCGCTGGTCACCCCGGACCGCGGGCTCGCGCGCCGGGTCGCCGCGGAGCTCCTGCGCTGGGGGGTGGAGATCGACGATTCCGGCGGCACGCCGCTCGCCCTCACGCCTGCGGGCGCGTTTCTCCGCCTGCTCGCCCGGGCGCTCGCCGAGGGCTGGGCGCCGGTGCCGCTGCTGTCGCTCCTCAAGCACCCGCTCGCCGCCTGCGGCATGGAGCCCGGCGCGTTCCGCGCCCGGGTTCGCGCACTCGAACGCGCGGCGCTCAGGGGCCCGCGCCCCGCCCCCGGCGCCGACGGGCTGAGGCGGGCGCTTGGCGACGACCGCGCCCTCGTAAGATGGCTCGATTCGGTCGCCGGCGCGGTGGCGCCGCTGGATGCGCTGCTCGCCCGCGGCGGGCGGGCCGGGCCCGCCGAGCTCGGCCGCCCCCCGGACGGCTCCGCCGAGCGCCTCGGCGGGGCGGGCGGGGGGCCGCCGGGGGTCGCGGGGGTGGCCGCCGCCCAGATCGATTCTGCCGAGCGCCTGGCGGCGAGCGTCGGCGAGCCCGGCGCGGCACGGCTGTGGTCGGGCGACGACGGCGCGGCGGCGGCCGATTTCATGGCGGAGCTCGGCGGCGCCGCGCGCGGGCTCGGCCCGGTCGAGGCGCGGAGCTGGCCCGACCTCCTGGACACGCTGATGCGCGGCCGGGCGGTCAGGCCGCGCTACGGCCGCCATCCGCGGCTGCAGGTCTGGGGCGTGCTCGAGGCCAGGCTCCAGGGCGCCGACCGGATCGTCCTCGGCGGTCTCAACGAGGGAACCTGGCCGGTCCAGCCGCCGGCCGACCCGTGGATGAGCCGGCCCATGCGGGCCGCCTTCGGACTGCCGGCTCAAGAGCGCCGGATCGGCCTCGCCGCGCACGATTTCAGCCAGCTCTTCGCCGCGCCCGAGGTGTTCCTGACCCGCGCGGTGCGCGAGGCGGGCACCCCGACCGTTCCGTCGCGCTGGCTGATGCGGCTCGACAACGCGCTGGGCCCGGATTCGGGCGCGCTCGTCCGGCGCGCGGCGCGCTGGACCGCATGGCAGGCCATGCTCGACCGGCCGGCAGAGGGCGAACAGATCCGCGCGCCGGCGCCGGTGCCACCCGTCGAGGCGCGCCCGCGCCGGCTCTCGGTGACCCAGGTCGAGACCCTGATCCGCGACCCCTACGCGATCTATGCCCGGCACGTGCTGGACCTCAAGGCGCTGGAGGCGATCGATGCCGACCCCGGCGCGGCCGAGCGCGGCCGCTTCGTCCACGAGGCGCTGGATGCCTTTCTCCGCGCCTTCCCCGGCGCCCTGCCCGACGACGCGTTCGAGCGGCTGCTCGCGATCGGCGACGCCAGGCTCGGCGCGATGGCGGAGCGACCCGGGGTGCGCGCCTTCTGGCGACCCCGCTTCGAGCGCATCGCGCGCTGGATCGTCGACCGCGAGCGCCGCCACAGGCCGGGTGTCGCGGCCATCCTGACCGAGCTCGAAGGCCGGCTCGCGTTCGCCGCTCCCGCCGGCCCCTTCACCCTCACCGCGCGGGCCGACCGCATCGACGTGATGGCCGACGGGAGCGCCGCGATCGTGGACTACAAGACCGGCGCCGTGCCCTCCCGAAAGGAGGTCGGCGCCGGCATCGCGCCGCAGCTCCCGCTCGAAGCCGCGATCCTGGCCGGCGGCGGCTTCGCGGAAATCCCCGCCGTGCCCCGGCCCGGCCTCGCCTACTGGAAGCTGTCGGGCGGCGACCCGCCGGGCGAGGAGTGGCCGGTCCAGGCCGACGCCGACGCCGCTCGCGAAGGCCTGGAACGGCTGATCGGCCATTTCGACGACCCCGCGACCCCCTATGTCCCGCAGCCGCATGCCGATCGCGCGCCGGCCTTCAACGACTACCACCATTTGGAGCGCCTCGCCGAGTACGCGCCCGGACGAACGGCGGAGCGGCGGCGGTGAGCGGCCCCGACAGCCAGGCCGTAGCCTCGCGCCCGGCGGTCTCGGCCTGGGTCGACGCCTCGGCCGGGACCGGCAAGACCAAGGTGCTGGCCGACCGGGTGCTGCGGCTGCTGCTCGCCGGCACCCCGCCGGAGCGCATCCTGGCGCTGACCTTCACCCGCGCGGCGGCGGCCGAGATGGCCAACCGCGTCTTCGCCGCGCTGGGCGACTGGTCGACCCTGTCCGACGGGGCGCTCGAAGACGTGCTCGGCGATCTTCTCGAAGGCCCGCCCGACGCCGCGATCATGGCCCGGGCGCGGGCGCTGTTCCTCGAAGTGCTGGACGCTCCGGGCGGGATGAAGATCCAGACCATCCACGCCTTCTGCCAGTCCGTGCTCGGCCGTTTCCCGCTGGAAGCCCGGGTCGATCCGCATTTCCGGGTGATGGACGAGCGCACCCAGGGCGAGACCCTGCGCCGCGCCCGCGACGCCGCGATCGCCGACGCCTCGCGCGCCCCGGATTCCCCGCTCGCCCGCGCTTTCGCGATCGTCGCCGGGCGCGGCGGCGAAAGCCGGTTCGACGAGCTGATGGCGGCGCTGTCGCGCGAGCGCGGCAGGATCGAGGCGCTGGCCGCCCGGGCGCTGCCCGGAATCGAGGCGGCGACGCAGCGCTTTTTCGGCCTCGATCCGGCGGAGACCGAGGAGACGATCCTCGCCGCCGCCTGCGCCGAGGAGGCGTTCGACCGCGATGCCCTGGAAGGCGCTGCGACGGTGCTGCTGACCGGGCGGACGACCGACCGGAAGGCCGGCGCGGCGATCGCGGCTTGGCTCGAGGACCCGGCGGCGACGCAGCAGGCCTTCGCCGACTACGCCACTGCCTTCCTGACCCAGGCCGGCAGCATCCGCAAGAACCTGCCGACCAGGGACGTCGCGCAGGCGGCGCCGGAGGCGGCCGATGCCTGGCGGGCCGAGGCCGGGCGGGTCCTGGCGGTCCGGCAGCGCCTGCTCGCCGCCGCGACCGCCATCGAGAGCGCGGCGCTCGCCCGGATCGGCGCGACCCTGCTGGCGGCCTACCGGGCGGACAAGACGCGCCGCGGGCGGCTCGACTACGACGACCTGATCGCCGGGGTGCAGGAGCTGGTCGAGGACCGGGCGGCGCTCTGGGTGCTCTACAAGCTCGACGGCGGCATCGACCACGTGCTGATCGACGAGGCGCAGGACACCAACCCCCGGCAATGGGCGGTGGTGCGGGCGCTCGCGGCGGATTTCTTCGCCGGCGAGAGCGCGCATGAAGCGCCGCGGACGGTATTCGCGGTGGGCGATCCGAAACAGTCGATCTACAGCTTTCAGGGTGTCGAGGCGGGCGCCTTCGCCGCCATGCGGGAGGACTTCCGCCGCCGCGCCGGGGATTCGGGCGCGGGCTGGGAAGGCGTCGCGCTCGGACGTTCCTTCCGCTCGACCGAGGTCGTGCTGCGCGCGGTCGACGCCGTGTTCGCCGACCCCGATTCCAGGCGCGGGCTGGGCGAGCGGCCGGTTTCCCACGCCGCCGGCCGCGCCGGGCAGGCCGGGTCGGTCGTGCTCTTGCCGCCGGCCCGGCCCAGCGACCCGGTGGACGACGACCCCTGGCAGCCCGCCATCCGGCCCTTCGTCCAGCAGAGCTCCGCCTACCGCCTCGCCGAGGCGCTCGCCGCGACGATCGCGCGCTGGCTCAAGGACGGCGAGCGCCTGGGAAGCCGCGGCCGGGCGATGCGCGCCGGCGATATCATGGTGCTGGTGCGTCACCGCGGCGCCTTCGTCGACCACCTGGTGCGGGCGCTCAAGCAGCGCGCCGTCGGTGTCGCCGGGATCGACCGGCTGGTGCTGTCGACCCAGCTCGCGGCGATGGACCTGCTGGCGCTCGCCGAGGCGGCGCTGATGGTCGATGACGACCTCACCCTCGCCGCGGTGCTCAAGGGACCGCTGATCGGGCTCGACGAGGAGGCGCTGTTCGATCTGGCGCACGGGCGGGACGGCGTCCCGCTGCACGCCGCGCTCGCCCGGCGCGCCGGCGAGCCGCGCTTCGAGCCCGCTTGGGAGGTGCTTCGCGCGGTGCTGGCGATGGCCGATTTCGTGCCGCCCTTCGAATTCTTCAGCCGCATCCTCGGGCCGATGGGCGGGCGCGAGCGGATCGTCGCCCGGCTCGGCCCGGACGCGGAGGACCCGATCGACGAGTTTCTCGGCCTTGCCCTCGACTACGAGCGCGAGCACTCCCCGTCGCTGCAGGGCTTCGTGGCGTGGTTCCGCGGCGCCCGCGCCGAGGTCAAGCGGGACCTGGAACAGGCCGAGCGGGACGAGGTCCGGGTGCTGACCGTGCACGGCGCCAAGGGGCTGCAGGCACCGGTTGTCGTCCTCGCCGACCGGATGCAGGCGCCGACCGAGCGCGACCCGGTGCTGTGGTCCGACACCGCGCCGCCGATCCTGGTGTGGAAGCGCCGCCGCGAAGCCCGCGACCCGGTCTCCGAATCCCTCGCGGCGGCCGAACGGGAGCGCGGCGAGGAGGAGTATCGCCGGCTGCTCTACGTGGCGATGACGCGGGCCGAGGACCGGCTCTATGTCGCGGGCTACACGCAGCGCGACGCGGTGCCCGACGATTGCTGGTACGCGATGGTCGAGCGCGCGCTCGGGCCGATCGCCGAGGCGCGCGAGATCGCACTGGAGGCGCCGGAAGAGGGGATCGTCGTGGCCGGGCCGGGGCTGGTTCTGGAGACGCCGCAGACCGCCCCCCCCGACCGGATCGCGGAGACCCGGCCCGCGGCGGCGGAAGCCGGTTCCCTGCCCGGCTGGGCGCTGCGCGCGGCACCGGCGGAGCCGGCCGACGGGCCCGCGCTCGCCCCCTCCCGGCTGGACCAGGACGCAACGCCCGCGCGCTCGCCCGGCGGGGACGGAGCCGTGCGGCGCGGGCGCATCGTGCACGACATCCTGAGGCGCATCTCCGCCCCGCCGCCGGGCGAACTCGGCCCCGCCATCGAGGCCTATCTCGCCCGCCCGGCGCTCGCGCTCGCGCCGGCCGAGCGGCGCGGGATCGCCGGCGAGATCGCCGCCCTGCTCGCCCGGCCCGACATCGCCGCATTCTTCGCGCCCGGATCGAGGGCCGAGGTTCCCGTCGTCGGCCGCGTCGGCGGGCGGGCCTATTCGGGCTATATCGACCGTCTCGCGGTGGAGGACGAGACGGTTCGGCTGGTCGAGTTCAAGACCGACCGAGACCCGCCCGCCGCGCCGGAGGGCATCCCGCGCCCCTATCTGCGCCAGATCGCGGCCTACCGGGCGCTGCTGGCCGGGATCTACCCCGATCGGCGGATCGCCTGCACCCTGATCTGGACCGCCCGCCCGGCGGCGATGGCGGTGCCGGACGCGCTGATCGACGCCGTGCCGCCTTGACGGCCGCAGCGCCGCCGCCTAGTTAAGAGAGATCGGCGTAACCGGGGACGGAAGGAACGGTAGATGGCAAGCAAGGCGGTTTCGGACGACTCCTTCGACGCCGACGTCCTCCAGGCCGAGAGCCCGGTGGTGGTCGATTTCTGGGCCGAATGGTGCGGCCCGTGCAAGCAGATCGGCCCCTCTCTCGAGGAGATCTCCGACGAGATGGGCGACGAGCTCACCGTCGCCAAGATCAATATCGACGACAACCCGATGACGCCGTCCAAGTTCGGCGTGCGCGGCATCCCGACGCTGATGATCTTCAAGGGCGGCGAGCTCGCCGCGACCAAGGTCGGCGCGCTGCCCAAGTCCAAGATCGTCGAATGGATCCGTTCCGCGCTGTGAGGCGCCGGATCAGCCCTCCCGGGACTTGAGCACGAACATCCTGTCGCAATAGGGGCATTCGACCCGCCCCTCATTGGCGAGGCTGAGGAACACCTTCGGGTGGCCCAGCGCGCCGCCGTCGCCGTCGCAGGCGACGTCCCCGGTCTCCACCTCGACGATCTCCGGCGGCTCGATCGGCTGCTTCATGGGCGGTCGCACCCCCCTGGCGAAACGCGCCGGATGATAGCGCAACCGCGGCCGCGATCAACGGGGGATCGGGCGGCGCCGTTGCCGCGCTCGGCCACGCTGAGCCCGAAATGGGACCGCAGGTCGGCCCGGAACGCCGCCGGGCCGCGGCGCACCCGCCGGCATCGTGCCCTTCTGCCGGCCTCTCATGGCCAAATTGCGTCCCGCCCGTCTTCCCGCTAAGGTCGCCGCCCGGTCGGGACCACCCGCGCGGCGCCCGTAGCTCAGTGGATAGAGCGCTGGCCTCCGAAGCCAGAGGTCGCAGGTTCGAATCCTGCCGGGCGCGCCACCCCTCCGCGCCGCCGCCGCCCGGGGCCGGCGTCCCGCGTCATCGCGCGGCTTGCCGCGACTGCCGCAAGCCGCTTAAGATTGGCCCGACCAAGAACGGGGAGGTAGAGCATGCTCTCATTGAACAGGCGCGGCCTGCTGGCCGGCGCCGCCGCGCTCGGCGCGGCCGCGTTGATCGCCGGCGCGCCGGCGAAGGCGGCCGAGCCGATCAAGGTCGGCTTCTCGATGGCGCTCACCGGCGGGCTCGCCGGCGCCGGGAAGTCGGCGCTGATCGCGATGCAGATCTGGGAGAAGGACACCAACGCGGCCGGCGGGCTGCTCGGCCGTCCGGTCAAGCTGATCTACTACGACGACCAGACCAACGCGGCGACGGTGCCCGGCATCTACACCAAGCTGCTCGACGTCGACAAGGTCGACCTCGTGGTCTCCGGCTACGGCACCAACCTGATCGCGCCGGCGATGCCGATCATGATGCAGCGCAACCTGACCTTCATCGCGCTGTTCGGGCTCGCGGTGAACGACAAGTTCAACTACGACCGCTACTTCCAGATCCTGCCGGCGGGGCCGAAGCCGATCACCGACTGGTCGCGCGGCTTCTTCGAGCTGGCGATGGAGCAGGACCCGAAGCCGAAGACGATCGCGCTGGTCGGCGCCGATGCCGAGTTCGCCAAGAACGCGGTCAAGGGTGCGCGCATCCACGCCAAGAATTACGGGCTCGAGATCGTCTATGACGGCAGCTATCACCCGAAGACCCCCGACTTCACGCCGATCGTCCGGGCCATCCAGGCGCGCAAGCCGGACGTCGTCTATGTCGGTTCCTACCCGCCGGATTCGGTGGGCATGGTCAAGGCGGCGACCGAGATCGGGCTGAAGACCAAGCTGTTCGGCGGCGGCATGGTGGGGCTGCAATACGCGACCATCATGACGGCGCTGGGGCCGAAGCTGAACGGCATCGTCAACTACGATTTCTGGGTGCCGGAGCCGACCCTCAACTTCGAGGGCGTCGAGGCGTTCCTCGCCAAGTACCAGGCCGCGGCCAAGGGCAAGGGCGTCGACCCGCTCGGCTACTACCTGCCGACCTACGCGCATGCCTATCTGGAGATCCTCGGCCAGGCGGTGAAGGCGACCAACAGTCTCGACCACGGCAAGCTCGCCGAGCACATGCGCGCGACCACCTACGACACCGTGGTCGGCAAGGTGAAGTTCGCCCCCAACGGCGAATGGGCCAAGACCCGGACGCTGATGGTCCAGTACCAGGATATCAAGGACAACGAGCTCGACACCTTCGCGAAGGCCGGTACGCGCGTCGTCCTGTATCCCAAGGAATGGGCGTCGGGGAAGATCCGCTACCCCTATACCGAAGCCAAGTAGCGCGGAACGGCTGCGGCGGGCCAACGATCCCGCCGCAGCCGTGATGCCCGTTTCGGCGGCGTAGGGGGGCCGGGCCTCAAGTGTTCACGTTCGAGCTGTTGTGGAACGCGCTCGTCGCGGGCGTGCTTCTCGGGGGGTTCTACGCGGCGGTCAGCCTCGGGCTGTCGATCACCTTCGGCCAGCTCGACATCGTCAACATCTCCCACCCCGCCTTCGTCATCCTCGGCGCCTATATCGCCTATATGGGCAACGAGTGGTGGGGGTTCGACCCGATCCTCACCGGGGTGGCCGCCGCTCCGTTCTTCTATCTGATCGGGGTCGGCACCTACCGGTTCTACTACGAAGCCTTCGAACGACGGGACGACGAGGCGCTGCGCGGCCTCGCCTTCTTCTTCGGCGTGATGTTCATCGTCGAGGTCGTGCTGATCATGGTCTATGGCGTCGACTTCCGGTCGGTGCAGGCGCCCTATATCGGCGGCAACTGGGAGATCGGGATGATCGGCATCCCGACCCGGATGTTCGTGCCCTGCATGGTCTCGCTGGTCATGTTCGCCGCCGTCTACCTCTATCTCGCGCGCACCTTCACCGGGCGCGCCATCCTCGCGGTCTCGCAGGATCGGCTGGCGCTCGAGCTGATGGCCGCCGACCCGGTGCGGGTCAAGCAGGTGGGCTTCGGCCTCGGCATCGCCACCGCGGCGATCGCCGGCGCGCTGCTGATCATCATCATCCCGATCGAGCCCTCGGTCGGGCGGCTCTATATCGGCCAGGTCTTCGCCATCGTCGTGCTCGGCGGGCTCGGCTCGATCACCGGCACGCTGGTGGCGGCGCTGATCCTCGGGGTCGCCGAGAGCCTGGTCTCGACCTTCTACGGCCCGTCCTGGGCGCCGGCGGTCGCCTTCTCGGTTCTCCTGCTGGCGCTCGCGGTGCGTCCGCAGGGGCTGTTCGGGCGCTGACCGGTGGCGGGGATGACGCGCTTCTGGATCGGCGCCGTGGCGGTGATCGCGGCCGGGCTCCTGCTCGCGATGACCGACATCATCGCCAACAGCTTCTGGTTCTTCGCCGCCTATGTGGTCCTGCAATACGTGGTGCTGGCCACCGCGTGGAACATCATGGGCGGCTATATGGGCTACGTGAACTTCGGCAGCGCCGGGTTCTTCGCCATCGGCGCCTATACCGCGATCGTGATGTACAACCTGATCAAGGCGCCGCTGCTGGTCATGATCCCGCTCTCCGGCGTCGTCTGCGGGCTGATGGGGCTCGGCATGGGCTACCTCACGCTCCGGCTGCGCGGGGTCTATTTCGCCATCGGCACGCTGGCGCTCGCCGTCGTGCTCGAGACGCTGATGGTCAACTGGGACTATGTCGGCGGCGCGACGGGAGCCTATGTCATCCGCCCGCGCGAGATGGAGCCCTTCGGCGACTACGTGAAGTTCCTGACCTTCGTGATGCTGGTGCTCGCCGTTATCGCGGTGGCGGCGGCGCGCTGGGTCGAGCGCGCCAAGTTCGGGCGCGGGCTGCACGCGATCCGCGACGACGAGCTGGCCGCCGAATGCGCCGGCATCCCGACGCTCAGGCTCAAGCTCATCGCGACCACCCTGTCGGGCTTCCTGATGGGCGTCGCCGGCGCGCCGTTCCCGCTCTATGTCGGCTTCGTCGAGCCGGTATCGGCCTTCAACCTCGCCTACGCGGTCAACGCGATCGCCATGCCGATGATCGGCGGGACGACGATGTGGGCGGGTCCGGTGATCGGCGCGCTGCTGCTCGGCACGGCGCAGCAGATCGCCAACGTGACGATCTCGTCCGAGCTCAACCTGCTGATCGTCGGCCTCGTGCTGGTGCTGTTCGTGACCCTTGCGCCCGAGGGGATCGTCGGGCTGGTGCGCAAGTATTTCGGGCGCGGGCGATGACCGGCGAGGCCATCCTCGAGGTCCGCGGTCTGACGATGCGCTTCGGCGGCTTCGTCGCCCTCGATTCGGTCGACGCCGAGGTCTTCGAGGGCGAGCGGCTCGGGCTGATCGGCCCCAACGGCTCCGGCAAGACGACGATGATCAACTGCGTCTCCGGGGCGCTTGGCAACTACAGCGGCACGGTCCGCTTCCGCGGCCGCGACCTCGGCCGCCTCAAGCCGCATCAGCGCACCAGGCTCGGCATCGCCCGCAGCTTCCAGATCCCGCGCCCGTTCCGCAGCCAGACGGTGCGCGAGAACCTCGCCATCACCATCGAATACGCCACCGGGGCGGCCGGCGCGGAGCGCGACGACCGGGCGGAAGAGGTCCTCCAGTCGATGGGGCTCGGCCCGCGCGCCGACGCGATCTCCGCCGGGCTCACCCAGATCGAGATGCGCAAGCTCGAACTCGCCCGCGCGCTCGCCGCCCGCCCGCAGCTGCTGATCTCCGACGAGGCGATGGCCGGGCTGTCCTCGAACGAGGTCGACGAGCTGCTGGAAATCCTGTTCGCTCTCAACGAGAGCGGGGTGACCATCGTCATGATCGAGCACATCATGCGCGCGGTGATGCGGTTCTCGCAGCGCATCGTGGTGCTGGATGCGGGCAAGAAGATCGCCGACGGCGAGCCCGACGCCGTGGTCGCCGATCCCGGGGTCGAGAGGGCGTATCTTGGCGATTGACCTGACCGTCGAGGGGCTGGAGGCCGGCTACGGCACGGTGCGGGTGCTGCACGGGGTCTCGCTCGACGTGCGCGACAGCGAGACCGTGGCGCTCCTGGGCACCAACGGCAACGGCAAGTCGACGCTGCTCAAATGCATCATGGGGATCGTGCGGCCGGAAAGCGGGAAGATCGAGGTCGAGATCGACGGCGAGCGCATCGACCTCGTCGGGCTCGCCCCGCGCGAGGTGGTCGAACACGGCATCGGCATGGTGCCGGAGGGACGGCGGCTGTTCCCGCGGCTCACGGTCGAGGAGAACCTCACCCTCGGCGCCTTCCGCAGCGCCGCGCGGGCGAAGCTGTCGGAAAACCTCTCCTTCTGCCTGGAGGCCTTCCCGGTGCTCGCCCAGCGCCGCCGCCAGCTCGCCGGCTCGATGAGCGGCGGCGAACAGCAGATGCTCGCCATCGCCCGCGCCCTGATGTCGTCCCCCAGGCTGCTGCTGATCGACGAGCCCTCGGTCGGGCTCGCGCCGATCCTGGTCAGCCGGACGATCGCCAAGATCAAGGAGCTCAAGGACGAGCACGGGCTGACCGTGCTGATGGCCGAGCAGAACTTCAACCAGGCGATCAAGATCGCCGACCGCGGCTATGTCATCGTGCACGGCGAGATGGCGCTCGCCGGCGAGAGCGCCGATGCGCTGCGCGAGAACGAGCTGGTCAAGCAGTACTACCTGGGCACCGACCTGTAGGCCCGGCCCGCATCTCCCACCGGGGTAGCGGCACCCCCATGCCGTCAGTCATGGTTGGACTTGTTCTACCGCCGTCCGGTCAGGATTTTCGACGCGGGCGCCGCGCCCCCGAACGAGACTCCCTTCGTCCCACTCGTCACCCCGGAACAAGTCCGATGTGACGGAACAGGGGCCCGCGACGTCAAAGCCGCTCCGGCGGCGGTTGGCGAGAAACGCGGCCGTCCCCTCTCCCCTACTCCCCGATCCCGAACAGCCGGACCGCGTTGGTGCGGCCGATCTTGATCCGGTCGGCTTCCGAGATCGTCACCTCGTCGAACCACTTCGCCCCGCCGTCGACATTCTCGAACGGCCAGTCGACGGAGAACATGATCCGGTCGGAGCCCAGCTCCAGCATGGTGTCCACCAGGCTCTGGGTGCGGAAATTGCCGGAGGTGGTGATGTGGAAGTTCTCCTGCAGATACTCGCCGAGCTTGCGCCTGGCGGGGTAGGCGGGGGGCGCGTTGGTCCAGCTGTTGCGGTTGTCGCAGCGCCAGATGCTGAACGGCAGCCCCTCCCCCATGTGGCCGAGCACGATCTGGATGCCGGGGTGTTCGTCGAACAGGCCCGACGCCATGAGTCTCAGCGCGTGCACCGCGGTTTCCTGCCCGAACGCCCAGGTCGGGCCGAGCAGCCAGGGATGGCCCTCGTAGATCTGGGCCATGCTGGGCAGCGGGTTGCGCGGATGCAGGTAGAAGGGCGCGTCGAGCGCCTCGACGGTGGCCCAGAAATCGCGGTATTGCGGCAGGTCGTAATAGACCGCCGTGTCGGGCTCGTCGACCTGGGAAAAGCCGTTCACGTTCGCGCCCACGAAGCCGAGCTCCTGCACGCAGCGCTCCAGCTCCCGCGCCGCTTCGTCCGGGTCCTGCATCGCAAGCGCGGCGAAGCCGAGGAACCGGTCGGGGCGCTTGGCGACCTCTTCCGCGAGCGTGTTGTTCGCCTTCCTGGCGAGCGCGACGGCCTCGGCGCGGTCGTGGATTCCCTGAATCGCGGGCGCGTTGAGGGACAGGATCATGATCTCGATCCCGTGCGCGTCCATCTCCCGGATGCGCCGGTCGTGGATGTCGAGAAGCCGGCTGCTCAGCTCCTCCCAGGTATGCGGCGGCAAATAGCCCGCCGAGTCGCTCAACGTATCCTGGATCGCGAAATGCTCCTCGAGCGCGATCTTGCCGTCCATCGTTCTTCCCCTCCTCGAAATGCCGCGGATGCAGGCCCGGCGGGCCGAATATGCACGAATTGCCGGGACAACAGAACGCCGGGCGCTCGACCGCGGCCCGCGTGCGGCGGATCGTTCGCCGACAGCCTTCGAGGAGAGGCCGGATGGCACTGGCGACGCGGCAGACCATCCCCCCGGCGGTGCCGGACCGCGAGGAGATCAGGGCGCGGATAGCGGCGCTCCTGCCCCTGGCGCGCGACACGGCGCTGGAGAACGAGCGCGCGGGCAGGATCGCCGACGCGGTGATCGAGGCGTACAAGGCTTCCGGGATTCACTTTGAGTGCCACGCTCGGCACCGGCTGTGCGTCGACCGCCTGGGTGTGCGGGCTCTACATGATCCACAACTGGGCGCTCACCCTGTTCCCCGAGACGCCGCAGGACGAGATCTGGAGCAAGAACGACGGGCTCGCCATCTCGGGCTCCCACGCTCCCGCCGGGACGGCGACCGCTGCCGCCGGCGGCTATCGGCTCACCGGCCGGTTCAGGTTTTCCAGCGGCTGCCCGCATGCGGGCTGGAACCTGTGCGCTGCGATGCTCCCCGCCGGCTTGGGCGGCGGCAGGATGCCCGCCTTCGTGCCGGCGCATCGGGTCCTGCCGTTCTCCGGAGCCATGACGGGGACCGCGCCCGGGCTCGCCGTCCACGACAACCCGATCTACCGCATCCCGATGCTGGCCTGGGTTCCCTACGCTCCCGCCCTGCCGGCGGTCGGCGCCGCGCGCGCCGCGATCGACCTCATCCTCGCCGCCGCCGGCGGGCGCTCGATGCAGGCGGACCACCCGATCCCGCGCGCCTGGCGCGACATCCACAGCACGGCGGCGCATATCGGCCTGAACCACGACGCGGTGATGTCGATGATCGGCCAGTACCGCTTCGGGCTGCAGCCGCACGGCCAGTATTGACGCGCCCGCCCTGGGCGGTGACAAACCCGCCGAGGAGGGCCCATGAACCCGGAAAACCGTTACCCGAACCTCTTGCGGCCGCTCGACGTCCGCGGCGTCCGGCTCGCCAACCGCGTCGTCATGGGGTCGATGCACACCAGGCTCGAGCTGCGCGACAACGCCATCGCGCGCGAGGCCGCCTACTACGCCGCGCGGGCGCGCGGCGGCACCGGGCTGATCGTGACCGGGGGCTACGCGCCCAACCCGTATGGCCGGATGGACGCCGAAACCCCGGTCCTCGACAGCCTCGAAAAGGCGAAGGCGCTGCGCCCGATCGCCGACGCCGTCCACGAGCACGACACCGCGATCTGCCTCCAGATCCTCCACTCGGGGCGCTACGCCCAGCTCGCGGAGACCGTGGCGCCGTCCGCGGTGCCGACCCGGATCAACAAGGTCAGGCCGCGCGCGCTCGGCGCGGCGGAGGTCGAGGCGACCATCGAGGACTTCGTCCGGAGCGCCGCGCTCGCCCGCGAGGCCGGGTTCGACGGCGTCGAGGTGATGGGCTCGGAAGGCTATCTGATCACCCAGTTCTGCGTTTCGGCCACCAACCGGCGCGAAGACCGCTGGGGCGGAAGCTTCGAGAACCGCATCGGCTTCCCGGTCGAGATCGTCCGCCGGATCCGCGAGCGGGTCGGGGACGGCTTCCTGGTGATCTACCGCATCTCGGTGCTCGACCTGGTCGAGGGCGGGCTGACCGGCGGGGAGACCGCCGCGCTCGGCCGCGCGGTGGCCGATGCCGGGGCCGACATCCTGTCTTCGGGGATCGGCTGGCACGAGGCGCGCATTCCCACCATCGCCAAGGCGGTGCCGCGCGCCGCCTGGGCGCCCTTCGTCGCCCGGCTCAAGCACGCCGTCGGCATCCCGATGGTGGTCTCCAACCGGATCAACACGCCGGAGGTCGCCGAGGCGATCCTCGCGTCCGGCGATGCGGATCTGGTGGCGCTGGCGCGCCCCCTGCTCGCCGATCCCGCGTTCGTCGCCAAGGCGGCGTCCGGACGGGCCGACCGGATCAACACCTGCATCGCCTGCAACCAGGCCTGCCTCGACCGGATCTTCCGCTCCGCCACCGCCACCTGCCTGGTCAACCCCGAAGCCTGCAACGAATACGGCAACGGCGCCGCCCCTGCCGGCCGGGCGAAGCGGGTCGCGGTCGCGGGCGCCGGGCCCGCCGGGCTCGCCGCTTCGGTGTCGGCGGCGGAGCGCGGCCACGCGGTGACCCTGTTCGAAGCGGCGGACCGGATCGGCGGGCAGCTCAACCTCGCCCGCGCGGTCCCCGGCAAGGAGGAGTTCGACGAGACGCTGCGCTATTTCGCCCGCCGGATCGAGGATCTCGGGGTGGCCGTGAAGCTCGGATGCGCGGCGGCGGCGCAGGATCTCGCCGGGTTCGACGCGGTGGTGATCGCCAACGGCGTCCGGCCCCGCCCCTTCGCGGTACCCGGCGCCGATCATGCGTCGGTCGCTTCCTATGCCGACGTGCTGGCCGGCCGGGTGGATGCCGGGCCGCGGGTCGCCATCGTCGGCGCCGGCGGGGTCGGTTTCGACGTGGCCGAGTTCCTGTCCGCGCCCGCCCCGCAGGCCGACCCGGTGGCCGCGTTCTACGCCGAATGGGGCGTCGATCCCGACCACAATTCGCCGGGCGGCCTCGCCGCCGATGCCGGGGCCATGCCCGGCTCCGGCCGCGAGATCGCCATGCTGCAGCGCCGGCCCGGCCGCATGGGCGCGACGCTCGGGCTGACCACCGGCTGGGTGGTCCGTGCGGCGCTCGCCGCGCGCGGGGTGAAGATGATGCCGGGCGTCGCCTACCGGCAGGTCGACGATTCCGGCCTCCACATCGCCGTCGACGGGGCCGAACGGGTGCTCGCGGTCGACACCGTGGTCGTCTGCGCCGGGCAGGAGCCGGATCGCGGGCTGGCCGAGGCGCTTTGTGGCGCGGGCGTGCCGGTCCATGTCGTCGGCGGCGCGCGCGAAGCGGCGGGGCTCGACGCCTTCCGCGCGATCGAGGAAGGCCGCGCCGCCGGGCTCGCGATATAGCCCGCATTTCCCGCCAGGGTCACGGCCTGCGTCGCGCCCGGGCGTTCGTCCCGCCAGGAGCGGGCCGAAGAGCGTAGCGGGGACTACGGTCAAGGCCCGCGACGCAGCGGGCGGGCGCCCGGGC
>MPNO01000076.1 GCA_002239065.1 Defluviicoccus sp. bin129 | reverse complement strand
CCGCAAGACGCGGTCGTCGCTGAGTCGCAGGACGCCGTTGCCGACCAGCCGAGCCAGTGCGGTTTCCCGGATTTCGTCGGCATGGTGGGTCGCGTGCTCCACCCAGTAGAGGGCATCGTGCTCCCGGCTCGTGTGCGCGATCTCGGAGAGCATCGGATCGAGCAGCGCGTCCCCCACCGGCGTCGAGTCGATCAGGAATAGACGTTGGGTGTCGGTGTCGATGCGGTTCTCCAGCGCGAGATCCATCAGCACCCCGCCGCCCAGGGCGTAGCGGACCAGCCATTCAGGAGCACGCGACAGCGTGCCGTCCTCGTCACGCAGCAAGAGCAGAAATTCTTCGGCGAGTCTCATCAACCGGCGCCTCGAACGAATATCGCCGACAGGAGGTAGTAGAACGCCACCGCGAGCCCCGCTCCGACGGGCAGCGTCACGACCCAGGACACGAAGATGGTGCGCACCACGCCGAAATCGAGAGCACCCATCCCGCGCGCAAGGCCGACGCCCATCACGGCGCCCACCAGCGTCTGTGTCGTCGAAACCGGCAGTCCGGTGCCGCTCGCCACGACGACCGTCGATGCGGCGGCGAATTCGGCGGCGAACCCGCGGCTCGGCGTGAGCTCCGTGATCTTCCTCCCGATCGTCACCATGACCCGGTAACCGAACGTCGCCAGGCCGACCACGATACCCGCCGCGCCGATGAGCAGAACCCAGACCGGAACCGCCGACTTGGCGGCAACCCCGCCCGTGGTGACCACCCCGACTATCGCGGCGACGGGACCGATCGCGTTGGCGACATCGTTGGAGCCGTGGGCGAACGCCATGCCCGACGCGGTGACGATCATGAGGATGCCGAACACCTTCTCGACGTCGTTAAAGCGCGATTGTCCCCCGGTGGGGGAGTCGAGGCTCTGGAAGCTCAACCGGTCGATGACCAGTCTGCTGGCGACGGCGACGATGCCGGCCGCAAGCACCGAGTACAGGATCGCCATCGGCATGCTCAGATCCATGCCGACATGCTTCAAACCCTTGACGAAGGTCACGACCGCGGTCACCAGCACCGCGGCGAAGATGTAAACGGGAACGTATCGACGCGCGTAGAGAGCCGGATCCTCCTTGTCGAAGATCAGCCATTGCACGCTCAGCACCAGGAGAAACGCGATCGCCCCGGCGAGAACGGGGGTGACCACCCAACTCGCGGCGATCTTTGCCACGTCCCACCAGTGGACGGCGTCCAATCCGATGGCGACCACGGCAAACCCGATGATGGCGCCGACGATCGAGTGGGTGGTCGATACCGGCCAGCCGAATCTGGAAGCGAAGGTCAGCCAGGCGGCGGCCGCCAGGAGCGCCGACAGCATGCCGACGACGAGCAGGTCGGGATCCTCCTCGAGAGCCTCGGCGTCGACGATGCCCTTGCGGATCGTCGAAGTGACCTCCCCGCCGGCCAGAAACGCCCCGAGAAATTCGAAAACGCCCGCGATCAGGATGGCGACGCCGACCGTGATGGCCCCCGAGCCGACCGACGTGCCCATCGAATTCGCAACGTCGTTGGCACCGATCGCCCAGGCCATGTAGAGGCCGGCGACGATCGCCGCGACAAGAATGACGGTGAGACTCGCGTCCACGGAAAACCGTCTCCCAAGCGGGGAGGTGACTGGAACGGATTGTGCTGGTGTGTGTCAAGGGGCCGGTTCATGGCCATCGGCATCGCCCAGGACTCCGGGTTGTAATCCCTTCGTCAAGTTTCAGCGACAGAATGAATTCGGCGCCGCGCGGACACTCGGAAGCCTTGGTCGGTGCATTCGCCTCCGCTCGGGACTGCAAGTCGGATCGGACGGCGCGTCTTCACGGTGGAGTCGAGATCCAGCCAAACGGATGCGAGCGCCGAGAGATCCGTGCTCCTGGCGCTCGCGCTGACGCCGTTTCAGGCTGGGCCTCTACCCAGTCGTCATTGGCCCGCCACTGGGAGACTTACGGTCAGTACCCACACGGAAGCGCGGCCGACGGTTACCACTACCCCAATTGGCCGCCAAACCTGGATGCCGATGCGTCCAAGACGTGATCCACGTATTCGCACGCGGTTCCCGGACCTGACGTCGGGGCCGGCCCTCGAAGCCGGAAAGGATCGTCCACAAGTACGACGCCGCGGCGCGCGATCGTCCTGCCTTACAACCGATTCGGAATATGCGGAAGTGTGGGGCAGCCGGGCCTTTGCGACCGCCCGGTACGGCAACCGGGCAGGTCGTTGGGTGCCGAGTTCGATTTCGAAGGGCAGCGGTTACCCCATGCTTGGGCTTCGGCGGCAACCGCCACGCAGCAGACGGACCGGAAACCGGCGGGACGACCTTCGAGGGTAAGCGCCGGCGCGCGTCGCCTCTTGCCGAACGGAGGACGCCCACTCTTGCCCACTCGGCGCGCGCGCGGGATGTCGCCACACCCACGACGATATCGAACCAGCCTTCCCGTAACTGCTCTTCAGCGCGCCGTCCATCGACCGAATCGTGACGCTCCGGGGATCGCGCGATAAGGATTCCAAGCCGCACTGCACGCGTGGGAACCGAAAAAACTGATGAGTAATGGTAACGACAACTATAGTATAACATTTTGGTGAAATCATCGCGCCGCCTGCTGGAGAATCCGATGGTCGGTACGCGACGGCGCTGGGCGTTCACCGGGAGGCGAACCTGGAACATATCCGCAAGACACTCATCGCAGCCACTTTGTGTGCGCTGGCTGTGCCACAGGAGCTCGGTGCGCAGACCCCGAATGTCGTGGTGAGCCTCAAGCCGGTCCATTCCCTCGTCGCCGGGGTTATGGGCGAGGCCGGACAACCCCGGCTTCTGCTCAAGGGCACCGCCTCACCCCACACCTACCAGATGCGCCCCTCCGATGCCCGGGCTCTCGCGGAAGCCGATCTGATCGTGTGGGTCGGCGATGCGATGGAGACCTTCCTCCATCGCGCCATCGAGAATCTCGGGTCCAAGTCCAGGATCGTGACCCTGCACGAGGTGCCCGGAATTCGCTTGCTGCAGAATCGCGAAGGGGGGATATGGGAAGACGACGACCATGGAGAGGCCCATGTCGACGAACACAAGGGCCACGGTCATGAGCACGACGAGTTCAACATGCATTTCTGGCTCGATCCCGGCAATGCCGGCCGGATCGTCGATACGGTCGCGGAGGCGCTGATCTTTCTCGACCCCGCCCGCACGGCAACATGGCGCGCCAACGCCGCGGCGACGCGTAAACGGATCGCTGACCTGCATGCGTCTCTTGAAGCCCGTCTGGCGCCCGTGCGCGGACACGCCTTCGTCGTCTTCCACGACGCCTACCAGTATTTCGAGCGCGCCTACGGGCTGAAGGGGAAGGGCGCGATCGCCGTCGACCCGGCGCGGGCGCCGAGCGCCAAGCGGCTCGTCGAGTTGCGCGGCGCGCTTGCCGAACACGAGATCCGCTGCGTGTTCACCGAACCCCAGTTCGAGCCCGATCTGGTGCGGACCGTGATCGAGGGCAGCGACGTCCGGACCGCGGTACTCGACCCGGTCGGCGCCGACACGAGGCCCGGTCCCGACGCCTGGATCGAGATCATGCGCGGCCTGGGCGATGCGATGGTAGGCTGTCTCGGCAGGAGTTGACCGCCCCCGGGACGCGGGAGCCGTGGACGGGCGGGCTCCCCGCATGCACGACTGGCCCCAAAATATATGGCCACGGCAGGTTCCCGAATGACCGATGCACCCGCCCACGATCCGTCCGAGGCCTCGCCGCTCGTCGAAGCGCGCGGCGTCAGCCTGCGCTTCGGCGGCCGGAGCGTGCTCGATGCGGTGGACCTCGCGGTCCGCGCCGGGGAAATCGTCACCTTGGTCGGGCTCAACGGCGCCGGCAAGTCGACGCTCGTCCGCGTGATCCTGGGCATCGTGAAACCCGATAGCGGTGAGGTGGTTCAGAGGCCTCGCCTGCGCGTCGGCTACGTGCCACAGCACATGCAGCGCGATCCGGTCATGCCGATAACGGTGGAGCGCTTCATGACGCTCGGCGCGCCAGCCCCTCGCGAGACGCTCCAACGGGTGCTCGACGAGGTCGGCGCCGATCCGATCCTGGGCCATCCCCTGGCCGAGGTCTCCGGAGGCGAGATGCAGCGCGTGATGCTGGCGCGGGCGCTGTTGCGCGAGCCCCAGCTCCTGGTTCTCGACGAGCCGCTCGCCGGGGTCGACGTCACCAGCCAGAGCGACCTCTACCGGCTCATCGCGGAAATCCGCGACCGGCGCGGCTGCGGGGTCCTCCTGGTCTCGCACGATCTTCACCTTGTGATGGCCGCGACCGACACCGTGGTCTGCCTCAACCGGCACGTTTGCTGCAGCGGGCGGCCGCAGGCCATCCTGCGCCACCCCGAGTTCATCTCCCTGTTCGGACCGCATTTGTCGGAGACGCTCGCGGTTTACCAACATGCCCACGACCATCGTCACGACGCGCTGGGCGAGCCGCTCTCGATCGAAGCGGGCTCATCGCAGCAGCCGGGGGCGGGCGGGCGGCGCACGTGATGGAAGACTTCATCCTGCGCGCCCTTGGCGGCGGGATCGGGGCGGCGCTCGCCGCCGGGCCGGTCGGGTGTTTCGTGGTGTGGCGGCGCATGGCGTATTTCGGCACCGCGCTCGCGCATGCGGTGCTGCTCGGAGTCGCACTCGGATTTCTGCTCGACATCGAGCCGATCGTTGCGGTCTTCGCGATATGCCTCCTGCTCGCGGTCTGTCTCCTTCTGTTGGAGCGCCAGCGGGTCATTTCCGTTGACGCCCTGCTCGGCGTTCTCGCGCACGCGGTGTTCGCGGCCGGACTGGTCATGGTCGCGTTCATGGAACGGGTGCGGGTCGATCTGATCGGCTATCTGTTCGGCGACATCCTGTCGGTCGGCGTCGTCGATCTCTGGCTGATCTTCGGCACCGCGGCTGTCGTAACCGCGGCCCTTGCCTGGCAATGGCGCAACCTCCTGGCCGTGGCCCTCAACCAGGATCTCGCCGCGGCGGAAGGTGTGCCGGTGGAGCGGGTCCGTTTCCTGTTCCTGTTCCTGCTCGCCGCGGTGATCGCCGTCGGAATGAAGATCGTCGGCATGCTGCTCGTCGTGGCGCTGGTCATCGTTCCCGCCGCCGCCGCGCGCCGCATGGCGGCGACGCCCGAGCAGATGGCGGTGGCGTCGACGGCGATCGGAATCGCCTCGGTGGTCGCCGGTCTGTTCGCGTCGCTCCTCTGGGACATTCCCGCAGGGCCGGCGATCGTGCTGGTGGCGAGCGGGATATTCGCCGCCAGCCTGCTGGTCCCGGTTCGGGGACAGTCGCGCCGGGACGGCTGACCGGCGGCAAGGGCCGGCCAACGCGATCCGTCTAGAAGAACACCACCAGAAGGGCGATGCCGGACAGACCGCCCAGGATGAAACAGGCTGCGCTGACGATGCCGGTCAAGGTGGCCCAGTCGGCCGTGCGCCAGGTTCGACCTTCGACATTGAACATGACCTCGGAGCGATCGCCCTGGCCGTCGGCGAAACGTTTCAGGGCGACCTCGCTTCCATGCGCCTCCCTCACAGAAACGATCGTCACAAGGAACATGGTCAACGCCGAAGTCAGAATGCCCACGCCGAAGACTATGACGGTTGTGAGCGCGAACCAGTGAAACACGCCCTCCTGCCCGCCGGTGGTGGAGGTGCTCATGAAACCGATGATGAGGGCGGTGCCGCCGGCATTACCGAACAACAGCAGGCGCGTGGATTCGAGCAGCATCCGGAACATGATGTTCCGGCGCAGAGAGACGACCTTGTAGCCCTCTCGCAGCCACTCCTCGCTGGTTTCTTCCCGTTCGAATTCGTCGATTTTCTTCACTGGCTGACCGCCTTTCTCGTCCCGTCCTCCGCCATTGCCGCGGCGAATTCGACCAGCCGCACGTAGTCCGATCCGGCGTTCCCGCCGTCGGCGAAGCCGATCTCCCAGCCGTCGATAAGGAAGGGCCCGCTCGCCAACGCCGTTTCCAGGAACGCTTCCCGATCTGGCGCGCCCGGCATCCGCTCGAGAACTGCAATGACGAAGCGGCCCAGTATGTAGCCCTCGAGGCTCGACGCGTCCGCGGTAGCCTCCGCCTCTGGCGCCGCCGCCCGAAAGGCGGCGAGCGCGGAACGGAACCGCTTCACCAGCGCGTTGCTGGCGTCCCGCACGTCCGGCAAGACCCGGGTGGCCACGGCCGGACCGAAACGGCGCTCAAGCCGGCCGGCAATCCGGTCGAGGTCGACGATCGACAGCATCCCGAAAACGAAATTGTGGCCAAACGACCGCGCCGCGTCGATCGCACTGGCGACGTTAGACGTCGTCGCCGCCATCAGCACGACATCGAGATCCGCCTTCTCCAGCACGAACAGAGTGCCGTGGATCGTATGGCTGTGCCAGGAGTAGGAAGCCTTGGCCAGGATCGGCAGACCGAGGGCCTTCAGCGCATCGCGATAGTTGGCCAGCACTGAGTAGCCGAACGCGTCGTCCTGGTAAATGACACCGAAGCGGCGCGCACCCAGCCGGCCGTACATATGAGCGACGAGCTTTCGGGTTTCCTCGGCATAACCGGTGCGGAGGTTGACTACGTTGGGGAAGCGCGCACGGTCACGCAGAAAGCTGGCGCCCGTGAGGACGCCGACGAAGGGCACACCGGCCCTGCGGAGGATCGGCGCCATGCGCAACGCTGTCGGTGTGCCGAGACCGCCCACGACGGCGAACACGTCCCGATCCGCCGCGAAGCGCGCCGCGTTGGCGGTGGCCGTTTCCGGGTCATAGGCATCGTCGCGGGACGTCAGCCGGAGAATCCTGCCCCTCACGCCGCCCCCGAGATTCCGCTCGTGGAAGGCGGCGCGGATGCCGGCGCGGTATCGGAGCCCCGTGGTTCCGCACGCGCCGGTGAAACAGCCGCTCTGAGCGAAGGCAATCCTGTCCTTGGTCACGCCGGGCGCAGTTGGCTCCGCGGCCGGCACGGCTTCGGCGCACAGCAGCAGCAAGAGCGGGATCGTCCCGCCCAGCCTACTTGGCATTGCCATCCAACTTTCCGGCGTTCGCGGCCGTGCCGGCCTTCCGCCCCGTCCCGTCCGTTCTCGCTGGCTTCTCCGGCTTCGCCTTCGTCGTACCAGCTGATCGGGGTTTCGTCGCCTTTTCCGGCTTTTCCTTGGCTGGCTTCGCATGCCCGGATTGCGCCGGCCCGTTTTCGTCCTCTTCGTCCGGGATGACGGTCGTCCGGTTGACCAGCGGTGCTTCGTTCTGCTCCGCGGCCGCGGCAACGCCGGTCGGGGCGACATGGCGGTGACTGAAGATGGACAGATCGTCGAAAATCAGGGAACGCAGCTTGGCCGTGCTCAGATGGTGGCGCTCTCCCCGGGCGGAATGGAAGCGCCCGTCCATCAGGAAGCGGTCGGCATCGACGTTTTCGAAGCCGTGACCGCCCCTTTCGCTGACCGTGGACAGGGAGCGTCTCGCGCCGGCCAGGTTCCTCCTCCCCGCCGGCGCGCTCGCGACGGCGGCGGCGGGGCCGCGGCCGACGCCGGGCACGAAGCCGTCGACCATGTTGATGTCTATGGCCGAAGCGTTGCCCGGATTGACCGTCGACAGCGTGGCGTCACGGAAAATAGTTCGCATGCGCTGCCAGTACCGCGTCACCGTGACGGAGGACGGCTGGCTCCGGTAAGCTCCCAGCAGATCGGAGAATACCTTGGCGCTGCTCTCGGCCTGAAGCCGGCGCTCTCGTGCCCTCGCCTTGGCGTTCATGACGACCGCCACCGCCTGCCCCCGGCTGCGGGCCAGAAGCTTTTCCATCCTGCGGTTGGCGTTGCTGACGGATTGAATGCCTTCGGCGATCGCATCGCTCACGTCCCTGAAGGCGGCAACGGTTTCCTCGATGGGACGCAGATCCACAATATTGAGCGCCAGCAATTCGATGCCGATATCGTTGTCCTTCAGATAAGCGGAAACGTTCTTCAGCAGGCGGGTCTGGATGATGTCTCGATTGGTCGTGAAAATCAGATCGATAAAGTGTTTCCCCACTATCTCGATCAGGCGTTCGCGCACGACGAGGGTCAGAACGGCTTCCGGATCGGAGGTGGCGTAGAGGTAGTTCTTCAGGTTTCCGATCCTGTATTGCAGCGCCAGGTCCGCTTCAAACAGGTTTGCATCGCCCGAGAGGATGGAGAACGAGACCTTGCCGGTCCGGTCGCGAGTCGCTACGTCGCGCCGCGTGATGCGCGCGACCTTGCGCACATGGGCCTGCTCCACGAGCGGAAGAGCGTAGTGGATGCCGGGCAGGATTTTCGGGGCGACCACCTTGCCGAACCGCGTCAGCACCGCCTGCTCTTCCTTCTTCACGACGTAAACGCCGTCGGCCAGGATCGCCAGCACGGCAACCGCCGCGAGAACGGCGAGAAGGACCGTCTTGCGGTCTTGCATGTAGTCGAAGACCGCGTGGATGACGCGGGTGCTGGGCGCGGGCCTGTCGGGAGCGTCCGGCATGGCCCGCCCCTATTCCTGCGCCTGCTTCGGCGCTGGCTGGTGCGGAATCTCCTTGCCGTCCAGATACTTGAAGAGTTCGTTGTCGGCCGGCAGCATCAGGGTGGTGTTCTTGTCGATTATCGCGTCGTAGCTGTCGAGCGCCCGGATGAACTTGTAGAACTCCGGATCGTCGCGGTACGCGGCGGCCAGCGTTTCCAGCGCATCGGCTTCCGCCTCGCCGAGGATGGCGGTGGCTTCGGCGTGGGCGTTCGCCATGATCTTCTCGTGCTCGTTGATGGCGAACGCCTCGATGCCTATCGCCCGCTCCTCGCCCTCGCTGCGGTAGCGGGCGGCGATGCGGGCGCGTTCGGAGATCATCCGCTGGATCACGCTGGGACGGTTCTCCGCCGGCAGGGTGTATTCGACCAGACCGGCCCTGACGACCTCGATCCCGTAATCCGACGCCGCGACAGGCTTGACCTGATCGAGGATGTCCTGGGACGCCGTGGTGATGTCCCGATGCTGGAGTCCGAGGCTTACGAAGGCGTCCCTCGACTTGTTGCTGACGACGATGCCGACGCTCGCCCTGTACAGATCGCTCAGCCGCTTTACGGCGTTGGCTTCGGTGCGGATCGCTTCGACGTAACGAATCGGATTCGAGACGCGCCACAGGAGGTAGCCGTCCACCAAAACGTTCTTCTGGTCTTCCGTGATCAGCTCCTGCTTCAGGTTCATCAGCGGCCGTACCCGCCGGTCCACCTTGTAGACGACCGAGATCGGCGTCGGGAGCTTGAAGTGCAGCCCGGGTTCCTTCACCGGCGGCGCAATCTTGCCGAAATTGGTCAGGACGCCCTGTTCGGATTCATCGATCACGTAGTGGATGTCCCAAGCGATGACGGCCGCGAGAACGACCGCGACCGTCGTCGCGAATTTCCTGCCTCTAGTCATGGTGGCCTCCGGCGGCTCCGGTCCCGTGTTTGTCCTCGCTGGGGCGGGCGGAATGGTCGGGACGCAGTCCCGCGGCGGCGCCATGCGACCTTTTCCACAGCGCCACCTTGTTCAGCGTGTCCTGGTTCGGGACGATGATCTTGCTCCGGCCCGCCAGCGACGTTTCCAGCTTTTCCCGCCACAGCATGTTGTGCAGGACTTCCGGCGCTTCCCGGACGGCGCCGGCGACCATGCGGATGGCATCGCTTTCGGCCGCGGAGGTGATGGTTCGCCGCGCCGCTTCGCCCCTGGCCTGCTCGACTTCGTACGACGCATTGCCGTGCGCGAGGGGAATCAGGGACACCGTAAGCCGCTGGGCGTTGACGATGATGCGTTCCCTGTCGTCCTGGGAGCTCGAAACCTCCCGGAACGCGTTCATGGCACCATCGACGGGACTGACGGAGAGCAGGTTCACCTTCACCAGTTCGATGGCGTCGAGCAGCGCGCTGTCCCCGCCCGGGAGGCGCTTCTCGAACACCTCCTCGATGTGCTTCTGAAGCATCGCGCGGTCCACGTTCAGCAGGTTGTCCAGCGTGCGCCCCGCCACGAACTTGCGCAGTTCCTTGCGGATATTGTCGCCGATCACCTGTTCGGGGTTCGCCACGCGATAGTGGTAGGTATAGGGCTCGCTGACCCGGTACTGCACGTTCAGCGACATCGACATCAGGTTGACGTCGCCGGTGAGATACTCGCCCGCCATACCGCTGGTCACGGACTTCACCTGCCGGACCGGCCATCTGTCCGCTTGGGCGAGCGGCCAGGGCGCAAGATAGTGGAGGCCCGGCGGCAGGTCGCGCCACGCCACAGCGCCGAACAGGCGCCCGTACCCGACCTCGCCCGGACGCACGACGGTAAAGCCGCTCAGCAGAAACGCGGCGACGACGGAGAGCCAGACGGTCGCGCCGGCAGGCGTGCGGGGGCGCAGCAGCCCCTTCAACGGCGCATGTCCGGTCATCCGCGCCCACCAGCCCTTGAACGGCCCTGACACCGGGCGGAGGTTCATAAGCAGATCGTGATAGCCGCCCTTCAGCGCGCCCGCCCGGAAGCGCCAGAACATGAGCGCGAAGAGGCCGAGCGCGCCGGTCCACTGGATCACCGCAACCGCCGGCGAGTCCGACGCGTCGAGATTGACCGCGAGCGACAGGCCGAAGGCGATCATCAACAGGTCCACTGCGATGCCCAGAGCCAACGTCACGACGATGACCGAGCCGACATAGACGGATGCGAATCGCGCGCCGAACTGGCTGGCGACAATCGCGATGGTGCCGGTGTTGGTCGCGGGTCCCGTCATCAGGAACACGAGCGCCGCCCCCGGGCTGAACCCCTTGGCCACGAGGGCCGCGGCGATCGGCGTGCTCGCGGAGGCGCAGATGTAGAGCGGGACGCCTACCAGCACCATGACCGGATAGGACAGCCAGCGGGCGTACTCGTAGGCCATGAGGTTGTCCGGAATGGCGAGGTAGAGCAGCCCGCCCAGGATCACGCCGACCAGCAGCGCGAACAGGATGTCGTCGGCCACCTCCACGAAGCCGTAGCGCAGGATGTGCTTGCAAACCGTGCCGAAGGAGAGATCGCCGAGGTCCCGACCCGCTTCGTCCCTGGGCGTCGCCGCGGGTTCGGGAATCGAGAGAAACTCCCGGTAAAAGTCCGGCTTGATCCATGTCATGGACCGCGCCTGGCCAATGCCCTGGTTGAGGCGGCCGAGCCATGTGACGAAGAACGCCCTGAGGGTGGCGGGGCTGATATAGCAGTCGTCGTCGCCCGGTATGAGGGTCTTGTGAGTGTGATCGTGGTCGTGGCCGTGATGATCGTGGTCGTGGCCATGCCCGCCGTCGACGGGAGCCGGTTCGGGCGCATCGCTGTCGCGGACCATCCCGATGCAGAAAATGCCGGCCATCACGCCGGTTATGAAACTGATGACCGGCCGGACCACGGCAGCCACCGGCCCGAAAAAGGCGTTGGTGACCAGGATCGAATCGGCACCGGTCTCGGGCGCGGTGATCAGGAACGACATGCATGCCGAACGGGACGCGCCCTTGCGCCGCATTTCGGCCACCACGGGGACCACCGAACAGCTGCAAAGCGGCATGGGCACGCCGACAGCGGCGCTGGAGGCGACAGATTTCAGGCTGTCCTGGTGCAACCACCGCAAGACGGCGTCGCGCGAGATGAACACATGGATCAATCCCGCCAGGAACAGACCCAGCAGCAGCATCGGTCCCAGCAGGAGAAACGAGTTCCATAGGAAATCTAGGAAAACAATCAGCTGATCCACGGCGCTTTCTCCGTCGCCTGTTGCAAGCCAAAGAATATCGCCAACTTGCCGACGCTAGCCCAACTCAATTCGCGAAACATCCCGTTTGTCGACTATTCTACACGGTCATAATCGACTTGGACATCTTGCAATCACGATGTTTCTGTAAATGAAATCATATAACATCTCCATCAATAAAATGATATTATATTACATCTCGGTCGATCGCACGACCGAGACTCCCGAGATGATACTCTTTCCCGGTCACGACGAACTCTGCCGGACATGTCAGTACTAATGTCAATGGCGGGTGCAAATCTCCCATTGTGCGCCGTGGAGACCGAGAAGGAGGAAGAATGCGGTGTAATTCCAAACGCTTGGTCATGCCGATGATCGACCGGTGGCAGCAATGCCACCCGGCTTGGTGATGGGTGCCGGGCGGAAGAGGATCGCTAACTACCGCTGGTTTTCGACGACGGGGTGATGACGGGCCGCAGGGGGGGCGGAGCCCTCGTAGTAGTCGGGGTGCAGCTCGACCTCGTCAACCAGTGCCGCCACGCCAAAGCCATGGTCGCGCTCGTGCTCTACTTGTGTAGAGTCAGGGTCAGCTTCCTTAGCCACTCCGCGTCGAGGAACACCCGCATGTCGTACGCTCCCCGCGTGAACCATCTGAATTTCACCGCCATTTGCAGCCGCGCGCGGCGGTCGGCGCCGGTGATCCACGCTTCGAACAGGTGCCTGTCCTTTTCCGCCAGATCGTAGCGCCCGCAATCGTCGCATCTGTAGTCGGTTGCGTGGTCCCGATCCGGTTTGACCTCCGCCGCGTTGCCGCAGATGACGCAACGGCCTTTCGGGTGGAAATTCCGGTCGACGTCTTGGACAACAGCCATGTCACCCCCGCTACGAGCGGCACCCGAGCTTCCGTGGCGCGCCGCGGGGTGCTCAATCCGCGATGATGCCTTCGGCCCGCCAACTGATCGCCCCCCGTCCACGGAATGCCCAGAGTAGTAACCGCCGGAGCCCGGAGGGAGCAATACGCGGACATTGCGTTTTGGTCGACACCCAGCCGCGTACGCGGGACGCCGTGCTGTCTTTGCCGCCCTCTCCGAAGCCCTCGCGTCGGTGCCGTCCCGGAGGGTAGAATCGGTACGCGCATGGTTGAAATCGCACGCGAGCTCTTCCGAGTGGCGTGAGATTCGTGCCCGCCGGAGCGGCCGGCCCGCCGCAGCGAGGACCGGCGGTATGTGGACAGCTCCACATCCATGCGGTAATCGCCAACATGGTGCGGAGCGAAGACGGCAAGTGGCGCACCATGGCCAACGAGAACCTGTATTCCTCCAAGATGCTGATCGGTGCGTTCTGCCGGGGCGAGCTCGCGCGGGAACTGACCTCGCTTAGCTACGGCATCGAGAAGACCCATGCTGACGGGCGGTCCCAAGTCGCCAGCGTCTCCCTCGAGATAATCGAATCCTTCTCCACCCGCCGGACCGAGATCAAGGTGGCGATGGACGGGCGCGGTCTGGGGACGCCGGCGGGAAACCAGCGCGCCGCCCAACGCGCGGCGCTGATGACCCGGGGGACGAAACGCGATGTCGACCGGGCCGAACTCCGGGAGATGTGGCAGCGCCAAGCGAACGGGCTCGGGTTCGACGGCACGGCGCTGACGGTCGATACGGTGGAGTGGAGCCTGGGCTCCGCAGGTAAGGATCGCGGAGTTGGCAGGGATGCCGCTCCGGACGGGCCGGCGGTTCGCCGGGGCGACCTCTTCGATTCGCCGCCGAAGATCCCGGCGGACGCGGCCATGGCCTGGGCGGTGGAGCACCTCTCCGAGCGCGAGGCGGTGTTCGCCAAGACCGACCTGCTCGCCGCCGCGCTCGCCTGGAAGCCGGGATCGGTAACCATCGGCGAGGCCGAGGCCGCCGTCGCGCGGCTGGAGAAGGCTGGCACGCTGCACGCCTGCGGTCTGTCGGCCTTGTCGACCAGCCCCTCCATGCGGGTGTAGGTCGACCACAGGCTGCGCTGCGGGTTCACGTCGAAGACGGCGGAGAGCGCGGCGGCGGAGAGCCTCAGGACGAGCGCCGCGAGCAGGGGCGAGGGCGGCGGGCGCCGGCGCGGCTGCAGCCATGCCAGCACCGCCCAGAGCGCGAAGGCGAGCGCGATCAGCGAGCGCGACCACACCGCCTTGCCGACGGCGAAGGGGTGGAAGGTGACCGCCTTGGGCACGGCGCGCATCCATCGGGCGTTCTCCCGTTCTTGCGCCGGCGTTTACCGCCGTGCCGCCGAACGCGGCAATGCGCTGCACCCCGCCGCGGTGATGAGCATGGCGCATTTGGGGCCCCACATCGTTATCTCGGTCTTCCACACCGAAACCTCGGCGGCCGGGAGCGAATCTTACGGGGCGTATTGGGCGGAGGGCAGACTCACGCTCGCCCCGCAGGTTTCGTTGGCGCTCGACTGTTCCCACGCCCCCTCGCACTGTGCCTCCGTCGGCACGGTGACCCCGTCGGCTATTGTCCGGCCCCGCCCCCGTCGGCATGCATTTCACCTGCACCCGGCATCCGGCTTCGGTAATGAGCCAGTACCATTTTCCCTTCTCGTCCCGTCCCTCCTCCCCCTGTGCCTCCGTCGGCACGGTGCCCCCGTCGGCTATTGGCCGGCCCCGCCCCCGTCGGCATGCATTTCACCTGCACCCGGCATCCGGCTTCGGTAATGAGCCAGTACCATTTTCCCTTCTCGTCCCGTCTCTCCTCCCCGCCGGTCCACACCGTGACCGTCGCGGCCGGAAACGAGCCGTAGTAATTCGAAGTCACCGCGGCGCCGCAGGTGTCCGCGGCGCTCGAGTCGTTCCACCCGCTCTGGCACTGCGCCTGGGTCGGGACCGTCACCCCGTCGGCGACGATCGGGTCGTCGGCGCTCGCCGCGCCCGCGCCCATCGTCAGCGCGGCGGCCCCGAGCACCGCGAGTCAGGACGTGCGACGGATCGATCTTGAATCGTTTGCCATCCGAGACACCTCCCGTTTACAGTTGTCTTTCCCGCCGGTCCGGCGCGCCCGGGGCGAGCCCGAACGCGCCGCAAACAGGCGAATTGCCGGGAAGGCTTACGGATTCTGGGAAGGCGAAGACCTGAGACCATCCATGGTCAGATCCTCAAGCGTATCCGTAGAGGCTCTGGACCCGTGTGGGTAAGACGCTCGGAACGAACCGGGAGTCGGGCTTGACTGGCGCGTGTGGGTTGTCGTGAATAGACGGGTATGGCTATGGGGCTTGCCGATCCATCAGGTCGCTCGCGGGCCAGGCATGCGAACAAGGGCGGCGGAAGAAGGCCGACGCGTGGGGCCGGTCGAAGAATCTCGCGTGGCACGACCCGAGCGACCGCGCGGCGATCCCTGAAGGGCTGAGGGCGGACGCCAGACCCGGCGCTCCCGTACACCGCTTTAGCGGCGCTGTCCCGGAATGACTCCCGAGACCGCCTTCGTTCTGAACACCTTTTCCCTGCTGCTCTGGGGCGCCCTGGTGATGTGGATGTGCGCCGGGTTCACGATGCTGGAATCGGGATCCGTCCGGAGCAGGAGCGCTTCGGTGATCTGCCTGAAGAACATCGGCGCCTATGCGACCACCGCGATCGTCTTCTACGTCGTCGGCTACAACCTGATGTTCGTCGGTATGGACGACGGCGGGTGGATCGGCTCCCCCACCCTGCTTTACGGCGCCACCGGGGCCGAGCGGGCACTGCTCGGCGGCGACGGCGCGGCGGCCGCGGCGGTCGTGGGCAACGGCCGGGCCGCGATGGCGGACTGGCTGTTTCAGATGGTCTTCGTGGGTTCGGTGGCCTCGATCGTGTCGGGAACGCTCGCCGAGCGGGTCAAGCTCCATTCGTTCCTGCTGTTCGTCGCGATACTGGCGGCGTTCATATATCCCGTGATCGGGTCCTGGACCTGGGGCGGCGGCTGGCTGGTCGCAATGGGATTCAGGGATCTGGCGGGTTCGACGATCGTCCACTCGACGGGCGGCTGGGCCGCGCTTGCCGCCGTTCTGGTGGTCGGCGCCCGGCGGAACAAGTTCCGGCCCGACGGAACGGTCAGGCAGACGCCGCCGAACAACGTGCCCATGGTGACCCTCGGCGCCTTCATCGTCTGGATGGGGTTTCTCGCGTTCAACGCGGGCTCTCATACCGGTCTGACCGGGGCCTCGGACGCGGTTGCGCTGAGCATCATCGTCGTCAACTCGAACCTCGCGGGCGCGGCCGGGCTGGTCGCGGCGGTCTGCCTGTCCCGCTGGGTCCTGAGCAGGGTCGATCTGTTCGCGTCGTTGAACGGCGGAATCGCGGGGCTGGTCGCGATCGCCGCCGCGCCCGACATCCCCACCCATCTCTGGGCGGTGGCGATCGGCGGGATCGGCGGGGTCCTTTGCCTGCTGGGGATGAAGCTCCTGGAACGCCTCAGGATCGACGACGAGGTCGGCGCGATTCCGGCCCACCTGGGCGCCGGGCTCTGGGGCACGCTGGCCGTATCCATCGACGGGGGCGGCGATCCGTTCGTGCAGATCCTCGGGATGGCCGCGATCGGCGGGTTCGCGTTCGGCGCTTCCCTGCTTGCGTGGCTGGCGATCGATTTCGCGATGGGCTGCCGGATATCGGAGGCCGTGGAGCGGATGGGACCGGACGCCGCTCTCGGCATGGAAACCTTCCCGGAATTCCTCCGGCACGACGACGAGGAGGAATGAACCGGATCGAAAACACGGCGGTTGCGATAGGGATGCCGGCTTGCCCGGTGCCTGACGGGTTTGCATCAGACGAGCTTTCCCAACCCGCCCCTATTGCCGCATTACACGTTCGCCGATGGCCGCGACCGCGGCATGGGCGGCGAGCGCCGCGCCTTCCTGCCAGCCCGGCAGCGCACTGACCTGGTCGCCGGCAAAGTAGATGCTGCCGTCCGGTTCGTGCAGCGCTTCGGGTGCCTCGTCGGCGTCCGGCCACCCGCCTTTCTGGAACGGCACCTTCCCCCAGGCCCGGCCGATCCCGGTCTCGATCTCCGCCGCATATCCGGGATGGAGGAGCTGCCCCTGCGAGATCGCGGCCTTCAGCCGTTTCTCCGGAGCCATCCCCTCGAAGCGCAGCGCCGGCTCGCCGCGCCAGGTATAGGCGCCCAGGATCACGCCCCTGTCGCGGTGGTAGCCGTGCGACGGATACCAGATCTGCGTGATGTCCTGGTCGGTCCACGAGGCGCCGCCATAGATGGCGTGGTCGTCCTCCCAGAATCGACGCCGCGTCTGGAAGGCAACCTTGACGGCGGGCAGAAAGGCGAGCGAGCCGATCGCAGCGCGCGTCGGCGGTGCGAAGTCGTTGGCAATGTCCTTGAGCACCGGCGCCGGGATCGCGCAGATCGCGAAATCCGCTTCCAGCGCGGCGGCCGCACCGTCCGGCCCGGTCCGATAGACGATGCGCACCCCATCCCCGGTCTTGCGGATCTCTTCGACGATGCTGCGATAGCGGATCAGACCGCCGACGCGCTGCTCGAAGGCTCTCGCGATCGCATCCATGCCGCCGATGGGCTGAAGCAATGTCGGGTTCTGGTTGAGAAATTCATGGAAGTGAAGCTTGAAGCGCCAGAAGTCGGACTTGAGCAGCTCGGCGAAGTCCAGGGGGTCGTCGAATGCACCGGGCTTCAGCCCCGCATTTACCCGTGCGCCGCGATAGCCGCCCCGCTTTGTCCCCCTGTACCGTCGGTCCTCGTCCAGATCGCCGTAGCGGACAAGCATTTCGAGGACGCGCTCCTTGTCCTCTTCGCTCAGCGCGCTGTCGAGGGACGTCGTGCCCACCGCCTTGGCGAGCAGCTCGGCGATATAGCCGCGCATGTCGGAGACCACCCGCCGCCCGGTCACCGGCTGTCCGCCGAAGCGGTCGACGTTGTGATAGAGCGCCGCGCGGTTGTCGTTGGTGAAGACCTCCAGCGCGACGCCGAAATCCTTGCAGTAGCCGAGGATGGTCCGGTGGTGATGGGGGATCCGGGCGGCGCCGAGATTGGCGTAGAGATGCTCGCCGTCGGCGAAGGCGACCCGCTGGCGGCTGTCGACCTCCTCGATGACATCGCCGGCGCGCACCGTCAGGTTGCGGCCGCCCGCGCGATCCGTCGCCTCGAGGATCGTGCAGCGGTACCCCGCCTTCGAGAGCTCATGGGCCGCCGTCATGCCGGCGATGCCGGCGCCGAGGATGGCAACGCTCCTTCCCGCTCCCGACCCGCGCGGGAGATCGGGCCGGGCCGCATGGGCGGTTCCGGTACGCGCGAAACCGAGCGCCTCCATGCTGCGATAGACGGCCCCGACCCCGGCCGCCGCCCCCACCGCCTGGAGAAAGGCCCGCTTGGACATCGATTCCCGCATCGCTTCGAGACCCTCGTAAGAAGAACCGGCAGAGTGGCGGAGAGGATAAACCGACTCGTCAGCTCGTCGAATGACGCCTTGTCGAAGTCGGCCACGAGGAACCCGGAGGTCCCGTCCGGAAGCAGGGGATAGACGCCGATGGTATGGCGGCCCCTCAGGTAGGCGACGATTTCCTCGTCGGTCACCGGCAGGAAGGCCTGGTTGGGGCAGGCGCTGCAGCCCACGCGGGGCTTGCCGCAGAGGCCCGGCTTCCACTCGTTGGCGCAGGCCGGCGCGTAGCCGGCCTTGCCCGTCCGGGCGTTCTCCCAGCGGCGCGGGAACACGTCCTCCCGTCCGGCGAACAGAGAGCGGAACAGCGCGATCTTCGCCTCCGAAGGCGAACGGTCCGTCACCGGACCCCCGACCGGATCGCCGTCCGGGGCGGCCGAAGGCGCATCGCCCAGCTCCGCAAGCCGGGCCTCGAGCGCCGCCCGCTCATTGGCGAGGTCGGCAAGACGGGCGCGGATGCGCGCGGCCTCGCCGCCCTCGGAGGCCGGAGACGTCACGGCGCCTTTCCCGCAGTCGGCGGCGCGCGCTCAGCCTCCAGACGGGTGGCGAGCCTCTCGGCCCGGGCGTTGCCCATCTCGCGCAGGGTGGCGATCACGCTGGGCGCGAAGGCGGGATGGCGCATGGCGCAGCGCCCGAGAGCCACGATCGCCTCGTCGTCGCCGATCGCGCCCAGCGCCTCGACGACCACTATCGACGGCGCGGTCGCGAGCGCGGCGATCAGCACTGCCCGGCCAGAGGCATCGCCCCGGTGGGCCAGCGCGACCGCCGCGGCGCGGCGGATGGATGGCACCCTGTCCGACAGGCCGTCCCGCAGCCGGGGCGCCGGTACGTTCGCGGCGCGGGTGAGGTCGAAAGCTGGCCCGCGCATCGCCGGATCGTCGCGGTCGAGGAACTCCGTGACAAAGGCGCCGGGCAGGGAGAGCCCGGCATCGGCGGCGGCCCGCAACGCGATCGGAAGCAGCGGTGCGGGCAAGCCCGGCGAAAGAACGATCCGCCGGAGCGCGGCCCGCGCCCCGGCGACGTCGAGCCGGGCCAGCGTCTCCAGCACCGCACGCTGTTCCCGCAGCGGCCGCTCGATGCCGAAGCCGTGGAAGCGT
>MPNO01000075.1 GCA_002239065.1 Defluviicoccus sp. bin129 | reverse complement strand
GTCGAGCCAGTCCGGATCGGGCTGCGGTGCGTCGATGAAGAAGTCGCGCAGCAATTGCGGCGCGTTTCGCAGACCCTGGCGATCTTCATCGATCCCCGCCTGGATGAACGCGTGGACCCGACTCTGGTCCAGCGGCGCCAACTCTTCCACCAGCGCGTCCATGACCGGGTCGCCGACAAGGGTGTGGGCGATGTAGTTGTCCGCCGCCGCCCGGTCGACCGCGCGCGCCTCGGGGTAGCCATCGGCATAGGCCGAGGGGGCGTTCAGAACCTGGTCCGGCACGGTCGAACCTTGTCGGCGCCGGGCGCCCCGGCGCTTGGCTCGCCGGTACCGGTTGCACCGGTGACCGACCTGTTCGGGGACCCGACGAAACCGAAGCCCGAGTACACTCCACGTCCTCCGATATCCCCGCCCGCATACGCGGCCGCGCCGGCCGCCAGCGGCCGGAAGCATAGCCGTCGCGGCACGACTTGTCAGCGAGCTCTTTGGACCATCGATGACGTTGCGGTGTCCTCCCCGACGACTCCCTGTCCGCCGGCAGGCAGGGCGCGCCGCCGGATGTCGATACCGCTTGCGCCGCACGAGCGTGACGACGCCGCGCGGCTGCCCGCGGGTCCGGGATCGGGACCGGGGCGATGTCGCGGCAACCCGGGCCTGAGCAGATTCGGTCGGGGATTCGGTCGGAGAGTGGATTGCGGCCAGGGGTTTTCGCGGGCGTTCAGGAGCCGGGGGGCGCGGATCGTCCCTCGTGGAAGTACCGAATACAACGCCCGTTGACCCGGATCGCGGTATCGCGGTGAAGGTGGCAGGCCCCTGCGGCGGCGGTGGCGCCGCCGAATATGCCGGAAACCGTGAGTGGGTGGACGTTCGCAATGGGCCCCATGAGGAAGAAGGATGCTGCGATCAGGAAAAATTATGTGCATAGTCTGCTCCTCGGTCGTGCCGGCCTTGCTCGAGCCCGTCGATAACGAAGATAGCCGCCATGTTCGCCGCACCCCCCGATATCGAGACCAGGATCTGCGCTCGTTTGCCGGACGCGCTTCGGCGAATCGGACAGCGCTCCAGCTGGGCCGACATGATGGCTCACGGCCGCCTGCTCGATTCCTTCCTGGAGGGTCCGTCCTTCGATCGGGACGGCAATCTCTATCTGGTCGACATTCCGTTCGGGCGGATATTCCGGATGTCGCCGGAAGGCGAGTTCGAGGTCGTCGCCGAATACGACGGAGAGCCGAACGGCCTCAAGCTGCACCGCGACGGCCGCATTTTTGTCGCCGACCACAAGCACGGCATCCTGATCCTGGATCCCGCATCCGGTGAGACGGCCGTAGCGATCGACCGTCCGCGCCACGAGCGGTTCAAGGGGTGCAATGACCTGTTCTTCACGGCCGACGGCGATCTCTATTTCACCGACCAGGGCCAGACGGGTCTGCAGGATCCGACCGGCCGGCTTTACCGTCAGACCGCCGCCGGCCGTCTGGAATGCGTGCTCGACCGGGTCCCGAGTCCCAACGGCCTGGTGACCAATCTCGATGAGACGATCCTCTATCTCGCGGCGACCCGCGCCAACGCGGTCTGGCGCGTGCCCTTGCTGGCGGACGGGACCGCCTCGAAGGTCGGCGTGTTCGTCCAGCTGTCGGGAGGGTTGGCCGGCCCGGACGGCCTCGCGCTCGACATGGACGGCAATCTTGCCGTCGCCCATGCCGGGCTGGGCACGGTGTGGCTGTTCAGCCCGTTGGGCGAACCGGTCGCGCGGGTCAGGAGTTGCGCCGGCGCGATGACCACCAACATCGCCTATGGCGGGATCGACCGGAAGACCCTCTTCATCACCGAGTCCGAGACCGGCACCATCCTCACGGCCGAAATGCCGGTACCCGGCCGGCCAATGTTCGGTTGAGCCGCCCGGCATGGCTGGGGCAGCGGCGGCGTATCCGTACCGGCATCGGCGAGTGGAAGCGCGCCGTGCACGCTTTGGCGACCGGGTGAGCAACAGGTCGGCCCCACCGCGAGGCGTCGTGGAGCCGGGCCGATCGAACCTCCCATCCGTCGCCCGCGGAAAGGGGGTATGGAAGCGGCTCGATCGGGGCGGCGAAGCAAGAGCGGGCGGACCGTCCCCCGGGCGCCCGCGCCGGAAGCCGCGTATCCTGCCGTCGTGGCGACGGCGCCTCCGGGTCGCTGCGGCATGTCCGGGGAGCAGGCGCCCGTGATACGCACCCTGGTCGCCGAGCTCGGCGCCGACGCCCGCTCGGGCCAGCTTCGCGCCGGCCTGTCCACCGGCTTCTTCATGGCCGTGCTCGTGGTGGTGTTCGGACCCGCCCTGGCATCCACGGTCTTCGCCGGGCCTCTCACGCCGTTCGTCGCCCAGGCCACCGGAATGATGCTTTTCGGCTGCTGCGCGCTCTGTCTGATCACGGCGCTGACGGGTTCCTACAAAGGCACCGTGTCGGTGCCCAATTTTCCGCCGGCGGCCGCGCTGTTCACCATCGGAGGCAGCGTCGCCGCGAGCATGTCCGCGGCGAACGACGAGGCCCTGTTCGCGACCATGTGCGTCGTGGTCGCGCTGTCCACCCTGACGACCGCGATCTGTTTCATGCTGATCGGATGGTTTCGGCGCGCCGCCCTGTTCCGCTTCCTGCCCTACCCCCTGGTGGGTGGGTTCCTCGCGGGGCTCGGCTGGGTCCTGTCGGTCGGCGGCGTCTCGATCGCGTGCGGGATCACGTTGACGTGGGACACGGTTCCCCGGCTTCTCGACCCCGGGATGGTCCTGAGATGGGCTCCCGGCCTGGCCTTCGCCCTGGTCGTGCTCGCGGTAACCAGGATGCGGCCTCACTACCTCGTCCTGCCGACGTCGATCGCGATTGCCGTGGGACTCTGTCACGCGGCGCTCGCCTTGCTCGGCGTCTCGGCCGAGGAGGCCCGCGCGGCAGGGATTCTCTTTGTCGGAATACCGGCCGAGGCCAGCTGGCCACCCGCCGGGCTCGGCGCCCTGACCGAAGTGGATTGGCACGTCGTGGCGGTCCACATGCCGGGCATCCTGGGCGTGATGCTGATCGCGCTGATATGCATCGTGCTGAATGCGGGCGCGCTGGAGCTGGGCAGCGGCGCGCAGCTGGACATGAACAGGGACTTCCGGGCCGAAGGGGTGGCCTGTCTGGTGGCCGGCCTCGGCGGAAGCTCCCCCGGCAACAACTCGAGCGCCTTTTCCCTGGTGAGCCATGCGAGCGGTGCCGAGACGCGCTTTACCGGGATCGTCGTGGCGCTCGCGGTGGGCGGGGTCCTGGTGTTCGGCGCCGACCTGCTGGCGATCCTGCCGACGGCGCTGCTCGGTGGCATGGTGCTTCTTGTCGGGCTCGGCCTCCTCAACGACTGGTTGGTGGCAACCCGCAAGACGCTGCCCTGGACGGATTACGGCATCGTCATCGTTGTCTCCGTCGTCATTTGCGTGTTCGGATTTCTCGAAGGCGTGGGCGTGGGGCTGGTGGCGGCGGTGATGTTCTTCGTGGCGCGGTACAGCGGGGTGGACGTGATCGCCGCCTCCTTCACCGCCCGCGAGCGTTGCAGCAAGCGGGCCCGCTCCGCCGCCCATCGCGCCATTCTTCGCGGCCTTGGCGACCGGGTGCCGGTTTATCGGCTGAGTGGATACGCCACCTTCGGCAATGCCACCCTGATGGGCGACCGTCTGAAGTGGACCCTGGACGCCGATCCCGCTCCGCTGGGCCTGCTGCTGGACTTCGAGGCGGTCTCCGGCTTCGATGTTTCGGCAGTCAATGTCACGCTCCGATCCATGCGGTCGGCGCGCGCGCGCGGGACGCGCGTGGTCCTCAGCGCCGTACCCGCCCATGTCCGGTCGATCCTGCGGCGCAGCTTCCCCGAGAGCGATTGGCGCGATCTGATCTTCGAAGAGGATCTGGACCGCGGATTGGAGCGCTGCGAGGACCTCCTCATCGCGGAGTGGGATCGGCTGTACGCCGGATCGGAAGACGCGAGAGCCGCCCTGTTCGGCCTTTCCGTCGACCACGCGGTGCGTGAACTGGACAGACAGGCCCGGTTCGAGGCGTTGATGGAGCGGCTCGGCCCCCGGCTGCGCGCCTGCGCGTATGCTGCCGGAGAGACCATCGTGGCGCGCGGCGAGAAACAGGAGGGTCTGCAGTTCCTGACCCGGGGCCGGGCCATGGCGCGCGAGGAGGATGCCGGGACGCGAGTCGACGAGTACGGCCCCGGCGACCCGTTGGCGGCCGAGGCTGCTTTCCGGGACCATACGGCCGCGGTCTCGGTCCTGGCGGTCGAACCTTGCCGGACCGTGCTGATGACCCGGTCGGATCTTCGGTCGCTGGAGCGGGACGACCTCGAATCGACCGCGGAACTGCTCAAGCATGTCATCGACACGATGCTGGAATACCGGTCAAGCCTGCCGCCTGCCCGCTCCGGCCGGTCCTAGCCCGCATCTCCCGCCAGGGTCACGGCCTGCCCCGGATCGCAGTCCGGGGACAGCGCCGCCCCTTCGACAAGCTCAGGGCAGGCTCGAAGGGTCGCGCGCAGGCGCCCGCCCGCTGCGTCGCGGGAGGCCGGCCAGGCGCGGGCATCCGGGCGCGGCCTAGAACCGCGAAGTCACGCGGAAGCCGGCGGCGTGTTCCGGCGGCGCGTTTCGCCGGGACGTGCTCTCGCGCCGCCGCGCCTCGAAGGCAAGCTCCAGCGATCTTCCGTCAAGCGCGACGCCGCCGGGCGTCAAGCGCCATCCGAGGCTGTAGTCGCGCCCGGCATCGGACAGGCCGATTGCGATCCCGGGCGTCGCGGTGAAGCGGTCTCCGAAGGCCGGGAATCCGTATCCGAAGCGCGCCTCCAGCCGCCTGCCCCGAAGGCTGTCGCCCGGCTCGCCGGTTGCCGGCCCCGCCGGTGTCGGGCGCGTGAGCAGGGCGTCGGCACCGCCTTGCGCCGGGACGCCCAGCGTCTGGGTCAGGCTCAGCCGCGGCCCCCGGTCGCCCGCCACCGGGTCCCAGGCGAAGGAGCCCGAAAGCCCCCGCTCCCGGAAGCCCTTCGCCCGGTGGGCGAGCAGACCGCGTCCGCGCAGCGCCGCGCCCAGCCCGCGCTCGGGGTCGGCCCAGGCGATCCCGGCGCCGATTTCAGCGCCGAAGCCGGTCTCCGCGTCCCCGCTGTCCCGGCGTAGCCCGATCCCGGCGCCCGGCGTCAGCGTCGAGCCGTCGGCGAGCCGGAAGGGCCGCGATGCTTCCAGCCCGAGCCTGATCCGCGTGACATCCGCCTCGGCCCCCGCCAGGTTGCCGCCTGCCCCGGATACCGCGTCCGTTCCGGTGCGGACGACCATGGCGTCGGTCTTCACCGCCAGGGTGAGGTTGTCATCGCCCCCGTCGAGCGCGATGCCCCGCAGCCCGACGGCCGCCATCCAGAGATCGAGACCGGTCCGGATGGTCGGATTGCGTGCGCCGTTCCTGTCCCCGGCGTCCAGTGTCAGGCTGCCGCTTCCATAGCCCGCGACGCCCCATACCGAGAGCCGCTCGCCTGGCGCATGGCGCACCCATGGCCAAACTCCGGTCAGCGTCGCACGCAACGCGCCGCCTGTCCCGGACCCCGATCCGGGGCCGCCCGCGCGCCCGTAGCCGCCATCGCCAGAGCTGTGCGAGACCAGCAGGCCGGTCATCCAGTTCCCGGTCGTCCAGTCCGCGCCCAGGAGGCCGCTCGCCACCTCGCCGTCGACCGAAAGATCGCCCTCGCTTCCCGAGAAGCGCGTCACCGCACCCCGGCCCCAGATCGAGACGTAGCCGCCGCCGCGCGCCTCTCCGGTCAGCGAGAACGACGCGCTCGGCGGCAGCCCGTGTCCCGTCGCGGCCTGTCCATGCACGCGCGAATGAACCAGCGGTCCGGAGTCCCGAAGCGCCGGGCCGCCGCCCTCGGGCCAGTCTGCCAGGCCGAATGCCTCGTCCCCGCCCGACGCGGCCTCCAACGGCGGCCCGAGACCGATCCGCTGCCCGGCGACGTACGCCTCGACGCCGGCCGTCGGCGCGGCCTGCATCCGTGCGTCCACCGCATCCAGCACCTGGTCCGCCACCGTACGCCCGAAGCGCGCGATCCACGCCTTCGGTATCCGGTCGGTGTTGACGATCGTTCCGGTCGCGGGCCAATCCAACAGGATCCTCGCTTCCGGCACGTTCGGGCCCGAAAGCCAAAACTTCATGGTTTCCTGCCACTCGTCCAGATCGTCGTTCAGCACCGGGACGGATATGGTCTTCGCGGTCTCCCCGGGCGCGAAGGCCAGAACGCCCGCGGTCCTCGCATAGTCCAAACCCGCGATAGCCGATTTGTCCGAGGTGTGATAGCGGACCGTCACCGTCTCCGGAAACGGATCGCTCAGGGTCACTCGGAAGTCCAGGGTCGCACCCTCGGCCTCCTCGGTCTCCGCATCGCCTGCCTCTATCCAGAGCAGTGAGGGCCTGCAAATCCCGTGCGTCAGCACGGCCCCGCAGTCTCGCACGTCGTCCAGATCGACGAAGGGAACGGTGACGCTGGTGGTCTTGTACATGGGAATGAACGGGTGTACGCCGACGTCGCATTGCGCGGTGACGGTGCATTGGAGGTTTTCACCGGCTTCGGCGGTAGCAGTGTAGTCCCGGCAGTTTCTGTTCTGGATCGCCGGACTCACCCGCCTGAACCGCTCCAGGCACCCCTCGTCGGTGACCGCGTCGGACCTGTTGCAGATACCCATGTCGGAGCAGCAGGAGATACCGCGGATCCTGTGGCGGGTGTCGCCGTCCCTCGGGTTGTCGTCGATGAGGTGGAGGGTGCGGTCGCTGGCCGAGGCCAGGTCCACCTTGGCCACGACCTTGCCGTATTCGGAGCACTGGTTTCTGACATGGAAGGGGCTCTTCTTCAGCAGGCCCCGGTTCTTCCACCAGGCGTAGAGGCACTCCGCGTCCCTGTGGTTCACCCGTTCGCTGCGGCTGCATTGACTGGCCTCGGCGTTTTCCGGAAGTAACAGGAGCGCACCGGCGAGAAGCGCGATTGCCGCGACTCCTGCCCGGCCAATGTCTCTTGCGGTCATTTCGGTGCTCCACCCCGGATCCACAGGGCGCACCCCAAGCGGGTGCTCTACCGATTCAGGTGGGGAGTTCCGCCGCCGCCGCCAGACGGATTTTCCAATGGGGGCGATAGGAAATCGTAAACGGCGGGCGCTGCCGGCGGCGGCGCTGCCTGGCGGATGAACCAGCCGAAGCGTCAGGAATTTTCCCGGAGTGCAATCAGGGACGCCCTGGGGGATGGCCAGGAGTACGAGCGTGGTATCTCGTGGAGGCCGCCTAGAATCGCGACGTCAGGCGGAAGCCGATGCCATGCTCCGGCGGAATGGTCCGATCGGTGGCGAATTCGCGCCGCCGCGCCTCGAAGGCAAGCTCCAGCGATCTCCCGTCCGGCACCCTGCCGTCGCGTACCAGCCGCCATCCGAGGCTGTAATCGCGCCCGGCATCGGACAGGCCGATTGCGATCCCGGGCGTCGCGGTGAAGCGGTCTCCGAAGGCCCCGAAGCCATAGCCGAAGCGCGCCTCCAGCCGCCTGCCCCGAAGGCTGTCGCCCGGTTCGCCGGTTGACGGCCCCGCCGGTGTCGGGCGCGTGAGCAGGCCGTCGGCGCCGTCTTGCGCCGGGACGCCCAGGGTCTGGGTCAGGCTCAGCCGCGGCCCCCGGTCGCCCGTCACCGGGTCCCAGGCGAAGGAGCCCGAAAGCCCCCGCTCCCGGAAGCCCTTCGCCTCGTGGGCGAGCAGACCGCGTCCGCGCAGCTCCGCGCCCAGCCCGCGCCCGGCGTCTTGCCACGCGATCCCGGCACCGATTTCAGCGCCGAAGCCGGTCTCCGCGTCGCCGCCGTCCCGGCGCAACCCGATCCCGGCGCTCGGCGTCAGCGTCGAGCCGTCGGCGAGCGGGAAGGGCCGCGATGCTTCCAGCCCGAGCCTGAGCCGCGTGACCTCCGCCTCGGCCGCCGCCAGGTTGCCGCCGGTCCCGGATACCGCGTCCGTTCCGGTGCGGACGACCATGGCGTCGGTCTTCACCGCCAGGGTGAGGTTGTCCTCGCCCCCGTCCACCGCCACGCCGCGCAGCCCGACCGCCGCCATCCGGAGATCCAGGCCGGTCCGGATCGCCCCGGCATGCGTGCCGTCCTCCGCGCGCGGCTCCAGCGTCAGGCCGCCGTCGCCATAGCCCGCGACGCCCCACACCGAGAGCCGTTCGTCCGGCGCATAGCTTACCCATGGCCATACCCCCGTCAGCGTCGAGGCCATGGTGCCAGCGCCCTCGCCGCGGTAGCCGCCGTCGCCCAGGCTGTGCGTGAGCACCAGGCCGGTCGTCCAGCGCCCGCGCGTCCAGTCCGCGCCCAGCAGGCCGCTCGCCACCTCGCCGTCGGCCGCCACATCGCCACCCGCCTCCGCGCCGGCGGCGTCCCGGCCCGCGAAGCGCGTCACCGCGCCCCCGCCCCAGATCGAGACGAGGCCGTCGCCGCCGGTCTCCGCGGTCAGGGAGAAGGACGTGCCGGGCAGCAGCTCGCGCCCGCTCGACCATTGCCCGAGCCCCGACGCAGGGGCCTCTTCGGACGCCACATCCCCGCCCGGCCCGGATGCGAAGGGCAGATCGCCGCCGATCCCTTGCCCGGCGAGACGCGCCTCGACACCGGGCGCCGGCTTGGCCCGCATCCGGGAGTCCACCGCATCCAGCACCTGATCCGCCACCGTGCGCCCGAAGCGCGCGATCCAGGCTCTCGGCATGGGGTCGGCGTTGGCGATCGTCCCCGTCGCGGTCGCGTCATGCAATCGCACCCGCCGCCACGGGTGCGGGTTGGACAGCGTCAGCATCATCCTCTCATGGTCCTCGTCATGGCTGTCCTCGAACACCGGCACGGAGATGGTCTTTGCCGTCTCTCCCGGCCTGAAGGTCAGCGTGCCCGAGGTCGCCGGGTAGTCCGCCCCGGCAGTGGCTGTGATGTCCGAGGTGGCGTAGTCGACACTCACCGGGATCCGCAACCGCCGGCTCAGGAACACCCTGAACTGCAGGGTGTGGCGCATGAGGCGGAGCTCGTGGGCATACGCGTCGAACACCGACACTCTGGTCGTATCGACTGGATCGTCGTCGCAGGGCCTGCGTTGCAGCCGGCCTCCGCAATTGTGCACATCGCCCAGAGCGACGAAGGGAACGGTAATCGTGGAAGAAATCAGCCTGGGCAGGAAAGGGTTAAAGTATGCGTGGCACCGTGCTTTGATGGTGCACTGGTAGTTCTCGCCGGGACTGGTGGCGGAAGCGGTATAGCTATAGCAGGACAGCGGCGCCGAGCTCGCCTGCTTGAACCGTGCGAGGCACCCCGCGTCGGTGACCGCATCGGACCTGTTGCAGATGCCGATGTCGGAGCAGCAGGAGATCGATCTGATCTGGCGCCATGCCCAGCCGCGTCTCGGTCGTCCGTCGTCGAGGTTCACCGTCCGGTCCTTCGCCGCCACGAGGTCGATCTTGGCGGCCACCCGGCCGTAGGCCGCACATTCGTTCCGGACCCGGTACGTACTCTTCTTGAAAATCCCCCGGTTCCGCCACGAGGCGCTCAGGCATTCGGCGTCCCCGGGGTCCACCCGATTCGCGGGGCTGCATTGACTGGCAGCGGCGATTGACGGGACCAGCAGGACGAGCGCTGCGGCGACGACCGCCCCGGTGCGGCTGGCGTTTCCTCCGGCCATTGCGGTTCTCCCCTGCAATGCCAAGGGCGCTCCCCGAAAGGATGCGCTGAACAGTCACGTGGGGAGGTTCGCCGCCGCTACCAGACGGATTTTCCGATGGCGGCGATTGGAAATCTTTATCCGGTTCTCGCCCCGTCGGATCGGTCCGGCCCCGGGGGACGGGAGGCCGGGCGGTCGGCGAGACGCTGTTTCGGGGGATTTTACGTGATTAGGGCGGTTTCTTGATGCGATGGATAGGTCAGCACGGTTGACCTATGTTTCACGTGAAACATTAGGCCCGGCTATTCCACGATTCTGCCGGGGCGCATGCCGGCGGCGGCGGCCAGCGCTTCGAGCTGGCGCGACACCGGCTCGTCGAGCGGCGAGGAGCCGTCTTCGGGCAAAGCGAGCGTCAGGCGGTCGCCGTCGAGCGAGAGCGCGGCGCGGGCGAGCACCCCGGGCGCGCCGCCCGAGACCCGGAAGGCGAGCCGCATCGCCTCGCCGATCAGCTCGGCGCGGTGGCGCTGGCGCTGGGTCATCAGCCGGTGCGCCGCCTGCGCCTCGGGCGCCGCCGGATCGCCGCCATGGCGCACGAAGGCGACATAGGAGAGGAAGCCGCGCTGGTCGTGCTCCAGCCCCATGAAGGGGAAGCGCTGGATCCGGTTCATCGTCTGCACCGCGCGGTAGTCCGGGTGTTCGCGCCAGCCGATATCGGCGAGGTGGCAGGCGATCCGCCGCAGCCGCCGCCCGCCCTTGCGGCGCCCCCGGAACAGGGGCTCGATCCAGTCGAACAGGGTGTGGCCGACCGGGCCGAAGCGGGACTCGCGGGCGGCGAGCGTCATGGCGGCGGCGAGCACCGGGTCGCCGCGCCGCGTCTCCGCGTCCAGCCGGTCGTAGAGGAAGCCCTCGCGCAGCCCCTGGGCGGAGAAGGCGATTTTCTTCGCACCCGTCGCGCCGAGCAGCGCGCGGAGCATGTCGCAGGCGATCGGCAGGCTGTCGCGCCGGCGCCTCGGCACGCCCGCGACCTGCTCCAGCGAGCGCGGGCCGAGCGCGCCCATCACCTCGGCGAGGTCGCGCGTCTCGCGCACCGACATGCGGTAGCCGTCGATCACGTGGAGCGGGTGGTCGGCGCGCGCCATGTGCAGCCGGGCGACCGCGCGCCACGCCCCGCCGACGGGATAGAAGGCGCGCCCGGCGCCGCCCCCGAGCCAGGGCAGGGCGGCGAGCGCGGCGCGGATCTCGTCGAGCATCGCCCGTCGCGCCGCCCGGCCGCGCCCGGCATGGCGCATTATCCCAAGCGGCAGGGTTGCCTGGCGGGCGATCCGGCCGCGGCGGATGTCGACCAGCTCGAGGCTGCCGCCGCCGAGATCGCCCATGATGCCGTCGGCCGCGGGCAGGCCGGAGATCACCCCGAGCGCCGACAGCCTGGCCTCCTCGTCGCCGCTCAGCACCTCGATGCGCGCGCCGCAGCGCTCGGCGGCCCGGCGCACGAACCCGGCGCCGTTCAGCGCCTCGCGCACCGCCGCGGTGGCGATGAAGGCGGGCTCGGCCGCTCCCATGCCGCGGGCCAGCGCGCCGAACCGGGCGATCGCGCGCAGCGCGCGGCCCGCCGCCGCCTCGCCGATCGCCCCGGTCCGCGCCAGCTCGCCGCCGAGCCCGCAGGCGGCGCTCTCGTTGAACATCGCCACCGGCGCCCGGCGGTAGCCGTCATAGACCACCAGCCGCACCGTGTTGGAGCCGATATCGACCACCGCGACCGGGGCGTCCGGCGCAACGCAGGCGGGCGGCGGCTCGGGCGCGGCGGTCGGTTCGGTGTCGTGCATGGACGCTTTCGCTCGGGACCCCGCCCCGGCTCAGGCGGGAGCCCGGGAGTCTTCGTTCCTGAGCGCGCTTCCCCGGCCCGACAGGCTCGGATTGGTCATGAAGTAGTCATGCGCGCTGAAGGCGCCGCCGGGGGCGTCGACGCGGCGATAGCCGCCATCGGCCTCGAGCACCCAGCTCTGCGCCTCGTCCATCAAATTGGCGCCCATGATGCGGTCGAGCACCTGGCGGTGGACGGTCCGGTTGAGGATCGGGATCAGGGTCTCCACCCGCCGGTCGAGGTTGCGCGGCATCCAGTCGGCCGACGAGATGTAGACCTTCGCCCTGGACGAGCCGCGCGGATGGGCGGCGCCGAAGCAGACGATCCGGCTGTGCTCCAGGAAGCGGCCGACGATGCTCTTGACCCGGATGTTGTCGGACAGCCCGGCCACGCCCGGCCTGAGGCAGCAGATGCCGCGCACGATCAGGTCGATGCCGACCCCGGCGCGCGAGGCGGCGTAGAGGCGGTCGATGATCTCGGGGTCGACCAGCGAGTTCATCTTGGCCAGGATCCAGGCCGGCCTGCCGGCGCGCGCGTTGTCGATCTCGCCGTCGATCAGCCGGACCAGCTCGCCGCGCATGTCGATCGGCGAGACCGCGATGCGCTCCATCCCGTCCGGCACGCCGGTCCCGGTCATGTAGTTGAACAGCTTCGCCGCGTCGTGGCAGAACGTCGCGTCGCAGGTGAAGTGCGACAGGTCGGTGTAGATCCGCGCGTTGACCGGGTGGTAGTTGCCGGTGCCGAAATGGGCGTAGGTCTGCAGCCCGTTCTGCTCGCGCCGGACCACCAGCGAGACCTTGGCGTGGGTCTTGAGCTGGACGAAGCCGAACACCACCTGGGCGCCGGCGCGTTCGAGGTCGCGCGCCCAGCGGATGTTGCGCTCCTCGTCGAACCGCGCCTTGAGCTCGATCAGCGCGGTCACCGACTTGCCGCGCTCGGCGGCGTCGCGCAGCGCGGCCACGATCGGCGAGTCCTCGCCGGTGCGGTAGAGCGTCTGCTTGATCGCCACCACGCTGGGGTCCGCCGCCGCCTGGCGCAGGAAGCTCACCACCACGTCGAAGCTCTCATAGGGGTGGTGGACGATGATGTCCTTCTGGCGGATCGCGGCGAAGCAGTCGCCGTCATGGTCGAGGATGCGCTCGGGGAAGCGCGGCGTATAGGGCTCGAAGACCAGATCCGGGCGGTCGCGCAGGATCAGCCTGGAAGTCTCGGCGAGGCCCAGGAGCCCGTCGACGTCGAACACGTCCTCCTCGCCGACGCCGAGGCTGTCGACGACGAAGCTCCTGAGCGCCGCCGGCACGTCGGCGTTGATCTTGAGCCGGATCACCGAGCCGCGGCGGCGGCGGCGCAAGAGCTCCTCCGACTCGCGCACCAGGTCTTCCGCCTCCTCCTCGATCTCGAGGTCGCTGTCGCGCAGCACGCGGAACACGCCGACATCCCGCAGGTCGAAGCCGGGGAACAGCAGGTCGAGATGGACCCGCACCACGTGCTCGAGCGCGACGAAGGCCGATTTGCGGCTCTCCAGCCGGACGAAGCGGTCGATCGTGGCGGGCAGCGCCACCAGCCCGGCCAGGGTCTCCTCGTCCTCCGGCCGCTTCATCGACAGCACCAGCGAGAAGCCGAAATTGGGGATGAAGGGGAACGGGTGCGCCGGGTCGATCGCCACCGGGGTCAGCGCCGGAAAGATCTCCTTGACGAAATAGGCGGCGAGCCAGGCGCGCTCGGCCTCGTCGAGCGCCTCGGGCTCGAGGACCTCGATCCCTTCGGCGCGCATCGCCTCGCGGAGCGTGCGCCAGCAGCGCTGCTGTTCGCGCATCAGGGTCCGGGCGCGCTCGTTGACCGCGCGGAGCTGCTCCTGCGGGGTCAGCCCGTCGGCGCTGCGCGCCGCCACGCCGGCCCGGATCTGGCTTTTGAGCCCGGCCACCCGGACCATGTAGAACTCGTCCAGATTGGCCGCCGAGATGGACACGAAGCGCAGCCGCTCGAGCAGCGGATGGGCCGGGTTTGAGGCCTCCTCCAGCACGCGCTCGTTGAAGGCGAGCCAGGAGAGCTCCCGGTTGATGAACCGGTCCGGGCTGCCGGCCAGCGGCGGGGCCTCGTCCGCTGCGGCCTTGCGGGGTCGTGCGTCGTCCATCGGTTCCACCGGCCGCGCGGCCGGGCCCGTGCAGTCATCGAAAACGTCGCGTGAGCGTTTACGCTTTCGCCGCGATCGTCAAGCGAAAGGCGCGGGGGACTGACAAGCGCTCCGCCGCCCGCCTATGCTCACCGGCGATGCGCACGCTCTATCTGCTGAGGCACGCCAAGTCGGACTGGGGCGATCCCGGGCTCGGCGATTTCGACCGGCCGCTGGCCGCGCGCGGCAGGCGGGCCGCGCCGGCGGTGGCGGGGTGGATGCGGGACAACGGCTGCGCGCCCGGATACGTGCTGTGCTCCACCGCGCGGCGGGCGGCCGAGACCTGGGCGCTGGTCGCCGGGGTGCTGGAGCGCGCGCCCGAGGTCGAGACCACCGGGGAGCTCTACCACGCCGCCCCGGCCGGGCTGTTCGCGCTCGCCCGGGCGCTCCCGGACCGCCACGATTCGGCGATGATGGTCGGGCACAACCCGGGCTTCCACCTCCTCGCCTGCGCGCTGGCGGGCGAGGGGCCCGACGACCTCCTGCGCCTTCTCGCCGCGGGCTACCCCACGGCCGCGCTGGCGGGGATCGCGTTCGACGCCGCAAGCTGGTCGGAGATCGCGCCCGGCGCCGGCCGCCTCATTTGCTTCGTCCGCCCGCGGTCGCTGGCGTAGGTTTCCCGCACGTCGTCAATTCGACCGGGGCGCGAAGCGCGCCCCCCCATGTCGTCATTTCGACCGAAGCGCGCAGCGCGTCCCCCTCCCTCGTCATTTCGACCGGAGCGCGAAGCGCGTAGTGGAGAAACCTCCCTGCCAATGGAGACGAGGTTTCTCCACTCCGCCGTGCTGCGCACGGCTCCGGTCGAAATGACGAGAGGGGGAGGGCCGCCCCGGATCGAGTCCGGCTCCGTCGAAATGACGATGGGGGCCGGACCATCGGCCGGGCTGGAACGCGAATTGCGGCGCGTCCGCCCCCCTTCGTCATTTCGACCGGAGCGCGTAGCGCGTCCCCCCTTCGTCATTTCGACCGGAGCGCCGAAGGCGCGCAGTGGAGAAACCTCCCTGCCCCATGGGGACGAGGTTTCTCCACTCCGCCGTGCTCCGCACGGCTCCGGTCGAAATGACGAGAGGGGGGGGACGCCCCGGATCGAGTCCGGGGTCCATCGAAATGACGATGGGGGCCGGACCATCGGCCGGGCTGGAACGCGAATTGCGGCGCGCCCGCCCCCCTCGTCATTTCGACCGGAGCGCCGCAGGCGCGCAGTAGCCTGCCCTGAGCTTGTCGAAGGGGAGAAACCTCCCTGCCCATCCGCTCCCCCTCGTCATTTCGACCGGAGCGCCGCAGGCGCGTAGTGGAGAAACCTCCCTGCCAATGGGGACGAGGTTTCTCCACTCCGCCGTGCTGCGCACGGCTCCGGTCGAAATGACGAGAAGGGGGGCGCCGTTCTGCGCACGGCTCCGCCCCGGATCGAGTCCGGGGTCCGTCGAAATGACGAGGGCTCCGTCGAAACGACGACATGGGGGGCGGCGTGGGGCGGTGCGCCCGGGACCGGCCGGCTTGCCGAAGCCGCGGCGACGGGCGACACTGCCGCCGACCGAACAGGAGTCCGCCGATGCACCCGGTGCAGCTCTTCCACTGGCATTTCATGGCCTACCCCTACCTGCCGGACGATTTCGACGAGCGCTTCGACACCGGCTGGGTGACGGTGCCCAACCGCCTGTGGGACCGCGAGCGCACCGACGGGCTCTACCAGGAATATATCGACCAGCTCGCCGAGGCGGCCGGGCTCGGCTTCGACGGGCTGGTGCTCAACGAGCACCACCAGAACATCTACGGGCTGATGCCGTCGCCCAACATCATCGCGTCCGCGCTGACCCAGCGCACCGAGCGCGCCAAGCTGGTCGTGCTCGGCAACCTGCTGCCGCTCCACCTCAACCCGCTCCGCGTGGCCGAGGAATACGCGATGATCGATTCGATCTCGGGCGGGCGGCTGATCGCCGGCTTCGCCGTCGGCGGCGGGCCCGAGGCGTACAACTACAACATCCCCTCGCCGCAATCGCGCCAGCGCTTCTGGGAGGCGGTCGACCTGATCCTGCGGACCTGGACCGAGGACGGGCCGTTCGAGCACGAGGGGCCGTCCTACCCGCTGCGCTACGTCAATATCTGGCCCAAGCCGCGCCAGACGCCCCATCCCAAGGTGTGGATCCCGGGCAGCCTCAGCGCCGAGACCATGGACCACGTGGCCAGGCGCGGCTTCGACTACTTCCTGTCGTCGCGCACCCACGGGGCGGCGACCCGCCAGGCGCGCGAGCGCTTCGCCGACATCCTCGAGCGCCACGGCGATGCCTACCACCCGTTCCGCATGGGGGTGCTGCTGTCGGTCTATGTCGCCGAGACCGACGAGCAGGCGAAGGAGGAGGCGGAGGAGGGGGTCTGGTACTTCCTCAAATACTGCCTCAAGGGCCATCTCAGGCGCACCGGGCGGACGCTCACCTTCGGCCCCGGCGTGCCGTCGCAATCGGTGCGCTCGTGGCGCGCCTTTCTGGAGAACTCGACCCCGGGCGCGCCGATGCTGGGCGACGCCGATGACTGGGAGGAGCTCGAATCCAAGGCCTCGATCGTGGTCGGCAGCCCGGCCACGGTGCGTGAGAAGCTGTGGGCGCTGATCGAGCAGGCCGAGGTCGGCAACCTGCTGATCCAGTTCCATTTCGGCAACATGGAGGATTCGCTGGCGCGGAAGAGCGCCCGCCTGTTCGCCGAGCAGGTGGCGCCCGATTTGCGCGCGCGCTCGGCCGAGCTGTTCGCCCGCAAATACCCGGCGCTGGCCGACCGCCCGGCCGCGAGCGCGGCCGAATGAGCGCCCGCGAGGTCGCCCTTCCACGGGGCCGCAAGGTCCAGATCGCCGAGGCCGGGGACGGCCCCGCCGCGGTCTATCTGCACGGCATCGCCGACATCCACGGCGCGTCGTTCGGCTGGCTGCCGTTCCACGAGGCGCTCGCCGAACGCCTCGCTCTGATCGCGCCCGCCCATCCCGGCTGTGCCGCGAGCTCGGAGGACGAGGCGCTCGAGACCGTCGACGACCTGGTGTTCCACTATCTCGAGCTGTTCGACGCGCTCGGGCTGGAGACGCTGCGCCTCGCGGGATCGTGCATCGGCGGCTGGATCGCGGCCGAGATCGCGGTGCGCCACCCGGAACGCATCGAGCGCCTCGCGCTGGTCGGCCCGACCGGGCTGTTCGTCCCCCGCGCGCCGATCGCCGACGTGTTCTGGGAGACCCACCCGGCCGACGGGGTGTCGTTCGCGGCGCTGCGCGGGTTGCTGTTCGGCGACGCCGGGTCGGAGACCGCCCGGGCCATGTTCCCCGATTTGCGCGGCGACATCGACCAGGAGGTGCTGCGCTACCAGCTGTTCCGCTTCGCCTCGCGCATCGGCTTCAACCCGCCCTATCTGCACAGCCGGCGGCTCGCCGAACGCCTGGGACGCTACCGCGCGCCGGCGCTGGTGGTCCAGGGCGCCGACGACCGGCTGGGGCCGCGCCGCCACGGCGAGGTCTATGCCGAGGGGTTCGCCGACGCCCGGCTGGAGATCGTCGACGGCGCCGGCCACAGCGCCTTCGCCGAGCGCCCCGGAGCGGTCGCGGCGCTGGTCGCCGACTTCCTCGCCGGCCCGTGATCCGCGCCCTCGCCGAGGACGACCGGCCGGAGATCCTCGCCATCGTCAACGCGGCGGCGGAAGCCTATCGCGGCATCATCCCGCCCGACCGCTGGAAGCAGCCCTACATGCCGGAAGGCGAGCTCGCCGCCGAGCTCGCCGCCGGAATCGCCTTCAGCGGCTGGGAGGACGACGGGCTGCAAGGCGTGATGGGCGTCCAGCCGGTGGACGACGTGATCCTGATCCGCCACGCCTATGTCCGCCCCGAACGCCAGGGTGCGGGGATCGGCACCGCGCTGCTCGCCGCGCTCCGCCGCGACGTCGACCGCCCCATCCTGATCGGCACCTGGGCGGCGGCGGGCTGGGCCATCCGGTTCTACCAGGCCCGCGGATTCGCGCTGGTCGCCGAGGACGAGAAGGCGGGGTTGCTCAAGCGCTACTGGACCGTGCCCGACCGCCAGATCGAGACCTCGGTGGTGCTGGGCGATGCGCGGTGGTTCGGGGGGCGGTGAGAGCCGGGGCGTATCGAAGGACGCGCCGCCGCATCGTTCCGGCCACCACGGGCAGGGCCTACCGGCCCGTCTCCCCGGCGACCCGATCGCGCCGCGGCCGCCCGCCCTTGCGGCCGTTCTTCCGCGCCGCCGCGGCCTTGGCGGGGGAGCGGGCCTTGCCGCCCGCCGCGCCCAGATGCGCGGCCATCCAGCTCCGGGAGCCGAGGACGCCCCGCAACACTGCCGGAACGTAGAGATCGGCGTCGAGCCTGGGCCAGTGCAGGCCGAGCCCGGTCGGGCTGACCTCGATCTCGGCCAGGTCTCCGGGCGAGGCGCCGGCCAGACCTTCCGCCAGCGCCACCGGAAACGTCACCTCGATGCCGGTGTTCAACCGCACGACCACCCGCCGTCTCCGCCGGTCGTAGCGGGCGGACAGCACAGGGCCGGCCTCGCGCTCTTCCCGCGTCCGCGCCGCCGCCCGTTCCAGCTCAGCCTCGGTCATGGGTGCTGCTCCGCTCCGTCCCGAACGGCGAGACCGTCGCCGCCCTCCCTCTTGTCACCCCGGACTTGATCCGGATACACAAGGAGCCTTTGACCGGCGACGACGGGCCCCGACGCGCAACGACTGTTTTTCTACTAACTTCCTGTTGTACATAGACGTTTGTGCCCTTCATCAGCCTCTCGCCCCTTGCATTCCGACACGCCTGACCGTAGATTCGCCGCTGAGTTGAGGCTCAGAACTCACGATTTGATGACTGATTTCCGGGCCTGGGAGAGCGGCGATGCCCAAACGAAGCACCCTCAAGCTGACCAAGCGGATTGTGGAGCGGCTGAAGGCCGAGGACAAGGACGCGATCTTCTGGGACCGCGACCTGGCCGGCTTCGGCGTGCGGGTCCACACGACCGGGCGCAAGCTCTACATCGTCCAGTCCCGCGGGCCGGCCGGCCTGAAGAGGGTCACCCTGGGACGGGTCGGCAACGAGCCGATCGACAAGCATCGGCGCGAGGCCGCCGCCGTCATCGACCGGATCAGGCGGGGCGAGGACCCGAGGCCGCCCAAGCCGGCGCCCGAGCCCACCGTCGCCGACTTCGCGGATCGCTTCCTCGAGAAATTCGTGGCGGTGCGGTGCAAACCCAGAACGGCCAAGAACTACAGGTTGACCATCCAGCATCAAATCCTCCCCGCCCTGGGGACGAAGGCCCTGAAGGATGTCGAGCCCGAGGACGTGACGGCGCTGCACCACAAGCTGCGGGACAGACCCGCGGCGGCCAATCAGGCCGTCTGGGTGTTGTCGAAGATGTTCGCGCTCGCCGAGAACTGGGGGATGGTGGAACCCGGCCGCAGGCCGACCCGCCATGTCCGCCAGTACCGCGATACGTCGCGCGAGCGGTTCCTCACGCCCGAGGAGTACCGGCATCTCGGCGCGACGCTGACCAGGCTTGAGGCCGAGGGTTCGATGATGCCGTCTGCGGTCGCGGCGATCCGCCTGCTGATGCTGACCGGCTGCCGGTCGGACGAGATTCTCACCCTGACATGGGACGACGTCGACCGCACGTCTCGGGTACTGCGCTTGCGCGATTCGAAGACGGGTCCGCGCATGGTGCCGCTGACCGGACCGGTCCTGAAGGTGCTCGACGGCATCGAGCGGGCCGAGGGCGTTCCCTGGGTCCTCCGGGGCGCGAAGCCGGGTTCCCGGCTGGGCTGCCTCTCTTACCACTGGCGGCGGATCAGGCAGGAGACCGGGCTGCACGACGTGCGGGTGCATGACCTCAGACACAGCTACGCCTCCCGCGCCTTGGCCCTGGGCGAGGGCCTGCCGGCGATCGGC
>MPNO01000074.1 GCA_002239065.1 Defluviicoccus sp. bin129 | reverse complement strand
CGGGACGGGCGCTGTGGACGTTCGGCTATCTCAACGAGCTGCACCCGCATGGCGACGATTTCGCGGACCGGCCGCTTCCCTACCGCGCCTTTCTCGACAACGCGTTCAACGACGACGGCGTCGAGGCGTCCCTCGTGCTGCCCGCCGAGGTCTACGCCGAATTTGGCGGCGGGCTGTTCCGCGGCGACGACACGCCGTTCGGCGGCTCCGACAACGGGCTCAGGGCGCGGTCGCTCTACGCGCGCGTCGGCTGGGACATGGGCCGCGACGCCGCGGTGCGCGTCGGCGCGTATCTCCTCGACGGCGAGTCGAGCGGCCGCGGCGGCGGGGGTCACGGCCACGAGGACGAGCATGCCGGCGAGGCAGACCACGAAGACGAGCACGAGGACGAGCACGAGGACGAGCACGCGCACGAAGACCATGAAGACGAGCACGGGGACGAACACGGCGAAGAGCGGGCCGCGTTCTTCTCCGAGGGCGCGTTCACCGGCGACACGCGGCTCTACGGCATCGACTTCCGCTTCACCCTCGCCCCGACCGGCAACGCGCGGGACAGCGAGCTGATCATCCAGGGCGAGTATTTCTGGCGCCGGGAAGACGGAACCTATGCGCTGGCCGAAGAGGGCGAGGAGGAGGAGCATCTCGAGGAGCTGAGGACCGACTCCATCGCGCATGGCTGGTACGTCCAGGGGGTCTACAAGCCCGCGCCGAGCTGGCGAATCGGCGGCCGCTACGCCAGGCTGTCCGCACCCGGCGGCTCCGGGATCGATCACGAGTCCTATGCCTACGGGATGATGGTCGACTGGACCAACAGCGAGTTCGGGCGCATCCGGCTGCAATACAATCACGAAAATCTCGACGGCCGGGAGAAGGACAACCAGATCATCCTGCAATACGTGATGAGCCTCGGCGCCCACGCCGCGCACAGCTTCTGAGCCATGGCGGCGATGTTGAAGCGGCTGGGGCCGGTGCTGGTTGCCGGGCTCGCGGCGCTCGCGCCGTCGACGGCGGCGGCCGATGCCAGGGTGTTCGCCTGCGAGCCGGAATGGGCGGCGCTGGCCGGCGAGATCGGCGGCGCCGACGTCGTCGTGTACTCGGCCACCCACGGACGCCAGGACCCGCACTACATCCGCGCGCGGCCCAGCCTGATCGCCCAGATGCGCCGCGCCGACATCGTGTTCTGCTCCGGCGCGGAGCTTGAAATCGGCTGGCTCCCGGTGCTGATGGAGCGCGGCGCCCGGCGCGGGGTGCAGCCCGGCCAGCCGGGGCACCTCATGGCCGCCGACCATGTCGAGATCCTGGAGCGGCCCGAACGGGTCGACCGCAGCCTCGGCGACATCCACCCGAGCGGCAACCCGCATGTCCATCTCGACCCGCGCAACATCGCGCTTCTGGCGGGCGAGCTGGCCCGGCGGCTGGCGCGCGTCGACCCCGGGAACGCAGCGGCCTACCGCGCCCGGCTCGCCGACTTCCGGGCGCGATGGAGCGCCGCGGCGGAACGCTGGCGCGCACGCGCGGCCAGGCTGCGCGGCATGAAGGTCGTCGTCCACCACACCGCCTGGGCCTATCTGGTCCATTGGACGGGGCTGGAACGGATCGCGACGCTGGAGCGCATCCCGGGCGTTCCGCCGACGGCATCCCACCTGCAAAGTCTGGTCGAACGGGTGCGGGCGGCCGGCGCGACGGCGATCCTGCATGCACCGCACGAGCAGAGGGACGCGGCGGACTGGCTGTCGGAGAGGACGGGCGTTCCGGTCCTCGCGCTCCCCTATACCGTGGGCGGGCAGGAGGAGGCCCGCGATCTCTTCGCCCTGTTCGACGTGACGTTCGCGCTGCTGGAGCGAGCCCGCGATCGATCCTGACCTGCTCTATATCGTCGGCCCGGCCTTCGTGGTCGGGCTGGTCGTCACGGCGGTCCACGCCCCGCTCGGGATCGAGGTGCTCAAGCGGGGGATCGTGTTCATCGACCTGGCGACGGCCCAGATCGTGGGCCTCGCGCTCGTCCTGCTCGGCCTGTTCTTCGACGAGCCGTCCTGGCTGCTCCGCCAATCCGCGTCCTTCGGCACGGGGATATGCGTCGCCCTGTTCTTCCGCTGGATCGAGCGCGGGATGCCGGAGGAACAGGAGGCGGTGATCGGCAGCGCCTTCATTCTCGCGGCCTCCGTAGCCCTGCTGGCGCTCGCCGACGACCCGCATGGCGGCGAGGCCCTGCGGCATTTGCTCTCGGGCCAGATCCTGTTCGTCTCGTGGGGCGACATCGCCGCCTTCCTGCCGGTATACGGCCTGGTGGCGCTGGTCTGGGCCGGCGTCCCGCGGGCGCGAAGCGGCACCGGCTTCTTCGTGCTGTTCGCGCTTGCGATCACCGCCTCGGTCCAGCTCGTGGGCGTCTATGTGGTGTTCGCGAGCCTCATCCTGCCCGCGCTGGCGGCGCGCTCCGGCGCCGGCTACGCCCTCAGGCGGGCATTCGCGAGCGGCGCCGCCGCGGTGGTGGCGGGGGTGCTGATCTCGACCGCGGCCGACCTCCCGGCGGGGCCGCTGCTCGTCGTCTGCTTCGCCGTCTCGGCGCTCGGGACGCGCTTGCTGTTTCGCCCTACCGCCGCCGGGTGAGGATGGTCATGTCCTGAAATGCTTGGAGAGTTGCAGCCGCTGGCCCTGATAGGCCGAGCCGATGCCGCTTCCGTATAACCGGTCCGAAATGTCGGTCAGCCGGAGATAGCGCAGCCCGCCGATCACCTGCTCGTGTTCGAGGAGGAAGGGCACGTCGTGGCTGCGCACTTCGAGCACCGCGCGGCTGCCCGCCCCGCCGGCCCCGTCCCAGCCGAACCCGGGGTCGAAGAAGCCGGCGTAGTGGACGCGGAACTCGCCGACCTCGGTGTCGTAGGCGATCATCTCGGCGGCATGGTCGGGCGGCACGGTGATCGCCTCGCGGGTCGACAGGACGTAGAAATCGTCCGGGTTCAGGATGATCCCGCGCCCGGGGCGGGCATGGATGGGCTCCCAGTAATCGCTCGCGTCGTAGCCGCCGACAACGTCGAAATCGACGATGCCGGAATGGTGCTTGGCGCGGAAACCGATCAGGGAGTCGCCGCCATCCCCTTCGAGGTCGAGGCGCAGCGGCAACCCGCCTTCGCGGGACCCGGCGTCCGGCATCTCGGGATCGACGAGCCCGATTTCCTGCTGCAACTGCCGCAGCCGGGTGGCCGGGATGGCGGGCGTGCCCCGATGCAGGCGGAGCTGGCTCAACCGGCTTCCCTGGCGCACCAGGATGGAGAAGGTGCGCGGCGAGACCTCGGCGTAGAGGCGGCCATGATAGCCGCGCGCGACGGCATCGAAGCGGCTGGCCCGGTCGGTGATCAGCCGGGTGAAGACGTCGAGCCGGCCGGTCGAGCTTCGCGGATTGGCGAAGGCCGCGATCCGGTTGTCGAGCGCCAGGTGTTCGAGCAGGGGAACGATATAGACGCAGCCGCGCTCCAGCACCGCGCCGCCTGCGAGGTCGATCGCGTGCATCCCGAGCGCCTCGACCTTCTCTTCCACCGAAGCCTCCGGCCCGGGCAGGAAGCTCGCGCGCACCCGGTAGGCCACCGGGCCCAGCCGCAGGTCGAGGCTCGCCGGCTGGATCATGTCCCTGGAAATTTCGCTGGTCGAGGCGATCGTCCGGTCGCGGATCAGCGCCTCGATGGTCTGCGAGGGAAAAATCCCGGTGCCGGACGGCGAAGACGGACCGCCGGTCGGGAACAGGGAGTCGGAAGTCACCGGCGGACGGCCTCGGAATGGCGTGCGTGACGGCGCCGCAATCGACGCCCGGGCAGGGTAGCGATTCCACCGCGGCGATCAACGGCACCGCGACCCCGTCCCGTCATTTCGACCGGAGCGCCGGAGGCGCGGAGTGGAGAAACCTCCCAGCCCGCGGGCGCTCCCCCTCGTCATTTCGACCGGAGCGCGCAGCGCGAAGTGGAGAAACCTCCCTGCCCCACGGGGACGAGGTTTCTCCACTCCGCCGTGCTGCGCACGGCTCCGCCCCGGATCAAGTCCGGGGTCCGTCGAAATGACGGGGGGCCGCCGTGCCGCGCACGGCTACGCCCCGGATCAAGTCCGGGGTCCGTCGAAATGACGGGGGGCCGCCGTGCTGCGCACGGCTACGCCCCGGATCAAGTCCGGGGTCCGTCGAAATGACGGCTGGATGGACAAATATGGTTTAAGCCTAAAACAAATTGCGCCCCGCCGGCAATTGGTTTAAGCATAAAACAATTGCCGGAGCGGCCGCAGCGGGGGACGGGACGATGAAGATCGAGGTGATTGGCGGCGGCCCGGCCGGGCTCTACTTCGCGCTGTTGATGAAGGCGCGCGATCCGGGCCACGAGATCACCGTCTACGAGCAGAACCGGTACGACGACACGTTCGGCTTCGGCGTGGTGTTCTCGGCCGAGACCCTGGGGCATTTCCGCGACTACGACGCGGCGAGCTACGACGCGATCCGCGACGAATTCGCCTATTGGGACGACATCGACATCTTCTACCGCGGGCAGAAGATCACCTCGGGCGGGCACGGGTTCTGCGGCATGTCGCGCAAGGCGCTGCTGCTGCTCCTCCAGAGCCGCTGCCGCGAGCTCGGCATCGCGATGGAGTTCCTGCGCGAGATCCGCGCGCTCGACGACCTCCCCGAGGCCGATCTGGTGATCGCCTGCAACGGCATCAACTCCTGGGTCCGCGAGGACTACGCCGATCATTTCCGCCCGAGCTACGACTGGCGGCCCAACAAGTTCGTCTGGCTCGGCAGCACGCGGCCGCTGCCCGCCTTCACCTTCGACTTCCGCGAGAACGACGCCGGAATCTGGAACCTGCACGCCTACCAGTACGACGCGGGCATGAGCACCTGGATCGTCGAGACCACCGCCGAGACCTTCGCCCGCGCCGGGCTGGAGGACGAGGACGAAGACGGCACCGTCGCCTATGTGGCGGCGCTCTACGAGGATTTGCTCGACGGCCACCCGGCGATCACCAACCGCTCGTTCTGGCGCAACTTCCCGACCATCCGCTGCGAGACCTGGGTGCGCGACAACCTGGTGATCATGGGCGATGCGGCGCATACCGCGCATTTCTCCATCGGCTCGGGCACCAAGCTGGCGATGGAGGACGCGATCGCGCTCTACGAGGAGTTCGGCGTGCATGACGACGTGGGCGCGGCGCTCGCCGCCTACGACGTCAACCGGCGCGACGAGGTCGGCCGGCTGCAGCACGCCGCCGACGTCTCGCTCGCCTGGTTCGAGCAGGTCGAGCGCTACTGGGGGATGGAGCCGAGCCAGTTCGCGTTCAGCCTGCTGTCGCGCTCCAAGGCGATCACCTACGACAATCTGCGCACCCGCGACGCCGCGTTCATCGCCGCCATCGACCACGATTTCGCCGCCGGGGTGGCCGCGCGCGAGGGCATTCCCGAAATCGCCGAGGCCGCGCCGCCGCCGATGTTCACCCCCTTCACCATCGGCGGCATGCGGCTGGAGAACCGGGTCGTCGTCGCCCCGATGTGCCAGTACTGCGCCGAGGACGGGGTGCCGGGGGACTGGCACTACGTCCACCTGACCAGCCGGGCGCTGGGCGGGGCCGGGCTGGTCTATACCGAGATGGCCTGCATCGCCCCCGATGCGCGGATCACGCCGGGCTGCGCCGGCATCTGGAACGACGGCCAGGAGGCGGGGTGGAAACGCATCGCCGACTTCGTCCACCGATACACGCCGGCGAAGCTCTGCATGCAGATCGGCCATGCCGGTCGCAAGGGCGCGACCAGGCTCGCCTGGGAGGGGATCGACCAGCCGCTGGAAGACGGCGCGTGGGAGATCATCGCCCCGTCGCCGCTCCCCTATCTGCCCAATTCCGCCGTCCCCCGGGAGATGGACCGCGCCGACATGGACCGGGTGAAGGCGGAGTTCGTCGCCGCCTTCGAACGGGCGGCACGCGCGGGTCTCGACATGGCGGAGCTGCACTGCGCGCACGGCTACCTGCTGGGCGGGTTCCTGTCGCCCGCCACCAACGAGAGGACCGACGAGTACGGCGGCAGCCTGGAGAACCGGCTGCGCTACCCGCTGGAAGTGTTCGACGCGGTCAGGCAGGCGTGGCCCGCCGACCGGCCGGTCTCGATCCGCATCTCGGCGCATGACTGGGTGCCCGGCGGCAACCAGGGCGACGACGCGGTGGCGATCTCGAAGGCGTTTGCCGCACGCGGGGTCGATTTGATCAACGTTTCCACCGGCCAGACCGCATCCGAGGAAAAGCCGGTCTACGGCCGCATGTTCCAGACCCCGTTCTCCGAGCAGGTCCGCATCGAGGCCGGCGTGCCGACCCTGGTCGCCGGCAACATCTTCACCTGGGACCAGGTCAACACCATCGTCGCGGCGGGGCGCGCCGACCTGGTCGCGCTCGCCCGCACCCATCTCTACAACCCCAACTTCACCCAGCAGGCGGCGGCCCATTACGGCTGGGACCCGGTGCCCTGGCCCGACCAGTATTTGTCCGCCAAGTTCGCCGCCTTCCGCCAGTTCGCGCGCGACCGCCAGGCGATCGAGGAGCTGCGCGAGGCGGCGAAACCGGCCCAGCACGCCGCCCGGCGCCAGTTCCGCCGCGACGCCGGCGCCGAGGAATGGGAGACCAAGGGCGCCGCGGTCGGCGCGGCGGCGGCGAGCGTCCGCTGAACCGGGCCGCCCCGGCTCTTGGTGGCCCGGACTCAGCTGTCGCTGTCTCGGTGGAGCGCCCGGATCACGGCTTCCGGTTCCCGATCGATGACCGTCAGCAATACGCGGGCCGCGCGGTCGGGGACCCGGCGCCCCTGTTCCCATTCCTGCAGAGCGCGCACATCCAGACCGAAGCAGTCCGCGAATTTCTGCCGGCTCAGACGCAGCCGCTTCCGCAGCGCGACAATCCGTTCGGCCGCGGGATCGTCGACGATTCGACAGGACAGCTCCGTCTCGCCGCGAACATGGGCGAGAACGTCACCCAGCGCGGTTTCGATTTCGCGTCCGAGCTCGCTGCGTTCGGTCGTCATGCTCCTGTCGTCTCCTTCTTGATCGCGGCGACCAGGCGTGACAGCGCTTCCGACAAACTGCGGCAATGCCGCAGTAAAATCAACCCGCCCGTAGCGACCGGGTACGGCCGCCCCGGCTCTTGGTGGCCATGCCGTGCCGTGCTATGCAAAATGGGCGGGGCAGGGATGGGAGACGGGGCGATGGCCGCGGTCACCGACGAGGCGCTGGGCGGGGATTCGTCGGCTGCGGTCGACGAGCTCCGGAGGCGCGCCGAGGCTGCCGCCGGGGATTTCAGGACCCGGGTCGCCGACGCCGAGCGGGACCGCCGCGTTCCGGCCGAGAACATGGCCCGGATCCGCGAAACGGGGCTGCTCCGGGTGATCCAGGCGCGCAGCTGCGGCGGCCACGAGCTGTCGATGCGCGCCCATCTCGACGTCATCTCGGCGATCGGCGAGGGGTGTTCGGCGACCGCCTGGGTGCTCGGGGTGATGCACGCCCATAGCTGGATGATGGCTCATTTCCCGGGCGCGGCGCGCGACGACGTCTACGGCGCCGATCCCGACACCATGATCTCGGCGGTGATCGGGCCGCGCGGCAGGGCGGTGCTGAACGGCGACGGGTCGGCGACGCTCAGCGGCTTCTGGCCGTTCGGCTCGGGCTGCGAGCATGCCGCCTGGCTGCTGCTCGGCGCCGGGGTGTACGACGCGGCGGGCGAGATGGTCGACGAGGCGGATTTCCTGGTGCCGGCGGGCGATGTCGCCATCCAGGACGACTGGTTCGTCGCCGGTCTGTCGGGCACCGGAAGCTGCTCGATCAGGGTGGACGGGCTCACCGTGCCGGCACACCGGAGGCTCTCGATCCCGGCGCTGATCGAGGGCGCGACGCCGGGCATGGCGGAGGGCTATGACGGCTGGCTCCACAAGGCCGAGGCGGTGCCGGTCCTCGCGCTCTGCCTGTGCGGCGGAGCGCTCGGGCTCGGCCGCGCGGCGCTCGCCGAGTTCCGCCGCACGGTGCAGGCCAAGCCGGTCGCCTACACCCCGCATATCCACTCCGAATGGTCGGCCACCCATATCAGGCTCGGCGAGGCGGCCTCGCTGATCGACGCGGCGCATCTCATGCTCTACCGGGTCGCCGACGACATCGATTCCCACGCCCGCTCCGGCACGCCGATGTCGATGGAGATGCGCGCCCGCATCCGCATGGACTGCTCGCAGGGGGTGCGATTCGCGCTCGACGGCGCGGAGAAGCTGTTCCTCATGGCCGGCGGCTCCAGCCTCGCGCTCGGGAGCCCGCTGCAACAGGCCTCGCGCGACCTGCACGCGATCAACATGCACGGCCTGCTGCTGCCCGAGGCGAGCGCCGAGCTGTACGGCAGGGTGCTGCTCGGACTGGAGCCCAATACGCCTATTATCTGATGAAAATCAGGGGATTATTTTCCGACGCTTCCAACGGACATCAAGAGGAGGACGCAATGACCAAGAGCAACAGGGGAACGGTGTCGCGCAGGCGCGCCCTCAAATACGGCGGCGGCGTGCTCGCCGCGGCCGCGGCGTCGAGCTTTCCGGCGCCCGCCATCCACGCCGCGCGGACGGTGAAGATCGGCTTCGTCAGCCCGCAATCGGGACCGCTCGCGGCGTTCGGCGAGGCCGACCGGTTCGTGCTCGCCGACGCGCGCGCGGCGATCGGCGACGGGATCACGATCGGCAAGAAGAAATACCCGGTCGAGATCATCTCGCGCGATTCGCAATCCAACCCCAACCGCGCCGCCGAGGTCGCCGCCGAGCTGATCCTCAAGGACGAGATCAATCTGATGATCGGCTCGTCGAGCGGCACCACGGTCAACCCGATCTCCGACCAGGCCGAGGCCAACGAGGTGCCCTGCGTGACCGCCGACACGCCCTGGCAGATCGTCTATTTCGGCCGCGGCGCCACGCCCGACAAGCCCTTCAAGTGGACCTACCACTTCTTCTGGGGCTTCGAGGACATGTTCAGCATCTTCATGGACATGTGGGATGCGCTCGGCACCAACAAGAAGATCGGCAGCCTGATCGAGAACAGCGAGGACGGGGTGAACGGGGGCGACCCCAAGCGCGGTTTCCGGCCGCCCATGGAAGCCCGCGGGTTCGAGTACGTCCAGCCGCCGCTGTTCACCATGGGAAGCCCCGACTTCACCGCCCAGATCGCGGCGTTCAAGAAGGAAGGCGTGGAGATCCTGACCGGCATCGCGACGCCGCCCGACTTCACCACTTTCTGGACCCAGGCGGCGCAGCAGGGGCTGATCAAGCAGCTCAAGGCGGGGACCATGGCCAAGGCGCTGCTGTTCCCGCCGGCGGTGGCGGCGCTCGGCGATCGCGGCCACGGGCTGACCACCGAGGTGTGGTGGTCGTCCTCGCACCCGTTCAAGTCGAACCTGACCGGCAAGTCGTCGCGCGAGTTCGCCGATGCCTATACCGCCAAGACCAAGCGGCAATGGACCCAGCCCCTCGGCTTCAAGCACGCCAATATCGAGGTGGCGATCGACGTCCTGAAGCGCTGCGGCGATCCCGGCGATCCGAATGCGATCCTGAACGCGATCGAGAACACCGACTACGAATCGATCGTCGGCCCGGTCTCGTGGAAGTTCGGCGACGCGCGCAACCCGGTCAAGAACGCCTGCCGCACGCCGCTGGTCGGCGGCCAGTGGAAGCGCGGCAAGACGTTCAAGTACGAGCTCGACCTGGTGCATAACGCGCGGGCGCCGGAAATCCCGCTGACCGGCAAGCTCGAGCCGCTGAGCTGAGGCCAACCGGTTTCTCGATACGGCCCTCCGGGCCTGCTCGGGATGAAAACACTCCTGTTCCCTCATCCCGAGCAGGCCCCGCAGGGGGCGTATCGAAGGACGGGTCCGCGATGAGCGCGATCCTCTCGGTCGAGAACCTGTCCAGGAGCTTCGGATCGCTCCTGGTGGTCGATTCGTTCGACATGGCGGTCGCCGACGGCGAGGCGCTCGGCATCATCGGCCCCAACGGGGCGGGCAAGAGCACGCTGTTCAACCTGATCACCGGCAGCCTGCCGCCGGATGACGGCAGGATCGTGTTCGCCGGCGAGGACATCACCCGCCTGCCGGCCCATCTCCGCTGCCGCGCCGGGATCGGGCGCTCCTACCAGATCCCGCACCCGTTCGGCGGGATGACGGTGTTCGAGAACCTGCTGGTCGGCGGCGCGTTCGGCGCCGGGCAGTCGGAGGCCGCCTCCTACGGCCACTGCGTCGAGGTGCTGGAACGCACCGGGCTCGCGGCCAAGGCGAACGCGCTGGCCGGCTCGCTGACCCTGCTGGAGCGCAAGCGGCTCGAACTCGCCCGGGCGCTGGCCACCCGCCCGCGCGTGCTGTTGCTCGACGAGATCGCCGGCGGGCTGACCGAGCACGAGATCCGCGAGCTCGTCGCCACCATCGGCGAGATCCGCGGCCAGGGCGTCTCCATCGTCTGGGTCGAGCACATCGTGCATGCGCTGATGTCGGTGGTCGACCGGCTGGTGGTGATCGATTTCGGCCGCAAGCTGGACGAGGGCGACCCGCAGGCGGTGATCGACAACCCCGTCGTGCGCGAGGTCTATCTCGGGATCGCCGTCGAATGAGCCTGCTGGAGATCCGCAACCTGGATGCGTTCTACGGCGATTTCCAGGCGCTGTTCGGTCTCGATTTCGACCTCGACGAGCACGAGACCGTGGCCGCGATCGGCGCCAACGGCGCCGGCAAGACGACGCTCCTGCGGGCGATCACCGGCATGGTCGAGGCGACCAGCGACGCGCTCGACTATCGCGGCGACAGCATCCAGTCCCGCGAGGCCGCCGATATCGTGGCGCTGGGGATCGCCATGGTGCCCGAGGGGCGCCGGCTCTTCCCCAGCCTGAGCGTCGAGGAGAACCTGGTCATCGGCGGCTATTCCGGCCGGCCGGGAGGCTGGTCGCTGGACCGCGTCTACGAGCTGTTCCCGGCGCTGCGCAACCGGCGCTCGGTTCCCGGAACCGCGCTCAGCGGCGGCGAGCAGCAGATGACCGCGATCGGCCGGGCGCTGATGTCCAACCCGGAGCTGATCCTGTTCGACGAGCTCTCGCTCGGCCTCGCCCCCGTGGTGGTGGGCGAGATCTACGAGGTCCTGCCGGCGATCAAGGCCGAGGGCACCGCCATGGTGGTGGTCGAGCAGGACATCAACCGGGCGCTCGAGGTGGCCGACCGGGTCTACTGCCTCCAGGAAGGCCGCCTCGCGCTCACCGGCGCGCCGGCGAGCCTCACCCGCGACCGCATCGCGGCGGCGTATTTCGGGACCTGACTCATCAAAAGTGGAATGACTTCGAGGGCGCACGCCTTATACTGGTTGGGTGAGCGCCGAGATCATCACCATGCTGGGCGGCTTCGCCACGCTGCTGGCCTCGGGCGGAACATTCGCCATGTTCATGTTCCGGCTGTTCGTCAGGCTGGAGGCCAGGGTGGATGCCCTGGCCCGGGAGGGCGCGAATCTGCGTGGCGACATGACCCGCGAGTTCACGGAGTTGCGTGGCGACATGACCCGCGAGATCGCGAAACTGCGTGCCGACATGACCCGCGAGATCGCGGAGCTGCGTGGCGACATGACCCGCGAGATCGCCCAAATGCGCGGCGACGTGGCCGGCCTGTCCCGCGAGGTCTCGGAGCTGCGCGGCGAGTTCCGCGGCCGCTTCGACACGCAACCCGCGGCGGAATGATCGTGAGCGCCGAGATCATCACCATGCTGGGCGGGTTCGCCACGCTGCTGGCCTCGGGCGGAACATTCGCCATGTTCATGTTCCGGCTGTTCGTCAGGTTGGAGGCCAGGGTGGATGTCCTGGCCGGCGAGGTCACGAATCTGCGTGGCGATATGACCCGCGAGGTCGCGGAGCTGCGTGGCGACATGACCCGCGAGATCGCTCAAATGCGCGGCGACCTGGCCGGCCTGTCCCGCGAGGTCTCGGAGTTGCGCGGCGAGTTCCGCGGTCGCTTCGACACGCAACCCGCGGCGGAATGATCGGGAGCGCCCGGACCCTCACCATGCCGGGTGTGGGCGTGGCCCTGGCGCCGTTCATCTGGCGGGTCTTCGCCTTGCCGGGCAAGCGCATGGACCGGCTTGGGGACAGGGTTGGCGACTTCGCCGGACGTCCGGCGCGGCTGGAAGGCGCGGCCGATCTGCTGACCGGGTTGCCGGTCGACCGGGAGGGCGGGCGCGCGTCGCCGGCGTAACGGCCACCGGCCCGCTCCCGCCCGCAAGTCCATCCAGGACGCAAGCCCCCGAACTCGAAGGGGGCGCGCGGCCGGGCCTCTCCCGCTATGCTCCGCCCATGATCGAGTGGATCAACAGCATCGTCCAGGGGGTGCTGACGGGCGGGCTCTATGCGCTGTTCGCGGCGGGGCTTGCGATCATCTTCGGCGTGATGCGGCTGGTGAACATCGCGCATGGCGATCTGATCGTGCTCGCCGCCTTCGTCGCCATGGTGGTGATCGAGACCGCCGGGGTCGATCCCTTCGTCAGCATGATCGCCGTGCTGCCGTTCATGTTCTTCTTCGGCTACGTGCTGCAGCGCGGCGTGCTCAACTACACCCTCGGCGACGACCTCCTGCCGCCGCTTCTGGTGACCTTCGGCATCTCGATCGTCATCCAGAACCTGCTGCTGGAAATATTTTCCGCCGATTCGCAGCGCCTCAACGCCGGCGCCATCGAGACCGCCAGCATCAAGCTCGCCGAGGGCATCGAGATCGGCACCCTGCCGCTGATCGTCTTCGTCGTCGCGGTGGCGCTGATCGCGGCGCTCCAGATCGGCTTCAGCCGCACCCGGCTCGGCCGGGCGTTCCGCGCCACCTCGGACGATCCGTCCACCGCCCGGCTGATGGGGATCAGGCAGAGGCACGTCTTCGGCCTCGCCATGGGAGTCTCGATGGTGCTGGTGGCGATCGCCGGCATCTTCATCGGCATCCGGACCAATTTCGATCCCGCGCTCGGGCCGTCGCGCCTGCTGTTCGCCTTCGAGGCGGTGATCATCGGCGGTCTCGGCTCGATGTGGGGCACGCTCGCTGGCGGCGTCATCCTCGGCGTGGCGCAGAATATCGGCGCCAAGATCGACCCCGGCTGGCAGATCCTCGCCGGCCATATCGCCTTCCTGGTCATCCTGGTGCTGAGGCCGAACGGCCTGTTCCCGAGGACCCGCGATGAGTAGCCGGGTGATCCGCTCGACCCGGGCGAGCCGGATCGGCATGGCGGTGGGCGCGGCGCTGATCCTGGTGCTGCTCACCGTGCCCTGGTGGGGCGACCGGGCGTCGATGCGCCTGCTGGTCGAGATCTTCTACATCCTGGCGCTAGCGCAGCTCTGGAACCTGCTCGCCGGCTATGGCGGGCTGGTCTCGGTGGGCCAGCAGGCCTTTGTCGGGCTCGGCGGCTACCTGCTGTTCATCCTGGTCATCTTCCTCGATATCGGGGCGATCTGGACGGTGCCGATGGCGGGCGCGATCGGGGCGCTGATCTCGCTGCCGATCGCCTTCATCGTGTTCCGGCTGCGGGGCCATTACTTCGCCATCGGCACCTGGGTGGTCGCCGAGGTGTTCCTGCTCGGATTCGCCCAGGTGAAGGGGCTCGGCGGCGGCTCCGGGATGAGCCTGCCGATCGCCGCGATCAAGTCCATCGCCGCGTCCCGGGCGGACCGCGACGCCACGATCTACTGGCTCGCGCTGGCGCTCGCGGTCGCGGTGATCGTCGGCATCTATCTGCTGCTGCGCTCGCGCTACGGGCTCGCGCTCACCGCGATCCGCGATTCCGAAGAGGCCTCGCGCAGCCTCGGCGTCGACAATTTCCGGGCCAAGCTGCTGGTCTACATCCTCGCCGCGTTCGGGACCTCGGCGATCGGCGCCCTGATCTACATCACCAAGATCCGCATCACCCCGAGCGCCGCCTTCGACATCAACTGGACCGTCACCATCATCTTCATCGTGGTGATCGGCGGCATCGGGTCGATCGAGGGGCCGATCGTCGGCACGCTGGTCTTCTTCCTGCTGCGCGAGCCGCTCGCCCCCTACGGCACCTGGTACCTGATCCTGCTCGGCCTGACCGCGGTGGTGGTCATGCTGAAGGCGCCCAAGGGGCTGTGGGGGCTGTTCTCGCAGCGCTTCGACATCGCCCTGTTCCCGGTGCAGCGGCGTCTGGTGCGGGCGGCGGACGACAAGCCGGGCTGAGCGCCGGTTTGCGGATTCCCCGGTCCCATGCCGCGATTTTCGCGGTGGGTTTCTTCGGCCTCGGCTTCGTGCCGATGATGACCGTCGCGGTGCCGCTCTGGGCGCTCGACATCGGGGCGACGCCGTTGCTGATCGGGCTGGTGCTGGGCGCGCGGGCGGCGCTGTCGGTGGTGCTCTCGATCCCCGCCGGCGCGCTGATGGACCGGCTCGGCGCCAAACCCATCAGCCCCGCCCCGGCGATCGCCACGGCCGTGCTGTTCCCGCTCTACCCGGCGCTGCCGTCGGTCGCGGTGCTGATCGTGCTCCAGCTCCTGACCGGCTTCGCCCAGGCGCTGGTGTGGATGGCGGCGCAGGCCCATGTCGGGCGGATCAACCGGGACGATCCTGGGCTGATGGGGCGGTTCAGCTTCGTCTCGACCTCGGGAAACCTGGTCGCGCCGGTGCTCTGCGGGATGGCCTGGGACAGTTTCGGCCCGGTCGGCGCGTTCTCCCTGATCGGCGCCTGGGGCGTCGCCACCCTGGTCGTGACCGCCTTCCTGCCGCGCGACGTGCGGCGGGACGACACGCCGGGCGGGACGCGCCGGTCCTGGCTCGGCGACTACCGCGACGCGTTCCGGATTATCGCGGCGCCGGCGGTCGCCTTCGTCGTCGCCTGCTCCTTCCTGATGACCTGCGTGCATGCGCTGAGGCACTCGTTCTACCCGGTCTATCTGGAATCGCTCGATTTCGGCGGGGCCACCATCGGCGTGCTGGTCGCCGTGGGCTCGGTGGTCTCGGGCCTGTCGGGCCTCTCGGCGGGGCCGGTTTCGCGCCGGGTGCGCCCCAACATCCTGCTGGTCGCGACCATCGGCACCGCCGCGGCGCTCCTGTCCAGCGTCGTGCTGTTCCGCGATTTCTGGCACCTGCTCGGCATTGCCATGGGGTGGGGCGTGGCGTCCGGCATCGCCTTCCCCCTGATGCTCTACGTGCTGGCCCGCTCGGTGAACGTCGAACGCCAGGGGATCAGCGTCGGCATCAGGTCCACGGTCAACCGGTTCGCCGGGTTCGTCGTTCCCGTCGCCGTCGGGGCGGCGGTCGAGGGATTTGGCCTCCAGGTCGCGTTTTTTGTCTTCGGCGCGGTTATCCTGTCGGCGCTCGGCCTCATCGCGCTCCGCCTGATGCCCGACGCCGGGCGCGGATAGCAGCATCGCGGGTACGCCATGGACATCGTCATCGGGACATCGGAGTCGGGGAGCACCTTCTACACCCAGGCCGAGGCCATCGCGGCGGTCGCGCGGGAGCAGGGGGCGTTCGGGAGGGTCGACATCTTCGCCACGCCGACCGCCAGCGTGGGCAACGCCGAGCGGCTGGAGACGGGCGAACTCGCGTTCGGCTTTCTCGCCGCCAACTGGATCGGCCGGGCGGCGCGCGGCGAGGCGCCGTTCGGGCGCGCGCTCGACATCCGCATGGCCGCACCCGCGAATTCCGGGCCGATGTTCTTCATCGCGCGCGCCGGCTCGGGGATCGCGACGGTCGACGATCTGCGCGGCAGGCGGGTCTCCATCGGCCCCGTCGGGAGCGGCATGGCGCAGCACGTGGCGACGATGTTCGGCGTGCTCGGCATCGGCTTCGAGACCTTCGAGCCGGTGCATCTCAACTTCCTCGACGGCGCCAACGCGCTGGCGGCCGGCGAGATCGACGCCCAGTTCCAGTGCCCGATCCCCAACCGGGTGATGACCGGGCTCGCCGAACGCGCCGACATCAGGGTGCTCGACTACGGACCCGGCCAGATCGCCGCCCTGCTCGACCGGGTGGGGTTCTACCGCCCGGCGCAGGTGAAGGCGGGCGCGCTCCGCGGCCACCACCGCGACAGCCCGCAGATCGGGGTGCTGAACGTGATCGCCACCCATGCCCGCATCTCCGACGACGCGGTGGGCCGGCTCGCCCGGCTGATGGCGACGCGGCACGCGCGGCTCGCCGCGCTGAACCCGCTGTTCGACGGGCTGGGCTCGCTGTTCGACCCGCTGCGCGGGGCGGGCGAGGCCGGGCTCGCGATCGACGGGGTGCCGCTCCACCCCGGCGCCGCGGCGGCCTATCGCGCGGTCGGGCTGATCGCCTAGCCGGGCAGGACCGCGTTGACGATGTAGCTGCGGCCCGACGCGGTTTCCGCCAAGGCCCGTTCGAGCGCCGCCGCGAGCTCGTCCCCGGTCTCCGCGCGGGCGCCGCCGATGCCGAACGGCGCCCCCATCTCCTCATAGACCGGCGGGTCGATGCGGAAGCCGAGGGTCAGCTCGGTCCGCCGCGCCATGCCGTCGGCGTAGTAGAGGCGCTGTCCGTTCAGCATCGCCTGGTAGCCCCGGTTGTTCATGATCAGCACGACGATCGGCAGGCCGTAATCCCGCGAGGCGCCGAACGCCTGGGGGATCGGGTTGTAGAGAAAGCTGCCGTCGCCGACGACCAGCACCACCGGGCGCCCGGGCGCGCCCAGCTTCATGCCGAGCGCGAGCCCGAGCCCCTGGCCGAGGCCGCTCACCGTCAGCTTGTAGAGCGACTTCGCCCGGGTCAGCGGCAGATGGTGCCGCATGGTCAGGAAATGGGTGATGGTCTCGTCGACATAGACGGTGTCCGCCGGCATCGCCCGTTCGAGGGCGCGGCAGACCGAAAGCGTGTCGAGCGCGCCGCCGGCGGACGCTTCGCGCTCGGCCCGCAGCCCGGACATCAGCGCGGCGTGCCGGCCGGCCCATCTGTCCCGCCGCGCCCGCCTGACCGCTTCCGCCGGCCCTCGTTCTCGCAACCGCGCGGCGAGCGCCGCGAGGGTCGCGGCGATATCCCCCTCCAGATAGGCGTCCGCGTGCATCACCTGGTAGACCAGCCATTCCTTGTGCGGGTGGTCGCCGATGGAGACGATGCGGGCGCCGGTCGGCCGGTCGGTCGGCGGGTACCAGGGCGTCCGGGCGCCCACCAGGAGCACCAGGTCGGCGTCCTCCAGATGGCCGTAGGTCTCCACCCCCTGCCACAGATCGTGGTCGGTCGGGAAGTTGCCGTAAAACGCCGTGCGGCCGCCGATCACCGGGATCGCGCCGGCCTCGGCGAACGCGACCAGCGCCTCGAAGCCGCCGGGCTCGCGGCCGGAAAACTCGGTGACGATGACCGGGTTCCTCGCCGCCGCGATCTCTTCGACGAGGCCGTCCAGCTCGGCCGCCACCGGCAGGGTGGTGGAGGCCGGCGGCACGCTTCGGAGATCGTCCTCCGGGCTCCAACCCTCCAGCATGTATTCGAGCGGCACGTCGAGGAACACCGGCCCGCGCGGGGCGCGCTGCGCCATCTCGCCGGCGCGCACCAAGCTGCGGTAGAGGGTGGGCGCGCTCGGCACCAGCCCCGACCACTTGACCGACGGCGCGATCAGCCTGTCGATCCCGCCCGGGCTCACCCCGCCATACCACTGCGCCTCCATCCTGAGGCCGGGGTCGGCGCCGAGCGTGACCGATTCGCCGGCGAGCACCAGCATCGGGATCTCCGACTGCAAGGCGGCGTTGATCGCCATCATCGCCTGCATCGGACCCACGCCGGCATGCAGCAGCACCGCCTGGGGCAGGCCGGTCATGAAGGTGTAGCCGGTGGCGATGTTGACCGCGAGGGTCTCGTGCCAGATCTGCATGTAGCCGGGGCCGGGGAGGTTTTCGACGCGCTGGCGGGTGAGCGCCTCCCAGACCGGCGACCACTCCGAGCCCGGGGCCATGATGACATGCTCGATGCCGAGATTGCGGATCGCCTCGACCACCGCCTCGCCGCCATCCGGGCTGTTCCGCATCGCCCGTCCCGCGGCATCCGTTGGTTCGCTCACGGCGGTCTCCCGATCCGGTTCCGAATGCGCTTACTCTAGCCCAATACCCGCTCATCTCGCCGCCCGTCATGGCCGCCCCGGCGCCTGCCCCCTGTCGTCATGCCCGGAACAAGCCCGCTGCTGTCCGGTTTAGCCTTCGCCTCGGGCTCCGCCCCGATGGACGAGACCGTCGCCGCTCTCCCTTTTGTCACCCCGGACTGTGATCCGGGGCGTAGCCGTGCGTAGCACGGCGCCCCCACAACGTCATTTCGACGGACCCCGGACTTGATCCGGGGCGTAGCCGTGCGTCAGCACGGCGTAGTGGAGAAACCTCGTCCCCATGGGGCTGGGAGGTTTCTCCACTGCGCGCCTCCGGCGCTCCGGTCGAAATGACGATGGAGGAAGTGGCAGGGAGGTTTCTCCACTTCGCGCTACGCGCTCCGGTCGAAATGACGATGGGGGGTGCCGCGCCTGCGCACGGCTCCGCCCCGATGATCGATCCGCTGGAGGCAGTCGCCAATCTCGTCAGCCCGGTCGCCATGTGGGTGCTGCTCGCGCGCGAGACCCCTACGCGGTCTATCGCCGGCTGAGGGACAGGGACCCGGTCCACCGCACGCGGCTGGTCGATGCCTGGGTCCTGACCCGGTACGAGGACGCGGATTCCATGCTGCGGGACCGCGAACGCTTCGGCGCCGAGGACCGCCGCTTCCACGATGCCGGGCCGACCACCATGCTGGACATCGATCCGCCGGACCGCGCGCGGTGTCGAGAGCCTGTGGATCGAGGTCGAGCAGGCGCGGCACCCCGCCGGAGCACGCCGTCGCCTTCCGCGCGACATAGCGGTTCCAGGGCGCATCGAAGCAGAGGCGCCCCCCACAACGTCATTTCGACGGACCCCGGACTTGTTCCGGGGACACAACAAATCGCATTTGTGTCGGTTCCAGTGCCTGCCCAAGGTAACTACTGTCATCTCCTGTCGGGCGTCGAAGCCTCTGACAGGGCATCCTGAATTCAATAAGCCGGGGCCGTTTGGCGTCGCTCGGCCCTGATTGTCAGCGACAAATCATGGTGATGGCGTCGTTTGACATCCGGCGTCCCACGACCCGGCCTTATCGATTGCCTCTCGGACCGGGAGGGTTGGACCGACATGGCGGCCGGACACCGTCGACGGGCAGCCGACGGCCTCCCATGTTGCATGCCGTCGGCGACCATCCTGGCGCAGTCGTCGGCCAGCACTTCGAGCGCCGATCCTGTCGGGACCAGTCGCAGTCCGCCTGAAACGGCTGCCTCGTAGTCGATCCGGTCGCCCTCGGCGTCCTTCTCCGGAAAGAATATCGCCTTGTGACGCGTGACCGACAACGCGACGGCGCGGCCGGCCAGTGCGCGGTCCGCCACGCCGGCGTCATCCAGTCTGTTGTTCGGTTTGGCCGTTTGATCCCTTTGAACAGAAGCAAATCATCACAGTGCCGCGCCGATCGCCATCCAATCTGCGGGCCTGACAACAATCGCTAGTCAAGCGGCCGCTTCCACGGCGATCACCAGGCGCATTCTCGACCTGCCCCGGTCAGAATTGTCGCGGCTGCCCGGCGGCGCATTCGCAGAGTATTCGCTGGAGTGTTTCCCCCCCTCCGCAGGCCGACATAGCCCTAAGGCGGTTATTTCCCTTCCTGCCAGTCCTGCCTCGACGCGGTCATCAACGAGGCCCAGTCGTCGGGCGGATGTCCCCGCGCGAGCATCCTGGCGAAGACCGTGAACGGATCGTTTCTGCTCCCCGAGGAGCGTAGCGTGGATTGGTCATTGACCCACGCGTAGACGATCACCTTCGCCCTGGCATCGTACCGGAAGAACAATCGGAACCGTCTGCCGATCCTGGCGCGCCGCCAATGGCGGTAGCGCGGGCCGAGCGTGCTGCCCTGGCGGTACTCGTCCCGGGATGGATCCTGCGGGATGACCTCCAGCATCAACCGGCTCAGCGCGTGGAACAGCTTGACGTTCGCATTGGATGCGAAACCCGCCGGCTCGCTTCGTTGCGCGCGCTGGACCGCGTGGTGGAGCCTGCGCAGCTGGTCGATGAGGCAATCATGGAACAGCAGTGTCCATCCGTGGCGCTGCATCAGAGGTCGACGTCGCCGTCGATGTCCTCGTCCGGTCCCGCTTCACACTCGGCATGTACGAGCATGTCCCGTGCCAGATCGTCCGGGATCGCCCGGACATGCCGCCCGGCC
>MPNO01000073.1 GCA_002239065.1 Defluviicoccus sp. bin129 | reverse complement strand
AGCCGCACCAGGCGCATCGGCTTGTGCGGCGCGGGCGGCGCGGCCCCGCCATAGAGCCCGGCATGGCCGGGGGCGCCGCCGGCGAGCCGCGCCATGTGGCGGGGGGGGGACCCGGCCGCCGGGGGGGGGGCCCCGCGAGGGGCGGGGCGGCGCGGGGGGAGCCGCGCCATGTGGCGGGCGACGATCCAGACGTCGCGGAGCGAGCCCGCGAAGGTGCCGAGATGGTCCATGCTGTCGGCGGCGGAGAACACGCCCTGGCGGTTGATCGCCCCGAAGCTCGGCTTGAGCGCGAAGGCGCCGCAGAAGCTCGCCGGGCGGATTGTCGAGCCGCGCGCATGGGTGCCGATTGCGGCCGGGATGGTGGGCGCGCCGACCGCGGCGGCGGAACCGCTCGACGAGCCGCCCGGCGTGCGCCGCGTATCGTGCGGGTTGCGGGTCTTCGCCGGGTCGCCGCCGCCGAAGGCGATGGTCACGGTCTTGCCGATTATCACCGCCCCGCCCTGCCTGAGCGCGAGCACGGCCGCCGCATCCTGCTTCGGGCGGTGGCCGGCGAACAGCGTCGAGCCGTACTCGGTCGGCATGTCGACGGTGTCGATCAGGTCCTTGATGCCGACCGGCAGCCCGTCGACGGGCGACAGCGGCCTGCCTTCCCGGTAGCGCGCGCCCGCCGCGTCCGCCGCTTTGCGCGCGCCGTCGAAATCGAGATGGGCCCAGGCCATGATCTCGCCCTCGCGCGCCTCGATGGCGGCGATGCAGCGCTCGAGAAAGTCGCGCGGCGTGTCCGCGCCGTCGCGGAACGCGGCCGCGCGGTCGTGGAAGGCGATGAGGGAATGCGTCTTCGGCTCGTAACCTGCCATCTGCCGGTCCTAGGCGAAGGGGTCGGCCGCGCCTTCGGGCAGCGGCGCGTTGAAGGCGTTCAGCGTCATCGCGACCATGGTGTAGAAGCCGAGCACCGCGACCAGGTCGATCATCCTTGTCTGGCCGAGAACCTCGATCCCCCTGCGGTAGGTCTCGTCGGGGATTTCCTTCGACCGGTAGATCTCGCGGCTCACCTCGTAGACGATCGCGGCCTCGGGATCGTCCAGCCGGGGCGCTTCGCCGTTGCGGATCGCCTCGATGACCTCCGGAGCGACCCCCGCGGCGGCGGCCTGGCCCTCATGCGCGTACCATTCGTAGCCGGCGCCCCAGAACCGCGCGGTGACCAGGATCGCGAGCTCGGAGAGGCGTTTCGAGAGCGAGGTCGCGTCGCGCAGATGGTTGCCGAGCTCGTTCGCCTTCTCCACCAGCTCGGGACGGCGCAGCCAGATCGCGAACGGCCCGCGCACCACGCCGCCGCGCGGCCCGGCGATGGCCTCGAACAGCGCGCGCTGGCGGTCGTCCATCTCGCCGGGGTCGAGATCGGGGATCCTCCGGGGTTTCATCTCCTGCCTCCCACGCTCTGCCCATGGGCAACCGGCTCGCCGATGCCGAGCGGCTCGGCGTCGATCAGCACGAAGGCGAGCCGGGCGGGTTCGGACGAGCGGTTGACCCATGAGTGGTTGGTGCCGCGCTGGACCATCACGTCGCCCGCCCGCATGGTCACCGTCGAGTCGTCCATGTCCATGTCGATCTCGCCGGCGATGCAGATCACGTAGTCGATCGACTCGGTGCGGTGCATGGCGGTCGGCGCGCCGGGGGGAAACTCGATCACCGCGAACCGCGTGCCCGATCGCGGCGGCTGGGTGCCGATGATGCGCGCGCCCATGTCCTCGAAATCCGTGCCGGGCGCGATGTCGGCCGGCGTCCGGTCGGTCGACCAGATCAGCGTCGAGACGGCGCCGTTGCCGGCCTGCTTGGCATTGGTCGCCGGGGCGTCCAGCATCGCCCGGGCGATGCGGTCCTCGCCGTGGCCGGTGACGATGCGGCGTATCCTGGGTGCGGTCGTCATGCTGCGTCCTCCGTCGGGCCATGATTGATGGTTGCGCGGCCGCCTGCAACAATCCCCGCGCACCAACATCTCGGGGCGAGCGCGTGGAATTCGGCATCTTCGACCATCTCGACGCGACCGGGCAGCCCCTCGACGAATACTATGCCGACCGGCTGGCGCTGATCTCCCTGTTCGAGCGCTCGGGCTTCCGCAGCTACCACGTGGCCGAGCACCACGCGACGCCGCTCGGCATGGCGCCCTCGCCCAACCTGTTCCTCAGCGCGGTGGCGATGCGGACCGAGACGCTGCGCTTCGGCCCGCTGGTGTTCGCGCTGCCGCTCTACCACCCGCTCAGGCTGGTGCAGGAGATCTGCATGCTCGACCAGATGAGCGGCGGCAGGCTGGAGATCGGCTTCGGCCGCGGCGCGTCTGCGATCGAGGCGGCCTATTTCGGCAACGACCACGCGGAGGCCGAGCCGGTCTACCGCGAATATCTCGCCATCGTGCTCGACGGGCTGGCCAATGGCAGGCTCCACCATCGCGGCAAATACGCCAGCTTCGACGACGCCCCGCTCTTCGTCGAACCCTACCAGAAGCCCCACCCGCCGCTCTGGTACGGCGTGCATGCGACCGACAGCGCGGCGCGGGCGGCGCGGCTGGGGAGCCATATCGTGAGCCTGGATTCGGCCGAGGAGACCGGCGCCTTCGCGCGCAGCTACCGGACCGCCTGGGCCGAGGCGCATGGCGCCGACAGCGCGCCCGGGCTGGTCGGGCTCGGCCTGTTCGTGGTGGTGGGCGGGACCGACGCCGAGGCGCTGGCGTCGGCGCGCCGTGCCTACCCGGTATGGCACCGGAGCTTCAACTATCTCTTCGTGCGCCACGACGCGCCGCTGCCCAAGCACCGGCGACCGCCGAGCTTCGACGAGATGGCGGGGCAGGGCCGCGCAATCGCCGGGAGCCCGGATACCGTCGCCGCCTTCCTCGCCGAGCGCATGGCGGTCGCCGGGGCGAGCTACCTGGTCGGCCAGATGGCGTTCGGCGACCTGACGCGCGAGGAGACGACGCGTTCGGTCGAGCTCTTCGCCCGCCACGTCATGCCGGCGCTCGTATAGTCCCGGCAACGCCCAAGCATTCGACTTCCCCGCCAAACAGTCTAGATTGGGGCGACCGGTCCGTGCTTCGCCCGGGCCGAACGGACAAGGGAGAACAGGTGCAATGACGAGAATCGGTGCAACGGGGCTGGCCCTGCTCGCCGCAATCGGGTTCGCCGCGGCCGGCGCGCGGGCGGCCGAAGTCGACGGGCCGAAGCTCAACTGGGATGTCTCGCTGTGGGGCAAGAAGCGCGCGTTCACCGCCGGCGTCGAGCGGCTGTCGGCGCTGGTCGCGGAGAAGACCGGCGGCAACTGGACGATCAAGCTGCATTACGGCGGCGCGCTGTCCAAATCGCGCGAGAACCTCGACGGGCTCTCGGTCGACGCGTTCCAGGCGGCGATGTTCTGCAACTTCTACCACCCGAAGAAGAACCCGGCGCTGATGTCGCTCACCATGCCGTTCCTGCCGATGAGCGACTGGGCCAACAACCGCAAGATCCGCGACGCGGTCTATGCCCATCCGGCGGTGAAGACGGAGCTCGCGAAGTGGAACGCGATGACCTACGTGTCGTCCTACCTGCCGCAATACGAGTTTTTGGGCAAGGGCAAGCCGCCGGCGACGCTGGCCGACTGGAAGGGGCTGACGGTGCGCGCAGGCGGCGGCGTCGCCCGCGCGATGAAGGTGCTGGGCGCGACGCCGACGACGTCGACCGCCACCGAGGTCTATACCGGCATCCAGCAGGGAACCATGAACGCGGTCTCCTTCCCGTTCACCTATGCCCATGTCGCCTACAAGATTCCGGAGGTGGCCGACTGGTATACCGCCAACCTGGCGCCCGGAACCTCGGACTGTCCGGTGGCCTTCTCGGTCAACGCCCACAAGGCGCTCCCCGCGCAGTACCGGAAGCTGCTCGACGACGTGAAGGAGGACGTGATCGCGACCCAGATCCAAGCCTATGTCACGATGGACAAGAAGAACCTGCCGATGCTGAAGCAGAAGCTGAAGGAAGTCCGCTACTCCGACGAACAGCTCGCCAGCTTCCGCGCCGCCGCCGGCAAGCCGGTGATCGAGGCCTGGATCAAGGACAACGAAGGCAAGTTCGACGCCCGCGGGGTGATCCAGACCATCTTCAAGGCGGTGGGCCAGACCTACTAGCCCGCATTTTCCACAACCCCCGGGTCCGGCGCCGGACCCGGGGACCCGCATTGCGGAAGCGCAGCCTGCCATGAGCGACGCCCTCGGCCGCGGCCTCGCGCGGGCCGATCTGTGGCTCGGCCGGGTCGAGAACCGGCTCAACCTGCTGGCCGGGCTGCTGATCTTCGCGCTGATGCTGCTGGGCGTCGCGCAGATCGTGCTGCGCACCGTCTTCCGCAGCCCGATCTTCGGCTATATCGACATCGTCGAGGTGTCGATGGTGGGTTTCGCAGTGCTCGCCATCGCCTTCGTCCAGCGGGTCGGCGGCCATGTGCGGATGGAGCTCGTCGTCGCCCGGTTCAGGGGCCGGGCGCTGTGGATCGCCGAGGCCGTCGGCACCGCGCTCGCGATCTTCATCGTCGCCGTGCTGATCCCCTATTCCTACCGCCATTTCGAGCGCGCGTTCAATTTCGGCGACTCGACGATCGACATCGAGATCGTCACCTGGCCGGCCAAGCTGGCGGTCCCCGTCGCGCTCGCTTTGCTGCTCGCGCGGCTGGTGCTGCAGATGGCGGGCTATCTCCGGCTCGCCGCGCGCCCCGAGGCCGAGCCGGTCGCGGTGCCGCTGCTGAAGGACGTCGAGCAGGCGGCGGCCGAGGAGATCAGCCAGGCCGGGGAAGACATCGCGCGCGAGGAGGGCCGCTAGCGGTGGCCGGGCTCGACAACTTCACCATCGGCATGATCGGGGTCTGCCTGCTGATCGCGCTGGTGGTCATCGGGGTGCGCGTCTTCGTCGCCGCCGCGCTGACCGGGTTCCTGGGTCTGCTGGCGCTCAAGAACTGGGACATCGCGGGCGCCATCGCCGGCACCATCCCGCACTCGAAGACCGTCACCTACCCGCTCTCGGTGCTGCCGCTGTTCATCCTGATCGGCTTCCTCGCCTTCTATGCCGGGCTCACCTCGCGGCTGTTCGAGGCGGCCAGGCGCTGGTTCGGCTGGGTGCCGGGCGGGCTCGCGGTGGCGACCGTCTTCGCCGCCGCCGGCTTCGCCGCGGTCTCGGGCGCCTCGACCGCCACGGCCGCGGTGTTCTCCCGCGTCGCCATCCCGGACATGCTGCGCAACGCCTACGACCGGCGGCTGACCGCGGGCGTGATCGCCGCCGGCGGGACCCTGGCCTCGCTGATCCCGCCATCGGCGATCCTCGTCGTCTACGCGATCATCGTCGAGGAGTCGGTCGGCAGGCTGCTGCTCGCGGGCTTCCTGCCGGGCATCGTGTCGGCGCTGATCTATGCGGCGCTGATCGTCGGCATGTGCCGGATCCGCCCCGGGCTCGGCCGGCGGATCACCGGCTTCACCTGGCGGCAGCGCTTCGCGAGCCTGCCGGGGACGCTGCCCATCTTCATCGTCATCGCGGTCATCTTCGGCGCGCTCTATACCGGCGCCGCGACGCCGACCGAGGCGGGCGCGCTGGGCGCCATGGTGGTGTTCTGCTTCTACGCGCTCAGGGCCTGGCGCGAGCGCGCGCTGGGCGAGATGCGGGTCCGGCTGCACGACGCGCTGATGGAGACGGCGAAGCTCACGGTGATGATCTTCACCCTGATCTGGGGCGTCTTCCTGTTCGTCCGCTTCCTCGGCTTCGCCGGGCTGCCGAGCGCCTTCGCCGATTGGGTGGTCACGCTCGACATGCCGCCGATCCTGATCATGATCTGCATCCTGCTGGCCTATGCCGTGCTCGGCATGTTCATGGATGCGATCGGCATGCTGGTGCTCACCTTGCCGGTGGTCTTCCCGGCCGTGATCGCGCTCGGCTACGACCCGATCTGGTTCGGCATCATCGTCGTCAAGATGGCCGAGATCTGCCTGATCACCCCGCCGATCGGCCTCAACTGCTTCGTCGTCGCGGGGGTCTCGCGCGAGCTGCGCGACGCCGAAGGCCGCTCGCTCGCCATCCCGTTGCAGGACGTGTTCCGCGGCATCGGCCCGTTCTTCGTCGCCGACGTGGTGACGGTCGGCGTGCTGCTCGCCTTCCCCGGCATCGTGCTCTGGCTGCCGCGGACGATGGGCTAATCGTGGCGGAACAGCGGGCTCATCGGGGGGACGGGGACGGGGCGGAGCAGGGTGGTCGAGCGCTCGCGCAGGATCGGCCTCAGCGCCGCGTCGAACGCCGCCATCGCCGGGCCGTCCGCGGCCTCGCGCCGGCAGCGCTCGCGCTCGGCGAGCGAGGCGAACAGGCGGTACGAGGCGACCACGTGGAGCCGCCCGGTCATCGACCACCAGGTGGCGACGGTGTCGCCCCGCATCGGCGCGGTGGCCGCCAGCCCGCACTCTTCCATCGCCTGCCAGTAGGCCGGCAGACCGCCCGGCCTGAACGCCTCCAGGGTCTCCTCGACCACCGCGTCCGGCATCGCGCGCAAATCCCAGCGCTCGCGCCCCTTCCCGGGCAGCCAGTCGGTCTCGCCGTGCCACAGCGGGCACAGCGCGGCCAGCGGGGCGGGCTGGAAGAAATTGGTCTCCTGGCGGTCCACCATCGCCCGCGCCTCGGTGAAGTAGAAGGCGAGCTCGGGGATCGCGTAGAGCCCGTGCAGCTTCTCGATCCAGTCCTCGTAGCCGTCATAGCGGTAGAGATGGACGATCTGCTCCGGCGTGCCGGTGACGGTCTCGAAATAGCCGATCACCCGCGAGATGAACCCGGCATTGGGCCCGTCGAAGCCGCGCCGGTGCTGCAGCGCGATGAAATCCGCCATCCGCCCGGGCTGGAGCGTGTAGCGCCGGCATTCGAAGATCATCGGGGTGCTCCCTCGGCCTTCGGCGGCCGGGGGCGCGAGAGGTCGTAGCCCGGCAGCACGGCGTAGGGGCGGAGGCCGAAATTCATCCACCGGAGCCCGTCGCGGATCGCCGGCTTGAGCGCGCGGATGTCGCGCACCACGCGGTAGTTGATCCGCGCCGCCTGCAGGAGCGGCTCGGTCATGTCGCCGCAATCGCCGAAAAACTCGGTCTCGCCGCCATCGCCGCGGTACTCGGTCATCAGCAGGGTGGGGATGCCGAAGGTGTAGTGCCCGCGCAGGATCTGGTAGGTCGCGGCGAAGACGCCGAAATTCTCGATCACCGCGGCGGGCGTCCTGCCGCCGAGCCAGGCGCCGGCGCAGATGCCGATCCCGGTGCCCTCGTTGGCCACCGCCACGTAGCGCATCGACTGGTCGTCCATGCAGCGCTGGAGCGTGTGGGCGAAGCCGCTGCACGGCAGGCCGATCACGAAATCGACCAGATTCTCGCGCAGCCCGTCGAACAGCACCTCGCCGAACGGGTCGTCGTCCTCCACCGGGCTGAACTCGGGATCGGGTTTCGGCGGCTCGCCGTGCTCGCGCGCCGACGGCTTGAGGATCGCCTTGCCCTCCAGCCCCTCGATATGGCGGACGAAGCTGTACTTGTTCTCCTTGCCGTCGGACGGCGAGGTGCCGACGAAGGCCTGCTCGGTGCTGGTCTTGGCGACGATCACGGTCGGCCCGTCCTCGCGTTCCAGCCCTGCCGCGGCCTGCGCCTCGAACTCCTCGACGGTGCGGACCTCGAACACGTTGGCGAGCCCCGAGGCGCGCGCCACGCCGGCGATGTCGACCGGCCCGGCCGACAGCGAGGCGACCGATTGCCACTTGCCGGTCGACACATAGCCCTCGTTGTCGAGCACCACGACACAGAGGTTGTTCGGCGCCGACTGGGCCAGGGTTCCCAGCACGCTCATCTCGAACAGGATGCCGCCGTCGCCGTCGAAGGCGAGCACGCGGCGATGCGGCAGGGCGAGCGCGAGCCCCAGCGCATACGGCGTCACCATCCCCATGCCGACGAAGTAGAGATTCCCGTCATGCGGGCGCAGCGTCCGCCACTCGGTCGCCGTGTTGGCGAGGTTGGTCACCACCAGGGCATCGCCCACCCTGGGCGCGATCGCCGCGAGCGCGTCATAGCGGCGCATGGTTCACCCTCCCGTCCGTCTCGCCCCGTCCATCAAGCCGCGACTTGGCAGGGCTTGGCAAGCCGCCGGCACCGTGCGGCAGGCGTTCGGTGCCGGTCGGCACGCTGCGGGCGGTTCGAATCGTCTCCTCCGACCAGATCCGCCCGGCGGTGCCGAGCCGGTCGCGGGCGATCCTGGCGGACATGTCCTGTGTGCGTTCGGTGCGCGGCCTCTCGCGACGTTCCCAGAGGGCGAGCGCATCGCCGATCTCGGGAACCTCGTCGAGCGCGACGGCGAGGCCGAGCGCGTTGGCCATCGCGAGCCCCGCCCCCTGGCCCAGCGAGGGGACCATGGCATGCGCGGAATCGCCCACGATCGCCACCCTTCCCCGCGACCAGCGGGTGAGCTTGCCGGTCTCGTAGGCGTCGTAGCGCCCCTCGGCCGAGATCCGGCGGATCGCCGGTTCGAGCTGGGGAAAGGCGGGCACCCAGATATCGGCGCGCACCGGAATTGCGGTCGCCTCGCCGTCTTCGACCGGCGCCATCATCGCGAGGTAGAGGGCGTCCGGGTTGCACGGCACGTAGAGGATGCGGAGCGAGCGGTGCGGCAGGTTCCAGAAATCGATCACCCGGTCCCAGCGCCCGGGGCCGAGCTCGTCGAGGCAGCGCGGGGCGAGCACGCGGACCAGGCCGAGCGTGCCGGTGTCGCGCTCCTTCCGGAGCCCGAGCGAATCCCGCACCCGCGAATGCACGCCGTCGGCGCCGATCACGAGGTCGGCCCGATGGCGTGCGCCGTCGGCGGTCAGCAGCACGCCCGCGGGCTCCGCGCCCACCGCCTCCGAGCGGGTCACGATCTCGATGCCGCGGCGCTCGGCCTGGCCAAGGATCGCGGCATAGAGGGTCTGGCGGGTCATGGTGAGCATGCGGCTGCCCATGGCGAGATCGAACCGGGTCTCCGCCACCACCCGGTCGCGGTCGCGGACCTCGTACACCTCGCCGTCATGCGAGCCCGCGACCACGTCGTCACAGGCGCCGATCGCGCTCAGCACCCGCAGCCCGTTCTCCCAGATGAAGATGCCGGCGCCGAAGGCGCGGAGCGCGTCGGCGCGCTCATGCACCCTGACCGTCCAGCCGCGATCGGCGAGCGCGATGGCGGCGACCAGCCCGGCGAATCCGGCGCCCGCGATCTCGGCATGGCGGCGCGAAGTCATCCGCCGAGATAGTCCTCGATCCATCGCCGGTAGTCGCCGTCGCGGGTGACATTCCGCATCAGCTCGGGCGGGGCGACGCCCGCGAGATCGGCCGGCGGCGTGCCCTCGCGCAGCGCCTTCAGCGTCGCATGCACCGCCTGGACCGCGGCCATGAAGGGCTGGTGCCCTTGCAGGCAGATGCGCACGCCGTGCCGCGCGAGATAGCCGAGGTCCTGGATCTCCGGACCCGCCGCGCCGAGAATGACCGGGATGTCCACCGTCGCTGCGATGGCCTCCACCTGGTCCCTGGTGCGGATGCCGGTGAGGAACACCGCGTCGACCCCGGCCGCCTCATAGGCGGCGATCCGGCGCAGCGCCTCGTCCATGCCGGCGATCGCGGCGGCGCTGGTGCGCCCGGCGATAACCAGGCGGGGATCGCTGCGCGCGGCGAGCGCGGCCTTCATCTTGCCCACCCCCTCCTCGAGGGTGAGCAGTCGCGGACCGTCGGACCCGTAGGGGGCGGGGAGCTCGGTGTCCTCGATGGTGAACGCGGCGACGCCGGCGGCCTCCAGCTCCTCGACCGTGCGCATCACGCTGAGGGCGTTGCCGTAGCCGTGATCGGCGTCGCACATCAGCGCGAGGTCGCCGGCGCGGCAGATGCGGTAGGCCTGGCCGGCGAACTCGGTCAGCGACATCACGATCAGGTCGGGCGCGCCGAGCACCGTCATCGAGGCGATGGAGCCGGCGAACATGCCGACCTCGAAGCCGAGATCCTCGGCGATGCGGGCCGAGATCGGGTCGTAGACCGAGCCCGGGTGGATACAGCTCTCACCCTCGATCACCGCCCGGTAGCGCTCGCGCCGCCTCGTCCAGTCCATCGCCGTCTTCCCCCTCGGATTCGGAAAGCCGGCAAGCTAGCGCATTTCCGCCGCGAGGCGAACCGGAGCGGGGATTTGCCTCGCGGACCCGGTTGAATTATACTTTTGTATAACAAGGAGGCGCGGCCATGCATACCACAAGCCTGCGCAAGGTCGGCGGTTCCGTGATGCTCGCGGTGCCCCCGGCGCTTCTCGACCTGCTGGAGATCGGGGTCGGGGCCCGGGTGCAGATCGGCGTCGACAACGGTCGCCTGATCGTCGAGCCCAGGACGCGGCCGAGCTACTCGCTCGACGAGCTTCTGGCGCAATGCGAAGAAGGCGCCCCGTGCGACGAAGACCGGGCCTGGATGGATGCGAAGCCCGTGGGCAACGAGCTGTTGTAGTGAAGCGGGGCGACATCTGGCTCGTCAGCCTGGACCCGAGCGCCGGCCACGAACAGCGTGGCACCCGCCCGGTCCTGATCGTATCTCCCGAGGCGTTCAACGCGCTGACCGGGACGCCCGTCGTCCTGCCGATTACCACCGGCGGGAATTTCGCGCGCAGGCGCGGATTCGCGGTGTCCCTGGACGGCGCGGGGACGCGAACCAGGGGCGTGATCCGTTGCGACCGGCCGCGCGCCCTCGATGTCCGGGCCAGGAGGGGGAGACATGTCGACACGGTCCCCGGGCACATCGTGGACGACGTGCTCGCCCGCCTCGCGACCCTGCTCGGCTAGCCCGCTACGGCACCAGCCGGGTGTCGGGGAACGCGGCGAACCAGCCGAACCAGAACGCCCGCTGCGCCGGGAGGCGGCGGAGCACGCGCCCGTCTTCGGCGGTCAGGCGGTGCTCGTCCATCGTCCAGATCGCGCCGGTTCCGTCCTCGACCCTGCGGTCGCCGTCGTACCGGGCGAAGGTCACGTCCTCGCTCGCATAGGCGCGGTTCGCGCCCGACGGATCGGTGAGCACCGCCAGCGCCGTGCCCTCGATCGCATCGTGATGGACCGGGGTCGCGGCGAGGAACTCGGCCGATATGGCGAGCGGCGCCTCGGGGTGGCGGGCGAGCCGCAGCGTGAACACCTCGTCCTTGTTCTTCAGCCTTGTGTCGAGCACCGGAACCGGGAACATCGGCTCGTCGGTCGCGAAGTACTCGCGATAGGCCGCCCCTTCGGCGTAGTCGCGCTGGTGGCCGGTATCGAGCGAGAGCACAAGGGTTCCGGGGTGGCGCCGGCGCCACTCGCCCCAGGTGGTCGTCACCACGCTGCCGCGCTCCAGCACGATGCCCTTCCCGGCGAGCGGCCCGACCACCGGCGCGCCCTGCATCGTGCTCCACAGCGACTCGGTGTCCCGGTCGTACATGAGCTTGTTCGAACGATAGAGGAAGCCGCTCGTGCCGAGCCGGTGATCCACGCCCCGGTGCCTGGTGCGATAGAGGATCACGGTGCCGCACAGGGTGCAGTACACCCCGGCGACCGGCACGCCGCCGACGGTGTCGAGGAACATCTCGTGCCAGCCGAGGATGCGCTTGGGATAGGCGCGGGCGTCGCCGTTGACGGAGAGGCCGAACACGATGTGGCCGTCCTCCAGATAACCGGCGTCATCCGCAGCCAGCATCGCCGGGTTGCGAAGCGGCGGGATGCCGTCCTGCCGCACGCCGCCCCAGACGATCTCGTCGAGCCGGATGAGCGGCTCGCCCACCGTGTCGAAATACGCCGAGAAGCGCGGGTCGACGAGGCTGTAGAGCGCCCTCTTGAAGGCGGCATAGCGCGGGTGCCGCGCCTCGGGCGCATTCCACATCCTGCGTTGCCAGGCCTGGAGGTCGTGGCCGGGACCGGCACCCGCCCCGGACTCCGTTCCCGGGCCGGCCTTGCGTTCCATGATGCCCACCAGGACGCCGGAGACCTCCGCGCTGCGGCTCAGGCGGATCACCTCGAGAGCCATCGGCAGGAAGGACGGCTGCCATTGCGTCTCGATCAGCTCCCAGGCGCGCGCCCTGTCGCCCGCCTCCCCGGCGAGCAGGGTCAGGAACGCCCGGACGACCGCCCGGTCGGTGCTCTCCGCCCGGGGGTGGCCGGCGGCCGCCGCCAGCATCGCGAAGACGCCGAGCGCGAAGACGAGGCTGCGAATGGCAGGCATGGGATGTCTCCTCGACCCGCCGCCTGCGACCGGTCCAGCGGGAAGGTTAGTGCATTGACGGTTTCCCGGCCAGGCGGGGCGGAGGGGCAGGATTGAACCGCCGTTAACATCGTCGTCCGGACGAACACGGTGCCGCGCGGGACGCCGTGCGGAAGACTTCGTCGCATAGATCTCCGAGATACGCTTTTCAACGCCCGGATAGCTGGCGTTGCAGTTGTTATCGGCCGAGATTCGCTGGTCCACGGACCAGAGTGGGTTCGCGTGGCGGTCTCGTGAAGCACGGGGCGGTCGGACCCGTCTGAACGGGCCGCATTGTTGGGGCGGTGCGGATGATTGTCTGCTCCGGGGGCTAAGCCGTTCACGGTCGGCCGGGCCGGGGCATGCGGTAGCCAATGCCGCGCTCTGTCAGGATGTAGGCTGGGTCTCTCCCGTCGTCGCCTAGTTTGCGGCGGAGGCCCTTGGCGAGGGTTCTGAGGGCGGCCTTTGCGCTGTCGTCGTGTCGTTTGCCCGAGACCTGGCGCAGCAGGGTCTCGTAGCCCACCACCCGACCCGCGTTGAGTGATAGGACGTGCAGGAGCTCGTACTCGCTGGCGGTCAGCTCGACTGTGCGGCGGGCGAGGCTCACCCTGCGCTCATCGTAATGGATGGCCAACTCGCCCAGGACGAAGGGCTCGGGCTTCGCACGGCGGCGCAGCGCCGCCCCGATCCGCGCGGTCAGCTCTGTCGCCGAGAAGGGTTTGACGACATAGTCGTCCGCGCCGGCCTCCAGCGCTTTGACGATCGTCTCGTCCCGGCCGTAGGCGGAGATGAAGATGACCGGCAGGTCGACGAGTTCCGGGATGCTTTCCATCAGCTCGATGCCGTCGGTCTCGGGCAGGATCAGGTCGAGCATGACCAGCGCCGGTCTCTCCCTTCTGATGACCTGTGCGAGCTCACGATGGTCGCCGGTCACGATCGGCGAGTACCCCGCCTGCGAGAGGACGTCGCGCACGTAGTGCAGGACCTGCGGGTCGTCGTCGACGACCAGGACGGCAGGCTTTTCCGGCGCGTCGCGGCCGCGAGCCGGGTGGCCCGGGGGGCCCGTGCCCGCGCCCAGGCGCGCCGGGTTTTCCCGGCGCGCCGCGGCGGGGAGCCGGTCGGTCCGGGGCCGCGGCGCTCCCGCTACCGGTCTCGTCGGCCACCGGAAGAGTGAAGATGAGCTGCGTGCCCTGCCCCATCCCGCCGCTCTCCGCCCGAATGCGTCCGCCATGCGCCTCCACGAGCCCCTTGCAGATGGCGAGCCCCAGACCGGTGCCCGAGAGCCCGTGTGCGCGGTCGCCGGCGCCGGTGTATTTCTGGAAGAGTTGCCGCAGCCGTTCCGGTGCCACACCCCGGCCCTTGTCGATGACCGAGATCGCGACATGCACCCCGTCGCGCTGCGCAACGACCCGGATGGGTGAGGATTCGGGGGCGTGCCGCGCGGCGTTGGCGAACAGGTTGTTCAGCACCTGCACGATGCGCCGGCCGTCAGCCATCACCCGGGGAAGATCCGGCGGCAGATCGATGAGCACGGTATTCCGCCCGCCGCCGGAGAGGAACGTGCTTCGCGCCCGCTCCACCAATGCCGACACCTTCGAGGGCTCGGGCAAGACCGACATCCTGCCCGCGTCGATGCGCCCGGCGTCGAGCAGGTCGTTGATGAGACCGTGCATGTGATCGACTTGATCGGAGATGATGCGGAAGTACTCGCGCATCACCGCGGGGTCGAGGTCCGAGGCGGTCTCCAGCAACGTCGCGGCAGAACCCTTGATCGAGGTGAGCGGCGCGCGCAGCTCGTGACTCACCAGTCCAAGGAACTCCGAGCGTAGCCGTTCGAGCTCCCGGATCGGCTCCAGGTCCTGCATGGTGACGATGACCGATACGACGGGTCCATCGGCAGATCGCACCGGCGTGACATTGACCAAGATCGTGGCGCTGCGTCCGTCGGGGGTCGAGACCAGGATCTCCTCCCCGCGCACCGTCTCGGCGCCCTGGAGCACGCCCGCCAGGGGGGATTGGGCGAGGTCGATCTCCCGCCCGTCGGCCCGCTGCAAGGCGATCACCTTGAGCAACTGCTCGGAGCTGTGTCCGGCCGTGCGCAGCCCCTCGACGATGCGCTTGGCCTCCAGGTTGATCGACAGCACGTCGCCGGTCTCGGCTTTGAACACAACGACGCCAACCGGTGCCGTCTCGACGACGGCTTCGAGGTCGGCCCGCACGCGGCCGGCGTCGCCCTGTGCGCGGGCTGCGGCGATGGCCGCGGCGGCCTGCGACGCGATGGGTAGCAGGAGTTCCCGGTCTTCATCTGTGAACTCTCCCTCCTTCTCCCCGAGAACCAGGTAGCCAACGTCGACGCCGCGGTGGCGTAGCGGCATTCTCGGGATACCGTCCGAGGTAGGCTCCGCCGGGGACTCTCCGGGCGAGCGCGGCCTGGCGGGACTCTGTTGGAAACCCGAGGTCGCGAACTCTCGCGTCTGCCCGGTCCCATCCAAGGCCGCAATGGCGCCGGCGCGGGCGCCGCTGAGCGCGAGGGCGGCTTCCAGCGCCTCCCCGAGGAGGGTTTCGAGGTCGGGGCTGTCCGCGATCCTCAGGCTCGCCGTGCCCAGCCGAGAGATGCGCTCATGCAGCGCCCCGATCACCCGGCCCGGTTCGTCGTGGCTGGTCAACGCTCCACCCTCCTTCTCCGCGACCGCCCGGCCAGGCTCCGGACCGGCGACTCGTCATCGGCGCAGCCGGCGCCGGCCCCGCGCGGATTCCCGAAACCAAGGCCTGGAAGGCCGGGACTCCAGAAAACATCATGCGATACTCTCATAATCGCCGCACCTTATCACACATCACTCATATTAGATCTTGTAAACTGCGCTCTACTTTACCGAGCATCGTTATCCTCGCCGGGACCGGACATCACAGGCTTCCTGCTCGGAATTCGGTGTGCGCCGAGGAGACGACCCCGATGAACACCAGGAAGGCCCGCGGTCGGAGGGTCGGCGAACCGCGGTCGGAACGACCCGATCGGTTCTGCGTCTTGCGAGAGGAGGAGAGGTCGTGATTGGACGAATCGCGGGTGCCGCGATCATTTCGGCGGCAATAATCGTCACCGTCGCGCCGGTCTTCGCAGGCGTTGACGTCAGTGCGGACGGGCGGTCGGTCAGCATCCGGATCGACGGGTCCAGTTACAAGCTACAGGGACGCCTCTACCGGCCGGACGTCGACGGCCAGCGGCCTCTGGTGGTGGTGGCGCATGGGACCTGCGGGGAACGGTGCCGTCGGCGCCCCCAAGGTGCCGAGAAGTACTTCGATGCCATGGCGCGCGTGTTCGCGCGATCCGGATATGTGGTCTACGTATTCAACCGCATAGGCTATGCCGAATCCGACGGCTACCTGGCGCAACCCTATCGGACCCATGAGAGCCACGGCGGCTGCAACACGCAGGACTATGAGACAGCAGGCCGGCTGGTGGCCGATCAGATCGGGCCCGTGGCGGAAGAACTCGTCAAGGCGTCCTTCGTGGATCCCGGCCGTGTCGTGGTGATGGGACATTCCGGGGGCGGGCTGGGCGCGATAGCCCTCACCAAGGACAGGCCTTCCTGGCTCAAGGGCGTGATCAGCGTGGCCGGCGCCCGAGGCGGCGTCTGCGCGGACGGGGAATATACCGGCGGACACTTTTACAACCAGCATATGATCGTCGCCTACCACAATTACGGGCTGAAAGGTCGCACGCCGGTCCTCATGCTGTACGCGGAGAACGACCCGCGCACGGTGAGGGCGGAATCCTGGCGCGACGCCTATGTCGGCGCCGGCGGCACCGCAAAACTGGTCATCCTGCCGCGTCAACCGCGCTCGGGACACTCGGTGAAACGATGGCATCCCGCTGACTGGATTCCGCCTGCAAGCCGATTTCTCGAGGGCTTGGGCTTACCGCCACTGGAACGCTAGCAGGCCCCCGAACTGGTGCGGCGTCGGTTACGCCCGTCACGGAAGAGGCAGGGCCGATGAATATTCCAAACGCCGGAAAGACGAGTTCCAGCGGACGAATGTTTTTCTTTCGGCTCGCCGCGCCGCTGGCAAGCCAGGTTTGGGACAGCAGAGACGCGGCCCGCGCGGCCGAAGTTCGGATCGAGCGGAACATCAGCCCCTCGCGGCCGGCGTTTACCCCTCCAGTCGGGCGCCGGCCGCATTTTTTTTGTGGCAAAGGGCCGAACGGACAGAGTTGAAGAATTCCAATACCAAAGAGGAGGAAACGATGTTGAAGCGTCTCTTAGTTAGCTCGGCAGTCTTGGTGTTCCTCGCCGCTTGTGGCGGTGGCGGATCGGAAAACACGGTGACCCCCCCGCCGCCGCCACCGCCGCCGCCACCACCCGTGAAAGACCTCTCGTTGCCCTGGCCCGACGGGGGCGTCTATCACGGTGAGGACTTGCCATCGCTAATGCTTGGCGAACATGTCAATTTTCGGGCGCCGGTCTATGAAGACGGGCCAGACGGCGCACGCCTCATGGTGGGCGTTGATCAGGGGGCACGACATCTGGACGACCTCCCGGCAACAGGAGAGCGCGGAGAGTTCGACATCCACCACGGCCAGCTCCCTGACGGCGTGGGTCGCAAAACGGTCCGAGAATTCCTCTATGAAACCGTCTACGATACCAAACAGCGGTGGACAGGCCGCCCGACCGTCGCCGTCGCCCCCGGCACGAACGCGGAGGATCTGCAGCGCCTCATTCGCGCGGTCCAACTCGTCAACAACGCGCTGCCGATAAGCAACAAGATTATAGTCACTGACCAAGGAGGTCACATCGAGGTGGATTTCAATCCGGCGTTAGCGGTTAACGGGTTCCCACCGGCGGATTCTCCCCCACCGGCAACGACGGATTCTCCGGCACCGTCAACGGCGTATTCGTACGTAATCCTGGATGACGTGACCGACAAAATCGTAGAGGCCTTTATTGACGTCGAAACCGGTTACGCGCTCCCCGGCGACAAGCAAGGAGTGGAGGTCATCGCGCGCGAGTTGATGCGGGTCATGGGGCTGAATTACGGCACTCCGATGGCTCACATCAACTCAATCCTGGCAATTCCCGATTCCACTATCCCCAAGCAACAGGACATTCCTCAGCCGGTCTCTATCTTGTACCCGGCCGATCGGGAGGCGCTGCGCGCGCTCTACAGCGGTCTCGACGACCGTACAGACCTGCAGAATTTCGGACCCTGGGAGGATACGTCGATGCACATCGTGGGCGTCGGCGAGCACGCCGTCTTCGGCGTGCGGCGCTCCGACAACGGCTACAGCGAGCCGTGGGCCTACGGATGCAGACCTCTCACCGATCTCGCGGACAATACGGCGATTTCCGGCACCGTGACCTGGAACGGTTCGCTGGTTGGTTTTACCACAACGGAGCGGACGATCACCGGCGATGCCGCGATCAGCGTGGACGTGGATACGCTGAGTGACGACACCCTTGTCGGGACAGCCGACTTCACCAGTCTGGAGACGTTCCCGGCCGGCGCTGAACCCGGCCACGCGGGAACCGGATTGCGATGGGGAGACGGCGAACTCACCTACTCCATTGCGGTCCGCGGCAACACGTTCTGGAGGACATCCTTCGAACAAGGCGACGACGGCGGCGGACTCACGGGAGTGTTCGTCGGTGAGAAGCATGAGGGCGCCACCGGCACGCTGGTGCGTACAGACCTGACGGCCGCGTTCGGGGCGACGCGGCAGTAGCCGCGAGCAAGACCCCCCCGCCTCAACGGCGGGGGGGTCGGGACCCGGCTCGGAACGGGGAACGATCCGCGCTACACGCCGACCACCACCTTCGAGACCTTCCCGTTCCCGGACGGCCTCTCCCCCGACATTCGCGCGGCCGACTACGCTGGCGATCCCCGCGCCGTCGCGATCGCCCAGGCCGCGCGGCGGCTGGTCGAGCTGCGCGATCGCTGGCTCAACCCGCCCGACCGGGTGGAGTGGGTGGACGAGCCGGTCCCCGGCTATCCGAAGCGCCCGGTCCCGCGCGACGCCGAGGCGGAAAAGGCGCTCAAAGCCCGCACGTTGGCCAACCTGTACAATGACCGCCCGCAATGGCTCGCGGACGCCCATGCCGCCCTCGATGCGGCCGTGGCGGCGGCTTACGGGTGGGACGCCGGGATCTCGGACAAGGACGCGCTGGCCAGGCGAAGCACCGAAATAGTCCCAGATCCCGCGGCGCCCCCTCGGCAGTTGGAGCGCCGTCGTCCCGCAGGGAAGCATGATCCGCCGTGGGGCCCCCTGGCGCAAAAGGCGCCCGTCCGTCTACCCGTGTCAGTTCCACCGGGGCGGCCGGTTGCAAGAGGGGGACGACTCGGGGGTGGGGGTCGGATCGGTCGAGCCGGGCGAAACCGAAGGGGGCAGGGCTCTACCGTTCCGCTCCCGGTCGAGCCTGTCGGCGCGGCATTCGGGGGCTTCGCCGCCCCGGCTTCATCGAAGCGTGCTGCAGCGGTTCTCGACGAAATCGGTCGCTCGGTTGACCATGTCGCGGAAATCGACTTCCCCGGCCCGGGACTGCGTTTCCTGGTAGCGTTCGAAGACCGACCGGAACAACGCTACGAACGTTGAGCCCGTCCCGCTGCCCCTCGCTTCGCAGGGGTGGATGCTCTCGGTTATGCCACTAGAGTCCCGTTTGTTCTTGATCGGACTGTGGGAACGACAGTGGGTGCCATACTGGGAAGAACTGAATTTATGGTTATAGTGCAAAAGGTTAGAAAGAAAGTCTGGCGGAGGGAGAGGGATTCGAACCCTCGATAGAGGTATTACCCCTATAACGGTTTAGCAAACCGCCGCCTTCAGCCGCTCGGCCACCCCTCCGGCAGGGGCCAGCACTTACCACGATGCGCCTCGCGAGAGAAGGTGGTGCCGCAGGAAAGGATTGAACTTTCGACCTCACCCTTACCAAGGGTGCGCTCTACCACTGAGCTACTGCGGCGCCGCCCCGATATCTGCCACAGCCGGGGCCGGCCGCGCAACGGCTTACTCGCCGGCGTCGCCGGCCGTTTCCCGAGCTCCGTGCGACCGCGCGATGGCATTCTCCATGTCCTCCAGGGTCAGAGGCGGTCCCTCATGCTTGAGTACGCCGAACAGCCGCGAGAGCGGCCGGACCGGCATGATCCGCACTTGCCCGTCGTCGAGAATGAAGTAGCGCACCCGGTCGCCCGGGCCGACCCCCAGAGCCTCCCGGACGGATTTGGGCAATGTCGTCCGACCCCTGGAAGCGATCGTGGACTCGATCATCGGACAAGTCCGCAATTATGCGTTGATTGCAGTATAGCGCAGCGTTGCCGCCCTACACCCCGCCACGCACCTGACGGTGCTAACTGTTTGATCCAGGGTCGTTTTTTCTCCCACATCCTGTTGCATCTGGGCGGCTTTCGGTTCCCGGGTTGCAACTGCAACCGGGAGAGAAAACATGCCGAGAACCAGCCTCACCGACGCCCGAGTCAGGGCGCTCCGACCCCGCAAGTCCGCCTACGACGTTCGCGACGGCAAGCTCAGGGGCTTCGGCCTCCGGGTGCTGCCTTCCGGCGGCAAGCGCTTCTTCGTCCATTGCCAGCACCGCGGCGAGCGCGTCTGGAAGATTGTGGGCGACGCCTCAGCGATGGATGTCCGTGAAGCGCGGTCCCGCGCGCGCGGGACGCTTGCCGCCATCAGGCGTGGAGTGGAAACGCCGTGCGATCCCGACGAGGCCCTCTTCGAGGCCGTCGCCCAGGCGGCGTTCGAGCGCCGCGGCCGGGTCTGGAAGGCCAGGACGCTGGCGGTCAACCGGAGCTACCTGCGCAGGCAGATCCTGCCGCATTTCGCGGGACGACAGGTCGTGGAGATCGACCAGAAGGACGTCGCCAACTGGTTCGCCTCGCTCTGCGCAACCCCGGTGGCGGCCGACCGGTCCATGCCGGTGCTCTCCGTCATCATGAGGGAGGCCGAGGCGATGGGGCTCAGGCCGGAGGGGTCCAACCCCTGCCGGGGCTTCCGGCGCTACCGCCGCAAGGGGCGCGAGCGCTTCCTGTCGGACGACGAGATCCGCCGCCTCTCGGCGGTCCTGTCGGCCCATGAGGGGCGGTCTCCGGAACAGGTGG
>MPNO01000009.1 GCA_002239065.1 Defluviicoccus sp. bin129 | reverse complement strand
CCGGGCGGAGACCCGCTCGGTCGGGGTGGAGGCGCTCGCGGCGGGGCTCGCCGCCGGGACCATGGCCGCGGTCGATCTCGGCGGCAGCCGCACCTATCTGGCGGGCCACATCCCGGGTGCGGGTTTCGCGCTCAGGTCCCGCCTCGACGGCGCGCTCGACAAGCTGCCCAGGGCGCGGACGGTGGTGTTGACCTCGCCCGACGGGCGGCTTGCCCGGCTGGCCGCTTCCGAGCGCGGCGGCGAAGTCGCCTGTCTCGAAGGCGGGACCGAGGCCTGGGCGGCGGCGGGCAAGCCGCTCACGGACGGCGAGGAGTCGATGCTGGACCGCCCCGACGATGTCTGGCTCAGGCCCTATGACCGGGGCGGCGACGTGGCCCAGGCGATGAACGCGTATCTCGAATGGGAGCTGCAACTGGTCGCCCAGCTCGAAGCCGACGGCACCGCGCGGTTCCGCCGGTTCGACGGGTGAGCGGCCTCTCCACCACCGCCGTCGCCGCCGGGCGGGCGCTGGTCGACCTCGTCCTGCCCGCGCGCTGCCTCGCCTGCGGAGCGGCGGTGAGCGACCCGGGCACGCTGTGCGGCGACTGCTGGCCGGCGCTCACCTTCATCGCCGCGCCGTTCTGTGCGGTCTGCGGCGAGCCGTTCGTCTACGCCGTGCCGGGCGAGACGGTTTGCGCCGGATGCCTCGGCCGCCGGCCGCGCTTCGACCGGGCGCGGGCGGTGCTGCGCTATGACGACGCCTCGCGCGACCTCGTACTCAAGTTCAAGCACGGCGATCGCACCGACGCGGCCCCGGTATTCGCGCGATGGCTGGCGAACGCGGCGGGCGAGCTGCTCGACGGCGCGCCGGTCCTGGTGCCGGTGCCCCTGCACCGCGCACGCCTGTTCGCCAGGCGCTACAACCAGTCCTCCCTGCTCGCCGCCGGCCTCGCCCGGATCGCCGGGCTCGAATGGTTGCCGGACGGGCTCGCGAGGCACCGCAAGACCCGGTCGCAGGGACGGTTGAGTCCCGCCGAACGCCGGCGCAATGTGGGCGGCGCGTTCGCCGTGACCGCGGCGGGCGAGGCGGCGGTCGCCGGACGCCGCGCGCTGCTGATCGACGACGTGCTGACGACCGGGGCCACGGCCGAGGCCTGCGCGGGTCCGTTGCGGCGCGCCGGCGCGGACGGGGTGGACGTTTTGACCCTTGCCCGCGTCACATCGCAGGACGGAACGGGAAACGGGTAGAAATTCCGCCGCGGAAAGGCATATTGGAAGCGGCAGATCACGGGGTCCGAACGGTGAGCAGAATCGAAGTCTATTCCAGCCTCTGGTGCCCGTTCTGCAGCCGGGCCAAGGCGTTGCTGAAGCGCAAGGGCGTCGCCTATGAGGAGATCGACGTCGACCGCGACCCCAATCTGCGCCAGCAGATGATGCGGCGCGCGGGCGGGCAGCGGACCGTGCCGCAGATCTTCATCGACGGCCGCCATGTCGGCGGCTCGGACGACCTCGCGGATCTGGAACGCGCGGGCGAGCTCGACGCCCTGCTCGGGATCGGCTAGTGGCGGCGCCGTTCACGGTCGCCTGCGTCCAGACCAATACCGGGAACGACGCGGCCGCGAATATGTCGGCCGCGCTCGCGCTGGCGCGCGACGCGCATGCCGCCGGGGCGGATCTGATCGCCTTTCCCGAGGTCGTCGGGCTTGTCGAACCGGACCCCGCGGCGCTGGCGGCCGAGGCCCGCGGCGAGAGCGACCACCGGGCGCTGGCCGCCTTCAAGGCGTTCGCCGCCGCCTCCGGTGCCTGGCTCCTGGTCGGATCTCTCACCGTGGGGACTGGCGGCGACAGGCTCGCCAACCGGTCCTTCCTGGTCGATCCGCGCGGCCGGATCGCGGCGCGCTACGACAAGATCCACCTGTTCGACGTCGACCTGCCGGATGGGCGGCGCTCCCGCGAGTCCGAGCGCTACCGGGCCGGGGCGGCGGCCGTGCTGGCGGCGCTGCCCTGGGGCGGGCTCGGGATGACGGTGTGCTACGACCTCCGCTTTCCGGCGCTCTACTGGGACCTCGCACAGGCGGGAGCCGACTTCCTGGCGGTGCCCTCGGCGTTCACCCGGATCACCGGTCGGGCGCATTGGCACGCGCTCCTGAGGGCGCGGGCGATCGAGACCGGCTGCTACGTCATCGCACCCGCGCAGTGCGGCGACCATGCGGGCGGGCGCGAGAGCTACGGTCACTCGCTGGTGGTCGAGCCGTGGGGCGGGATCGTCGCCGACGGCGGCGAGGAGGTGGGGTTCGTGCTGGCGGAGATCGACCCCGCCAGGGTGCGCGAAGCCCGGGCGGCGTTGCCGGCGCTCGCCAACGCGCGGCACTACGCGCCGCCGTCGAGCCTGCGCGCCGGCGAATAGCCCGACCCGCGGCAAGCGCCTGTGTGCGGCGCCAAGGCCCGCGGCGGGAGCAGATGCGCTACACCAGGGCGGGCGCGGGGCGGGCGATCTCGCCGTGCTCGTAGGCGATGACCGCGAGCTCGCTTTCGACCGCCCGCAAGAGCTCGGCCGGGCGCAGCAGGAAGTCCGGGTTGCGCGGCCGCCCGAACCGCGCGTTGCCCTCGGCGAAAGTCTCGTAGATCAGCACGCCGCCCTCCGCCACGGCACCGACGATGTCCCGCAGGATGGGACGGAACAGATAGTTGGTCACCACCACGGCGGCGAACTTGCGCCCCCCGGTGGGCCATTCCCCGCCATCCTCGAGGTCGGCCTCGATCAGCGTGAAGTCCTCGCGCCCCAGCAGGTCCGCGACGCCCGCGCTGTAGCGATCGACCGCGGTCACCTCGTGGCCGCGCGACAGGAAGTATCGCGCGTGCCGCCCGGTTCCGCAGGCAAGGTCGAGCACCGCGCCATGTTCCGGCGCCAGGTGGGCGAACCGCGCCACCCAGGGCGAGGGCGATTCCAGCCGTCCACGCGGTGTCACGGACGGCTTGCCCAAAGCAGCGACATCGACCAAATTAACCGCAACGTTTCTGTCATCGGGTACAATGTGTAGGTCCTGGATGATCTTGTACAACCTGCGCTGCGCCGAGGATCACGAGTTCGAAGCCTGGTTCAAGGACAGCGGAACCTATGACCGTCAGGTCGAGGGCGGCGAGGTCGTCTGCCCGGTCTGCGGCGACATGCGCGTCGGCAAGGCGATCATGGCGCCGCGCCTGTCGCGCACCGCCAGGAAGGGCGCCGGCGAGACGCCGCACCCGGCGGAGGTGCGGACGAAATACGTGCAGGCGCTGCGCGAGATGCGCCGCAAGGTGGAAGAGAATTGCGACTATGTCGGCCCCGACTTCGCCGCCGAGGCGCTCAAGATCCACAACGGGGACTCGGACGAGCGCAGCATCTACGGCGAAGCGACCGAGGACGAGACCAAGACGCTGATCGAGGAAGACGTCCCGTTCGGCCGCATCCCCTGGATCCCGCGCGAAGACGCCTGATCGCCGACGCTACCCACGCGCGGGTTCGGCCATCGCCATGTAGTTCACCGAAACGTTCGGCGTCACCCGCCAGTCGTCGGTCAGCACGTCGTAGCGGACCCCGTCGAGCGCGCTGAGCGTGGCGCCGCCGGCCTCGAGCGCGCGCGCGAGCTCCGACGGCCGCACGAAGCGCCGCCAGTCATGGGTGCCGCGCGGCAGCCAGCCGAGGACGTATTCCGCGGCCACGATCCCCAGCAGAAAGGATTGCGGCGTCCGGTTCAGGGTCGCGAAGAACAGCCTGGCGTCCGGCCCGGCGGTGGACACGCAGGCGGCGACGAATCCCCGGAGGTCGGGCACGTGCTCGACCACTTCGAGCGCCAGCACCGCGTCGAAGCGCCGCCCCTCTGCAACAAGATCCTCGACCGTGCCCACCCGGTAAGCGATTTCGAGCCCGGCACGGGCGGCGTGATTGGCGGCGATTTCGACATTTCGGGCGCTCGGGTCGATTCCGGTCACCCGGGCACCCAGCCGCGCCAGCGGCTCGCACAACAGCCCGCCGCCGCAGCCGACATCGACGATGTCCATGCCGGAGAGCGGCACCGGCTCCCCGGCCGCACGACCGTTCGCCGCGCACAGCGCGTCGCGGATGTAGCGCATCCTGACCGGGTTCAGCTTGTGCAGCGGGCGGAACTCGCCCTCGGGGTCCCACCAGGCATCGGCCAGCGCGGAGAACCTCGCCACCTCGGCTTCGTCGACGCGGGCCTGCTTCGGTTGCTTGTCAGCCATCTTGTGTATATGTATGCGCGCCCCCGCGGAAGGGCCAGAGGGGTGCGGTGTCCAGCCTTGCGGCGCGCCGGACCGCATGGCTCCGCGGCGGCCGATTTCCCGGCGTATCCGGCCTGGGCGCGTTCGCGGCAGGGGAGCGCTGAGTGGTGCGTCTCGTCCAGAAATTCGGCGGAACATCGGTCGCCGATATCGACCGGATCCGGGCCTCCGCCGGCCGGGTCGCCGACGCGGTCGCGGCTGGGAACGAAGTCGCCGTCGTCGTCTCGGCCATGGCCGGCACCACCGACCGGCTGGTCGCGTGGACCCGCGAGATCGCCCCGGTGCATGACGCGCGCGAATACGACGTCGTGGTGTCGTCGGGCGAGCAGGCGACCGTGGGGCTGATGGCGCTCGCGCTTCAGGCCGCGGGCGTCGACGCGCGGTCCTGGCTGGGCTGGCAGATCCCGATCCTGACCGACGACGTGCACGGTCGCGCCCGCATCGACGAGATCGATCCGGACGAGCTGTTGAACCGCATGGCGCAGGGCCAGGTCCCGGTGGTCGCCGGCTTCCAGGGTCTCAGCGCGGCGCGGCGCATCACCACGCTGGGGCGCGGCGGATCGGACACCTCCGCGGTGGCGCTCGCCGCCGCGCTCGGCGCCGACCGCTGCGACATCTTTACCGACGTGGACGGGATCTATACCACCGACCCGCGAATCGTCGCCAAGGCGCGCAAGCTCGAGAAGGTCACCTTCGAGGAGATGCTCGAGATGGCCTCGCAGGGCGCCCGGGTGCTGCAAACCCGCTCGGTCGAACTGGCGATGAACCACGGGGTCGAGCTGCAGGTGCTGTCCAGCTTCGTGAACGGGCCCGGCACCTTCGTGGTCAACGAGGACGAGGACGTGGAACAGCAAGTCGTCAGCGGCATCGCCTATACGCGGGACGAGGCCAAGGTCACCATCGTCGGCGTGCCCGACCGCCCCGGGATCGCGGCCGGCATATTCGGCCCGCTGGCCGAGACCAGCATCAATGTCGACCTGATCGTCCAGAACGTGTCGGCGGACGGCCAGCAGACCGACATCACCTTCACCGTCGCCCAGGCGGATTACGATCGCGCGCTGGGCATGATCGAGGCGGCGCGCGACAAGATCGGCTTCAGCCGCGTCGAGGGCGACCCGGAAGTCGTGAAGATCTCGGTGATCGGAATCGGCATGCGCTCGCACGCCGGGGTCGCGCAGAAGATGTTCACCGCCCTGGCCGAGAAGGGCATCAACATCCAGGTAATATCGACATCCGAGATCAAGGTGAGCGTGCTGCTGGCCGAGGAATACACCGAACTCGCCCTGCGCGCGCTGCACACCGCCTACGGGCTCGACGACGGCGAGACCGCATGAGCGCAGCCGCGCCCCGCGAACCGCAGAGATCGTCGGCCGGCGGCCGCGCCGCGCGGGCGCGGCTCGACGCCCTGTGGCAGCGCGGCCGCGCTTTCCTCGGCGCCGAGTACGCCATCCTCGGCGGGGCGATGACCTGGGTGTCGGAACGCAACCTGGTCTCCGCGCTGTCGAACGCGGGCGGGTTCGGCGTGATCGCCTGCGGCGCAATGACTCCCGACCTGCTGAGCGCCGAGATCGAGGCGACGTACCGCCTCACGGAGCGGCCCTTCGGCGTCAACCTGATCACCGTGCATCCGGAGCTCGACGCGCTGATCGACGTCTGCCGCGACCACCGGGTATCGCATGTCATCCTCGCCGGCGGGCTGCCGCCGGGCCCCGCGATCGCGCGGATCAAGGAGAGCGGCGCGAAAGTGCTCTGCTTCGCCCCCACCCTGGCGGTCGCGCGCCGGCTGGTGCGGCTCGGCGCGGACGCGATCGTCATCGAGGGCGCGGAGGCGGGCGGCCATGTGGGGCCGGTCGCGACCAGCGTGCTCGCGCAGGAAATCCTGCCCAATCTCGACCAGGTTCCGGTGTTCATCGCCGGCGGTATCGGGCGCGGCGACGCGATCCTGGGATATCTGGAGCTGGGCGCATCGGGCTGTCAGCTCGGCACGCGGTTCGTCTGCGCGACCGAGTCGATCGCGCATGCCGATTTCAAGCGCGCCTTCATCCGGGCCTCGGCGCGCGACGCGGTGACCACGGTGCAGATCGACCCTGATTTTCCGGTGACCCCGGTGCGCGCGCTGCAGAACAAGGGGACGCAAGCCTTCGTCGAAGCCCAGAAGCGGGCGATCGCCAAGGTCCGCGCCGGCGAGCTGGCGCAGGACGAGGCGCAGCTCGAGATCGAGCATTTCTGGGCCGGCGCGCTGCGCCGCGCGGTGATCGACGGCGACATCGAATCGGGCTCGCTGATGGCCGGACAGAGCGTCGGCATGGTGGTCCGCGAGCAGCCCACCGCCGAGATCATCGGCGAGCTGGTCGACCAGGCGCTCGCCGCCATCGAGGCGAGGGCATCGAGCGGGGGATGACCTCGATGGCGCAGACCGGCATTGGCGGACATCGCCGGGCTCTCCGCCGCCTCCGGACGATCATGGCGGGGGACGGCTCGGCGCAGGAACGCCTCGACGAGATCGTCAAGGTGGTGGCGGCGGAAATGGTCGCCGAGGTCTGCTCGATCTACGTGATGCGCGCCGGCGAAACGCTCGAGCTGTTCGCGACCGAAGGCCTGAACCCGACGGCCGTTCACCTGACCCGGCTCCGGGTGGGCGAAGGGCTGGTCGGCGAGGTCGCGGCACGCGCGCGCCCCCTCAACCTTCCCGATGCCCAGAGCCACCCGCAATTCAGCTACCGGCCGGAGACCGGGGAAGAGGCCTTCCACTCCCTGCTCGGCGTGCCGGTCCTGCGCGGCGGGCGGGTGCGCGGCGTCCTGGTGGTGCAGAACCGGGCGCAACGGCATTACAGCGACGAGGAGGCCGAAACGCTCGAGGTGATCGCCGTCATCATCGCCGAGCTGATCGCCTCGGGCGGGCTGGTCAGCCCGGTGGAGACCGCGCCGGCGCAGGGTAACGCGGTTCTCGCCATCCGTCTCGAAGGTGTCCGGATCAACGGAGGCCTCGCCACCGGGGAGGCCGTGCACCACACCCCGCGGGTCAGCATCCCCCAGCTCGTCGCTGACGACCCGGCGGCCGAGCACCGACGGCTCGCGGAAGCCCTGTCTTCGATGCACAGCGAACTCGACGACATGCTGACGCTCGATGCGCTCGGCCGGCCTGGCGAGCACCGGGACGTGCTCCGGGCCTATCGCAAGTTCGCCGAGGACCGGGGCTGGCTGCGCCGGATCCGCGAGGCGATCGACGGCGGTCTGACCGCCGAGGCCGCCGTGCAAAAGGTGCTCGACGACACCCGCGCCCGGATGCGCCAGATCACCGACCCCTATCTCCGCGAGCGGATGGCGGACCTCGAGGACCTGGCATACCGGATGCTGCACCACCTGACCGGCGACGTCCGCACCGCGCATCTCGCGGAGCAGCCGGAGGCGCTGGTGCTGGTCGCCCATTCGATCGGCCCGGCGGAGCTCCTCGACTATGCGCCCAAGCGGCTCAAGGCCCTGATCCTGGAAGAGGGCTCGGCCAATTCGCATGTCGCCATCGTCGCCCGGGCGCTCGACATCCCGGTGGTGGGCCGGGTCAAGGGGGCGCTGTCGCAGGTCGACCCGATGGATCCGGTGATCGTGGACGGAGACCATTCCCAGGTCTATGTCCGGCCGGGGGAAGATATCCAGCAGACGGTGGCGGAGTATTTCTCCGTGCGCCAGCGCCGGCTCGCGGCTTACAGCGCCAAGCGGGACGAACCGGCCGTCACCAAGGACGGGGTGTGTGTCAGCCTCAACGTCAACGCCGGGCTGTTGATGGATCTGCAGTCGCTGGAGGCGAGCGGGGCGGACGGTGTCGGGCTCTACCGTACCGAGATCCCGTTCATGCTGGAGTCCGAGCTACCCGGCGTCGAGGCACAGACCGACCTCTATCGCCGGGTGCTCGAAGGCGCCGCGGGACGGCCGGTCAGGTTCCGCACGCTCGATATCGGCGGCGACAAGCAGCTCCCCTATTTCCGCGATTCCGCCGACCAGAACCCGGCGATGGGCTGGCGTTCGATCCGGGTCGCGCTCGACCGGCCGAGCATGCTGCGCCAGCAGCTCCGCGCCCTCATCGTGGCATGCGACGGACGCCCGCTGAGCGTCATGTTCCCGATGATCGCCGAGGTCGCGGAGTTCGAGGCGGCGCGCGCCATACTCGACCTCGAAATCGAGCGGGCGAAGAGCCGCGGCCGGCGCATGCCGGAACCGCTCGAGGTCGGCGCGATGCTGGAGGTGCCGAGCCTGATGTGGCAGCTGGATTCGCTCCTGCCCCAGGTCGACTTCCTGTCGGTCGGCAGCAACGACCTGTTCCAGTTTCTCTTTGCCGTCGACCGCGGCAATCCCCTCGTGGCGGACCGCTATGACGTGCTTTCTCCGGGCCTGCTCTCGGTGCTGGAGAACCTGGCGCGCCGATGCTCCGAGAACCGCGTGGCGGTTTCCCTGTGCGGCGAGATGGCCGGCCGCCCGATCGAGGCGATGGCGCTGATCGGCGTCGGGTTCCGCAGCCTGTCCGCGCCGGCGGGCACCCTCGGAGCGGTCAAGACGATGGTCAACGGCCTCGACGCCGGCGCGCTCGCCGGTTTCATGAAGACGCTCCTGAGCCTGCCCGATCACAGCATCCGGGAGCGCCTGCGGGACTACGCCATCGATCACGGCATCGAGCTCGCGGAGCTGTGAGATCCGGCCACCGGCGAGCCGAATCCATGTCTTTCAACGCGGCCTCGCATCGCTATACTGAGATGCCGTATCCGCATGGGATCGCATCGGGGTGAGCGCTGCGGCCCGGCGGGCGGCGTCGACGGCATGCGTGGAGGTGGACCCATCGCGAGAGCCGGCCGCGAAATGTTCGATGAGGAGATTTCGCTGGGTTTCGAGCCAGCCGAGGTCGGCGCGAGCCTGCGCGAAGCAAGGATCGTCCTCGGACGGGACGTGACCCATGTCGCGCGCGACCTGCGCATCCGGCAGGTCTATATCGAGGCGATCGAAGCCGGGCGATTCGAAGACCTTCCGGGCCTCGCCTACCAGACCGGGTTCCTGCGAACCTACGCCAACTATCTCGGTCTCGACGGGGCGGAGTTGGCGGAACGCCTCCGTACCGCGCGTGCCGGCACCGCGGATCGCAGCGAGCTGCAGGTGTTCTCCCCCGTCGACGAGGGGCATCTTCCCACCCGGTCGGTGCTGCTGCTGGCGGCTCTGCTCGCGATCGCGGTCTACGGCGTCTGGTACTTCATGGCGAATACCGAGGGCGATCCGATGGAACGGGTCGCGGCGCTGCCGGAGCGGTTCGCCAGCTTGCTCGACGAGGAGCCCGGTGCGGGAGGCGCCGACCCGCCGCCCGCCGGCCCGGCCAGGGAAGAGTCGCCGCCGACGCCCCAACCGAGCGCCCGCGCCGGCGATGACTCCAGCGGCATCGAGGCCGAAGCGACGGTCGTGGCGATACGAGAGCCCTCGCCGCCGCCCGAGCCGGATCTCCAGGCCGCGCCCCCGGCCGGCGCAACCGCGACGACAGAACCGGGCCCGCAACCGGTCTCCCCGTCCGAGCCTCCCGGATCCGGCGACCCGGCCGCACCGGAGACGGCGGACGCAGCCGAGGCAGGGGAGGCGGAGCCCGAATCCCCGGCACAGGCAGTGGCGGCCGCACTGCCCGGACCGCCCGCACCGCCCCCGGCGATCGACGAACAAGCGGGCGACGGCACGGGACCGGCGGATGCCGCAGCGGCCGTCCCCGGCGGCCTCGTACTGCGCGCGGTGACGGACAGCTGGATCGAGATCCGGTCGGGCACCGCGCCGCCGCTTTATTCGGGCCTGCTTCGGCAAGGTCAGAGCTACGCCGTACCGCAGCAGCAGGGCCTTACGCTGGTCACCGGAAATGCCGGCGGCCTGGAGGTGCTGGTCGACGGGCAGGCGATGCCGCCGCTCGGCCCCCCGGGCGCGGTAATGCGCGATATCGAACTCGACGGCCTGCGGCGCTAGGCGCGGCGGAGTCGGTTTTTGCGGTTCGTCGATCTGCGCTATAAGGCGCCAATCCGAGAGCGCGAGGCGCGGCAGATGACACAGCGAACCACCGCATTTTCCGGGCGCGGTCCGCGCCCGGCTGCGACCTGACCGCCGCAAGCCGCCATGGCCAGACTACAGCCGGTTCGCGGGACCCACGACCTCCTGCCCGAGCAGGCTCGCGCCTTCCGGCGCGTGGCGGATGCCGCGCGCGGGGTGGCGGAGCGCTACGGCTATCACGAGATGGCGACGCCGATCTTCGAGTTCTCCGAGGTGTTCAAGCGTACCCTCGGCGACACCTCCGACATCGTGACCAAGGAGATGTACACCTTCGCGGACCGCAGCGGCGCGGAAATCACGCTGCGCCCCGAAGGCACCGCCGGGGTCGCGCGCGCGGTCATTTCGGGCGGGCTCGCCCAGCACATGCCGCTCAAGTACTTCTATGCCGGCCCGATGTTCCGCTACGAGCGTCCGCAGAAGGGCCGGCTGCGCCAGTTTCACCAGATCGGCGTCGAATTGCTCGGGGTCGCGGAGCCGCTCGGCGACATCGAGGCGATTGCGCTGGGGGCGGCGACGCTGGACGCGCTCGGCGTCTCCGGACAGGTGACGCTCGAGCTCAACACGCTCGGCAACGCGGCGAGCCGGGCAGCATACCGCGAGCTGCTGGTCGACTACTTCGAGGCGCGGCGCGGCGAATTGTCGCGGGACAGCCTCGACCGCCTCGCGCGCAACCCGCTGCGTATCCTCGACTCCAAGAACCCGGGCGACCGCGCCGCCATCGCCGGAGCCCCGACGCTGGGCGACAGCCTGGACGCGGAATCCGCCGATTTCTTCGCATCCGTCCGGGACGGGCTCGACCGTCTCGGGATCGCCTACGCGGTCAATCCTCGCCTGGTTCGCGGGCTCGATTACTACTGCCATACGGCGTTCGAATTCACCACCGACGCGCTCGGCGCACAGGGCGCGGTCATCGCCGGCGGACGCTATGACGGGCTGGTCGGCCAGATGGGAGGGCCGGAAACCCCGGGAGTCGGCTGGGCCGGCGGAATCGAGCGGCTGTCGATGCTGGCCGGCGCGCCGGAGCCGCCGCCGCGGCCGATCGCGCTGATCCCCATCGGTCCGAGGGCGGAGGCGGAGACCCTGGTCCTCGCCGACCGGCTGCGTCGCGCCGGGTTCGCCATCGAGCTCGGCTATCGCGGCAATCTCAGCCGCCGGCTGAGCCGCGCGGATCGGGTCAACGCGCGCGCCGCGGTCATCCTCGGCGAGGACGAGCTCGCCCGGGACATGGCGACGGTGAGGGACCTCGACAGCGGAGCCCAGGACGAGGTTCCCCTCGCCGCCCTCGCCGACCGGCTGGCGGGACTCTCGTGAACCGGCGGGGCCGCCCGTGGAGATGAACGAGAAGCTCGACCAGCTCCTGCAGCGCCACGAGGAGCTGGCGGCGCAGATGAGCGTCCAGGACTACGAGGACACCCAGGCCTTCGTGCGGGCCTCCAAGGAATATTCCGACCTGGCCCCGGTGGTCGAGGCGATCCGGGCGCTGCGCGCGGCGGAGCGCGAAGCGGAGGGGCTGGAGGAGATCATGGCCGACGCGGGCGGAGACGCCGAAATGCGTGCTTTGGCGCAGGACGAGCTGCCGGCCCTCAGGGAGACCATCGCCGGGCACGAACACCGGCTGAAAGTCCTGCTGCTCCCTAGGGATGCGGCGGACGAGAAGAACGCGATCCTCGAAATCCGCGCCGGCACGGGCGGCGACGAGGCGGCGCTGTTCGCGGCCGATCTGTTCCGCATGTATCAGCGCTATGCCGAGCTGCGCGGCTGGCGTCTCGCGCTGATGCAGGCGACCGAGACCGGGATCGGCGGGTTCAAGGAGGCGATCGCCGAGATTTCCGGCGGCGGCGTTTTCGCCCGGTTGAAGTTCGAATCGGGGGTGCATCGTGTCCAGCGCGTCCCGGAGACCGAGTCGAGCGGGCGCATCCACACTTCGGCCGCCACCGTCGCCGTGCTGCCCGAGGCCGAGGAGGTCGACGTCGCGATCGACGAGCGCGACCTGCGGATCGACGTGTTCCGCGCCTCGGGTCCCGGCGGCCAGTCGGTCAATACCACCGACAGCGCCGTGCGGATCACCCATGTTCCGACCGGAATCGTGGTTTCGCAGCAGGACGAGAAATCGCAGCACAAGAACCGTGCCAAGGCCATGAAGGTGCTGCGCGCCAGGCTCTATCAGGCCGAACGCGCGGCGCGGGACGCCGAACGCGCGGCCGAGCGCAAGTCCCAGGTGGGCTCCGGCGACCGGTCGGAACGGATCCGGACCTACAACTTTCCGCAGGGCCGGGTCACCGACCACCGCATCGGCCTCACCCTGCACAAGCTCGACCGCATTCTCGCCGGCGAGGCGCTGGACGAGGTGATCGACGCGCTCACCACCCACGATCAGGCGGCGCGGCTCGCCGAGATCTCTTGAGCCGCACCGTCGAAACGCTGCTGCGCGAGGCCGGGCACAGGCTGGAAAGCGCCGGCATCGCAGCGCCGCGCGGCGAGGCGCGGCTTCTGCTCCAGGCGGCCCTCGGCCAACCCGCCGAAGCCCTGATCCGGGCGCCCGGCGCGCCGGTCGCAGCCGCGCGGGCGCAACGATTCGATGGCTTGATCGCGCGCCGCGCCGAACGCGAACCGGTGTCGCGCATCCTCGGCAAACGCGAGTTCTGGAGCCTGGAATTCGCGGTCGGCGAAGACACGCTCGACCCGCGGCCCGACAGCGAGACGGTGGTCGCGGCGGCGCTTCGCTGGTGCGCCGGCCGGTCGGGGCCGTTGCGGGTGCTCGACCTCGGGACCGGCACGGGATGCCTGCTTCTCGCGGTGCTCGGCGAACTGCCGGGCGCGGCGGGCGTCGGCACGGACATCTCGGCGGGGGCGGTCGCCACGGCGGCGCGCAATGCCGCGGCGCTCGGCCTTTCGCGGCGCGCGACTTTCCTCCCCACCGATTGGGACTCCGGGCTCGCGGGCGCCTTCGACCTGGTCCTCTGCAACCCGCCCTATATTCCGCGCGCCGCGATAGACCGGCTGGAACCCGAGGTCGCGCGCTGGGAGCCGAGAACGGCGCTCGACGGCGGCGCGGACGGGCTCGACGCCTATCGCCGGATGGCGCCGGCGATCGCCCGGCGGCTCGCGCCCCCCGGCGCCGCCTTTGTCGAAATCGGCGCCGGCCAGGAAAACGCCGTCGAGGCCATCATGGCGGGGGTGGGACTCGAGCGATTCGCCCTCGAGGCCGATCTCGGCGGTATCGTCCGCTGCCTTGGCTTCGCATGGCGGGGTTGATCGACATGGGGTCGACAAGATAATAGTTGGAATGACGGGGCTCGCGGTCTAGCCTGAACGACGGGCACAGCAGCAAGCCGAAGGCTCGAGACTGCAGGCCGCAACCAGGCGCACCCCCACAGCACGCCGCCCGGGTCGAAAGACGCCGCTCCCTTGAGGTGCGACCGGGCGAAAAGCTGAGGGAACGACATTCGCTCGAACAGAGAAGTGGGACCCATGAGACAAGGATCCAATCCGAAGCGTTTGCGCGGCCGTACAGGACGCAAGAATTCGCATCCCCGGTCACAGACCTTCGAGAGCAACGGTCCCGAGGTAAAGGTTCGGGGTAACGCCCAGCAGGTGGTGGAGAAATACCTGGCGCTGGCGCGGGACGCGCATTCCGTGGGCGACCGCATCACGGCGGAAAGCTATTTTCAGCACGCGGAGCACTATTACCGGGTGATGACGGCCAATGGCGGCGGCGAGGACCGCAACGCCCAGGGGCATCGCCAGAACGCCCAGCACGAAGCCAAGGCCGACAGCAACGGCGCCGAGCCGCGCCAGCCGGTCGCCGAGGCCTCCAACGGGAGCGCGGCGGACGCCGAACAGCCGCCCCAGAACGGGCTGTCGCCGCAGGCTGCGCCGGAAACCCCGCCCCAGGAGCCGCAGTCCCGGGAGTAGCGCGCGGCCGCACCTCCGCGGGATCGCGGGCCTTGCAGGGTCTGCGCGGCGTTTCCATATAGTCATTGTCGAGCGGATGCCCGAGGGGTCCGCTCACACGCCCGCCTGTCGCAGGGGGCGCAAGATGCAATGTCTGTAACCGGAGTTGCAGCAGATGGATTTCGACCGTTTCACCGAACGGGCGCGCGGGGTCGTGCAAGCGGCCCAGGCCCAGGCTGCCGCCCGCCTGCACCAGCGCCTCGCCGCCGAACATGTTCTCAAGGTCCTGCTGGAAGATCGCGAGGGTCTGTGCGCGGGGCTGATCCAGGCCGCCGGGGGCGATCCCGGGCAGGCGCTCGCGCGCACCGAGGCAGCGCTCGACAAGCTGCCCAGGGTCGAGGGCGGGGACGGCCAGCTCTACTTGACGACCGAGGCGTCGCGACTCATCTCGGCGGCGCAGGAGGCCGCGGACAAGGCCGGCGACAGCTATGTCACGGTCGAACGCCTGCTGCTCGGCGCGGCGCTCGCGAAGGGCACGAGCGCGGCCGACATCCTGCGGGCGAGCGGCGTGACGCCGCAATCGCTCAACGCCGCGATCGAGCGGTTGCGCAAGGGCCGCGCCGCCGACAGCGCCACCGCCGAACAGGCCTATGACGCGCTCAAGCGCTACGCGACCGACCTCACCGAACAGGCGGAGTCGGGCAGGCTCGACCCGGTGATCGGGCGCGACGAGGAGATCCGCCGTACCGTCCAGGTGCTGGCGCGGCGCACCAAGAACAACCCGGTGCTGATCGGCGAGCCCGGCGTCGGCAAGACGGCGATCGTCGAAGGCCTCGCCCAGCGGATCGTCAACGGGGACGTGCCGGAGCCGCTGCGCGACAAGCGCCTGATGGCGCTCGACCTCGGCGCCATGGTGGCCGGCGCCAAGTATCGCGGCGAGTTCGAGGAGCGCCTGAAGGCGGTGCTCGAGGAAATCAGGGCGGCGGAAGGCGCCATCATCGTCTTCATCGACGAACTCCACACTTTGGTCGGCGCGGGGGCGGCGGAAGGGGCGATGGACGCGTCCAACATGCTCAAGCCGATGCTGGCGCGCGGCGAACTGCACTGCATCGGCGCGACCACGCTGGACGAGCATCGCAAGCATGTCGAGAAGGACGCGGCGCTCGCCAGGCGCTTCCAGTCGGTCTTCGTCACCGAGCCCACGGTCGCCGACACGGTCTCGATCCTGCGCGGGCTCAAGGAGAAATACGAGCTTCACCACGGCATCCGGATCACCGACGGCGCCATCGTCGCCGCGGCGACGCTCGCCAACCGCTACATCACCGAACGGTTCCTCCCCGACAAGGCGATCGACCTGGTGGACGAGGCCTCGTCCCGCCTCAGGATGACGGTCGATTCCAAGCCCGAGGAGATCGACGAGCTCGACCGCCGCATCATCCAGCTCAAGATCGAGCGCGAGGCGCTGGGCAAGGAGAACGACGAGGCGGCGCGCGCGCGGCTGGCGGTTCTGGAGCGCGAGCTGGCCGAGCTCGAGGAGCAGGCGACCGGGTTGACCGCTCTGTGGACCCGCGAGAAGGACAAGATCGCGGAGAGCCAGAAGCTGAAGGAACGGCTCGACCAGGCGCGGTCGGAGCTCGAATCGGCGCAGCGGAGCGGCGACCTCGCGCGCGCCGGCGAACTCGCCTACGGGCTGATCCCCGAGCTGGAGCGCGGCCTCGCGGAGGCCGAGGCGGAGCCCGGGAACGGCGACAGGCGGATGCTCAAGGAAGAGGTCACCGACGGCGATATCGCCGCCGTGGTGTCGCGCTGGACGGGTATTCCCGTCGACAAGATGCTGGAGGGCGAGCGCGACCGGCTGATAGCGATGGAGGAGACGCTCGCCCGCCGGGTGGTCGGCCAGGAGGATGCCGTGGCCGCGATCGCCAATGCCGTCCGCCGCGCCCGCGCCGGGTTGCAGGACCCCAACCGCCCGCTCGGCTCGTTCCTGTTCCTCGGCCCCACCGGGGTCGGCAAGACCGAGCTCACCAAGGCGCTGGCGGCGTTCCTGTTCGACGACGAGGCGGCGATGGTCCGCATCGACATGTCGGAGTTCATGGAAAAGCACTCGGTCGCCCGGCTGATCGGCGCGCCGCCGGGCTATGTCGGGTACGAGGAAGGCGGGTCGCTGACCGAGGCGGTGCGCCGGCGGCCCTACCAGGTGGTGTTGTTCGACGAGGTCGAGAAAGCCCATTCCGACGTGTTCAACATCCTCCTCCAGGTGCTCGACGAGGGCCGCCTGACCGACGGCCACGGGCGGCGGGTGGATTTCCGCAACACGCTGATCGTGCTCACCTCCAACCTGGGCAGCGAGGTGCTGGCCGCGCGGGCGGAGGACGAGGACGCGGCGGACTCGCGCGACAGGGTGATGGAGATCGCGCGCGCCGCCTTCCGGCCCGAATTCCTCAACCGGCTGGACGAGATGCTGATATTCCACCGGCTCCGGCGCGACCACATGGAAGCGATCGTCGACATCCAGCTCGCCGGGCTCGCCGGGCTGCTGGAAGACCGCAATATCGGGCTCGACGTGGCCGAGGACGCGAAGGCCTGGCTCGCCGAGCAGGGTTACGATCCCGCCTATGGCGCGCGGCCGCTCAAGCGGGCGATCCAGCGCAGCCTGCAGAACCCGCTCGCCACCCTGATCCTCGAAGGCAAGGTCAAGGACGGGGAGACCGTGCGCGTCGCCCGGGGCGGAGACGGGCTCGCCTTCGACACGGGCCCGTCGGACAGGTCGATCGCCGCCTGAGGCCCGGACGTGGCGCGCGGGACCGCGCGCTGATAGGTTTTCCCCATGATTTCCGCATCGTCCGGCGATCCGTTGCACGCCCCGCCCTTGGTCGCGGCGCGCGGCGTGTCGCTCAACTTCGGACGGCGGACCGTCCTGGACCGCGTAGACCTTGTCGTCCATGCCGGCGAGATCGTCACCCTGGTCGGGCTCAACGGCGCCGGCAAGTCGACGCTGGTCCGCGCGATCCTCGGCATAATCCGGCCGGATTCGGGGGAGGTGGTCCGCGCGCCCGGGCTGCGCATCGGCTACACGCCGCAGCACATCCTGCGCGATCCGATCATGCCGATGACGGTGCGGCGGTTCCTCACCCTGGGTGCGCCGGCGTCCCGCCAAAAGCTCGATGCGATGCTCGATGAGGTGGGTGCGGGCGGGGTCATCGACGACCCGCTGGCCGACCTCTCGGGCGGGGAGTTGCAGCGCGTGCTGCTGGCCCGGGCGATGCTGCGCGAGCCGGGGCTGCTGGTGCTCGACGAGCCGCTGGCGGGCGTCGACCTGACCAGCCAGAGCGAGCTGTACCGGTTGATCGCGACGATCCGGGATCGCTATGGCTGCGGCGTGCTGCTGGTCTCGCACGACCTGCATCTGGTGATGGCCGCCACCGATACGGTGGTCTGCCTCAACGGGCATGTCTGCTGCACGGGCCGGCCCCAGGCGGTGCTGCGCGACCCCGGGTTCATCTCGCTCTACGGCCCGCATCTGTCGGACACGCTGGCGGTCTATCGCCACCTGCACGATCACCGCCACGACGCGCTCGGCGAGCCCCTGACCATGGAGCCGGGCGCGCCGGAGGAAGCGGCGCCTCCCGCCGACCGCCCCTGATGGAGGACTTCTTCCTGCGCGCGCTGGGCGGCGGGATCGGGGCTGCGCTGGCGGCGGGGCCGGTGGGCTGCTTCGTGGTGTGGCGGCGCATGGCCTATTTCGGCGCGGCGCTGGCGCATGCGGTGCTGCTGGGGATCGCGCTCGGGTTCCTGCTCGACATCGAGCCGATCCTGGCGGTCTTCGCGGTCTGTGCCCTGCTGGCCGGGTGCCTGACGCTGCTGGAGCGCCAGCGCTACCTGTCGGTCGACGCCCTGCTCGGGGTTCTCGCCCACGCGTTCTTCGCGGCGGGGCTGGCCGCGGTCGCGTTCATGGAACGTCTGCGGGTCGATCTGATCGGATACCTGTTCGGCGACATCCTCGCGGTGAGCGCGGCCGACCTCTGGCTGATCTTCCTGACCGCTGCCGTCGTCGTCGCCGTCATCGCCTGGCAGTGGCGCAACCTCCTCTCGCTCGCCGTCGACCCGGATCTCGCGGCGGTCGAAGGTGTGCCGGTGGAGCGGGTCCGCCTCCTGCTCCTGTTCCTGGTCGCCGCGGTGATCGCGGTGGGGATGAAGATCGTCGGCATGCTGCTGGTGGTGGCGCTGGTGATCGTCCCGGCGGCCGCCGCGCGCCGCCTTGCAGCGACGCCCGAGGGGATGGCGGTGGCCGCGACCGCGATCGGCATCGTCGCCGTGGTCGCCGGGCTGTTCGGCTCGCTGCAATGGGACGTTCCGGCGGGACCGGCCATCGTGCTGGTCGCTAGCGCGATATTCGCAGCCAGCCTGCTCGTCCCGGTGCGCGGGGGACGGTCCCGGGGCTAGCCCGGCGCGAGGCAGCCCTTGAACGCGGCGGCCATGTTGCGCAGCAGCGTGAAATACAGCTCGGGCCCGTCCTCGATGTCGGCGCCCAGGGGATCGACCACCCCGGATCTCATCCTGCTGCCCTCGAGGACGACATCGACGATCCGCATGTTGAACTGGGGTTCGGCGAACACGCAGGCGACGTCGAACTCGCGCATCTTCGCGCGCAGCCGTCGAAGCCGCTTGGCGCCCGGCGACCGCTCCGGGCTGACCACCACCGAACCGACGGACTTGAGGCCGAAGCGGTCCTCGAAATACCGGTACCCGTCATGGTAGACGACGAACGGCTTGCCGCGAACCGGGGCGAGTTCCGCGGAGATTTGCCCGGTCAACGCGTCGAGCCTGGGAACCAGCGCGCGCGCATTGGCGTCGTAGCTGGCGGCGTTGGCGGGATCGGCTTGCGACAGGGCGCGGGCGATCGCGCGCGCCATCGCCCGGCCGTTTACCGGGTCGAGCCAGACATGCATGTCGAACGTGCCGTGATCGTGGCCGTCGTCATGGTCGCGCTCGGAGTCGGCCTCGAAAGCGCCCCCCTCGCGGAGCGACCTGCGGACCAGCCCCTTCGCGTCGGCCAGGGCAACCACGCGCGCCTTGCCCGCAAGCGCCTCGACCGAGCGGGCGAGCGACGTCTCCATCAACTCGTCGATCAGGAAAACGACATCGGCCTCCGCGAGGGCGGCGGCGTCGGACGGGCGCAGGGTGAAGGTGTGCGGCGAGGCCCTCCCCCGCATCAGGAGGCGGGGCTCGCCCGTCCCGGCCATCACCGCGCTCACCAGGGAGTGAACCGGCTTGATCGAGGCCACCACCCGGATGTCGGCGGACGCGGCGGAAACGGTGGCGACCGCGCCGACCGCGATCGCGCCGGCGGCCAGTGCGGGCCGGATGGGTAGAGGGATGGAGGCAGTGACATTCATGGAAGCAGCTCCAATGATTGTCTTCTATGGGCTGGGCCGCCTTGCGCGTGGCTTCTTCGCTTGTACAGTCAGAGGTGCGTGAGCGTCCAGCGACGAGGATCGCGCGCGCGTTCGTAGTGGAAATTACCGCCCTTCGAGCGAACCGACGCGATGCCCACCGGCCGATGCCTGACTTTCCCCGCCTTCGCTTGTCCGATACCGGCGAGGCGGTGCGCATGACGGGCGCGGGGATCGGCGACGCCGCGACTCTCGTCGCGGCCCGGGGCATCGGCGTGCGCCGCGGCGAACGCTGGATCGTCCGGCATGTCGACCTCACGGTGAGCCGGGGCGAGCTGGTCTTTCTCATCGGCGCCAACGGCGCCGGCAAGTCGACATGCGCGCGAGCCGTGCTCGGGCTGATCGCGACCGACGAGGGGATCGTCGAGCGCTCGCCCTCGATCGAGGTGGGCTATGTGCCGCAACGGCTGGCGCTGACCGCGACCCTGCCCCTGACGCTGCGCCGCCTGATGACCCTGACCGGCCGGTTCGCCGCGCGCGACATCGACGCGGCGCTCCACGCCGTCGGCCTCGAACGGCTGGGCAATCCGCCGGTCACCACCCTGTCGGGCGGCGAGTTCCAGAGGCTGCTGCTGGCGCGGGCGCTGATCCACCGCCCCGACCTGCTGGTCCTCGACGAGCCGGCGCAGGGGGTCGATATCGCGGGCGCGGATGTGGTGCACGAACTGATCGAAGGCATCCGCGCCGACCTCGGCTGCGGGGTGTTGCTGATCTCGCACGATCTGGAGCGGGCGATGGCGACCGGCGACGACGTGGTGGTCCTCCTGCCGCATGAGCATGACGAGCGGGGCTGAGCCGTGCTGGACGACTTCCTGACCCGCGCCCTGATCGCCGGGATCGGCCTCGCTCTGGTCACCGGGCCGACGGGGTGTTTCATCGTCTGGCGCAGGCTCGCCTATTTCGGCGAGACGATGGCCCATTCGGCGCTGCTCGGTGTCGCCCTCGCCATCCTGATCGACCTCAACCTCGCGGTCGGCATCTTCGCCGTCGCCGCGACGGTCGTGCTGGCGATGTTCTATCTCGAACGGCGCGACACGCTGCCGACCGACACCCTGCTCGGCCTGCTCTCGCATGGCGGGCTCGCCCTCGGCCTGGTCATCCTGTCCTTCTTTCCCGGGATGCGCCTCAACCTGCATGCGCTGCTGTTCGGCGATCTGCTCGCGGTGTCGCGCGTCGACCTCGCCGTGATCTGGATTGGCGGCGTGCTCGCCCTGGCCGTCCTGCGCTGGATCTGGCGCCCGCTGCTCGCGACGACCGTCAGCGCCGACATGGCCTCGGTCGCCGGGCTGCGGCCGGACCGCGCGCGGCTGATATTCGGCATCCTGCTGGCGGCGGTGATCGCCGCTGCGATCAAGATCGTGGGCGTCCTGCTGATCGTCGCCCTGCTGATCATCCCGGCGGCGACGGTCCGCCGCTTCTCCTCAAGCCCGGAAGGCATGGCGGCGGGCGCCGCGGCCGCAGGCGTGCTCGCGGTGGCCGCCGGGCTGCTCGCCTCGGCGGGCCTCGACACGCCGTCCGGCCCCTCGATCGTGGTCGCGGCCCTGGCGCTCTTCATCGTCACCCGGTTCGGGCACCGGAGACCGCGCTGAACCGAAGGGCTTGCGGCGCGTTCAGCCGGGCGCCGGGACGGGTTCGTCGGTGCAGCCTTCGATCTCGATCTGCACGGTGACGTGTCGGATGTCGAAGCGCTCGGCGAGCCGGTCCTGGATCGCGGCGACCGCAGCATCGGGGCTGGCGCCGTCGGCGATCCTCGCGTGCAGGGTGAGCAGCGACCGTTCCTGCGACAGCGACCAGGCATGCACGTGATGCACGTCCTCGACGACCGCGAGATGCGAGACCAGATCGGGGCCGATTTCGCGCACGTCGAGCCGCTCGGGCGTGCCTTCGAGCAGCACATGGGCTGCGTCCCTCACCAGGAACCATGCGCTGCGCAGCACCAGCAGCCCGACCAGGATCGACAGCAGCGGATCGATGGGCGTCCAACCGGTGGTCAGGATCACCACCGCCGCGGCGACCGCCGCGGCTGAGCCGAGCATGTCGCCCAGTACGTGGAGGAGGGCGCCGCGGACATTGAGGTTGCTTCGATCGGCGCCGTGCAGGATCGCGAAGGCGGCAATGTTGACGGCGAGCCCGACGCCGGCGACGGCCAGCATCGGCCCGGCGAGAACCGCGCTGGGCGCGGCTAGCCGCCCGGCAGCCTCGACGTAAATCCAGGCGACGATGAAGAACAGTCCGACGCCGTTGGCGAAGGCGGCGAGAACCGGAAAGCGGTGATAGCCGTAGGTGCGCGCGCGATCGGCGGGGCGGCGGCTCACCCGGAAGGCGATCCAGGCGAACAGGAGAGCCACCGTATCGACCAGCATGTGGGCGGCGTCGGCAAGCAGCGCGAGCGATCCCGAGATCACGCCGCCGATGACCTCGACCACCATGAAGCCGCCGGTCAGCAGCAGCGCCCAGAAGATGCGCCGCGCGTTGCCGCCCTGCCCGGCGCCGACATGTGTATGGCTGTGCATGTCCTGATCGGAAATCATGGAACACCCCCGGCCCCGGGACAACCCGCCGCCGAGGAGGAAAACAGGGCCCGACCTACCGGCCTCTCCCACGCCTCCCCTCTTGAATTCGCGGCGCAAATCGCCATATTTGGAATCGTTCTAAAAGAAAGGCAGGCCCAACATGCCCCGGACACTGCACCGGACGAAGATCGACATCCCGGACGACCTGCGCGCGGCGACGATCGATCTCCTCAACGCCCGGCTGGCCGACGCCGTCGATCTGTCGAGTCAGATGAAGCAGGCCCACTGGAACGTCAAGGGCCCCGGCTTCATCGCGCTGCACGAGCTCTTCGACTCCGTCCACGACGCCGTGCGGGCCCATGTCGACGACATGGCGGAGCGGATCACGGCGCTGGGCGGCACCGCGCGCGGCACGGCCAGGGTGGCGGCGTCCGCCTCGGCGCTGCCCGAATATCCCCTGGAGATTCTGGCGGGCGCCGATCACGTGGAGGCGGCGAGCGCGGCGCTCGCCGCGTTCGGCAAGGGGGTCCGCCGGGCGATCGCCGAGGCCGCGGAGATCGGCGACGCCGATACCGAAGACCTGTTCGTCGGCGTCTCGCGCGACATCGACAAGAATTTGTGGCTGGTGGAAGCGCACGCCCAGGCCCAGGGCTGACGGGAGCGCGGACCCGGTGGATACCGCGAGACGGGGGATCGCCGGGCGATGCGGGTTCTGGCCGCTCGCCCTGCTCTGGCTGCCGGCCGGGTTCGTCGCCTCTGCCCTGCTGCGCTTCGGAGCGCCGACCGAGCCGGGCTCCTGGCTGACCGTGCTGGTGATGTCGGCGGCGAGCCTGGTCGTCGTCGCGCCGTGCGGCCTGCCGCTCGCGCTCGCCTGCCGTGCACTGTGGCGGCGGGGCTACCGGAAATCGGCGTGGTCGGCGGGTGTCGGGCTCGGCGCGCTCACGGTGGCGGCCGGGCTCTTCGCCGGCTTGCTCGGACCCGTCGCCATCGCCGTCGCCGCGGCCGTGCTGAGCCTGCCCGTCTGGGCCGCGTGGTGGCTCGCGCGGCGTGCCGGCTCGCGGGCGGGTGCGGGCTAGCTCCGGGACTCCGTCAACGCCTCGCTCGCCTCCCACAGGCGCCGCGCGAGCGCGGCATCGTATGAGGCGGGCGAGGACCGGACCTCCTCGCGCTTCTCGAAATACCGCCCCGTGACGCCGGCGACGTCGGCGGAGGCGGCGAGATGGACCGCCGTGTCGGCGCCGCGCGCGGGTGTCAGGAGGAACGGGCGGCCGAGCCAGATGGCGATCCGCTGCCACCATTTCATGTCGCGGAACAGGGCGGTCGAGACCACGCCCGGGTGCAGGCAATTGGCCGTCACCCCGGTCCCCTCGAGGCGGCGCGCGAGCTCGTAGGTGAAGTACACATTGGCCAGCTTGGACCGGGAATAGGCGTCGAAGGGAGAGTAGTCGCGCTCGTTCTGCAAGTCTTCGAAATCGAGCGCCTGCCTCCGGTGCGCGCCCGAAGCCACGGTCACGATGCGCGACGGCGCGCTCGCCCGGAGCCGGTCGAGCAGCAGGCCGGTGAGCAGGAACGGCGCCAGGTGGTTGACCGCGAAGGTGAGCTCCAGCCCGTCCTCGCCGAGCCGGCGCTCCCGCCAGGCGAGCACGGCCGCGTTGTTGACCAGCACGTCGAGACGCTCGAAACGCTCCAGGTACTCGGCCGCCACGCGGCGGATCTCGCGCTGCGAAGCGAGGTCGGCAACCAGCAGGTGGAGCGCGCGGTTGCCGCTGCGCCGTTCGATCTCCGCCAGCGCCGCGCCGCCGCGGGCCTCGCTGCGGCACAGCAGCACCACGGTCGCGCCCAGCCGGGCGAGGCCGAGCGCCGCCTCCTTGCCGATGCCCGCGTTGGCGCCGGTCACCAGGCAGGTCTTGCCCTGCATGCCATCCGTCATCCTGACTCCGTCTCTTCCGCCGGCGCGGACGCGGACGCGTCTTCGCGCTCGGTCTCGGCGATGACCGAATCGACCACCGCCCGCAGCGCCTCGGCGCTGTCCGCCCCGTCGAGCATCGCCTGGCGGTAGACGTCCTCCTGCCGGTCGGCGCTGTTGCCCAGGGCAACGATGTGTTCGACCCGCGCGAGCGCCGACTCGCAGCCGAGCGCCCTGGCATCGTCGCGGAGCGCCGCCACGAGCTCGCCCGCGAGTTCGGCCACGTCGATCCGGCCGTCCTTCCCGTCGGGGCGGGGCAGGAAGGCGAAGGTGCCGTAGCGCTGCGCGATCCAGCGCCCCTCGTCCACCGATTCCGTCGGCGCCTCCTGGAGACGTTCGCCGGCGTCGAGGCGCGCGTTCATGTTGCGGATCAGGCAGGCATAGAGCGCCGCGATGGCCACCGCGTCCTCGATCCTCGGGCAGATGTCGCAGATCCTGAGCTCGATGGTGGCGTAGCTCGCCGACGGGCGGATGTCCCAGCGGAGCTCGCTGCCGTCCTCGATCGCCCGGATCGCCTCGTAGCGCGCCACCACGGCGTCGTAGTCGGCGCGCGTGCGCATCGCCGGCGGCGTCCCGGTTCGCGGCAGCGCGCCGATCGCCATCTGGCGGTAGGATTTCAGCCCGGTCAGCCGGCCGCCGTGGAACGGGGACGAGCAGGAGAGCACGAGGAACAGCGCCAGATAGCCGCGCAGCGCGTGCATCACCGCGATCCTGCGGTCGTCGTCGCCGAACCCGGCATGGATGTGCATCCCGCCGATGAAGAACTGCCGCACGGTGTCCTGGAAGTCGATCTCGGCGCGCTGGTAGCGCTCCTTCTGCGTGACCTGCTGCTCCTGCCACCTGGCCCAGGGGTGGGTGGAGGACGCGATCACCCGCGCGCCGTGCTCGCGCGCGGCCTCGATGGCGCAGCGCCGCGTCTCCTTGAGGCTCTGCCGAACCTCCGCGACCGAGCCGCACACCCGCGAATTGGTTTCGATCTGCGAACGCATGAATTCGCTGACCACCTTGTGCTCGCCCGCCAGCTCGACGGCGCGGGCCATGATCCCCTCGTCGGGATCCGCAACCACGTCGCGCGAACGCGGATCGACGATCATCAACTCCTCTTCGATGCCGAGCGTGATTTCGCTCATGGGTCAATAGTCCCTTCCAAATGCGTTGCGGTTCGAAATCGCCGCGCCGTCCCTTCGGCTTCCCCTGCCTGCGTGTCCCTGCAAATCGCCGGCCCGTCTGCGGGCTAACCGCCGTCGCAGTCGCGCGGATAGAACTGCCTGCAATAGCGCCGATACCTGCCGATCTCGCCGTCGGAACGGGACAGACTCGGACGCGGACGGTATCTCTTGTTTCCCCATATCGTGACATCCTGGCGAACGTCCCTCTCCTGCGAGGAACTCAGGATCCGGCTCATCAGCCTGGTGCGCAGCTTCACCGGCAGGAAACCGAGACCGGAGATCGGCCGCTTGGGCTTGCGCAGCTCCCGCATCTGCGAGACCAGGACCAGGTCGATGACTTCGCCGTCGACCGGTGTGGCGAGCACCCAAAGGCGGGAATGCATGCCGATCGTGCGCTCGACGACTTCGACGAACGAATAGCCCAGCCCGTGGATATGGGCGGTCGCCGAGATGTCGTAGATCAGGTCGGTGAACCCGGCGATGCGCCGGCGGCGCTTGAAGTCGAAGCGGGTCAGGAGATACGCGCCGTCCACCGTGGTCTCTCCGACGGGCTTCACGGCGTCGTAGCCGTGCACGTAGCGCAGATGGGCGAGGTCCACGGAGTTCTCGGTGGTCTCCTGCGGGTGGCCGGGAAACCGGATCGTGCGGATATCCTGGCCGCCCCACCCGTCTCCCGCCGGCGGATCCTCGGGAAGGCGCCATTGCGGCGGGGGGGCCCCCCACGCCCCCCCCCCCGCCGCCCCCCGGGGGCTCCTGGGGAGGGCGCCATCGCGGCGGGCGTCCGCCGATGCCCCACCAGGCGAAGACGAGGCCGAGGATTTCCCGGGTCTCGAAGACCGTCAGCTTCGCCGACGGGGGCGGCGGGCCGAAGGGGGTCGCGACGCAGGCGCCGCGGACGTCGTAGGTGAAGCCGTGAAACGGGCACACGAGGCGGCCGTCGCGCACCCGCCCGCCGGCCGCGGGACCGAGCGAGGCGCCGAGATGGGGGCACACCGCGCGGGCCGCGCAGACCGCCCCCGCGCCGTCGGACCAGACGACGATGTCTTGCCCGAGCCACTGCCTCTGAATCAGTCCTTCTTTCGCCAGGGATCGGCGGTCGGCGACGAAATACCATCCCTCGGGAAACGGAAAGAGGCGGGCGTCGCCATCGTCTGTGCGACGATCCCCGGTCGCGTCCCGCGGGGATGCGCGTCCCTGTCGAGGCAGCTCCATGGCAGGGTCGGTCAGCCCGGGTTGCGCGACGGCATGTGCTGACGGGGTATCGGACTGCCCTCCGCATCGTGACCGGGCACGGTGGGTGAGAAGCACGCGGCGACCGACGGCGCGCGTGTCTGCCGGCCGGCATCATAGCCCAACCCGGTTCGCATCGGCCAGCGGCCAGACGCCGCGGCACCGGCGCCGGGCGGGAGCCGTTTCATCGGCGCGAGCCCGCGCGCCGCGGGGGATTGCCGGTGGCGAATCGGCCGGGAAATGCTATGTTCGGAGCCTGCTCACGGGCTGGTTCATCCGCATGAAAATGGAATCCTTCATCGCGCTCGTCATGGGTCGGCGATGGCTGACCATGCTGCTCTCGCTCGTCTTCATGGCCGCCCTCGCCGCGGGCGCCGGGCGAATCGTCGCGGTCGACGTGGACGTGCGGAACCACTTCGGGAAGGACGACCCGAATATCGTCGCGCTGGAGCGGCTGGAAGACACCTACGCCCTGTCCGACGCGGCGCTGGTCGCGGTGGCGCCGAAAAGCGGCACCATCTTCACGCGCGAAACCCTGGTCGCCATCGAGGATCTGACCGAGCGGCTGTGGCAAACGCCCTATGTCACCCGCGTCGATTCGATCACCAACTACACCCACAGCGAAGGCCGCGAGGACGAGCTGATCGTCGAACCGCTGATCGACGAGGCGGGCGCGCTGACGGATCAGGACATCGAACGGATCGAGCGCGTCGCCCTCGCCACGGAGGAGGTCGCCGGACGCTTCGTTTCCCGCGACGGCCGCGTCGCCGGGCTGGTCGTCAGCGTCGCGCTGCCCGACAACCGGCAGCAGGGCAGGATCGAGGTCACCGATTTCCTCCATGACACCGCCGCCAAGGCGCGGGAGAAGTTCTCGAACGTCGACTACCACATGACCGGCGAACTCGTCCTCAATCGGGCGATGCGCGACGCGATCGACGGCGAGATGGCGATCCTCGCCCCCATCGCGCTCGCGACGATGCTGGTCGTCGCCGTGATCCTGCTGCGCTCGATCTGGGGGACAGTGGCGATCGTCGTGATGATGGTCGTCGTCATCCTTTCCGCGATGGGCTTCATCGGCTGGACGGGAATGAAGCTGTTCGGCGAGAGCGCCGCGGCGATGTTCGTGCTGATGGCGGTCACCGTCGCGCATTCCGTTCACATCATCGAGGGCATGTACGCGGGCCTGCGCCAGGGCATGGACCGCCGACAGGCGACCGCACACTCCCTGGAAGTCAATTCGTGGCCCGTCTTCCTGACGTCGCTGACCACCGCGATCGGTTTCCTCAGCCTGAATTTCGCCGAAATGCCGCCGTTCAAGGTGATGGGCAACATGGTTGCGTTCGGCGCGCTGTGCGCCTTCATCTATTCGGTGACCCTGCTGCCGGTTTTGCTGTCGATCCTGCCGATGCGTGCCCGGCCGCCGCGCGCCGGGAGATCCGATGTCTTCGATCTCCTGGGGCGGTTCGTGGTTTCCCGCCACACGACGCTGCTGGTCTGCTTCGGCTTCCTGGTGGTCGTGCTGGTTGCCGGTATCTCGCGGATCGAACTCAAGGAGAACTGGCTCGAGCTGCTCGACGAGAGCTACGAGTTCCGCCGGTCCACCGACTTCATAAGCGAGAACTTCACCGGCGTGGAAACCTACGAGTACTCGCTCGGCGCGGGGCGGGAGGGCGGCATCACGGATGTCGGCTATCTCGGCAAGGTCGATGCGTTGTCCGCATGGTTCCGGTCCCAGCCCGAAATCGCCCATGTGTCCGGCATCGCCGACATCCTGAAGCGGCTGAACAAGAACCTGCATGGCGACGATCCGGCGTTCTACAGGATTCCGGAGAGCTCCGATCTCGCCGCGCAGTATCTGCTGCTCTACGAGCTGTCCCTGCCGGTCGGCCGCGACCTCAACAACCTGATCGACGTGGACCGGTCGTCGACGCGGCTGACGGTGGTGCTCAAGAGCCTGTCGACCAGCGAGAAGATCGCGCTCGACGAGCGCGCGCAGGGCTGGTTCCGGCAAAACGCGCCCGAAATGGCGACCCAGGCCAGCGGCGTCGCGGTGGTCGGGGCGCGTTCGATCCAGCGCAACATCGAGGGCATGCTGATCGGCACCGTGACGGCGATGGCCATCGTCTCGCTGCTCCTGCTCTTCGTGTTCAGGAGCGTGCGTCTCGGCCTGATCACCCTGATCCCCAATTTCGTCCCGGCCGCCATGGCGATGGGCCTGTGGGGGTATGCGGTGGGCGAGGTCGGGGTCGCCGCCTCGGTGGTCACCGCGATCGCGTTCGGCATCATCGTCGACGACACGATCCACTTCATGACCAACTACGTCGAGGGCAGGAAGCGCGGGCTGCTGCCCTCGGAATCGGTTCAATCGGCGTTCCGCACGGTGGGCAAGGCGCTGTTCGCGACCACCGTCGTGTTCGCGCTGGGATTCCTGGTGTTCGGCGCCTCGGGGATGGCGACCAACCAGGCGCTCGGCCTGCTGGTGGGAGTCACGGTGATCGTCGCCCTGCTGGCGGATTTCCTGCTCCTGCCGCCGCTCCTGATGGCGCTCGACGGGGCGCGGGAGACCAGCGCGCAGATCAGGGAACGGCTGCGGCGCGAGGCCGAATAGACGGGCCGCATGGCGCAATGTCGCACGCCGGTCGGGCGGGAATCGTGCTACCATGCGCGAAGCACTTTGGGTGAAGGCGAAGCACAGGAGGAAACGGTGATTCGCGCCTCGCTCCCCCACCCGATGCCGCTGTGGTGCGGCATCCTGGCCGCCGTCTTTGCCTGGACGGCCGAGCCTTCGGCCGTCCGCGCGGACAGCGACGCCGAGGAAGCCGGGCGAAAGATCGCCACCGAATCCCGCCAGCGCCAGAAGGGTTTCGGCAATTTCACCGCCAACCTGACCATGGTGTTGCGCACCAAGCGGGGGCAGGAAAGCCGTCGGCAAGTCCGGCTCAAGACCATCGAGGTCGAGGGCGACGGCGACCGCACCATCTTCGTATTCGACCGCCCGCGCGATGTCAGGGGAACCGGGTTCTTGGTCCACGCCCACAAGGACGGACCGGACGAGCAGTGGCTCTATCTTCCCGCCCTGAAGCGGGTCAAGCGCATCAGCTCGTCGAAACAGTCCGGCTCCTTCATGGGCAGCGAATTCTCCTACGAGGACATGGGCGCCGTCGAGGTCGAGAAATTCAGGCACCGCTTCCTGCGCGACGAGGCCTGCGGCGACCTCCGGTGCAGCGTCCTGGAGCGTATCCCGCTGAGCAAGGATTCGGGGTATTCCAGGCAGCTGGTCTGGCTCGACAAGAAGGAGCTTCGCAGCATCAAGATCCAGTACTTCGACCGCCGGGGCGCGCATCTCAAGACCATGGCGGTGGAGGATTACGAGAAATACCTCGACCGGTTCTGGCGCGGCGGCAAGATCACGATGAACAATCATCTCACGGGCAAGAGCACCGTGCTGCACTGGTCGGACTACGAGTTCGGCACCGACCTCGACCTCGGCGATTTCACCCGGACGGCGCTGAAGCGGGTGCGCTAGAGCCGGGCCGGGCCCGGCGATGCCGAGACGGATCGCCATTGTCGGCGGGGGCATCTCGGGTCTCGGCGTGGCCTGGGCGCTCGCGCGGCACCCCGACCGCTTCGACTTCAGGCTGTTCGAAGCGGAGAGCCGGGTCGGCGGCAATGCGATCACCGCCGACATGCCGCAGGACGACGGCAGCTCGATACCCTTCGACATCTCCGTCACCGCCTGCATCCCCTCGGTCTACCACCACATCGTCCTGTTGATGCGCCGGCACGGTATCGAGCTGGTCGACACCCGGTTCAGCTACAGCGTGAGGTATCGCGGCGGCGTCTACGCGCACGATTTCGACTCCGACATCAGGCGGCGGCTGCAGCCGGAAATCGCGAAATTCCAGAAGCTCCTGAAACGTCTCAAGCGGCTCGGCCGGCTCAACCGGACGCGGTCCAGGGCGCTCAACGCCCTCAACCCGTTCAACTACGTCAGCATGGGCACGGTGCTCGATTTCGGCCGGTTCTCCGGCGATTTCCGCTACCAGGTCCTGAAGCCGATGTTCGTCAACTTCCTGATGGCCACCAACGTGTTCGACATGCCGGCGTCGCTGTTCGCGCGGTATCTGGAGTTCTTCGATATCGAGACCGCGACGCCGATGCAGACCTGGGAACGCGGCACGCGGCGGATTTACGACGAATTGTCCGCCGGCTTCCGCGACAGGATCGATCTCGACCGGCCGGTGCGAAAGGTCTACCGGCGTGCGTCCGGCGTGGTCGTGGAGGACGAGGACGGCAGGGCGGAGGCGTTCGACGACGTGGTCTTCGCCTGCAACGCGAACCAGACGCTGATGATCCTCGACAACCCGACCCTGTTGGAGGGCTGGCTGCTGTCGGCGATCCGTTACGAGAGCGAGCTGCACAACCATACCGTGGTTCATTCGGACGCCTCGGTGCTGCCGGACAACGACGTCAAGCCGCTGGCCAGCCGGAGCAATCACATCGAGCAATACGGCGCGCGGCCCGACAACTACGAAATCACCTACATCATGCACAACCAGCAGCCCTGGGCGAACCGGTCCGACAAGCCGTGCCTGGTGACCTACAACCCGGTCAGCCGCATCGACGAAGCAAAGATCGTCAAGCGCTGGTGGTTCCAGCACATCGTGCACGACGTGCGCCATGTGGCGCTTCTGATCCACCTGTTCCGCTTCGTCCAGGGCAGGCGGCGAAGCTGGCATTGCGGCGCCCACACGCTGGTCAACAGCCAGGAGACCTGTTTCGTCTCGGGCCTGGCGACGGCGCGGCAGATCGGCGCCGACTATCCGTTCGAGGACGCGGAAGCGCGCAAGTGGTTCAACTTCTACGGCCGGATGATGTACGGCTGGCGCTTCAGGAAGGCGTGAGGTCAGGCGGGCAGGTCGCGCCGCTGCTCGGCGACCCGGAAACTGAGCTTTTCGCTCGGCTTCATCGACGGGAGCGGGCTGAACTTGAGCTTCCAGTCCGCGGGAGACACTTCGAGGGTGAAGTGATGCGCGATCATCATCACGTTCACCGCCAGCTGCAGGTCCATCCAGCGCGAGCCCAGGCATCTGTGCGTGCCCAGCCCGTAGGGCGCGTAGCCGGGGCCGCGGTGCTCCTCGCGCGGGGGCAGATAGCGGTCGATGTCGAACGAGAAGGGGTCGGGGAAGATGTCTTCCATGTAGTGCGAGGCCGTCTGGGCGATAAAGAGCCTCGACCCCACCGGCAGCTCGTAGCCTTCGAACACGAAGGAATTCATCACGTCCCGCATCGACATCGGGACGATCGGATACATGCGGAGGCACTCCATCAGGAAGCGGTGCGTGACATCCATCGAGCCCTGGTTGAAGTCATCGCCGTCGGGGTCGCCGTTGTCGAACAGGGCGTCGGCTTCGGCCTGGATTCTCGCGCAGAGCGCGGGTTGGGACGCCAGTGCGTAAACCGAGAAGCTCAGCGCGTCGCCGAGATAGACGCTGGCGACCAGCGCCGCGGACAGGGCGAAGCGCAGATTGGCCTCCGGCACCAGCTGGGGATCGCTCGCGTGCAGGCTCAGCCAGTCGTCCGCGAGGTTCCGCGGACAACCCGCCCGCTGGGCCGGGGTATGGACGCTCTGGATCCGTTCCAGCAGCGTGTCGACGGCTTTCGCGCGGCGTTTCATCCCGGGGGTGTTCAGCATGAACCTGGGAAGGGCCTTGACGATGTGGGTGGTCAGCGCCCGCTCCTTGAAGCCCATCAGGTCGTCGATGATGTCCTGCGATTCGACGGCGAGGAAGAGCGGCGAGAGCTGCGCGTTGATCATCCGCCGGCAGGCGCGCACGGGGAAGGTCTCGCCGACCGTCCAGGTCGCCATGTATTGGCGGACAAGGCCGTACACCTCGTCCAGCCGGCCCGCCAGCCGGCCCCGCGAATTGGCCGGTCCCATCGCCTTGCGAAGGCGGAAGTGATCGGCGCCGTCGAGCGACGGCAGCACGCCATGCGCGCCGTAGACCTTCTCGAAATCCGCGAAATAGCCCCCGGCCTTCAGGTGCATCCGCCCGTGCCGGTGCACCCAGTGGTTGGTCTCCGGCCCGGCGAGGAACGTCATCGGCTTGGCGAACGGCGGACGGATCTCGAACACCGGGCCGTATTCTTTCGCCAGGTCGGCAAAGACCGCGGGAATGTTGCCGCTGCGCAAATGCGGGCTGAGCAGCAGCCGGCGCAGGGCGACGACGGGTATCTTCTTGTTGAGCGTGGAACGACGGAGCATCGGGGTCGAGATGTTCTGTGCGACCGCGGCGGCTATGGAACGGCCGATCAGGTCCATCCGGCAGATGGAGGCGATGCGCTCCTCGGTCTCCTCGTCGAGCTCGAACATGATGCGAAAGACGTCGCACGCATTGACGAGGCAGATGACGATGACCTCTCTCGGATCGGGGATCTCGTCGGTGAAGAGCGCCTTGACGACGCGCGTCTTGATGAACTGACCGACGGTCCCTTCCTGGGCGCCGCCGCGCAAATCCTCGTACCACCTCGCGGTCGCCAGCGTCCAGAAATCGCCGTCATGGTGTTCCAGGATCTTCAGCCCGACCAGGCGGTCCAGGGTCAGATCGATGATCGACTCCGCCTGGCCGGCGAACCGCTCGATCCAGTACTGGGCGTTCCGCTGGGCCGGTTCGTCCGCGATCTGCTTCAGAAACGGATCCAGGGCGGGATCGCCGGTGTCCGTCCGGTCCAGCAGATGCAGCGAATCCAGATCCGTGTCGATGCGCGACTGGAGCGAGAGCTCGGCGAGTACCGCGCCGACGACGGTGCAGTTCAGGTCCCAGCCGGGCACCTGATGGAAATACCCGTTCTGCTCGTTGAGCAGCATCAGGATGAGCTCTTCGGGCAGGCTCAGCGGTTGGGTCGTCACGGTCGTATCGGGCATGGCCTCCTCGCATCCCAAGCGGTCGCAAGATACGGGCGCCGGGTCTCCCGCGAAAGGCGATCACACGCGGAAGCGCGGGAAGTTTACCATGAAGTGCGTGGTTGCCGCTCTCATTCCGTATCTTGTCATCGTAAACTGTCACAATACCCAACGATATCGCACCTTGTCGACGAACATGAGGACAGGTCCAGCCTTGTCCAATGAGAAATGAGCCTGAAGGGAGGGGTTGAATCCAAGGACAGACGAGCCTGTAGCGGGAGCGATTCGGGGATCGTCGGAGGATGATCGTAACGCTACAGACACAACGGGTTCAGACCCTGGAGCACGTGCGGCGCGTCGCCGAGGCCAATGAGACGGTGGATTTCGCCATCGCCGACCGCGCATCGGCCTACGAGTTCATCCGGCGCACCCTGGTGCAGTTCGTTTACGCGGCGCTGGGCAAGGCGGACATAGGCGCGGTGAAGGCGTACCTCGCGAAGATGACGGGGCTGTCGCGGGCGCAGCTCACCCGGCTGATGGCCCGGCACCGCTGGACGGGACGCATCCGCGACCGCCGCAGCGCCGGGCGGGCACGTCCCTTCGCGAGGCGCTACACCGCGGCCGAAATCCGCCTGCTCGCCGAAGTCGACGCAGCGCTCGGTCAGCGCTGCGGACCGGCCACCTTCGAGCGCCTGGACGCCGTTGCCTACGTCCAGAGCGAAGTTGATGCGGCCCTCGCGGTCAACGCTGCGCGCGACGAGCTGTTCCGTACAATCACTGGGACGACAACACCACACAGCGCCAAAGGCTCTGCTTGACCTCAACCGGTCTCCCAACCCATCATGCCCCCTCCCACAACCGCCCCAACATCGGTCCTCCAAACTGCGGACTCTCACTCCTCGTTCAGGCTCATTTCAGGTTTGGAAAACGGTAGTCCTTCATGCACAGGAAACGCTGCGACCGTCGGCACCCGTACGTCGCCGGACGGATGAAGCCGCCGGGAAGCCTGCCCGTTCGGTCCACCGGCGCGGGATTCTCGGCGGGTGTGAAGACCGGGGGCCGCCCGCGATGAAGATGCGAAGCCTGTACCGCGGGCTAAAGACCTCGTACCGCGGGTCGAATGTCTCCCGTCGCGCGCAACGCTTCGAGAACTGGACTGCCAGGGCGTCTTCGGAGGGTGCCACGACGGATTACGACCACGCCGATACCGTCAGGGAATATTACGACCTTTGCAGCGAGTTCATGGTGTTCGGGTGGGGCGAATCCCTGCACTTCGCGCCGCTGTCGCGGCACGAGAGCCTGGAGGAATCGATCGCTAGGCACCAGCGATTGATAATCTCCAAGCTGGAGTTGCGCCCGGGCATGGTGGTGATCGACGTCGGTTGCGGCGTCGGCGGCCCGATGCGCCGCGTCGTCCGCGAGGCCGACGTCAGGGTGGTCGGGGTTAACAGCAGCGAAATCCAGCTCGACAAGGCGAAGGCGTTAAGCGCGGATGCCGGGCTCGACCATATGGTCGATTATGTGCACTGCAGCTTCATGGACATGAGCGCCATCGAGGACAACAGCTTCGACAGAGGCTATGCGATCGAATCGACATGCCATGCGCCGGACAAGGCGGGCGCGTTCACTGAGATATACCGCGTGTTGAAACCCGGCGCCCTGTTCTGGGGCCAGGAAATGTGCATGACGAGCAAATTCGATCCGGATAACGACCGCCACCGGTCCATCAAGCAGGACCTTATGCGGGGTATTGCGCTCAAGGATATCGAGACGATGGACGGGGTGGACCGGGCTCTGGAATCGGCGGGATTCCGGATCGTCGAGGGAGTGAATCTGGCGATTGCGGAGGACGGTCCGGCTACGCCGTGGTACCGGCCCATGGAGGTCTGGGGCGGGACCCGGGCCAGTGCCCTGCGGAGGACTTCGGCGGGTCGCAAGGCGGTCATCCGGGCATCAAGGCTGGCTGAGCTGCTGGGCGTGTTCCCGAAGGGCTCCTCAAAGGTCGTCGAACTGCTGGACCGGACCGCTGGCGCCTATGTAGCGGGCGGCGCGACCGGCATCTTCACGCCTCTGTACTGTTTCCTGGCGCGTAAGCCCCCCTGATCCTGCTCTTTCCATAACCTAAGGATGGACCAATCCAATGGGGAAGAATCGCGGAGACCCTGCAGAGCCGGCTCGATGAACTCCTCCCCTGGAACTGGGTTCCGGAGCAGATACTCGATTGAGCCGCGTAAGCCGGCTCCCGCCCCAAAACCAATCCGCCTCGCACGCACTGGCCGTTCAAAGGCGGCCTACCTACCCCTGCGGTCTTGGGAGGATGCATACCATGTATACGTGACTCGCTAGCATCCGATGGGAATATGCGCCACATCAGCCGTCGTCATCGTGTCCCGGACGAGGGCGCGATCCGTGATTAGATCGAGAAGATGTTGCTGATCCACGGCGTCATCCACCGCCTCGAACAAGCGCTCCTTGACTTCAGGCAGTTCCCCATACCGGATCGCCTCGGAATGGAGTTCCGAAAGCTGGATGCGCGCGCAGGTCCGGCGCGGGATCCCCAAGGCCTGGGAGCTGGCAGCCGGCGGCTGGCGCGACCTCGTGCCCCGCCAGGTGCCGGAGCCGTGGCAGGCCGCGCCGACCGTAGGACCCGTCTCGTAGCGGCCGCCCGGCCGTGCCGGAAACGGGAATCCGCATTGCGGCATCGACCGCCCGGCGCTACCGTCGCCGACGCATTATTGGAAACGTACCCGGAATCCGGGCGGTTGCGGTGAACATGCGGGGTCGGGAGTTGACTTGAATCAGCTTGCGGATTGAAGACCGACAGGAGGGGTTATTCTATAAGTTATTGTAAACATGACAAAAGTTTTGATATTAGTCAGAATAACACAAAACGTAGATTCACCGGCGGAATGGGACCGGATTCAGCGGCGGGAGCGGATGAGGATTTCGTCGACAGCCGTGATCGTGCCGCCGGGGCCGACATCAAGCAGCACGACCTGATGAAATGCCAAGCGCAGTCTGGAGTTTGAACGCAAACGGTTCCGGCACGATGACGGGCGTCCACGCCCGTTTTCGCGGGTGGAGCGAAGAATCAAGGAATTCTGCAGGGTTGAGCGGGCTCACGCGGCAACGAAACGCGGATCCTTACATGATTACCCTTGCACTTCGCAGCCCGGTACAACAGCGATCCGACGATCGTTGCGGAACTGCTGGAGGGCGGCGCAAAACCCGGCGCCAGAACCGGGAAGGGCGCGACCTCCCTGCACTTGGCGGCAATTTTCAACCGGGATCCGGCGGTCGCTTTGGCATTGTTGAAGGCCGGCGCCGATCCGAACGCGAAAGTCAAGATCGGCGCCACACCACTGCATCTGGCGGCTTGGCGGAGCAGCAACCCGGCCGTCCTCATGGTCCTGCTGAACAACGGGGCGGATCCGAAGGTTACCATTAACAGAGATACCGCGTTCGACCTGGCGAAGAAAAACAGGAAGCTTGCCGGCAGCGCAGCCTACGGGCGGCTCAGGGAAGCGCACGACGCGTCAAAACCGCCGCATGAAGCTGTCCGACCCCAGGGGCCCACTCCAATAGGGGGTCAAACTTCAAAGCCGATTGACAGCCAGCGCTCCTCCAGCCCCATGTCAGCCATCCGCCTTTCTTCCAGCTTGGCAAGCAGCAGGAGCTCGCGCACCGCGCGGCGCTGCACGACGGCCGGCAGCGGGTCCGGCCGGCTCGCCCGGTGCACGATGTAGCGCGAGAGCTCCATGCCCGCCTCCGCCGCGAGCTCCCGGATCCTGGCCCACTCGCTCGCCGTCGCCTCAACCGCGTGCCGGCGCGGCGCTCCACCGGACCCCGGCTCACGACGCGGCTCCAGGCGTCGCCGATGTTCGCCAAATTTCCGCTCGAAAAACATCTTGGTGCCCAGTAGCCCCTACGCTATTGCTGATATTATCGATAGAGCGGAATGGCACCGATGGATCACCCTGTCGGATGCTCGCAATTGCCTAGATCCAAGGGTTTTCCACCCTAACCCATAGTAAAATGACAGAGGAATGAGCGCAGAACGACCTACTTCATATAGTGACCCACCGCCTACGCAGGATTTGATCTTCTACACCAACCCGATGTCGCGCGGTCGGATCGTGCGGTGGATGCTGGAGGAGGTGGGGGTCTCCTACCGTACCGAGATCCTCGAATACGGGCCGGCGATGAAGTCGGAATCGTATCTGGCGATCAACCCGATGGGCAAGGTGCCGGCGATCCGCCATGGCGAGACCGTGGTCACCGAGGCTCCGGCGATCTGCGCCTATCTCGCCGACGCCTTCCCGGATGCCGGGCTGGCGCCGCCGGCCGGGGATCGCGGCGCCTATTACCGCTGGCTGTTCTTCGCCGCCGGCCCGCTGGAGGCGGCGATCACCAACCGCGCCTTCGGCCTGGCCCCGCCCGAGGACAAGGAGGCGATGGTGGGGTACGGCAATTTCCCGACCGTGATGGCGGCGCTGGAACGGGCGGTGGAGGGCGGGGGCCATGTCGCCGGAAAGGACTTCTCCGCCGCCGATGTCTATGTCGGATCGCATGTCTTCTGGGGCCTGCAATTCGAACTGATCGAGAAGCGCCCGGCATTCGAGGCCTACTGGTCGCGGCTGGAGACGCGCGATGCCTGTCGCCGCGCGACCGCGCTGGACGACGCGGCGGCGGGCGAGGCCGGGGGCGGGTAACGCCGGCGGACGCGGCTATTCGGGGCGAAAGACGATGTCGCCGTACCAAGCGCGCGCGCGGCGCCCGCTATTGTCAGAATCGGTCATCACCGCGACCCCTTCCAGCCGGTCCACGTCGCGGCCGAACAGGCGCTTGAAGTCGGCGCGGACATTGCGTCTGTGGGTCCGCCAGGCCCCCGCGTGCCGGTCGCCGGAATCGAGGGCGAACATCGTCACCTTGGCGGTGAAGGGGTTGGGCCAGGCATCGCCGACGCGCGCCCCGCGGGCCCAGACATAGCTGATCGCGATCGGCAGCGAGAACCACCCCTCGCCGGGCGCGACGACATAGACCCGGGCGGCGAAATCGTCGCCCTGCTTGACCCGCTCGTCGCTCACCCCGAGGGTCCTGTCGATCCGCCAGCGCCATTCCAGCACCGGGGTCGCCGCGAGGTCGATCTCGCGCTCGAAATAGAGGCTCGATGCCGAGGACACGCTGTCCGCCTCGAGCACGCGCTGCCCGTCGAGCTCGACGATCCGGTAGCGGGTCTCGCCCTCGAACTCGCGCATTTGCCATCCCGCCAGGTCGCCGGCGGAGAACCGTCCCACGACGAGCGGTTCGGAGCGCGCGGTCAGCGCGGCCAGCGACACCGCCAGCAGGACCGGCGCCCAGTATTTCACGGCCGGCCTAGCTCTCCCGCTCGGGGTGGGCGAAGGGCCAGGGCGACGCCTCGCTGCCGGTCTCGATGGGAACCTCGATCAGCACCGGCCCGTCCTCCCGGAACCCCTCCTCCAGCGCCGTCCGCAGCGCCGCCGGGGTCGAGGCCCGCACCCCCTTCGCGCCGAACCCCTCGGCGACCCTGACGAAATCGGGGTTGACCAGCTCGGCGCCGATCAGCCGGCCGTCGAACACCGTCGTCTGGTCGCGGTGGACGTTGCCGAACGCGTTGTTGTTGAACACCACCGTCACCAGGTTGACCCGGTGCTGCACCGCGGTTGCGAGCTCCTGGATGCCGAACATGAAGCCGCCATCCCCGGTGATCGAGACCACGCATTTGTCGGGATTGGCGATCTTGACGCCGACCGCGGTCTGGAACCCGAAGCCCAGGCTCTCCTGGTAGCCGCAGGTCACGTATTGCCGGGGGCGGTAGACCGGGAAGGCGAAGCGCGCGGTGAACCCGGCCTGGGTGATCTCCTCGACCAGCAGCCCGTCGGGGGGCAGCGCGGCGCGGATCGCCCCGAGGAAGCCGACCTGCGGCTGGACCGCCTCGATCGCCGCCTCCGCCGCCGCCGTGTAGCCGAGGAACTCTGCGGCGCGCGACGCCCGCCGGTCGATCGAGGTCTCCAGCGCCGCGATCAGCGCGGCGGTGCCGAGCCTGGCGTCGGTGACCATCCCGACATCGGGGCGGACGCGGACGAACTCGGTCGGATCGATGTCGATGCGGATCGTCCTGATGCCGTCCGGCATCCAGCGCCAGCGGAAATGGACCAGCTCCAGCCGGCTGCCGATGCCGATCAGCAGGTCGCATTCGGGCCAGTACTCCCAGGCCGCGGTAGACAGCAGGCCGTAGGGGCTGTCATTGCCGACCACCCCCTTGCCGCTGCGGAAGGCGGTGACCGGCGCCTGGATCAGCCGGGCCAGCGCCGCGACCTCCTCCGGGGCGTGCTGGGCGCCCGCGCCGACCACGATCAGCGGGTTGCGGGCCTCCCGGATCAGCTTCGCCGCCGCCGTGACCGCGTCCGGGTCGGGCGCCGGCGGGGCGGGCAGGGAGCGGTCGATGTCGAGCTCGACTTCGGCGGCCTGGCCGAACACGTCCCACGGCGCCTCGACGGCCGCCGGGCGGACCCGGCCGGCGAGCATTTCCCGGAACGCGCGGGCGACGATGCGGGGCGCCTGGGTCGGGTGGTCGATGCGCTCGGCATAGCCGGTGAAGCCGCGCAGCGTCGCAAGCTGGTCGGGCAGCTCGTGCAGCTGCCCGCGCCCCCTTCCGATCAAATGCGACATCACGTTCCCGGTGACGCACAGCACCGGCGCGCTGGCGCCATAGGCGACGCTGAGGGCGGACGCCGAATTGAGCACGCCGGGGCCGGGCACGACCGTGTAGACCCCGACGTTTCCGGTCGACTTGGCGTAGCCGAACGCCATATGACCCGCCCCCTGCTCGTGGCGGGTGGTGACGAAGCGGATGCGGTTGCTCTCCCGCGCCAGCGCGTCGGTGAAGTGGTACATGTGGGCGCCGGGTATCCCGAACACCGTGTCGACGCCGTGCAGGACGAGGGACTTGGCGATCGCCTCGCCGGTGGTCAGTCTCGGCAAGCTGGTTCCTTTCAGACTCCGGCCAGCGCGGCGTGGATGTCGAGCAGCGGCCCGACGGTCTCCGCCGGCCGCCGGCCGAAGCCGCATTCGGTGGCGATGCCGTAGCCGGCGACGAATCTGTCGGCCGTCGCCATCCGCCGCCGCGTCCCGTCGACGCCGTCGGTGTCGTGGATCAGGCCGAGGAACAGCGTCGTCTCCGGCTTCAGCGCGAGGTCCCGCAGGGGCTCGAAATAGGCCTCGTCGTCGCGTTCGACCGGCACCGGCATGTGGATCCAGTCGATCGACCGCTCGACGCCCGAAGCGAGCCGGTTGGCGAGGTCGACCATTGCGCCCATGTCGCGCGGCTCGACGAAATGCCTGCCGCCGAACGAGCCGTAGCAGAGATGGTAGCCCATCTCGATGCCGGCCGGGATCGCTTCGCCGCACGCGACCAGGCGTTCGGCTATGCCGTCCCTGTGGAAGGGGAAGTAGCTCTGCCGCGCGCCGTCGAAGGCCTGCATGTCGTGCGCGTTGTCCCACTGCCAGGCGATGCGCTCATGCGGCAGGGCCTGGGCGACCTCGTCGATCTCCCGCAACATGCGCGCCACGTAGGACGGCTCGACGCGGATCCGGTCGGCGGGCGCGATCGCCGAGTTGAGCACGTTGAACGGGCTCGGCACGGCGATCAGGAACCTTGTGTCGCGGGCAATCTTGCCCGCCCCCTGCAACGCCTCGAAGGTCGCGAAGCTCTCGATGGCGCAGGCGGCGTAGCCGAGCGGACGCATCTCCAGCGCGTCGGGGGAGACGCCGTCCCCGATCCGCCACCATGTGGTATGGGCGATGCTGCCGCCGCCGACGAACGCGGTGGGGTTGCGGTAATCCCCCTCCGATTCGACGGGCTCGAGCTGGGGGTGGTCCCTGAACACGCGGTCCTGCCAGCGGATCCAGGCGAGCCGTTCGCCGGTCTCGCCGTCGGGGATGCGCTTCACCGCGCCGCCCAGCCGGTCGGAGACGGTGGCGAAGACCTCCCCGGCATCCGCCAGGGGGATGCTGCCGCAGAGGTGGATTTCGTGCTTGCTCAAGACCGGGGTCCTCGCTCGTCCGACGGGGCGCGATATTGCGGAAAACGCCATGGCCCGGCAAGGAGCCCCCGGGTAGGTTGCGGCAGTCTGGTTGCAGCGACAACTAAATTGCGGCAGCCTGCGCCGGTCCATCGGGGAGCCCCTGCGTGCCGCGACCGCCCAACATCCTGCTCATCACCTCGGACCAGCACCGCTGGGACTGCTTCGGCTTCGAGGGGCGGCGGATCCGGACGCCCTGGCTCGACAGGATGGCGGCGGCGGGAACCCGGTTTTCGGCGGCGATCACGCCCAACCTGGTATGCCAGCCGGCGCGCGCCTCGATCCTGACCGGCATGCTGCCGCTGACCCACGGCGCGTACGACAATTTCGTGGACCTCGACGCGCGCACAGCCGAGCGCGGCTGGGCGCGGCGTCTGGCGGATGCGGGCTATGCCGGCAAGTTCATCGGCAAGGGCCATTTCGGCGAGGACCCGGCGGCGACCCCCCACGGCGCGCCGGAGAGCCGCGAGCAATCGGCCGGCTTTCCCGACGGGTGGTCGGGCCCCTATATGGGCTTCGACGAGGTCGAGCTGATGATCCTCGGCCACTGGCACGACCTGCTGCCCTGCGAGCAGCCGCCGCGCGGCCAGCATTTCGAGCGCTGGTTCTGGAGCCGGGGCGGCGACGGCGAGGCGTGGGCGCTGTGGGCCGAGGATGCCGGGCCGCCGCCCGAGGCGGCGCAGACCTGGTTCTCGCGGCTGCCCGAGCTGTGGCATTCCACGACCTGGGTCACCGAGCGCAGCCTCGCCTTCCTGGACGGGCGCGACCCCGACAGGCCGTTCTGCCTCTGGGTCTCCTACCCGGACCCGCACCACCCGTTCGACTGCCCCGAGCCCTGGAGCCGGCTGCACGGCGCCGACGCGGTGGACATTTCCGCGACCCACGCGCGCGACCTCGACCGCCGGCCGTGGTGGCACCGCGCGGCGTTGGAGAACGAGCCGCGGGCGCGCACCGGGCGATCGCGCATCCTGCGCCGGGAGTACAGCCGGATCCCGCCGCAGACCGACCGCCAGCTGGCCGAGATGACGGCCAATTATTTTGGCGAGATCGCCTTCATCGACCACGGCGTCGGCCGCATCCTGGACCGGCTCGACGCGCTCGGACTCGCGGACGACACGCTCGCGGTGTTCACCGCGGACCATGGCGAATTGCTGGGCGACCACGGCCTCTACCTCAAGGGGCCGACGCCGTATGAGGGGCTGCTCAGGGTCGGGCTGATCGCGCGCGGGCCCGGCATCCCCGCCGGGCGCGTCGTCGCCGACCCGGTCTCGACCGTGGACCTCGCGGCGACGTTCTACGACTACGCCGGGATCGAATGCCCGGACGACATCCAGAGCCGGTCGCTCAAGCCGCTGATCGAGGGCGGGGAGAGCCGCGACGTCGCCTACAGCGAATGGAACCTGCATCCGAGCCGGGCCGGGGTGGAGCTGCAGCTCCGCACCGTCCGCACGGGCGACGCCAAGCTCACCGTCGACCTCAAATCCGGCGCCGGCGAGATGTACGACCTCGCCAACGACCCGGACGAGATGGACAACCTGTTCGACGATTCGGGGCGGCGCGGGCTGCGCCGCGCGCTGACGGACATGGTGCGCGCCCGGCCCGGGCCGTTGCTCGACGCGTTTCCCGAACATCGCGAATAGGACGATGGCGACCCGCAACGAGCCGCGCGACGATACCGGCTACGACCTCGCCCGGGTGACCGCCTACAGGCTGGCGGTTCTGTCCAACCGCCTGACCCTGTGGTCCGCCCGGGTCTACCGGCGGGAGTTCGGCGCCAGCGTGCTGGAATGGCGGGTGCTGTCGATCCTGGCCCAGCTTGGCCCGGCGATGGCGCGCGATGTCGCCGAGTTCTCGGTGCTGGACAAGAGCAATGTCAGCCGGGCGGTCCGCCGCCTGGCCGCGCGCGGGCTGGTCGCGCAATCCAGCCATCCGGCGGACGGGCGGAGCCGGATCCTGACCCTTACCGAGGAAGGCAGGGCGCTGCACAGCAGGATCGCGGCGCGCTCGCGCGATCGCGAAGAGGCCCTGTTCGAGGATTTCAGCGCGGACGAACGGAGGACGCTGTCTGCGCTGCTCGACAGGCTGGACACGCGCGCCCGGGCGCTGCTGGCGGCAACGGAGGAATAGTCGCGATGGAGATCGTCCTTCTCGGCACGGGGACGCCCGCGCCGTCGCTGAAGCGTGCAAGCTCCAGCTACCTGGTGGATCTCGGCGGCAGCGTGATCCTGTTCGATTGCGGCCCGGGCGCCTATCACCGGATGATGGAGGCGGGATACCGGGCGACCGACATCACCCATCTCGCGTTTTCCCACCTGCACTACGATCACTGCCTCGACTATGCGCGGCTGGTGATGACGCGCTGGGACCAGGGCGCCGGGCAGATCCCCGAGCTCGCGGTCTACGGCCCGGCGCATACCGCGCGGATGACCCGGCTGCTGTTCGCCGCCGACGGCGTGTTCGGGCCCGATATCGCGGCGCGCACCACGCTCGAGCCCAGCGTGCAGGTCTACGAATCGCGCGGCGGCACCCGCCCGCGAAAGGGTCCCGAACCCGTGCTGCGCGAGATCGCGAGCGGCGACGTCGTCGAGGGCGACGGCTGGACGCTGTCCGCCGTCTCGGTGCCGCACGCCCAGCCGGTGCTCGAATGCCTCGGCTTCCGGCTCGATGCGCCGCGCGGCGCCTTCGCCTATTCGGGCGACGCCGGCCCCTCCAGCGCCTTCGCCAGGCTCGCCGCGGGATCGGACGTGCTGGTCCACATGACCTACCAGATCTCGGGCACCGCGCCCGGCCCGGAATGGACCCGCGGCGCGGCCGGCCACATGGAATCCGCGCGGATCGCGGCGGAAGCCGGGGCACGGACGCTGGTGGTGAGCCACGTCTCCAACCAGATGGACGTGCCGGGCGTGCGCGAGCGCCTGATCGCCGAGATGGCGGAAGTCTTCGCCGGCAACATCGTCTGGGGCGAGGACCTGATGCGCGTCCCCCTCGCCGATCCCGAGGCCGAGCGCCACACCGGCTAGGCGCGGCGGAGCGGACACGCGCATTGCCGCGGACCGGTTGCAGATGATAAGGTTGTCATAACAACTAAATGGACACATTCGAGCGGGAGACCCGAGATGACCTTCAAGTCCTTCGGAGCGGCCGTGTCGACGGCCGGCGCCCTGGCCCTCGCCGCCGGACCGGCGGCCGCTGCCTGGAAGCCCGCCGGTCCCATCAACCTGATGATCGCCTTTGCCGCGGGCGGCGGCGCCGACACCCAGGCACGGCTGATCTCGACCGAGCTGGAGAAGACCAAGGGCTGGAAGATCATCCCGCAAAACGTCACCGGCAAGGGCGGCGGGGTGATGGCGCGCAAGCTGAAGGGCCAGCCGAATGACGGTCTCACCTTCGGCATCGCGGTCACCCAGACCTTCACCTACAATGTTCTCGCGGTGAAGAATGTCGGCTATGCGGCGGACGATTTCACCTACGTCACGACGACGGCGGGCACCCAGCTCGGGCTCGTCGCCAAGTCGGAGCGCGGCTGGAAGTCGATCGAGGACGTGATCGCGGCGGCCGGGGCGGGGACCACCTTCAAGCTCGGCGCCATGGGTCCGAAGCTTGCCGACCTTGCCTACGTGACCGAACAGAAGTTCGGCATCAAGTTCAACACGGTCATGCTTCGCGGCGGCCGCGCGGTCCTCAATGCGATCACCGCGGGCGACGTGGATCTCGGCTGGGTGGCCGGCATCCAGAACAAGGGCGTCAAGGCGGGCGACCTGGTCAATCTGGTGTCGGGAGAGACCGCGCGCCTCAAGATCTCGCCCGACATCCCCACGCTGCACGAGATCGGCATTCCCTACGACGCGGGCGTCAAGTTCCTGATCGTCGCCCCCAAGGGGATCCCGGCCGACGCGCGCAAGGGGATGGCGGACGCCGTCGCCTCGGTGCTGACCGACAAGTCCACCAAGGCGGCGCAGTTCGTCCAGCGCGCCTTCGGCGGGCCCAGCCTGATTTCGGGCGCTGCGCTCGAAAAGCTGGTCGCCGACAGCATCGAGAACAACAGGAAGCTGATAGCGGCCACGCAATAGCCGGATTGTCCGGGGACCGACCACGGCTGCGTGGCGAACTGCGGATCGATCTCCCGGCCACGGGGCGGCGCGCGTTGTCGCCGACCGGTGGCAGGTGACACCGTTGTAACTGCAACTGATATGAGAATTCTAGCAGGAGAGCCGAGATGACCTTCAAGTCCTTCGGGGCGGCCGTCGCGACGGCCGGCGCCCTGGCCCTTGCCGCCGGACCGGCGACCGCCGCCTGGAAGCCGAGCGGTCCCGTCAACTTCATGATCGCATTCGCCGCGGGCGGCGGTGCGGATACCCAGGCGCGGCTGATCGCGACCGAGCTGGAAAGGACCAAAGGCTGGAAGATCATCCCGCAGAACGTCACCGGCAAGGGCGGCGCGGTGATGGCGCGCAAGCTGAAGACGCAGCCGAATGACGGGCTCACCATCGGCATCGCGGTCACCGAGACCTTCGGCTACAACATGCTGGCGGTGAAGAAGGCGGGCTATTCGGCCGACGATTTCACCTTTGTCACGACGACGGCCGGCTCGCAGATGGGCATCGTCGCGAAGACGGGCCGCGGCTGGAAGACGATCGAGGACGTGATCGCGGCGGCGAAGGGGGGCGCGACGGTAAAGCTCGGCGCCATGAGCGCGAAGCTCGCCGACATCGCCTACGTCATCCAGCAGAAATACGGCGTCGAGTTCAACACCGTCGTGATGCGGGGCGGCCGCAAGGTGCTGAACGCGATCACCGCCGGCGATGTCGATGTCGGCTGGGTCGCCGGCATCCAGGCGAAGGGCGTCCGGGCGGGCGACCTGGTCAACCTGATGTCGGGCGAGGCCGCCCGGCTCAAGATCTCCCCGGACGCGCCGACCCTCGGCGAGCTCGGCATCCCCTATGTCGGGGGCGCCAAGTTCCTCATCGTGGCGCCCAAGGGCATTCCGGCCGACGCCCGCAAGGGCATCGCCGACGCCGTCGCCTCGGTGCTGACCGACAAGTCCACCAAGGCGGCGCAGTTCGTCCAGCGCGCGTTCGGCGGGCCGCAGCTGATCTCCGGCGCGGCGCTCGAAAAACTGATCGTGGACGGCATCGCGGGCTCGAAGAAGCTGATGGCGGCCACCCAGTAGTCGGCCCCCGGGGGCCTGCGCCGGCCGCCGGGACCGACATGCGTATCGATCCCTGGTCGCTCGGCATCGCGGCGGTCGTCGCCGCGTTCGCCCTTCTGACCCTGGGGGTCTGGATCCCCGCCGACGTGGAGAGCGGCGTCATCGAGACGTTCCGGCGCCGCACCGTCATCGGCGACGCCATGGCGCCCTCCGCCGCCGTCATCGGCATGGCTGCGGCGGCGGTGCTGCTCGCCGTTTCCGGGTTTCTGAAACCGCGCCGCAAGGAGGCGGCGTTCGACGGGCAAAGCGCCCTGTTCGTCGTCCAGCTGGCCGGCGTGATCGTCGCCGGCCTCGCCGCGATGACCTACACGGGGCCTCTGGCGGTCGATGCGGTCAACGCCCTTGGCGGCGCCATCGGCAGCTACCGCGAGCTGCGCGACACGGCGCCCTACAAGTATCTCGGCTACCTGGTCGGCGGCGCGGTGATCGTGGGCGGGGCGATCGCCGTCGTCGAGCAGCGCCTGACGCGAGGCGCCGCGGTCGCCGCCGTGATCGCGACGGTCGCGCTAATCGTCCTCTACGACGTGCCGTTCGACGACCTCCTGCTGCCGCCCAACGGCGACCAGTGATGGGGATCCTCGACCATGTCTGGCTGGGGATCGTCGCGGTGTTCACCGAGGCTCCGGTCGCGACCGTGCTCGGGCTGCCGATCTCGATCACCGTCGTCATGGTGGCGCTCGGCTTTCTCGGCGGAATCGTGGTCGGGGCTACGCCCGGTCTCGGCGGGCCGTTCGCCATGGCGATCTCGCTGCCCATCCTGATCACCATCTTCGGCTTCAACCCGGACGCGCTGCTTCCCGTGCTCGGCTTCCTGATTGGCATCATGAAGGGGGCGACGGTGGGCGGCGCGGTGCCGGCGATCCTGTTCAACACGCCCGGCACGCCGGATTCGCTGATGACCACGCTCGACGGATTTCCGATGACCCGGAAGGGCGAGGCCGGCAAGGCGCTGAGGATCGCCCATTTCTCGTCCGCCTCGGGCGACACGTTCTCGGACATCGTGCTGTTCACCTGCGCGCCGTTCCTGGCGATCACGGTCGAGGCCTATCTCGACTTCCCGGAAAAGGCGGCGCTGATCATCCTGTCGCTCGCCTTCATCTCGGCCGTGGTGGGCGATTCGGTGTGGAAGGGCATCCTCGCCGCCCTGTTCGGCATGTTCGCCGCCTTCATCGGCACCGGGGAGGACCACCATCCGCGGCTCTCGCTCGGCAGCGACGCGCTGGCCGGCGGGCTGCCGCTGATCAGCGTGGTGCTCGGCGTGCTGATCCTCGGCGAGGTGTTCGCGGCGCTCGAGGACATGTGGCGCGAGAAGCGTGCGACCGACGCGATCGCCGCGCAGGCGGCCGGCGGCGACGACCGGCTCAAGCTCCGCGACATTCGCCGCATCCTGCCCTTCGTCGGGATGTCCGCGGGCATCGGCACCATGGTGGGCGCGCTGCCCGGCATCGGCTCGACGCTCGCGGCGACGCTCGGCTACGCAACCGGGCGCAGGCTGCACCGGGGCGAGGTGCGGTTCGGAGACGGCGCGCCCGAAGGGGTCGCGGCGACCGAGGCGGCCAACAGCGCGGTCTCCGGCGCCAATCTGATCCCCGTCCTTTCGCTCGGCATCCCGGGCAATGTCGCCGCCGTGTTCATCATCCTCGCGACCGAGACCATCAGCGGCTTCAACCCCGGCCCGGCGGTGTTCCGCCTGACCCCGGACCAGGTGAACGCCGAGATGGTCGTCGCTTTCGGCCTGTTCACCGCCATGGTGCTCGCCAACCTGCTCAACTGGACCATCGGCGGCGTCTTCATGCGCTCGATGGGGATCATGGTGCGGATTCCCAAGCAGCGCCTGCTGCCCATCGTGCTGCTGCTGACGCTGACCGCGATCTATGCGCAGCGCCCGGAGATGCTGTCGATCTACGTGACGCTGTTCTTCGGCCTGGTGGGCTATGTGATGCGCAGGCTCCGGTTCTCGGTCCTGCCCTTCGTGATCGCCTTCATCCTCGCCAACAACCTGGAGGAGGCCGTGCGCCAGGCCTTCTCGGCGACCGGCGCCGATCCGTGGTTCCTGTTCTCGAGCCCGATCTCGATCGCCTTCATGGCGCTCGCCGCGCTCGTGGTGGTGTTCTTCGCCCGCGGGCGGGAAAGGAAAGCAATCTAGATGCCGGACGGCCAGAACCTCCTCTTCATCATGTCGGACGAGCACAACCCGAAGATGCTCGGCTGCTACGGCCACGCCATGGTGCGGACGCCCAATCTCGACCGGCTGGCCGAGCGCGGCACGCGCTTTACAGCCGCCTACACCAACTCGCCGATCTGCATCCCGGCGCGCGCCGCCTTCGCCACCGGGCGCCATGTCCACGAGACGCGCTACTGGGACAACGCCCACCCCTATGACGGGGCCATCCCGAGCTGGGGCCACCGGCTGCGGCGCGAGGGACACCGGGTCGAGGCGATCGGCAAGCTGCACTATCGCGGCGCCGACATGGACTCGGGGTTCGACCGCGAGATCGAGCCGATGCACGTGATGGACGGCATCGGCCAGGTCTGGGGCTCGGTGCGCGACCCGCTGCCGCCGGCCCGCCCGGCAAAGATGCTGAACCGGATCGGGCCGGGGGAATCGAGCTACAACCGCTACGACCGGCTGATCGCCGAGCGCGCCAGGGCGTGGCTCGCCGACGCGGCGAAGCGGGACGAAGAGCCCTGGGTGCTCTATGTCGGCTTCGTCGCGCCGCACTTCCCGCTGGTGGTGCCGGACGCGTTCTACGACCTCTACCCGCTGGACCGCCTGCCCGCGCGCAAGCTCGACCCGGCGGCCGGCTATCGACGCCACCCCTGGCTGCAGCGCATGGACGACTTCCAGCAGGTCGACCGCAACCTGGCGCCGGAGGACAGGCTGAAGGCGGTGGCGGCCTATTTCGGGCTCTGCACCTATGTCGATTCGCTGATCGGCGAGGTGCTGGAAACCCTGGAGGCGGTCGGGCTCGGCGAGACCACCCGCGTCGTCTACACCAGCGACCACGGCGACAATGTGGGCGCGCGCGGCCTCTGGGGCAAATCCAACATGTACGAGGAATCGGCCGGAATTCCGCTGATCCTCGCCGGGCCGGACATCCCCGCCGGCGCGGTCTGCGACACCCCGGTCTCGCTGCTCGACGCCTATCCGAGCGTGCTCGCCGCCGCCGGGCTCGCCCCGACCGGCGAGGAGGCGGCGCTGCCCGGGCAGTCCTGGTTCGACACCGCCGCCGCGCCCTGCGATCCCGAGCGCGTCGCGTTCAGCGAATACCACGCCGCCGCCTCGCCGAGCGCCGCCTTCATGGTGCGGCGGGGGACGAGGAAGCTGATCCACTATGTCGGCTACGAGCCGGAGCTCTTCGACCTCGCGGCCGACCCCGAAGAGACGACGGACCTCGCCGCCTCGGACCCCGCGGCGGTGGCGGAATACGAGGCGATCCTGCGCCGGATCTGCGATCCCGAGCGCGTCGACCGCCGCGCCAAGGACGACCAGAACGCGCTCACCGCCCGCTTCGGCGGCCCGCAGGCCGCCTTCGAGACCGGCACCCCGGGGGCGACGCCGGTCCCCGGCGGGAAACCGGAGTGACGCGGAGACCGCCCGGCCGCATGCGCGCGACCCGGGCCGGACGGCGACGTTGACTCGCGCCTTGCGCCGCCCGACGCTGTGCCCGGCCCGGCAGGGAGGCGGGCGGGCATGGCGGCGAACAGGACCCTCTATCTCGCGAACCCCTACGGCTTCTCGGCGCAGCAGAACCGGGGGCCGCTGCCGGAACTGAAGGCGGCGCTGGAGGCGCTGGGCGCCGAGATCTGGGAGCCGTTCGAGCGCAACAACCAGATCGACCGGGCGGGCGCCGGCTGGGCCTACCGGATCGGCCAGGCCGATCTGCGCGACGTGCGCGAGGCGGACGGGCTGTTCGCCGTGGTCAATGGCTGCCCGCCGGACGAGGGCGTGATGGTCGAGCTCGGCATGGCGATCGCTTGGGACAAGCCGGTGTTCCTGTTCCGCGACGATTTCCGGCGCTGCACCGACAGCGAAACCTACCCGCTCAACCTGATGCTGTTCACCGGCCTGCCGGAGACCGGCTGGGAGGCCTGGTGGTACGCCTCGGTGGAGGAGATCGCCGATCCCGGCAAGGCGCTTGCGCGCTGGCTGGCGGACTCCCCTCCCCCGTCGCCATGACGGATCTGCCGCCGGATTTCGAAGGCGCCGTCCGGGCGCTGATCGACGGCAAGACCAAGCCGCTCGGCGCGCTGGGGCAAGTCGAAGCGCTCGCCCTCCAGCTCGCGCGCGCCACCGGCGAGACGGCGCCCCGGCTGGACTCCTGCGAACTCACCATCTTCGCCGCCGACCACGGCATCGCCGCCGACGGCGTCTCGGCCTATCCGCAGGACGTGACCCGGCAGATGGTGCTCAATTTCCTGCATGGCGGGGCGGCCGCCAATGTCTTCGCGAGGATTGTCGGCGCATCGGTCCGGGTGGTCGATGCCGGGGTGGCGGGGGAGCCGATCGACCATCCGGAGCTGGTTCCGCGCCGCATCGCGCCGGGCACCCGCAACAGCCGGCTGGAACCGGCGATGACCGGGGCCGAGCGCGACGAGGCGATGCAAGCGGGGGCCGCGCTCGCGCAGGGGTGCGGGGCGGACGTGCTCTGCTTCGGCGAGATGGGGATCGCCAACACCTCGGCCGCGTCCCTGGTCGCGCACAAGCTGCTGGGCGTCCCCCTGGCCGAGCTGGTGGGGCGCGGCACCGGGCTCGACGATTCCGGGCTCGCGCGCAAGCGGGCGGTGCTGGAAGCCGCCGCCGCGCGCACCGCGCCGAGGCTCGACGCCGGGACCGCGCTCGCCGAATATGGCGGTTTCGAGATCGCCATGATGGCCGGCGCGATGCTGGCCGGGGCGCGGTCGAACCGCCCGGTTCTGGTCGACGGGTTCATCGCCACCGCCGCCGCGCTCGCCGCGCTCCGCATCGAGCCGGCGGCGGAGCGCGCGCTGGTCTACGCCCACCGCTCGGCCGAGCCCGGCCACGCGCAGCTGCTCGCGGCCCTCGACGCATGGCCGGTTCTCGATCTCGGGATGCGCCTCGGCGAAGGCACCGGCGCGCTGCTCGCCTGGCCGGTGGTGCGCGCCGCATCGGCGATGCTGACCGACATGGCGAGCTTCGAGAGCGCCGGCGTCAGCGGGCCGGGCTGACGTCGCGGTCTCGGCGATGCTCGCCCGGGAATGGAGGCTGCTGCTTCTCGCCTGCCGGATGCTGACCCGCATCCCGGTGGCGCGGGGAGTCGGCCGTGGATCCGGACCGGAAGCCGCCTCGGTCCGCTACTACCCGTTGGTCGGGGTCGTCGTGGGCCTCGCGGGCGCGGCCGTGTTGGCCGCCGCGCACGCCCCGCTGGGCGCGCCCGTCGCGGCGGTGCTTGCGGTCGCCACCACCGTGATCGTCACCGGCGCGCTGCACGAGGACGGGCTCGCCGACACGGCGGACGGGATCGGCGGCGGACGCACGGCGGAGCGCGCGCTCGAAATCATGCGCGACAGCCGGATCGGCAGCTACGGCGTGCTCGCCCTGATCCTCGCCGTCGCCGCCAGGGTCCTGGTGCTGGCCGCCCTCCCCATGTGGATTGGCGCCGCCATGCTGGTCGCCGCGCACGGGCTCAGCAGGTGGAGCGTCGTCCTGATGATCGCGACCGCGCGCTATGTCCGCGATTCGGGGATTGCGAGCCCGGTCGCCGGCCCGGTCTCGCCCGCTTCGCACGCTCTCGCCGGGGCGACCGCGATCGCCTGCCTCGCCGTGCTGGCGACCGTCGCGACGCCGGCGGCGACGCTCGCTGTCGTTGCCGGGCTCGCGCTCGGGCATGTCGCGGCGCGGGCGGCGTTCCAGAGAAAGCTCGGCGGCTATACCGGCGATTGCCTGGGCGCGACCCAGCAGGCGAGCGAGATCGGCGCCTGCCTCGGCCTGCTGGCCGGCATTTAGCCCGGGTATCCCCTTCCGGGCGGCGCTACACTGCGTTCCAGCGAGGGAGGCGGCGGCCGGGCCGCCGCACGGCGCCGGAGGTAAGCATGGAAAAGGTCAGGCTCGTCCAACCCGATTCCGCCGATGACGAGGTCGCGGCGATCTTCGACGACATCCGCGCGACCAAGGGCGCGAATTTCCTGACCCCCACCTGGGGGTTCTTCGCCCTCGACATCGAGCTCCTCAGGGGATGGTGGACGCTGACCAAGCGTCTCCAGTCGGCCCCGGGCTCGCTCCCCAAGCCGCTTCTCAACGCGATCTCGCTGGTCTGCGCTGCCGAGGTGGACTGCCCGCGCTGCATCAACAATCACCAGACCCATCTGATCCAGCATTTCGGGATGAGCGTCGACGACGTGACGGAGTGTATGGATTTCGAGAACGCGTCGACGCTCGATCCGATGTGGAAGGACGTGCTCCGCTTCGCCCGCAAGGTCGCGTTCGACGAGGGGACGGAAGACCGGGATTTCCAGGCGTTGCGCGACCATGGCATTGACGATCTGGGCATCGCCGAGATCGTGTCCATGGCGATGCTGGAATCGGGCATGGCGCGCCACGCGGCGGGGGTGGCGCCGTTCGAGAACGGCGAGCACTGGCCGAAGGAAAACCTGCCGTCGGCGAATTACGCCGAAAGCGTCAGTCGCTGACCGCGGCGAATTCGCGCGCGTCCGTCACCACCCCGGTGACCGCGCTGGCCGCGGCGGTGGCGGGGCTGCAGAGCGCGATCTCCGCCTTCCTGTTGCCCATGCGGCCCGGCGCGTTCCGGTTGCTGGTCGAGAGGCACAGCTCGCCATCGGCGAGCACGCCCTGATGCACGCCCGCGCAGACCGCGCAGCCGCTCGGCATGAAGGTCGCGCCCGCCTCGAGCAGGGCTTCCAGGTCGCCCGTCCTGGCCGCTTCGGCCATCACCGCGCGCGAGGCCGGGACCACGATCAGGCGCACGTCTTCATGGACGCGCCGCCCGCGCAGGATTCCGGCGGCGATCGCCAGGTCGTCGGCCCGCGCGTTGGTGCAGGATCCGATGAACACCTGGTGCACCGTCCGGCCCGCCGCCTCGCCCACCGGCACGCCGCGATCCTCGCGCCCGGGCAGGGCGACCATCGGCCCCAGCGCGGCCAGGTCGACCGTCAATTCCCGCGCATACGCCGCGTCCGCGTCGGATTGGACGGGCTCGAAATCGAACTGCGCCTGCCCGCGCAGGAATTCGGCGGTCGTCGCATCGAAGGGGAAAACGCCGCTCTTGGCACCGAGCTCGGCGCTCATGTTGCATAGCGTGAAGCGTTCCGACGGCGACAGGGACGGGGCGGCGGGACCGGCATATTCCAGCACCTCGTACACCGCGCCCAGGACGCCGAGCCTTGCCACCATGTGGAGCATCAGGTCCTTGGCATGAACCCCGGGCGGCAGCGCGCCGTCCAGCGAGATGCGAACGGTGTCGGGGACCTTCACCCACAGCCGTCCCGTCGCCCAGGCGAAGCCCAGCTCGGTCTCGCCGACACCCAGCGCCAGCGCCCCGAGCGCGCCGCCCGACGGCGCATGGGAATCGCTCGCCACCACGAGGCTGCCCGGGACAACGAGCCCCCGCTCGAACATGACCTGATGGGAGATCCCGGTGCCACCATCGAAGAAATGGCGCAGCCGCTGAGCCTTCGCGAAGGCGCGGATGAGGGCGTGGTTGTTCGCATCGCGGACATTGTCGGCCGGCACGATGTGGTCGAGGCATATCGCCACCCTGTCCGGACGCAGCACGCGGGTCGCTCCCATGCGTTCGAACGCGTCGATCGCGTAGACCGCGAAGTCGTGCGAGTAGGAGAAGTCCGGCATCGCTTCCACGATTTGGCCGGGGCGGGGATGGGCGACGCCCGACGTGCGGGCCAGGATCTTCTGCGCGAGCGTCAGGCCGGGTTCAGGCATTTGGACCGCCTCGCGCGCGCTCGCGCAGCCAGCTTCGGCCGTATGCCACGAGGTCGCCCGCGGCCACGATGCGGTTGACCAGATCGGGCACCGGCGGCACGGCGTAGACCCGGCCGGCGCAGCGGATTTTCCCCGCCACGGTGTCGATCTCCATCTCGCAACCGTCCTCGACGCCGTCGCCGACGAGCGCCGGGCAATCCAGCACCAGGAGCCCGTTGTTGATGGCGTTACGATAGAACATCCGCGCGAACGGCCCCCCGATCGCCACCTTCACCCCGGCGGCGCGGAGCGCGCGCGCCGAGGACTCGCGTCCGGTGCCGTAACCGAAAGCGGTGCCGGCAACCAGGATGTCGGCCCGGCGCACACGTTCGTTGGCGGCCGGATCGAGCTCTTCCAGCACATGGGCCGTCATCGCTTCGGGATCGAGAAAGGCGTAGCGGGCGGGAAGAATCACGTCTCCCGACACGTAGTCGCCGAACACCGCGACGGTTCCGCGCAGATTCATCCCCCAACATCCCTGACGTCGCGACGGTCGCAGACGACACTAGCCCGGATTTCTCGCCACTGTCACGGTCTCGGGCCCGTCGCCAGCGCGGCTTCGAGCCGGGACCAGGCATCCTCGTCGGGCGGCAGGGCGAAGCGCAGCCAGTCGGGGCGTTCGTCGAAGCCGCGCACCAGGATACCGGCGCGGCCGAGGGAATTGGCCAGCGCCGGCGCGTTGCCGTGGCGGACCAGGCGGAACAGCGAGGTTCCGCCCACCGCATCCAGCCCGTAATCCGCAATGAGGGCGTCCAGCCGGGCGCCGGCCCGGGCCAGACGCAAGGCGGTGTCCCGCCGCCAGCCCGAATCGGCGAGCGCCCGGCAGGCGACATGGATGGCGACGCCGGAGACCGGCCACGGCCCGAGCGCCCGCGCCACCCGGTCGACGACATCCTCGTCCGCGACCAGGAAGCCGAGCCTGAGCCCGGCCAGCCCGTAGGCCTTGCCGAAGGACCGCAGGACCATCAGCCCGGGCCGGGGCAGCAGCGGCGCGGCGCTCAGCCCCGCCTCGGCGAATTCGGCAAAGGCCTCGTCGACGATCAGCCGCCCGCCATGCCGCGCCTTCCGGGCCGCGAGTTCGCCGATCGCGGCGGCATCGAAGGCGCGGCCGTCGGGGTTGTTGGGGTTGCACAGGACCGCGACATCGCCGTCCTCCAGCGCCTGGAGTGTGGACACCTCCGCCACCCCGGCCCCGGCGGCGGCCCAGACCGCCGCATGTTCGCCATAGGTCGGCGACAGCACCGAGACGCGCGCGGCGGGAAACATGCGGGGCAGCGACGAGATCAGCAGCTGGGTGCCCGAAGCGACGGCGACGAATTCCGGGCCCCGCGCGCCATAGGCCGAAGCCGCCGCTTCCCTGAGCCGGCCCGTATGTGCCTCCTCCGGCAGGCGCGTATAGGCTGTCTCGGGGATCGGCGGCAGCTTGTAGGAAAAGGGGTTGATGCCCGTCGACAGGTCGATCAGCGGCTCGGGCGCCTCCGGGTACCGGTCGCGCAGCAGCGACAATTGCCCGCCATGGCGGATCACGTGACGCCCGCCATGTGGTTCGAAACCAACCTGCTTCTCCTCCTCGCCGCCCTCTCGCTCGAGGCGGTGTTCGGCTATCCGCAGCCGCTGTATGCGCGCATCGCCCATCCCGTGGTCTGGGTCGGCGCCATGCTGGAGCGCGCGGAGCGCCGCTGGAACCGGCCGACCTTGCCCGATCGGCGGCGGCGCCTCAACGGCGCGTGCTGCGTGCTGCTGGTCGTGGTCCCGGCGCTTGCCGTCGCGGCGTCCCTGCAAGGCGCCGCGATGCTGTGGGCACCCTGGTGGGCCGGCGCGCTCGGTCTCGCCGTCCTTGCTGCGTCGCTGCCGGCGCAGCGCAGCCTTTACCGGCACGTCGCGGCGGTGCGGGACGGGCTGGACTCGGGCGGCCTCGCGGCGGGCCGCGACCGGGTGCGCCACGTCGTCGGCCGCGACCCCGCCTCGCTCGACGAGGCGGGCGTGGCGCGCGCCGCGATCGAGAGCCTGGCCGAGAACTTCTCCGACGGCGTGGTGGCGCCTTCGCTGTGGTGCGCCGTGCTCGGCCTGCCGGGGGCGGTCGCCTACAAGGCGGTCAACACCGCCGACAGCATGATCGGACACCGGGATTCGCGCTACCGCGACTTCGGCCGCTTCGCCGCCAGGCTCGACGACCTGGTCAACCTGCCGGCCTCGCGCCTCGCCGCGTGGTGGATCGTTCTCGCGGCGGCGACCGTGCCGGGCGCTTCGCCGGGCGGCGCGCTGCGGGCGGTGCGACGCGACGCGACGCGCCACCGCTCGCCCAACGCCGGCTGGCCGGAAGCGGCGCTGGCGGGCGCGCTCGGACTCAGGCTCGGCGGGCCCAGGCAATACGCGGGCCGCAGGGTCGAGGATCGGTGGATGGGCGACGGTCGCGCCGAGGCGACGCCGGGCGACATCGGCCGGGCGCTCGCCCTCTACCGCCGCGCCTGCGCGATCCAGCTCGCCGCCGTCGCCCTCGCTTTGCTCGCTATCGCGCCATGGCGATGAGCCGGTCGATGTCGAGATACGCCTCCAGATGGGCGGCGAGGCCGTCCAGCGTCTTCTCGACCAGCGCGCCGTGATCGTCGATGGTGCTCTCCGTACCCAGCCCCCGCAGCCATGCCGACCGGTAGCGATCGCCGCCGAACAGCCCGTGCACATAAGTCCCCGCCACCCGCCCGTCCGGCGAGCGTGCGCCGTCCGGCCGGCCGTCGGCGAGGCGATGCAGGGGTCTTGCGGTATCGGGGCCCTCGGTCCGGCCCATGTGGATCTCGTAGCCCGACAGAGCGATGCCGTCCGGGGTCTCCCCGGCGGCCTCGGCGACCGTCTTGGGGTCGGCCAGCACGGTCTCGACATCGAGCAGGCCGAGCCCGGCGACCGAGCCGGGCGCGCCCTCCAGCCCGTCGGGATCGGACACGAGCCGGCCCAGCATCTGGTAGCCGCCGCACAGCCCGAGCACCCGCCCGCCGCGGCGGCGATGCGCGATGATGTCGATGTCCCACCCCTCCGCGCGCAGCGCCGCGAGGTCGGAGATCGTGGCCTTGCTGCCCGGCAGGACGACCAGGTCGGCATCCGCCGGCAGCGGCGCGCCGCGTTCGACCAGCATCACCGCCACCCCCGGCTCGGCGTCGAGCGGGTCGAGATCGTCGAAATTGGCGATGCGCGGGAGATGCGGCACGGCGATGCGCAGCCGGCGGTCCCCGGCATCCCCGGCGGGACGGCTTCGCTCGGCGAGGTCGTAGGAGTCCTCGGCGGGCAGCAGCCGGGCGGGCTCGAAGAACGGCACCAGCCCGAGCGCCGGCCACCCGGTGCGCCGCGCGATTTCCGCCATGCCGTCCACGAACAGCGAGGGGTCGCCGCGCATCTTGTTGACGACGAAGCCCGCGACCAGCGCCTCGTCCGACGGCGCGATCACCGCCCTGGTCCCGACCAGGGCGGCGATGACGCCGCCGCGGTCGATGTCGCCGACCAGCACGACCGGGATATCGGCGGCGGCGGCGAACCCCATATTGGCGATGTCGGCGTCGCGCAAATTGGTCTCCGACGCGCTGCCGGCGCCCTCGACGACGATCAGCTCGGCCTCCCGGCGCAGCCGCGCGAAGCTCTCCATCACCCGCGGAAGCAGCCGGCGCTTCGCCTCCTGGAATTCCCGCGCGCGCGCGGTGCCTTCGACCCGCCCCTGGACCACGACCTGCGCGCCGGTCTCCGAGCTCGGCTTGAGCAGTACCGGGTTCATGTGGACGCTGGGCGGCACCCTGGCGGCGCGCGCCTGGAGCGCCTGGGCGCGGCCGATCTCGCCGCCGTCGGCGGCGACCGCGGCGTTGTTCGACATGTTCTGCGGCTTGAACGGGCGGACCGCGTATCCCCGGTCGGCGAGCGCCCGCAGGAGGCCGGCGGCAAGCACCGACTTGCCGACATTCGAGCCGGTCCCCTGCAGCATGACCGCCCGCGCGGGCATCAGTACTCGATGCCCTCCTGGGTCTTCACCCCGGCCTTGAAGTGGTGCTTGACCAGCGTCATCTCGGTCACCAGGTCGGCGGCCTCGATCAGCGGCGCCTTGGCGTTCCTGCCGGTCACCACGACGTGCAGGTCCCCGGGCCGGGCGGCGAGGCCGGCGAGCACGTCTGCGAGCGGCAGGTAGTCGTAGCGCAGCGCGATATTGAGCTCGTCGAGCACGACCAGGCCGAATTCCGGGTTCGCCATCATCGCGACCGCGGTCTCCCAGGCCCGCTCGCAGGCGGCGATGTCGCGCGCCTTGTCCTGGGTCTCCCAGGTGAACCCCTCGCCGAGCGCGTGCCACTCGACCATGTCGGGTGCCATCTCTTCGAGCGCCAGCTTCTCGCCGGTCGACCAGGCGCCCTTGATGAACTGCACCACGCCCACCTTGCGGCCGCGGCCGATCATGCGGAGCGCCAGCCCGAAGGCGGCCGTCGACTTGCCCTTGCCGGTGCCGGTATGGACCATCAACAGCCCCTTCTCGAATGTCTTGGAGGCGACCTCGGCGTCCTGCACGGCCTTGCGGTGGGCCATCTTCGCCTTGTGGCGGGAGTCGTCTTCGCTTCGGGTCATGGCTTGCCTTTGACGATCATGGGGATCCCGGCGACCATGAAATGCACATGTTCCGCGTGCGCGGCAAGCGCGCGGTGCAGCGCGCCGGCGGCGTCGCGGAAGTCGCGCGCGAGGCGGTTGTCGGGGACGATCCCGAGGCCCACCTCGTTGGAGACCAGCACGGTCTTGCCGCGGCGGCGCTCCAGCGCCGCGACCAATCGGTCGCTCTCAGGCCCGGCCGGGCGGTCCGCCGCCATCAGATTGCTCAGCCAGAGCGTCAGGCAGTCGACCAGCACCGGCACCTCCGCGGGACAGCTTTCCAGGGCGGCGGCGAGCTCCATCGGCTCTTCCACAATCCGCCAGCCCTTGCCCCGGCGCTCCCGGTGCTCGCGGATGCGCGCACCCATCTCCGCGTCGCCGGCCTCGGCCGTCGCGACGTAGAGCCAGGGCGGCGGGCCGGCCTCGACGAGGGATTCGGCGTGGCGGCTTTTCCCCGAACGGGCGCCGCCCAGAACCAGGTAGAGCCCGGCGACTGGCATGTCCTCCCCCGGCGATGGGCGCCCGCCTTGTAGCACGCGCGCAAGGGGAATGCAGTCGGGGCCTCCGGTCGGGTAAACTCGCGGCGCCTTCGTTTGCGGCGGGAGATTTAGCGCTGACCGACAGCCGACCGGTCCTCCATATCTGCCTGACCTGCCGGCCGGCCGGGCTGGCTCCGGACGCGCCGAACGACCCGGCCGCGGGATCGCGGCTGCACGAGGCGGTGCTCGGCCGCCTGCGCAGCCGCGGGCTGGGCCGCGCCGTCCGGGTCAACCCGGTCAGCTGCATGGCGAATTGCGAGCAGGGCTGCAGCGCGGCGCTCTCGCAGCCCGGCAAGTGGTCCTACGTGGCGGGATATCTCGGTGCCGAGCTCGCCGACGATTTGATCGATTACGCGCTCACCTATGCCACGTCCCGCACCGGGGCGGTCATGCCGTCGAAGCGCGCGCCATCGCTGCGCGACGCGATCGTCGCGCGAATCCCCGCCTTCCCCGACGACGTTCCCGAACCGCGAGAGACCGCATGAGCTTTTCCGCCGCCAAGATCCCGGCCACCATCGTCACCGGCTTCCTCGGCGCCGGCAAGACCACAATGGTGCGCCACCTGCTGGGCAACGCCAATGGCAGGCGGCTCGCCGTCATCGTCAACGAGTTCGGCGCCGAAGGGGTGGACGGCGAGACGCTGAGGAGCTGCGGCATCGAGGACTGCCCGGAGGAGAACATCGTCGAGCTCGCCAACGGCTGCCTGTGCTGCACCGTGGCGGACGACTTCGTGCCCACCATGCGCGCCCTGATCGACCGCGACGCGCCGCCCGACCACATCGTGATCGAGACCTCCGGCCTCGCGCTGCCCAAGCCGTTGATCAAGGCCTTCGACTGGCCGGAAATCCGCTCCCGCATGACGGTGGACGGGGTGGTCGCGGTGATCGACGGGCCGGCGGTCGCGGAAGGCCGCTTCGCCGACGATCTCGACGCGGTCGAGGCGATGCGCGCCGAGGACCCGTCGATCGACCACGACAACCCGTTGCAGGAGCTCTACGAAGACCAGCTGATGGCGGCCGACATCGTGGTGCTCAACAAGACCGATTTGCTCGAAGCGGCGCGGCTGCCGGGGCTGCGCGACGAGATCGCCGCGGCGGCGGGCCGCCCGGTCAGGATGATCGCCACCACAGAGGGCGCGGTCGACCCGGTCGTCGTGCTCGGGCTCGACGCCGCGGCGGAGGACGACCTCGCCGCCCGCCCGTCGCACCATGACGGCGAAGACGACCACGAGCACGACGACTTCGAGTCCTTCGACGTGGCGATGGGCGAAATCGAGTCCCCGCCCGCCTTCGCCGCGCGCCTCGCCCGCGTCGCCGCCGCGCACGACATTCTGCGCATCAAGGGCTTCGCGGCGGTCGCGGGAAAGCCGATGCGCCTCGCCGTCCAGGGCGTCGGAAGGCGGGTCAACCACCATTTCGACCGCCTCTGGGCGGCGGACGAGCGGCGCGAGACCCGCTTGGTGGTGATCGGCCAGGCCGGCCTCGACCGCGCCGCCATCGCGGAGGCGCTGCGGAGCTGAGCCATGCATCTCCTGTTCCGCGAAGCGCACAGCCTGGACGAGAACGACGTTGCGGTCGATCTCGGCCAGAGCCCGGCGGACATGGTGTTCCTGTCCTTCGCGGATACCGATCTCGCGGCCGCCACGGTGGCGTGCGGCGAGCTCGGCGACGCCCTCCCCTCGCTGCGCCTCGCCAATATCGGCCGGCTGCGCCACCCGCTGTCGGTCGACGTCTATGTCGAGGAGGTGATCGCCAAATCGCGCATCGTCGCGGCGCGGCTGCTGGGTGGGCTCGAATACTGGCGCTACGGCATCGAGGAGATCGCCCGGCTGTGCGTCGAGCGCGGCATCCTGCTGGCGCTCGTGCCGGGGGACGGGCGGCCGGATGCGCGGCTCGCGGAGCTCTCCACCGTGGCGCCCGGGGATCTCGAACGGCTGGAGCGCTGCTTCGCCGAGGGCGGGCCGCACAATGTCGGGCTGGCGCTGGCCGGGATGGCGCATCTCGCCGGCCTGCGCCCGGCGCCCGCGGCCCGGCTCAGCCCGGTGCCGCCCTTCGGGGAGCACGCGCTTGGCGCCGACCCCGAGGCGCCCCAGGCGACCGCCGTGCTCCTGTTCTACCGGGCCTATCTGCTGGCCGGCGACATCGCCCCGCTCCAGGATCTCGCCGCGCGGCTCGCGGAGCGCGGCATCCGCACCGTCGGGCTCTATGTCGGCAGCCTCAAGGACCCCGAGACCGCGCCCTGGGTCGCGCGCCGGCTGCGCGAGATCGGACCCGACATCGTGCTCAACGCGACCGCGTTCTCCGCCCGCCGCGACGAGGCGGGATCGCCGCTGGATGCGGCCGGCGTCCCGGTGCTCCAGCTCATGCTGGCCGGGTCGTCGCGCGACGCCTGGGCGTCCTCCGCGCGCGGCCTCTCGCAGTCCGATCTCGCCATGCAGGTGGTGCTGCCGGAGCTCGACGGCAGGCTGTCCGCGACGGTGATCTCGTTCAAGTCGGAGGACGCGCTCGAAGACCGGCTGGAATATGCCCGCACCGGCCACGCCCCGGACGCGGTCGGAATCGCGCTCGCGGCGGAGCAGGCCGCGCGGTGGATCCGGCTCGCCCGCCGTCCGCGCGGCACCCGCCGGGTGGCGATGGTGCTCTCCGACTACCCCGCCGCCGGGCAGCTCGCCCACGCCATCGGGCTCGACACCGTCGAGAGCGGCGTCGAGATCGCCGCCCTCATGGCCGAGGCCGGCTACGGCGTGACGGCGGAGGTGACGGCGCTCGACCTGGTGGAGACCCTCTGCGAGGGCGAGCCGCGGCCGATCCTCGACCTCGCGGACTATCGCCGCCTGTTCCGCACCCTGCCGGAAGAGGCGCGTTCGCGCGTCGTCGAGACCTGGGGCCGGCCGGAGGACGACCCCGCGGTGGAGAACGGCAAGTTCGTCTTCCGCTACGGGCGCTTCGGCCGCCTGGTCGCCGCCATCCAGCCCGACCGGGGCCAGATCCTCGACCGCAAGACCCTCTACCACGACCCGGACGTCCCGCCGCGCCACGCCTATGTCGCGTTCTATCTCTGGCTGCGCTGCGTGGAGGACATCGACGCGATGATCCATCTCGGCGCGCACGGCACGCTGGAATGGCTGCCCGGCAAGGCGGTCGCGGTCTCGGAGTCCTGCTTCCCGGCGGCGCTCGCCGGCGGCATCCCGGTCGCCTACCCGTTCATCGTCAACAACCCGGGCGAGGCGGCGGCGGCCAAGCGCCGGCTGGGCGCGGTCACCATCGGCCACCTGACCCCGCCGCTGAAACCCGCCGGATCGCATGGCGCGGCCATGGAGCTCGAGCGGCTGATCGACGAGTACGCCGGCGCCGACGGTCTCGACGCGCGCCGCACGGCGCTGCTGCGCGGCGAAATCCTCGAACGCGCGGAAACGCTCGGCCTGCTCGACGAGTGCGGCGCCGGGGCGGCGCTCTCCGAGGACGACCGGCTGGCGCGGCTCGACACCTATCTCTGCGACGTGAAGGATCTGCAGATCAGGGACGGGCTGCACGTCTTCGGCCGCATCCCGGCGGCGGAAGGCCGCGCCGCCCTGCTATCCGCCCTGCAAAGGAACGCGCCGCAGAACATAGAGGCGCGGCTCGACGCCTGCGCCGCCTCGGAGCGCCGGGCGCTGCTCGATGCGCTCGACGGCAAATTCGTCGCGCCGGGCCCGTCCGGCGCGCCGACCCGCGGACGGGCCGACGTGCTGCCGACCGGGCGCAACATGTACACCATCGATCCGCGCGCCGTGCCCAACCGCTCCGCCATGACGCTCGCCGGCCGCACGGCGGACGAGCTCGTCCGCCGCCACCTCCAGGAGACCGGCGACTGGCCGCGCGCGCTGATGATCGACCTGTGGGGCAGCGCGACCATGCGCACCGGCGGCGAGGACCTCGCGCTGGCGCTGGTGCTGGTCGGCGCGGAGCCGGTCTGGAGCGAGGGCTCCGGCCGGGTGACCGGGTTCGAGATCGTGCCGCTCGACCTGCTCGGACGGCCGCGCATCGACGTGACGCTGCGCGTCTCCGGGCTGTTCCGCGACGCCTTCGAGGCACAGATCGCGATGTTCGACGCGGTGGTGCGGGCGATCGCCAGGCGCCAGGAGCCGGGCGATGCGAACCCGCTCGCCGGCATCGCCGGCGATCTCGACGCCGACGCCTTCCGCGCGGCGACGGCGCGCATCTACGGCGCCGCGCCGGGCGCCTATGGCGCGGGCGTCTCCGCCCTGATCGAGGCCGGCGCGTGGTCGGCGCGCGATCAGCTCGGCGCGAGCTACCTCGCCGCCTCGGCCAGCGCCTACGGAAAGGGGCTCGACGGCCGGCTGGACCGGGAGGGGTTCGAGCGCCGGGTGCGGGACGCGGACGCGCTGATCCACGCGCAGGACCACCGCGAGGTGGATCTGCTCGATTCGACCGATTTCGCGGCGCATGAGGGCGGGTTCGTCGCCGCCGCCGACCGCCTCGGCGCGGCGCCGCAGGTCTGGCACCTGGATACCGCCGACCCGGAGACGCCGCGCGCCCGGGCGCTGACCGAGGAGATCGCCCGCATCGTCCGCGGCCGCGCGGCCAACCCGGCCTGGATCGCCGGCATGATGCGCCACTCCTATCGCGGCGGGGCGGAGATCGCGCGCTCGCTGGAAGGCGTGTTCGCCTTTGCCGCCACCCTGCCCGACCGGCTCGACCGCCAGTTCGACGGCATCTTCGACGCGACGCTGGGCACGGGCGAGGTCGACGCCTTCCTCGCGCAACACAACCCGGCGGCGCGCGGCGCGATGATCGCCCGCTTCAACGAGGCGCTCGACCGCGGGCTGTGGCGCCCGCGCCGCAACTCGACCGCCGAGTTCCTGCGCGGGACCGCCCGATGAGCGCGCCGAGGGGGGACTGCCCGTCGCTGCTCGCGCCGATGGCGTCGGGCGACGGGCTGCTTCTGCGGGTCAAGCCGCGGGCGGCGACGCTGACCGCCGGGCAGGCGGAGCGCGTGGCCGCGGGGGCGCGACGGTACGGCAACGGCCTCGTCGAGCTCACCAATCGGGGCCATCTCCAGCTGCGCGGGTTCGCGGGGCCGGGTGTCGATGGTTTTGCCGGAGAGATGGCGCGGATCGGGCTCGCCGCCGCAGAGCCCCGCGCGGAAGCGGTGCGCAACGTCCTCGCCGACCCGCTGGGGCCGGACGATCCAGCGGCGCCGTTCGATTCGCACCGTCTCGCGCATCGCCTGAGCGCGGCGCTCGAAGGCGATCCCGCGCTGCACGGCCTGCCCCACAAGTTCGGTCTCATGGTCGACGCCGGGACGGCCCTGCCGCTCGCGGGCTGGACGGCCGACATCATGGTCCGGCGGGCCGGGGCCGGGATCGCCATCGCGCTGGACGGCGGCGACCGCGCGCTGTGCCTGCCGCTGGAGGCGGCCGAAGACGCGGTACGCCGGCTGCTCGCGGCGTTCCGGTCCTGGATGGGGGAACAGGACATGCCGGCGCCGCGCATGCGGGCGATGGTGGCCGAGCGCGGCTCGGGCGCGGTGTTCGACGCCGCCGGGTTGCGCGGCGAGCCGGGACCGCAGCGCGGGACCGCACCGACCCGCCCGCCGGCGGGATACACGCCGCTCGCCGGAGGCGGGTTCTTCCAGGCAGGCGCGCCGTTCGGCGTCCTCGATGCGGCGGCGCTTGCCGCGCTTGCCGGCATCGCGCGGCGCTTCGCCGACGGCAGGATCCGAATCGCCCCCTGGAAGGCGGCGGTGCTGTGCGGGGTCGCGCGGGTACATGCCGAAGCGCTGCGCGATGCGGCCGGGGGCGCGGGCTTCGCGGTCGAACCGGACGATCCCAGGCAGCGCATCGTCGCCTGCGCGGGGCGGCCGCGCTGTGCCTCGGCGCGTGCCGACACGCGCGCCGATGCCGCCCGCCTGGTTGCGATGGATGCCGTCCCGGCCGGGTTGCTGCACGTCTCCGGCTGCGCCAAGGGCTGCGCCCATCCCGGCCCCTCTCCGCTGACGCTGGTTGCCACGGAGGCGGGATACGATCTGGTCCACAGCGGCCGGGCGGGGGATGCGCCGGCGCGAGGCGGGCTGACCCTGGCGCGCGCCGCCGCCCTGTGCGGGCCGCGGCCATGAGCGCGCGGCACGACTACCTGCGCGACGGCGCGGCGATCTACCGGCAATCCTTCGCCACCATCCGTTCGGAGGCCGATCTCTCCGGCTTCCCGGACCTCGAGGCGCGGGTGGCGGTGCGCATGATCCACGCCTGCGGCATGACCGACCTCGCGGCCGATATCGGCTTCTCGCCGGGTTTCGCCGAGGCCGCGCGCGCCGCGCTCCGCGCCGGGGCGCCGGTGCTGTGCGACGCGAAGATGGTGGCAAGCGGGATCACCCGGTCCCGCCTGCCGGCGGGGAACGCGGTGATCTGCACGCTCGGCGACGACGCGGTGCCGGAGCTCGCCCGCCGCCTCGGCACCACGCGCTCGGCGGCGGCGCTCGAGCTGTGGCGCGACCGGCTCGACGGCGCGCTGGTCGCGGTGGGAAACGCGCCGACCGCCTTGTTCCGGCTGATGGAGATGCTGGACGACGGCGCGCCCCCGCCGGCCGCGGTGATCGGCGTGCCCGTAGGGTTCGTCGGCGCGGCGGAATCGAAGGCGGCGCTCGCGGCTCGGTCCTGCCCGCCGCATCTCGTGGTGCGCGGCAGGCGCGGCGGCAGCGCGATCGCCACCGCCGCGGTCAACGCGCTGGCGAGCGACCGCGAATGACCGGCCAGGGCACGCTGTACGGCATCGGCGTCGGCCCCGGCGATCCGGAGCTGCTGACGCTCAAGGCGGCGCGGCTGTTGCGGGACGCGCCGGTGGTCGCCCATTTCGCCAGGTCGGGCGGGGAAGGCCAGGCGCGGCGCATCGCGGACGGCCATATCGGCAAGGAGGCTGAGGAACTCCGGTTCGCCTTCCCCTACACCACCGAGATTCCACGCCGATCGGCCGCCTACCGCGAGGCGATGGCGGCGTTCTACGACAAGGCCGCGGCGGACATCGCCGTCATCCTGGACGGCGGGCGCGACGTCGCGCTTCTGTGCGAGGGCGACCCGCTGTTCTACGGCTCGTTCATGTATGTGAACGACCGGCTGGCGGCGCGCTACAGGGTCGAGATCGTGCCCGGCGTGACCGCGATGGCGGGCTGCTGGGGCCGGGTCGGCGCGCCGATGACACGCGCGGACGACAGCCTCGCGGTGCTGGCCGGCACGGCGGAGGAAGACGCGCTGACCGAGCGCCTGCTTGCGGCCGACGCCGCGGTGGTGATGAAGGCCGGTCGGAACCTGCCGAAAATCCGCCGGGCGCTGGAGAGGGCGGGGCTGCTGGGGCGCGCGATCCTGGTCGAGCGCGGCACCATGCCGGGGGAGCGAATCGTCGCGCTGGCCGACGCGCCGGCGGGCGTCGCCGCCTATTTCTCGCTGGTGCTGGTGCCGACCGCGCGGGCGGGAACGTGAGCGGGCGCATCCACGTGGTCGGGCTGGGGCCGGGCGATGCGCGCCATCTGACGCCGGCGGCGGCGGACGCGCTGGCTGCCTCCCGCCACCTGGTGGGCTACGGCCCCTATCTCGCCCGGGTGGCGGCGCGGCCGGACCAGACCATCCACCCCTCGGACAATTGCGAGGAGCTGGACCGCGCGCGGCATGCGCTGAGCCTCGCCGCCGGGGGCGAGACCGTCGCCCTGGTCTCCTCGGGCGATGCCGGGGTGTTCGCGATGGCGGCGACCCTGTTCGAGGCGCTGGAAGAGGCGGGCGGCGCGGATGTCGAGATCGCGGTGGTCCCCGGCGTGACCGCGATGACCGCCGCCGCCGCGCGGGTGGGCGCGCCGCTGGGCCACGATTTCTGCGCCATCTCGCTGTCCGACAACCTCAAGCCCTGGGAGACCGTGCTCAGGCGACTGCGCGCGGCGGCGGAGGCCGATTTCGTGATCGCGCTGTACAACCCGGCCTCGCGGGCGCGGCCCTGGCAGCTGGGCGAGGCGCTGGCGCTGCTGCGCACACTCCGCGCGGCGGACACGCCGGTGGTGTTCGCGACCGCGGTCAGCCGGCCGGACGAGGCGATCGTCGTCACGCCGCTCGCCGAAGCCCGGGCGGAGATGGCCGACATGCGCACACTGGTCATCGTGGGATCGAGCGCGACGCGCACTGTTGCCTGCGCCGGCGGCGGCGCCTGGGTCTACACGCCGCGCAAGGCGGCGGTCCCGGCATGACGCTGCGTGAGCCAGTCCCAGGCCTCGTCGACCGTTTGCACCGCCGGCCCCGGCGCGGCCGGGCGGTCCACCATGACGACCGGAATCCCGCGCCCGCGCGCGGCGGCGAGCTTGGCCGCGGTCGCCGTCCCGCCGGAGTTCTTGGTGACCAGCGCATCGATCCGGTGCTCTTCCAGCAGGCGCGCCTCGTCCTCGACTTCGAAGGGGCCGCGCGCGGCGATCACCGCAGCCCCGCCCGGCAGGTCCCCGGGCGGCGGCGGATCGACGCTGCGAACCACGTAACAATGCGGGGTCGCGCGGAACGGCGCGAGGTCCTTGCGGCCGATGGTGAGGAACACGCGGCGCGGCGCCGCCCCCAGCGCCCGCGCCGCCGCCCGCATGTCCGGCACGCGGATCCAGCGATCGCCCGCCGCCTCCCGCCAGGGCGGGCGCAGGATGGCGAGACAGGGCACCCCGGCGGCGGACGCGGCGGATGCGGCGTTGGCGGAAATGACGGTGGCGAAGGGGTGGGTGGCGTCGAGCAGCGCGTCGATGCGGTCGGCGCGCAGGTAATCCGCGAGCCCGTCCGCCCCGCCGAACCCGCCGATCCGGGTCGCCAGCGGCGATGCCGCGGGGGTGCGCGTCGCACCGGCGAGCGACAGGGTCCCGGCGAACCGGTCGTCGCCCGCGATCCGCCGGGCAAGCGCGCCGGCCTCGGCGGTCCCGCCGAGCAGAAGGATTCTTAGCCGTGACAGCCCCGGGCTCTCCCGAATCGCTCGATATCGCCGCCGCCGGCGGGCGCTGGCTGTCGATTATCGGGGTGGGCGAGGACGGCGTCGAGGGATTGTCCCGGGCGGCCTTGCGGGCGGTCGCCGAGGCCGGGACGGTGTTCGGCGGGCGCCGCCATCTGCGTTTGCTCGACGGGGTAATCGGGGGCGAAGCCGTCCCCTGGCCGCGCCCGATCCGCGATGCGATCCCGCGCATCGAAGCGCTGCGCGGCACGCCGGTCGCCGTGCTCGCCTCGGGCGATCCGTTCCACCACGGCATCGGCTCGGTGCTGGCCGAGGCGATCCCGGCGGTCGAGATGGCGGTCCACCCCGCCCCCTCGGCCTTCGCGCTCGCCGCGGGCAGGCTGGGCTGGGCGGTGCAGGATGTGGCGTCGGTCTCGCTCTGCGGCCATCCGGTGGAGACGCTGGTCCCCCATTTCCAGCCGGCCCGCCGGCTGCTGGTGCTGTCCGCCGACGAGACGACGCCGCGCGCGGTCGCCCGGCTGCTCTGCGCGAACGGATTCGGCGAAAGCCGCGTGACGATCCTAGAATCGCTCGGCGGGCCGGCGGAACGGGTGCGCGAATGCCGGGCCGCGGATTTCGACATCGCCGATGTCACGCGGCTCAACACGCTGGCGATCGCCGTCGCGGCGGGGACGGGGGCGCGCGTGGTGCCGCTCGGCACCGGGCTGCCGGACGCGCTGTTCGAGACCGACGGCATGCTGACCAAGCGCGAGATCCGGGCGGTGACGCTCTCCAGCCTCGCGCCGCGCGCGGGCGAACGGTTGTGGGATATCGGCGCCGGCTCGGGCTCGGTCGCCATCGAGTGGCTGCTCGCCCACAAGGCCAACCGGGCCGTGGCCATCGAGCGGCGCGAAGACCGGGCAATGCGGGCGCGGCAGAACGCCGCCGCCCTCGGCGTGCCGCGTCTCGAAATCGTCGCGGGCGAGGCGCCGGCGGCGCTCGCCGGCCTGCCGCCGCCGGATGCGGCGTTCGTCGGCGGCGGGATCGCCGGGAGCGTGCTGGAGGCGGCATGGCGGGCGCTGCCGCTGGGCGGGCGGCTGGTGGCCAACGGCGTGACGCTGGAGGCAGAGCTCGCGCTCGGCGGCTTCGCGCGCGAGACCGGCGGCACGCTGACCCGGCTCTCGGTCGAGCGTCTCGACCGGATCGGCACCATGCAGGGGTTCCGCCCGGCGATGACGGTGACCCAGCTGCGGGCGACGAAGCCATGATCGCGGTCGGCATCGGCTGCCGCCGCGGCTCGCCGGCGGAGCGCATCGCCGCCGCCATCGGCGAGGCGCTGGCGCGGGCGGGGCTCCCCTCTTCGCGCGTCGACGCGCTGGCCGCGCCGGACTTCAAGGCGCGCGAGGCGGGGATCGCCGCGGCGGCTGCGAATCTCGGCCTGCCGTTGCGCCTCGTCGAGCGGTCCCGCCTCGACGCGGTCCAGGCGCTCTGCGCCACAAGCTCGGCGGCCGCGGAACGCGCGACCGGGCTCGGGGCGGTGGCGGAGGCCGCCGCGCTCGCGGCCTGCGGGCGCAACCCGGTGCTGGTGCAGGCACGGATCGCACGGGACGGCGTGACCTGCGCGGTGGCCCGGGGGGACGGCGCATGACGGTCCATTTCATCGGCGCCGGGCCGGGCGCGCCGGATCTGATCACGCTGCGCGGCCGCGACCTGCTGGCGCGCTGCCCGGTCTGCCTCCATGCGGGCTCGCTGGTCCATCCCGGCATCCTCGCTCACTGCCCGGCGGATGCCGAGATCGTCGACACCGCGCCGATGAGCCTGGATGAGATCGTCGCGCGCATCCGCGCCGCGCACGACGCCGGACAGGACGTGGCCCGGCTGCATTCCGGCGACCTCTCGGTGTGGAGCGCGGCGGGCGAGCAGTTCCGCCGGCTCGACCGGCTCGGCATTCCCTACACCATGACGCCTGGGGTTCCCGCCTTCGCCGCCTCGGCGGCGGCGCTCGGCCGCGAGCTCACCTTGCCCGGGGTGGCGCAGTCCCTGGTGCTGACCCGGACGCCCGGCCGCGCCTCGAAAATGCCGGAGCGCGAGGCGCTGGCGAATTTCGCGGCGTCGGGCGCGACGCTCGCGATCCATCTGTCGATCCAGGCGCTGGACCGCGTGGTGGCGGAGCTTGCGCCCCATTACGGCGCGGACTGCCCGGTCGCCATCGTCTGCCGCGCGAGCTGGCCGGAGGAACGGGTGATCGAGGGGACGCTCGCCACCATCGAGGCGCTGGCCGCCGCATCGCCGATGGAACGCACGGCGACGATCCTGGTCGGCCGGGTTCTCGCGGCCAAGGATTTCCGCGAAAGCGCGCTCTACGACCCCGACTACCGCCGCCGCTTCCGCGAGGGGTCGGCGGGATGAGGCTATCCCTTCCCCACCAGCCTCGCGTCGCGGTCGAACAGCAGCACGTCGATCTCGATGCCCGCCCCGGCGACCACGGCGGCGGCCCGGCTTCGGGCGGCGCGGGCGATCGAGTCGCCGAGCGCGAGCCCCTCCCCTTCGGCGATGCGGAAGGCGAGCGCCGCGGTGTTGGCCTCTGCGATGGCATCGGCCGCGGCCTCGCCCGCCCCCATTTCCCGCGCCAGGGCGGCGAGCGCGGCGAGGTCGACGGCGCCCTTGCGCGAATGCAGGTCGAGCCGGCCCTGGGCGAGCTTGGTCATCTTGGCCACCCCGCCGGCGATGGTGACACGCGGCACCGGGTGCCTGCGCAAATATTTGAGCATCCCGCCGACGAAATCGCCCATGTCGATCAGCGCCGATTCGGTGAGGCCGTAATAGCGCTGGACCGCCGCCTCGGAGGTCGCGCCGGTGGCGCCCGCGACGTGGTCGAGCCCGGTTGCCCGCGCCACGTCGATTCCGCTGTAGATCGAGTGGATCCAGGCGGCGCAGGAATAGGGGACGACGATCCCCGTGGTGCCGAGGATGGAGAGCCCGCCGACGATCCCGAGCCTTGGGTTCATCGTCTTCTGCGCCAGCGCCTCGCCGCCGGGGATGGAGATTTCGACCTCGACGTCACCCGGAACGCCATGGGCCGCCGCGATTTCGGCGATGGCCCCGGCGATCATCCGGCGGGGCACCGGGTTGATCGCGGGCTCGCCGGGCTCGACCGGCAGGCCGGGCTTGGTCACGATGCCGACGCCGGGCCCGGCGCGGAAGCGGAGCCCGCCCTCGGACTTGCGGACAGTTACCTCGACCAGTGCGCCATGGGTCACGTCCGGGTCGTCGCCGGCATCCTTCACCACCGAAGCGGTGGCCGCATCGTTCGCCAGGCTGTGCCCGGCGAGCGCGAAGGCGGCGCTCTGGCCGCGCGGCAGGGCGATGGCGACGGGGTCCTCGAACGTCCCGGTCAGGAGGGCGCCGAAGGCCGACTTGGCGGCCGCCGTGGCGCAGGCGCCGGTGGTCCAGCCGCGCCGCAGCCCGGAATCGCGTACCATGGCGCTGGAGATAGGGTATCGACGCCGGGCTGTCACCCCGGGCGGGGGGACCGATGATCGGCGAGCGGCTCGAAACCATGCTGGACAACTGCCCGGTCTTCGAGCCCGGCACGGTCTGGCTGGTCGGCGCCGGGCCGGGCGATCCGGGCTACCTCACGGTCAACGCGCTGCGCGCCCTGCAACAGGCCGATGCGGTGCTGCACGATGCGCTGATCGACGGCCGCATCCTCGACCTCGCGCGCCCCGGGGCCGAGCGGATCTATTCCGGCAAGCGGGCCGGCGAGCACGCCATCGACCGGGACGCGGTCTCGGCCCGCATGATCGCGCTCGCGCGACAAGGCCGCCGCGTGCTGCGCCTCAAGGGGGGCGACCCGATGGTCTTCGGCCGCGGCGGCGAGGAGATGCTGAACCTCGCCGAGGCCGGAATTCCGTTCAGGATCGTGCCCGGGGTCACGGCGGGGCTGGCGGCGATGGCGGTGGCGACCATCCCGGCTACGATCAGGGACGTGAACCGCGCGGTGGTGCTGGCCACCGGCCACGCGGCCTCGGAGGCCGAGGAGACCGACTGGGCGGCGCTCGCCCGGCTCGGGCAGCCGCTGGTGCTCTACATGGCGCTGCGCCGGATCGACCGGATCGCCGGGGCGCTGATCGCGGGCGGCATGGCGGCGGAGACCCCGCTCGCGGTGATCTCTTCTGCCACCCGGTCGGACGAGGACATCCTGGTCTCCACCCTGGGCACGGTTTCCCGCGACCGGAAACGCCATCCGATCGAACCGCCGGCGGTCGTGGTCGTCGGCGAGATCGTCAATCTGCGCCAGCGCCTGCTCAGCCTTGCCCCGGCCTTCGCGGGGGCGCTCGCTTGACCGCGCGGGCGCTGATGGTCGCGGCACCCCGGTCGGGGGCGGGCAAGACCACGCTGGCGGTCGGGCTGATCGCGGCGCTCGGGCGGCGCGGACGGCGGGTGCGGGCGCTCAAATGCGGCCCCGACTACATCGACCCCGCCTTCCACGCCGCCGCCAGCGGCGCCGATTGCGCCAATATCGACAGCTGGGCGATGTCCCCCGGCCACATGGCGGAGGTCCTGCGATCCGCCGGCGGGCCGGACGCCATGCTGGTGATCGAGTCGGCGATGGGGCTGTTCGACGGCGTCGCCGGAGCCGACGGACGGTCGGGCGCAGCGTCCGATCTTGCGATCCGCTTCTCCATCCCGGTCGTGCTCGTGGTCGATATCGCCGGGCAGGGGCGATCGGCCGGGGCCGTGGCGGCGGGGTTCGCGGCTTTCGATCCACGTCTCGATCTCGCCGGCGCGATCCTCAACGGGGTGGCCAGCGAGCGCCACCTGCGCACCGCCTCGGAAGGGCTCGCCGCCGCCGGGATCGCGCGTCTGGGCTGGCTGCCGAGGCGCCCGGAGTTCGCCTTCCCGAACCGCCATCTCGGGCTGGTCCAGGCGCGCGAGCGGGAGGATCTGGCACGGCAGGTCGACGCCCTCGCCTGCCGGATCGCCGGGACCGTCGACCTCGACCGTCTGGAAGCGCTCGCCCGCGCGCCGCTGGCCGGCGCGGATGCCGACGAAGGGTTTTGCACAATCCCGCTCGACCCGCCGGGCCAGCACATCGCGCTCGCCGACGACGCGGCGTTCTCCTTCTTCTACCCCGAGATGGCGGCGGCATGGCGCCGGCGCGGCGCCGAGATCGTCCGCTTCTCGCCGCTGGCCGACGAGCCCCCGCCGCCGGGCTGCGACTGCTGCTGGCTGCCCGGCGGCTATCCCGAGCTGCATGCCGGCCGGATCGCCGCGGCGGGTAGATTCCTGGGCGGGCTCAGGGAATTCGCCCGGACCCGGCCGGTGCATGGCGAGTGCGGCGGCTACATGGTGCTGGGGCAGACGCTGGAGGACGCGGACGGCAACGCCCACCGCATGGCCGGGCTGATGGCGCACAACACGAGCTTCCGCGAGCGCAGGCTGCATCTCGGCTACCGCCGCGCGGTGACGGCCGGGGACTGCGTCCTGGGTCCCGCCGGCACGGCGGTGCGCGGCCACGAATTCCACTACGCGACGGTGCGCGACGGGACGGACGAGGCATTCCTCGACCTGTCCGACGGCGAGGGGCGCGCGCTCGGACCCGGCGGCGGGCGGCGCGGCAACGTCACGGGGACGTTCTTCCACGCCATCGCCCGCGAATGCTGAGGGGATGCGCGGCCCGCGCTTGACCGGGTTCGGAGCAAGAGGCTATTGCTAACGGGCGCGGCGACGGGAGCCGGGCCACAGGATGGAGATGCGCATGACCGCTCTGACGCAAAGTCGGGCACCGGCCGCGACGAATCTCGTCGCCATCGCCCTCTGCGCCTTCATCGGGCTCGCCATCGTGACGCTCGCCGGCCACGCGCAGACCTCCGCGCTGCACGACGCCGCGCACGACACGCGCCACGCCGCCGGCTTCCCCTGCCATTAGGGCGCGTCCGTTCTCTTTGGAGCCGGCGGGGCTGCCGTCGTCGGTGAGAAATGCGGGCTGGCCGGCTCAGGCGACGTGGAGGCGGGCGCGGTCGCCGGGCCAGCCCATGGTGACCTCGCTCCCGGGCTCGAATTCCTCCTCGCTCCGCTCGCCCGATATCACGCGCGCGACGATTTCGGTTCCGTCGGGCAGGCGGACCAGGTGGGAGATGGTCAGGCCGAGATAGATAGCCTCGACATAAGTCGCCGGGATGAGCTGCCATGACGCTTCGGGGTCCTGCCCGGACCCGACGATGCGCAGCAGCTCCGAGCGGACCGAGAGAGCCACCGCGTCGCCCCTGGCGGCGGGGAGGCCGTGGGCGGCGACGTCGACCCTGGCAAAACCGAGATCGACCGTCGCGCGCCCGTCCGAGATGTCCGCGACCACCCCGTCCAGCACGTTGTTGTCGCCGATGAACTCGGCGGTGAACCGCATGCGCGGCGTCTCGTAGATATCGCGCGCCGTCCCTTCCTCGACCAGCTCGCCATCGGCGATGATGGCGATGCGGTCGGCCACCGTCAGCGCCTCCTCCTGGTTGTGGGTGACGTGGATGAAGGTGATGCCGACCTTTTCCTGGATGCGCTTGAGCTCCAGGCACATGTCCTTGCGCAGCTTGGCGTCGAGCGAGGCGAGCGGTTCGTCGAGCAACAGGATGTCGCGTTCCAGAACCAGGGACCGGGCGAGCTGCACGCGCTGCTGCTGGCCGCCCGACAGCTCGTGCGGCATCCGCCGGTTGTAGCCCTCCAGCCCGACCATTCCGAGCATCCGTTCGACCTTGTCGCGGATTTCGCCGGGCGGCGCCTTGAGCAGTTTCAGCCCGTAGGCGACGTTGCGCTCCACGGTCATGTGCGGGAACAGCGCGTAGTTCTGGAAGACCATCGAGGTCGGGCGGCGGTCGGGCGGCAGGTGGCTGACGTCCTGGCCGTGCAGGTACACGCTGCCCGCGCTCGGCCGCAGGAACCCGCCGATGAGGCGCAGCAGCGTCGTCTTGCCGCCGCCGCTCGGCCCCAGCAGCGCGTAGTACCGGCCGCCCTCGATCGAGAAGCTGACCGAATTCAGGGCCCGGACGGGGCCGTAATTCTTGGCCAGGTCCACGACCTCGACGGCGATGTCGGAAGATTGGGTCATGCTGCTCCTCAGCTCGACATCACCGGCTCGGCCATGGCGCGCGCCCTGCGCTCCAGCCGTTCGGTGCGCAGCAGGGTGAAGACGATCACCGATCCGATCACCAGCATCGAGACGATGCTCATGATCCCCGCCATGGCATAGGACTCGCCGGACATGCCGATATTGAGCATCTGCGCGACCAGGACGTTGGAGAACGTGTCGAACCCGCCCTTGAGCAGCGCCGTGCGCACCGCCTCGTTGAACGACAGGATGGTGACGAAGGCGCAGGAGCTGAACACGCCCACCCGGATCTGGGGGAACTCGACCTGCCAGAAGGCCTGCCAGGCGGTGGCGCCGCAGCCACGCGCGGCCTCGGTCTGCTGCACGCGGTAGCGCGACATGGTGATCAGGATGACGATGAAGGCGTAAGGGTGGACATAGATGACCTGGCCGATCAGCGCGGTCAGGAAGCCGAGGTCGAACCAGCCGTCGAACCAGTAGACGCCAAGCGCCTCGTCGAGCCAGACGAAGCCGATGGCGAGGTTCTTGAAGAAGACCAGCAGGGCCGACCCCATGATGTCGGCCGGCACGAAGAGCGGCGACAGCATCAGCGCCACGAAGGCGACCTTGCGGCGGGTGCGCTTGTAGAACTTGGCCGAGAGCAGTGCCATCGGGATGGTCGCGGCGATCGCCGCCAGGGCGAGATAGACGGTCCATTTGAGCGACACCACCAGCAGCGTGTCGCCGAGCACCACCCGGTACCAGTCGAAGGTGAAATCGTAGATGCGGGCGCCGAAGCCGTGCTGATTGAACGAGATGTAGATGGTGTAGAAGACCGGCATCAGCAGCGCGAAGACCACCCCCAGCAGATAGAGCCACTTGAGGCGGATGTTCCAGGGGTTGGCGAAGTCGTCGTACACAACCGGCTCAGCTGATCGGCTCGAGGACCTTGGTCAGGTCGAACAGCCTATGGCCGATATAGAGCAGGGCCACCAGGGTGACGATCATGATCGTGCTGATCGCCATGGCGAGCGGGAAATCGAGCGCGACGATGGCCTGGTTGGCGATCAGCCCCGCGTTGACCGCGCCCGGCCCGCCCAGAAGGGTGGGCACCAGCGCCACGCCCAGCGAGTTGACGAAGATGAATACCGAGCCCGCGAATATGCCGGGCGCGGCCAGCGGCAGGATGATGTGGGTGAACAGCCGCACCCGGCCGGTGCCCAGATCGTCGCAGACCTCGAAGATGTAGTTCTGCACCGCCTCCAAGGCGAGGAAGCCGGCGAAGATCATGAACGGCAGGAAGGACATCACGTCGCCGATGATCACCCCCAGCGGCGAATAGAGGATCACGGTGATCGGTTCCGAGATGACGCCGAGCTCCATCAGCAGCGAATTGACGATCCCGTGGCGCCCGAGCACCGGGCGCATGGCGAACACCCGAACGAGCTCGGAAATCATGAACGGCAGGATGAAGAGCAGGATCACCCGGTGCTGCGCCACCCTGGTGACGCGCCGGCGGATGAACACGGCGATGGGAAACCCGATGGCGAACGCGATCACCACCGAGGCGGCGCCATGCAGCATGGAGAACAGGTAGTTCTCGGCCCGGGCCGACGAGAAGAAATTGTCGTAGGCGAACAGGGTGAAACCCGGCTCCATCCAGAACTGGGTGCGCTCGAAGACGCTCCACACCACGGTCAGCGCCATCGGCGCGGCGAAGAACAGCAGGAAGAAAACGACCGGGATGTAGAACACCCATTTCTGCACGCCGTTCTCGCCGAGATAGTCCCGCCAGCGGGCCGCAGGGGCCGGGATGTCCCGGCCCCCGCCTGCCCGCGCCGGCCCCGAAATCGCCCCGGAACTCACGACCGGTCAGGCGGCCTGCAGGCGCGCCCACCAGTCCTGATAGGCTCGGATGTGCTTCGGGAACACGTTCTGCCACGCATTCCCCTTATTGGCGAAACGCGCGGTCTTGCGGGTGAGGATGTCGAGGATGTCGGCCTGCACGCTGGTCGGGAAGTCCTCGGGGTTCGCCTTGATGTATTCGTCGACCCCGACCATCTGCGGCTGGTAGCCCAGCGTCGCCAGGGTGCGCGCGCCGAACCAGGTCGACAGGTAGACATTGGCGAGCTTGTAATACAGCTCCTCCGCGCCGCGCTGCCTGCCGCCCTTGGTCAACATGATCATGTTGTTCCAGGTCTGGTGGCCTTCCTTCATGGTGCCGTAGTGGAGGTCGGCCTTGTCGCCGGTCTTGCGGTTGGCGATGATCTGGATCGGCTCCCAGCACGACATCACCAGGACCTCGCCGCTCGCCAGCAGGCCGACGCCGTTCTGGAACCCGTCCCAGAAGGTGCGGAACTGGCCCTTCTTCTTCCAGTCGATCAGGAACTCGCAGACCGCCTGGACCTCCTTGGGGGTCATGTCGGAGGCGTTGCCGATCTCGATCTTGCCGCTCTCCTTCAGGTAGATGGCCATGTTGGTGAGCGTCGGCCCGAAATCGTTCTGCAGCGCGACCCTTCCCTTGAACTGGGAATCGAACATCACGCCCCAGCTGTCCGGGTGGGCGCCGATCTGCTTGAAATCGTAGGCTAGGGAATCGGCGTTCGAGATGATCGGCGTCGAATACACCTTGCCCTCGTAGCGTAGCGTGTTCGCGGCGATCCCGCCCTCCCGGTAATGCGGCACGATGTTCTTCCAGTTGGGGATCCTGGCGGTATCCAGCGGCACGATGGCGCGCTGGGACGCGAGCGCGTCTTCCATGCCGCCGCCGTTGTCGGTGACCGCGTCGAACAGCTTGTTGCCGTCGCCGACCACCATCTTCTGGATCGCCTCGTCGGCGCGCGCGCTCTTCGCCGTCGCCGCGATCTTGATCCCGGCCTGGGCCTCCATCGCGCTCCAGTCCTTGGCGCCGACCTTGTGCACGCCCGGGTTGGCCCAGATCTTGAGCGCCTGGCCTTCCGCGGCCGTGGCGCCCGGTATTTGGCCCATGACCGCCGCCGTGCCGAGCGCCGAAGACGCATACATGAATGCTCGGCGGGTCCACTGCATCTGGTTCATCTTGGTTCCTCCCGTTGGATTGGGCCACGCCCATCGGCGGTGTATGCAGCCGCCCCGACCCTCCGCGGCGAAACGCGGCGGGCCGAACCGCGAACGGCACACTTGCCCCGCGCAGACGATAGCGGAGAACGAGCCGGGAGGGTAGGCGGTGGCGGAGCCATGCGCTGTCTGGCCCGGCGCGGGTCCTGGATGTCCCGCTGCCCGGTGAGGACAAGAGGGCGGAAGCGAGAGCATACTCCGTTCGAAGCAAGACCGCCCGACGGCTTCGCGGACCCTGGGAGGCAAGGCCATGACCCATTGGACAGAGTTCGGACTCGGCAGTCTTCCACCCCTGTCGGCGCGGGAGCGCCTCGCCGCGCTGCCGCCGCCCGTTCAGGCGCTGGTCGATTCGTGGGAAGAGCTGCTCGCCAGACCGCTGGAGGGCATCAGATCCGGCCCCGACCTCCGGTCCGGACTGTTCCCGCTGCGCGCGACGGGAGTCAGCACCCGGCCCATCCTGGACGCGGCGCTCGCGTTCCTCGATGCGCTGACCGCCGGGCAGCGCCGAAGGGCGAGCTTTCCGATCGCGGCGCCCGAGTGGCGGACCTGGCTCAACATGCATTTCAACCTGTCCCGGCATGGCGTGATGCTGGAGGATCTGCCGCCGGCGACGCGCGAGCTCGCGCTCGGGCTTCTCCGCGCCAGCCTGTCCGGGCGGGGCTTCCGGCAGGCGCGGGACATCATGCGCATCAACGGGTTTCTGGTGGATCTGACCGAGCGCGCCGGGGATTACGGCGAATGGCCGTACTTCCTGTCGATATTCGGGCGTCCGTCGGCCGACGAACCCTGGGGCTGGCAAATCGACGGTCACCACCTGATCGTCAACTGCGTGATCGCCGGCGACCAGATGGTCATGACGCCGACATTCATGGGCTCGGAGCCGTGCGCGATCGACCACGGGCCGCTCGCCGGGGTTCGCGTCTTCGCGACCGAGCAGCGGGCGGGGCTGGACCTGGTGCGGAGCCTGCACGGAGAACAGGCATCCAAGGCGATCCTCCACCCCTCGCTCCACCCCGACGACCTGCCCGACGGGCTGGCCCACCCGATCGAGGGCCGCATCGTTTCCGGCCCCTGCCAGGACAACGCCCGCATCGACCATGCGGGGGTGCGCGCCACCGAGCTGAGCGACGCGCAGCGCCGGCTTCTCGAGTCGCTCATCGGCGCCTATGTCGGGTGGTCGCGCGACGGCCATGCCGGGGTGAAGATGGCGGAGGTGAAGACGCATCTCGACGAGACCTGGTTCGCCTGGATGGGCGCCACCGGCGATGACGGCCCGTTCTACTACCGGGTGCAGAGCCCGGTCGTCCTGATCGAGTTCGACCACCTTCCCGGCATCGTGTTCGACAACCGCGTGCCGTCTCACCATCACGTCCACACGGTGGTTCGAACGCCCAACGGCGGCGACTACGGCGCCGACCTCCTGCGCCAGCATCACGAGCGCTACGACCATTCCGGCGGCGATCACCGGCCGCGCCGGGATTGAGACGAACTCGCCAGCGGCTTGGTCCGGAAACCGCCGATGCTCTAACATTCGGGATCGGGCAGTCGCCCGAGGCGGATCAGGAGGGTCGCGTGCTGCCGGGACACGCACGATACGAGCCGTCCGCCATTCCCGCGCGGCCGGTCTACGACTGGCCGGACGGGAAGCGGCTTGCTTTCTATATCGGCATGAACATCGAGGTCTTCGGCTTTCTCGCCGGGCTGGGCCCCGATCCGATCGCCGGCTCGGGACCGCAGACCCACCGGAACTACGCATGGCGGGATTACGGCAACCGGGTCGGCATCTGGAACCTGTTCGACCTGTTCGACGAGTTCGCGCTGCCGGCCTCGTGCATCGTCAACGCGTGGCTCTATGACCACTATCCCGAGATCTTCGAGCGCATCCGCAGACGGGGCGATGCGATCGTGGGTCATGGCCGCACCAACGCCGAATGGCAGACCGGGCTGTGGGAAGAGGACGAGCGGCGCTTGATCGCCGAAGCAACGGACACGATCGAGCGCAACGAGGGGAGACGGCCCACCGGCTGGCTCGGGCCCGGCTCGGTCGAGACCGCCGTTACCCCGGACCTGCTGAAGGAGGCGGGTTACCGCTACTGCCTGGACTGGCCGTGCGACGATCAACCGATCTGGTTGAACACGCGGGGCGGGCGGCTGCTATCGGTGCCCTATCCCTTCGAGCTCAACGATATCGGACAGCTCGTCTTCCGCCATCACACCGGCCGCGAGTTCGCCGACATGATCGTCGATCAGTTCGAAGCCATGGTCCGCCAGTGCGTCGACCGGCCGCTGGTGTTCTCGGTCTCGCTGCACAGCTTTATCGCCGGCCAGCCGTTCCGGGTGACGGCGCTGCGGCGGGCCTTCGAACACATCCGGAAGCACGCGCTGAAGGATCGGGTCTGGTTCACCCATTCGGATGCGATCGCCGATTACTGCTACGGGCTGGAGCCGGCCAAATTGCCCGGAGGCTGAGCCGGCGAGCGCCGCGGCCGCCCTGCGCTGGGTCGCCGATGTCGGCCGGCAGCACGACTCGGGCGGGACGCTAGCCTGCGGCGACCGCCCGGTCGCGGTAGAAATTGCCGGCTCCGATCCGGCGGGGCGGCGCCCCCGGATCGAAGTGGACGCCGATCGGATCGCCGCCGGCTTTCACCAGCCCGGCCCGCCCCCGGGGGCCGCGGCGCAGCAGCCGCACCCCCGGGGCGGGCGGCGCCCCGGGATGGAAGTGGACGCCGATCGGATCGCCGCCGTCTTGCACCAGCCGGATCTGCTCGCGGAGCCGCCGGCGCAGCATCGCCACCCCGGTGTCGGATGCGGCCAGCCGCTCCTCGCCGTGCAGGGTGATCGGGCCCTGACCCTTCTGGATCTCCCAGTCCCCCGGGGTGAGCCAATGCTCCTCCTCGGTCATCTCGGACCATTTCTTCTCCCACACCGGAGCGGTGACCAGGGGCACGCCCTCGAAGTCGAGCGGCATGCGGGTGATGTGGAAGGTCCGGTGGCTGGTGTCGTCGACAGGGACCAGCCAGCCCATGCTTTCGGCCGTGCCGTGGCTCAGCTGGACGTTGGGGACGCTGCGCAGGCCAGGGAACATGACATGGGTGATCCGGTCCATCTCCTGCCCGTCGGCGAACCGCCGATGGGCCGAGTACTGCATCCCGAGCGGCGTGTACGCCCATTCGACATTCGGCATCACCGCCATGTCGGGATTGAACTGCGGGCCGGAGAACGCGGTGTGCAGGATCACGACATGGAACGGGTCCATCGTGTTCTCCCAATCCTGCAGCCAGTTCCACGGGATCAGCTCCTCGGTCTCGTCGCCGCCGACGCTGAAGCTCGCCGCATCGGGCACGATCTTCCGATCCGCGGGCAGGTCCTCGAACGGCGCCCAGCGGGGCAGGACCGGTTTCTTCTCCGGCGGGCCGAGATAGGCGAATACCAGCCCGTAGCGCTCCTCCACGGGGTACCAGGGCTGGCGGCAGCGCGCCCGGAAGGCCGGCCTGTCGGCTTCGCAGGGCTGGTCGAGGCAGCGGCCCTCGGTGTCGAACAGCCAGCCGTGATAGGGGCATCGGATGCCGGCCTCCTCGACCCTGGCGAACGACATCGGCGCCCCGCGATGGATGCAGCGGGGCGTGATCAGCCCCGGGCGGAGGCGGAGGTCGCGAAACAGGACCAGGTCTTCGCCGAGAACGCGGATTTCGCGCGGCCGGCTGCCCAGGCGGTGCGACAACTCGACCGGGTGCCAGTAGCGGCGCATCAGCTCGCCGCAGGGGGTGCCGGGACCGACTTCGGTGATTTCGGGATCGTGCGTCTGCGGCTCGCGGCCATAGGCGGTCCCGCTGTCCTGCGTCGCCGTCGATCCGCTCATGGGTCGTGCCTTTCTTCGGGCCTTGCGGCCTGGCAGTGTCGGTACTCGGGCGCGCCGGTTCAACCCGGTTCCGGGTCAGCCCCTCGCCGGGCGGCGAACGGATGACAGCCCGGCCATTCCGCCAGGCGGGAGAAGGTCCTCCACCCGCGTGCCGTGCCAGCCGTCCTCGCGCTTGCTCCAGTAGCGGGACTGGAGGTGGCCGGTGAGGAGGCCGGCGTGGCCGTTACCGATCGGCCTGTCTCCCAGGCGTATCACCGGCATGACGCCGCCGGCCGTGGTGCTCGCGAAGACCTCGTCGGCCGAGCGCAGCTCCCCCGGCTCCACCCTGCGGCATGCGAAGGGAATGCCGTCCTCGCGGCAGATCTCGGCCACCGCGCGCCGCGTGATGCCCTCCAGCACGTTGGCATCGGGGGTCGCGACCGCGCCGTCCTTCACCACGAAGACGTTGTAGCCCGGCCCCTCGGTCAGCGCCCCGTCGGCCCCCACCAGCAGCGCGTCGTCGCAGCCGTGGTCGTAGGCCTCGAAACGGGCCTGCACGAAATCCGCCCGGTTGTAGTTCTTGCAGCGGGCGTCGATCGCCTTCGATGAGACGCGCTCGACGGCACTCACATGGAGCGCGGCGCCGTTGTGGCACTTGTCCTCGCCCCAGATCCAGACATAGGGGGTGGCGTAGGCCACGAAGGCGGGCGTACCGAGCCGGGGGTCGCGGACCTGGCCCGGGATCACGCCGCGGGTGAGCTGGAGCTTCACGTAGCAGTTGTCGTGCCCCGTCCGCGCCACGCATTCGGCCAGGATGCGGCGCATGTCGTCGGCGCAGTAGGGGTTCTCCAGCCGGAAGCCGGCGCAGGATCGGGCAAAGCGATCGAGATGCTCGTCCAGCATGAAGAACCAGCCCGCCCAGCTGGACGTCACGTCGTAGACGGTGTCGCCCCAGACGAAGCCGGCATCGAAGATCGACATCCTCGCGTCCTCGGGCGAGACGAACTCGCCGCCGATGAATACGCATCCCTCGTCCATCGTCCCCTCCCTCGAATGTCGATCCGCGCGGCGACGCTTCGATCTTACGCGAGCCGGCGGGGTCGAGGTGGGACGCCGAACGAATGGCGGCTCGGCCGTTCCGCTTTCGCGACCGGGGGGGATTTACCGCACGCCCGGTTCCGAAACACGCGTCAGTTCGCCTCCAGGACCGCGTTCAGGAACTGTCGCGTTCGCTCCCGCCCGGGAGCCTCGAACAATTCGGCCGGCGGTCCCTGCTCTTCGATCGAGCCGTTGAAGAAAAAGCAGACGCGGTCGGAAATTTCCCTCGCGAACCCCATCTGGTGGGTCACCATGAGCATGGTGAGGTTGTGCGTGCTCACCAGTCGTCTGATCACGCTCGTGACTTCGCTGATGACCTCGGGGTCGAGAGCCGACGTCACCTCGTCGAACAGCATGATCCTGGGCCGCATCGCCAGCGCCCGGGCGATCGCGACCCGCTGTTGCTGGCCGCCGGACAGGCGCGAGGGATGCTCGTCGCGCTTGTCCGCCATCCCGACCATTTCGAGGAGTTCCATCGAACGCTCCTCCGCCTCCTTGCGCGAAAGCTTCAGGACCTGAACCGGACCCTCCATGCAGTTCCCCAGCGCGGTCATGTGGGGAAACAGGTTGAAGTGCTGGAAACACATGCCGATCTTGCTTCGCATGCGCCGGGTATGGGCGGAATTCGCCGGGACCAGCCCTTGGTTCCGTACCATATGCGTCAGCGGTTCTCCGTCGACATAGATCACGCCGCCGTCGATCGTCTCCAGGGTCATCAGCATGCGGAGCACGGTCGTCTTGCCCGAGCCCGACGGGCCGATGATCGTCACCATTTCTCCGGGCGCGACGTCGAGGTCCAGCTCGTCGAGAACGACGAGCGGCCCGTACCTCTTGGTCACCTTCTGGAACCTCACCATGGGAACGCCGTCGCCTTCGAGGCGCAGCGGGTAACGGCCGGTCTCCTCGGTCATTTCGCCATGCCCAGCTTCCTGCGGACCCATTTCTCGAACGCGTTGACGCAAAACGCGGCCGGCAGCGAGATGGCAAGGAATATCGCACCCACCATGGTGTAGGGCTCCAGATAGCGGTAGCTCTCCGCGCCGATCGTCGTCGCGGTGTGCATGAGTTCGGCGACGCCGATCACCGACAGCATGGGCGTGTCCTTGAATATCCCGACCAGGTAGTTGCCCATCCCGGCGATCGCCGGGGGCAGCGCCTGCGGCAGTACGATGCGGCGATAGGCTGTGACGGTGGGCAGGTTTATCGCCCTGGCGGCTTCCCACTGGCCCTTCGGGACGCTCTCGATGCCGCCGCGGTAGACCTCCGACAGATAGGCCCCGTAATGCACCCCGATGGCGATCAGCCCGGCGGTCCAGGGGGCCAGGATCAGCCCGAATTGCGGTCCCACGTAGTAGACGAAGAAAATCTGCAGGAGCAGGGGCGTGGAGCGGATGAGTTCGACGAACTCGCGCGTCGCCACCCTCACCGCGGGAAGCGGCACGCGCTGCATCGCGAGGAATACCAGGCCCAGCACCACCGCGATCCCGTAACCGCCGCCGGCCGCGAACAGGGTTTTCCCGGTGGCGTCGACGAATCTCGGCGCCAGCTCCCAGACCAGCCCCCATTGCCACTCGATCATGCCCTAAGCCTTGCCGGTCTTTCGCGCCATCGCCCGCTCCAGGGCGCGCATGCACGGCGTCACGAAGAGACGGGCCATCGCGTAGTAGACCAGGATCGCGGTGCCGAAGGCCTCGACCGCCTTGAACGTGGCGATGTTGATCTGCCTGACTTCGAACATCAGGTCGGTGACCGAGATCAGCGCGACCAGGGCGGTCCCCTTGAGGATTTCGATCACCAGGTTTCCCCAGGGCGGCAACATGATCAGGAAGGCCTGGGGCAGGACGATTCGCCACATACGCCTGGAGCGCGGCATGTTCAGCGCGACCGCAGCCTCCCACTGGCCCCGCGGAACGGCCAGGATCGCGCCCCGCACCAGCTCCGCCCCGTAGGCGCCCATGTTCAGTCCGACGGCGAGGAAGCCGGCGAGGAACTTGTCCAGGTTGATGCCGAACAGCGGGAGGACGAAGAAAATCCAGAACAGCTGCACCAGCAGGGAGGTGCCGCGAAAGATCTCGATATAGCCGACGGCGACGCTGCGTATGGCGAGGTTCTGCGACAGGCGCATCAGCCCGAACAGGAGGGCCACGCTTACGGCAACGGCGGTCGCGAGGAAAAACTGGAACACGGTGACGACGGTACCGTCGATCAGCCGGTCGCCGTGGGTTTGCAGGAAATCGAGATATGCCATTACCGATGCGGGTCCTTCCCGGACCCCGGTCTACGAGGCGGGCCGGGACCGCCGCGCGCGCGACCGCGCGACGGTCCCAGCGAGACTGCCATCGGGCGCCGGTCTCAGCGGTTGGCGCAAATCCAGTCGGTGGCGACATCGCCCGGGACGTTCGCCGGGACGTAGTCGTATTGCGCGACCGCGTCGAGCATCGTCCCGGACCCGATATAGCCCTTCATCGCCGCGTTGAAGGCGCCGCGGAACTTGTCGTCGTCGCGATGGAATCCGATGCCGACCCAGTTGAACGTCCATTTCGGCAGCGCGTTGGTGTCGGTGGCGTCGACGTCGCCGGCGTCCGCGGCGATCTTGTTCGCCTCGACCGCGGTCATCGCCCCGATATCCGCGCGTCCCGACCGCACCGCGGCCAGGACCTCGGTCGTGCCCGGCACCTTCATGATCCTGGCTTCCGCGATCCCCACCTTGCGGGCTTCCTCGACCATCACATATCCGGTCGGCGCCACCATGACGGCGCCGGCTTTCTTGATGTCCTCGTAGGTCTGCAGCTTCTTCGGGTTGCCCTTCGGGACGATGAAGGCGTTGCCGAACTGCCCGATCGGCTCGGAAAAGTCGATGTTGTTGCAGCGCGCCTTCAGGATGTACATGCCGCCGGTAATGATATCGACGCGGCCGGCGACCAGGCTCGGGATCAACCCGCTCCAGTCGGTGAGCACCGGTTCGACTTTCCCGTGCCCCATCTTGTCGAGCACCGCGATCGTGATCACGTTCACGAACCCCAGCGGTTCGCCGTCCTTGCCGGGATGCGCCCATGGCGCGGCGTTGGCGAAGCCGAGGCGAACGGGCTTGCCCGCCGCGACCCTGTCCTCCAGCGGGCCGGCCTGTGCCGCGCCGCCGATCAGGACCAGCGCGGACGCGACCGCGCTTCCGATCAGTTTCCATATCATCGGTGGTCTCCCTCCTCTTTTGTGGCCGGCCCGGGCTGCCGGTTTGGCGAATGCCGGACCGGCCGGTTCTTGCCCACAGCGCTTTCCGCGTCTTGTTTCCCGAGAAAACGGGCGATCGTCCGTTACCGTCCTGCGCGTTGCCGCCCGGCTTTCATTTCAGGCTGTTCACCACGATCTCCTGGAAGCTGCGCACCGAGTCCTCCCACACCGGAGACGCGCACCGGCGGTGCTACACATTGAAAAATAACAGTTTTTTTGTCTCGAATTTTTCTCCCGGGGAAGAAAATGCAACACTTTCTTCCCCGGCTGCAACCGCAACCGGGAGAAAGCCGATGCCCAATGTCACCCTCACCGACGCCCGCGTCGCGGCCCTGACGCCCCGCAAGAAAGCCCGTGACATCCGCGACGGAAAACTCAAGGGCTTCGGGGTTCGCGTGTCGCCGTCAGGCACCAAGTACTTCTTCATCCACTGCCAGCATCGCGGGGAACGGATCTGGAAGATCGTCGGCGACGCCGAGGCCATGAGCATCGCCGATGCGCGGCGCCACGCGGCCGAGATGATTGCCGCCATCCGGCGGGGCGAGGACCCCACCCCCCGTCCGGAATGCCTCTTCGAGGACGTCGCGGGGGCCGTGTTCCAACGCTACGAGCGGGTCTGGAAGACCAGAACGGTCCAAGTCAACCGGGACTATCTGCGAAACCAGATCCTGCCCCGATTCGCGGGACGCCGGATCGCGGACATCGACCGGCGGGACGTCCACAACTGGTTCGCCTCGCTGGCCGCAACCCCGGCCGCGGCGGACAGGTCCATGCCGGTGCTATCCGTCATCATGAAGGAAGCCGAGGCGATGGGCCTGCGGCCCGAAGGCTCCAACCCCTGCCGGGGCATCCGGCGATACAGCCGCAAGGGGCGCGAGCGTTTCCTGACGGACGGGGAGATGCGCCGGCTCGGGGCGGCATTGTCGCATCATGCGGCGCGGCGGCCGCTGCACGTGGCCGCCATTCGCCTTCTCCTGCTGACCGGTTGCCGCAAGAACGAGATCCTGACCCTGCGCTGGTCGGACTACCGCGACGGACACTTGTTCCTCCGCGACAGCAAGACCGGCCCCCGCACGGTCTGGCTGTCCGGGCCGGCGCGAAAGATTCTCGACGGGCTGGAGCGACGGAAACGTTGGATTTTCCCGGCGCGCCGGGCGAACCGGCCGCAGGACGGCTACTGGCTGGACTACTTCTGGTGGAAGCTCCGGGCCGAGGCGGACTTGGACGATGTCCGCCTTCACGATCTCCGCCATACCCATGCCAGCTTCGCGTTGCAGCAGGGCGAGACCGTGCTCGCGATCGGCCGCCTCCTGGGGCACCGCAGCGCCGAGACGACGCTCAAATACGCCCATCCCGCAGACGCGATGGTGTTGGACGCAGCCGAGACCGTCGGCGCCGCGCTCGAAAGCTGAGCGATGCCAGAAAACATACGCATCCGGCTTACAGACGCCAAGATCGCCCGCCTGCGGCCGCGCGATCGGGAATACACGGTCTGGGACAGGGCGGTCCCGGGCCTCGGGGTCCGGGTTCGGCCGTCCGGCGGGCGGAGCTACATCCTGTTGCTGGACCGTGGTGGACGACCGGCGAGGGTTGCCCTCGGCGCGGTGTCGACGAAGAAGGTCGACGAAGTCCGCCGGGAATGCCATGCGCGGAAGGCCGACCCGGAACCGGAGGCGCCAGCCCTTCCGGCGCGCTCCGTTCCGTCTCTGGAGGAATTCGTCTCCGGGGAGTGGAGAAAGGCGCATTACGAGCGTTACAGGACCTCCACGAAAAGGAGCATCCGGTCTCTGATCAAGAGCCGCATATTGCCGGCATTCGGAGCGAAGCCGCTCGACCGCATCGCGCCGGCTCAGGTCAGGCGCTGGTTCGACGCGTTCAGCCGGACCGCCCCGGGCAACGCCAACTGTGCGCTCAAGTTGCTCCGACAAATCATGAACTTTGCGATCGCCTGCGGCCACATCGAAAAGAACCCGACGCGCGGCATTAGGAGCAACCGACGTACACCGCTCTCCCGCTTCCTGTCCCGGGAAGAGATCGACCGGCTTCATCGGGTGCTGGACGGGCAGATGGGCAAGGGCGCCAGGCAGCAGGCGGACATCATCCGACTCCTTTTGCTGACCGGATGCCGCAGAAGCGAGATCGTCCGGCTGCGCTGGGCCGAAGTCCAGGGCAACATGCTCATGTTAGCCGACAGCAAGACCGGGCCGAAAAGGGTTCCGCTCAACAGCCAGGCCAGACGCGTCCTGGAAAAACAGCCCCGGACCGGAAGCCCGTTCGTGTTCCCGTCGCCTTACGATCCGTCGCGGCCGCGTGGCCATGATATTGCGCTCTGGTATCGGGTGCGTCGCGAAGCCGGCATCGAGGACTGCCGGCTTCACGATCTTCGCCATACGCACGCGAGCCACGCGGTGATGAACGGGGTGCCGGTGCCGGTGGTCTCCCGCCTGCTCGGACATTCCAACGTCAGCATGACGCTCCGCTACGCCCATCTGGGTGACCGGGAGATCGAGGCCTCCGCAGAGAGGGTCGGACAGGCCATCGCAGCCGTCATCGGGCTGGAGAACGATTGATCCGCCGCCTCCATGTACGGGATGCCGACATCCCGAGTGCCCACTCCGCTACTTCCGTCCGAGGTGGGGTGCAGGGTAGCCCGCTTCGCCAGCGGCTTCATTCGTGGTCAAGTCCGCCAGGAAATTGCAGATTGAATCCGGCAGGGACATCGAGCCCGTTTCAGACTTCCGAATCTCCGCGTTATCGTTGCGACGGGTGCTGAAACAAATATTGAAACATACCTGTTGTTTGAGTATTGAATTAATATGGTCGATATTGACACTAGGCTATTTCGGTCTTTCCTTTCGGTCGCGTCCGAGAAAAGCTTTTCCACCTCCGCCGACCGCTTGGGGTGCTCCCAGAGTACCATGTCGGAGCGCATCCAGGCGTTGGAGGACCTGCTCGGGCACCGGTTGTTCGAGAGGGCGCGCCACAATCTGAAACTGACAGATGCGGGGCGTGATCTGCTTCCCAACGCTCAAGCGCTCGTGCACCTGCATGACGGTCTGATCGATCGCGCCACTGCAAGACAAGTTTCTGGACGTGTACGGTTGGGAGTGGGTGAAGGTAACGACGTCGCTCTGGTATCCCGGCTCCAGCGGCACATCCGGGATCATTACGCAAGTGTCGAGCTCGATGTGGTCTGTCGGCCCGGTCGAATTCTCCTGGAGATGATCTCGGCGGCAGAACTGGATATAGCGATCGTGGCTCTGGTAGAGGCAGCGAATACGGCGACCGTGCTGTCCCGCCCCAGATTGCAGTGGGTAGCCGCCTCGGAGTTTGAGTTTCAGGCGGGCGCGCCGATTCCTGTCGCCTTTCATCCAGAAGCCTGCCTCTTGCGAGAGATCGGGACTACAGCGCTCGAAGCTCGGAATATTGCATGGCGCGAAGCACTTTGTACCGCGAGCGACGAGCTCATCCTGGACACCGTGCGTGCCGGTATGGCGATCACCGCCTTGACGGAAGCAACAATTCCTGCCGATTTGAGAGCCATCGTTCGGCCGAAGGTGTTGCCGTCGCTTGGAAAGGTCCGAATCCAACTGCTGGAGAAGCCGGGTCCGCAATCCGAGGCCGTGCTCGCGGTAAAAAGAGAGGTTGCCAGCGTCTACTCCGCCCGGTGATTGCGAAGGCGCGTGTGACGCCCGAACCGACAGGCTGTGGCGGTCGCTTGGCCTCGTCTTGCAGCGATCGCTTATCAGACGTAACCCTCCGCTGAGGATCGCCTGTCCGGCTTGGCGGGATTCGGGGAGAGTGATTGATCGTGGATGGCCACCGCGGAATCTTGCGGACTTGACGGCGGAGGCAGATCCGGCCGCCGTCCGGGCGGGCCTCTCGGCGGCGCGCAAGCTGAACGCGCAGGGAAACTTCGAAGAGGCTCTCGCCATCCTGCGCCCGCTGGTGGGCGGCCGGACGGTTCACGCGGACGCGCTGTTCCTGTTCGGCCTGGCGGCGCTCGGCGCGTTGCAGGCGCCGGGCATCGACGAGGACGGGCGCGAGGCTCTTCTTGACGAGGCGATCGCCGCGTTCCACTCGATGCTGGTGACGCGCCCGGAGCTTATCCGGGTGAGGCTCGAGCTGGGCCGGGCGTTCTTCCTGAAGCGCGAGGACAGCCTGGCGAGACGGCATTTCGAGCAGGTGCTGGCGGGCAAGCCGCCGGCGCCGGTGGCGCTCAACGTCAGCCGGTTCCTGTCGATCATGCGGGCGCGCAAGCGCTGGAGCATTCGCGTCGGCATGGCGCTGGCACCGGACAGTAACATCGGCGCGGCCTCGGACGAACGGACGGTCTACATCCTGGGACTTCGGTTCCGGCAGCCGAGGTATACTAACGTCTTGTATTCGCTCAGGATTGCCACGACGACGGGCGACGACATCCCGCGCGCCTGTCCGAACCGCCTCGCTGTCGAGCGCCTCGACCGGGATCTGCCACGGAGCCCACGGCATGAGCTGTGTTGCCGGAAACGTGCCCTCTCGGATCAGCCGATGGACCGAGGTGATGTAGATCCCGAGCCGGTGCGCCGCCTCTTGCGCGCTGATTGTCTCGGGACCCGCCGTGGCCGGATCGAACTCGGCGATGCAGAGCCGTTCCCGGAGCTCGCGGACCCGCAGCGTCGTCCAGGTGCCGCCGTCCTCGGACCTGCATCGCATCCTGTTCATCGTGACCGCAAGCTCGCGGTCCGGCAGGCGACCGCCGAGCTTGCGCATGACCTCGACCGGATCGGGCTTGCGGTCGGGCGAGTAGCGGGCGGCCCTCCTCCGCGGAACCCGCGTCTCGCTGTGGCGACCGCCCACCCAGTGGATCGTCAGGATCGCTTCGTTGGCCTCCTCGTCGAGGTCGATCACGACTTCCTCGATCAGGGTGCGGGTCAGGCGCTGCTTTGTCCCCGCGCTGGTCGTCGGCGCGTTCCACACCGCGGCAAGATCGCGCGCCAGATCCATCAGCGCCACCTGATCGATCGCGGGACGCGACGCCCGCTCGGCGTCGAGCCCGACCAGACGTTGCTCGATCTGCTCGACACGATCGAGCGCGGTGCTCCACCGCGCCTCCAACTCCCGCGCGACATGCCGCTTGGCGGGATCGACCAACTCGTAGCGACGGGCCGCGAGCGAGGCTTCGTATTCGGCCTCCTCAAGCTCGCGCTCGATGGCGCGCCGGCGCTCGACCGCCGCCCGGTCGACCTGCTCGGCCGCCTGCAGCGCCGCTTCGACCGCGTGCGGCGAGACCGCGTCCAGGATCCGCGCGGCGACCGATCGGTCGATGCGCAGCCGCCGATCCCAATGCAAAGACCGGGATCGCTCGAGCCTCCCCGGCACTGGTAGCGGTAGGGATGATCGACCGGCTCTTGTAAAACACCCGCATCATGCGGCCGCAGCGCCCGCAGCGCGCCAGACCGGTCAACAGGGCCCGGCCGCCCCGGCCCGACTTGCGCGAGGCGCGCTTCTTCATGTGGGCGTTCTCCAGCAGCGTCCTCTGGTTCTCCTCGAAACACTCCCAGGTGATGTAGCCTTCGTGATTGTCGCGCAGCAGCACCCCCCAGTCGGCCATCGGGCGCTTGTGACCGCCGGTCTTGCGAGCCCGCCCGTCGACGATCCGGGTTCGCCCGGCGGTCCGCCCGAAGCTGTAGGCCCCGGCATAGATCGGGCTCTTCAGGATCTGGTGCACCGTGTGGTAGGCGGCCGGCCGCTACTCGATATGACGCGCGGCGGCGTTGCGCCGGACCACCGGCAGGCTCAACCCCGCGGCCAGGAACCACAGATACACCTGGCGCGAGCTGCCGAGTTCGCGGAACTTCTCGAACACCAGACGAATCGCGCCCGCCACGCGCTGGTCCGGATCGAACTCGATACGCCCGCTCTCGCCCCAGCAATAGCCCGGCGGCAGGGTGAACCGCAGTTCGCCGCACTGAGCCTTGGAGTCCCGGGTGGCCAGACCGCGCTGGCGCAGCAAGTCCAGCTCGTATTCCGACATCGTTCCTTTCAGCCCATATGTAGGACAGCCCGCTATGTCGGGCAGCACCCGTAACCTATTGTCAATACACGTTCTTTCTCCAAGCTGCCCTACATTAGATTGCCCTTCAGATTGCCTTCAGATGTTCAAGCAGGGCGCCCCGTGCCTTCCATCGCGGTTCGTCTCCGGCGTCGCCGGGGCAGGTTGTTGGTGACGGTCCAAACCCGCGCGTATTCGCTGATTTAGGCGCCTGACCCTGGTTCCGACATGGCAGCCTGATTGCCGGTTGGAGGCTTTTCTCGGCGGAGCTGTGGTCAAGTAGCCCGCCGCAGCGACCGCCAAGAGTCTGGCGGCGGCGGGCTACTTGTCCACAGCGGGCGGGCGGCGCTTGGCGGGCTGTTTTCCGGACCTGACAGTGGGATCGGCGAGGGTAGACTCGGGCCGCTGAGAACGATGCGGCGTCGGCCCCGTTTGCCTGATCGCAAACAGCTGACGCCGCACCCCCCGGGCCATGCGGGGCATGGCCCAGATGCACAGTATCGTGCGGGATTTTGCGGAGATCGAGCCCGTTATTATCGACCGCCGCGATGAAGAACTTCGGCCGTCTTTTCAATTGCCCGCGGTGCCATCGTATGACATTGTGCGTCCCTTTTGTCAGATTCCCGGCAGGCGGAGGGTGCTATCGTCTTGTAATCGCCTGATATTTCCGGGACGCCGCGCCACGATTTCGCGCACGCCTATCAGGACTGCCTCGCTTTCGAGCGCTTCGACCGGGATCTCCCACGGAGCCGATGGCATGAGCTGTGTTGCCGGTAGCTTTCTCTCACGGATAAGCCGATGGACTGACTCGATCGAGATCCCGAGGCGGCGAGCGGTCTCGTCCGCGCTGATGGTTTCGGGCCCGGCTGTCGCGGGATCGAAGGCGGCTATACCCAGCCGCTCGCGAAGGCCTCGAACCCGCACCGTCGTCCAGCTCCCTCCGTCCTCGTGGGGACAACGCATTCGGTTCATCGTGATCGCCAGCTCGCGGTCCGGCCAGTGGCCGCCGAGCTTGCGCATCACCTCGACTGCGGCGGGCCGGCGATCGGCGGGATAGCGACCGGTTCTGGCCCGCGGAACCCGCGTCTCGCTATGGCGTCCGCCCACCCAGTGGATCGCCACCACCGCTTCATTGGCCTCGTCGTCCAGATCGATGATGACTTCCTCGATCACCGTGCGAATCAAGCGCTGCTTCGTCCCCGTGCTCGTCGTCGGCGCGTTCCACACCGCAGGAAGATTCTGCGCAAGGTCCAACAGCGCTGCCCGATCGATCCGTGGACGAGACGCCCACTCCGCGTCCAGCCCGACAAGGCGTCGTTCAATCTGCTCAACGCGCTCCAGCGCAGCGTTCCAACGTGCCTCCAGTTCCCGCGCGACATGCCGCTTGGCGGGATCGACCAACTCGTAGCGACGTGCTGCCAGCGACCCCTCGTATTGGGCCTCTTCGAGTTCGCGTTCCACCGCGCGCCGCTGATCGGCGGCAGTACGGTCGACCTGTTCGGCCGCCTCCAACGCCGCCTCCACCGCATGCGGAGAGACCGCATCGAGAATCCGCGCGGAGACCGCGAGGTCGATGCGAATGCCACCAATGCCAATGCACAGGCCGGGGAGCTGTATGCTTCCCCGGCACTGGTAGCGGTAGGCACGCTGCGACCGCCCCTGGTAGAACACCCGCATCATGCGCCCGCACCGACCGCAGCGCGCCAGACCGGTCAGCAGGGCCCGGCCGCCCCGGCCCGACTTGCGCGACGCAAGTTTCTTCATGTGGGCGTTCTCAAGCATAATCCTCTGGTTCTCTTCGAAACGCTCCCAGCTTATGTAGCCCTCGTGGTTGTTGCGCAGCAGCACGCCCCAGTCGGCCATCGCGCGGTGATGGCCGGTGGTCTTTCGCGCACGTCCGTCGACGATCCGAGTACGCGTGCCACGCTTCCCGAAGGCGTATGCCCCAGCATATATCGGGTTCTTCAGTATCTGGATCACTGTGTGGTAAGCGGCCGGTCGCCACTCAATCTGGCGCACGCCAGCGTTACGCCGCACTACCGGCAGGCTCAGCCCGGAATCGAGGAATGACAGATACACTTGGCGGCAGCTGCCGAGCTCCTGGAATTTATTGAACACCAGGCGAATCGCGTCCGCGACGCGCTCGTCGGGGTCGATCTCGATGCGTCCGACCTCGCCCCAGTAATAGCCTGGCGGAAGGGTGAAGCGCAGCTCGCCGCGCTTGGCCTTCGCGTCTCGGGCAGCCAGACCACGTTGTCGCAGAAGGCTGAGCTCGTATTCCGACATCGTGCCTTTCAACCCGAGCAGCAACCGGTCGTTGATCAGACGCGGATCGTAGACCCCGTCCGGGTCGATAACCAGCGCGCCGGTCAGGGCGCACAGGTCTATCAGATGGTGCCAGTCCCGTCCGTTCCTGGAGAGCCTGGAAGCCTCGATGCAGAACACCGCGCCGATCGACCCCGTGCACACCGCGGCGGCGAGCTTCTGGAATCCCGGGCGTTCCGAGGCCCCGTCGCCGGAACGGCCGAGATCGTCGTCAATCACCGACACCGACGCGAACCCGGCGGTGCGCGCCGTGTCGACCAGGTCGTACTGCCGCCGCTGGCTCTCGGTGTTCTCCAGGACTTGCATCGGACTGGACTGGCGAATGTAGACGACCGCGCCGCGGCAAAGATGCTCAGATGTGATCTTCGAGTTCATCGATCGTCTCCTTGCGATTGGCCGTTTCCGTATCCCGATCCAGTGCTTCGAGCAGAAGATCGGCGAGGGTGGGCACCAGCGCCGTCGATCCCGGCGGTTCCAGGCTCAGTTGGAGTTGGGTTCGCGATCGTAATGTCCGCAGCGTCATCGGCGACCTCCATCCTGTGGGGGGCCGATGATGATGCGGTGGGGCGCATCGGCAACAGAGCCGCCACGGCATTGGATAGCTCGGACAATGCGTCCACCCGCACCAGCGGCTCGCCCAGTGTCATCGACCGACACACCGTGGGATCGCACATCCACCCCGGAAGCTTCCGGGACACATGCCGGTCTCCCTCTCCGACGATCAGGAGGATCCCGTGTAGACGGCCAGCGTTGCGGGCGTGAAAGCGGCGACCGTGGAACGGGTGCCACGGATACTCAACCGTCACATGGCTATGACGGTATGCTGAATGAAAGTCGTTTGTGCCGCCGCCAGGTTGTTCTGTGCCCCCGCTGCGGCCGCGGCAACCACTACTGCTCCAGGGAATGCAGCGACGGCGCGCGCCGGGCGGTGAACCACTCCGCCGGCCAGTACGTCGATCGGGTCGTCCACACCAACGGCATCGAAAGCTTCTGGGCCGTTCTCAAGCGGGCGTACAAGGGCACCTACCTACCACTGGATCAGCCCGAAGCACCTCCAGCGCTACCTGAACGAACTCACGGGCCGGCACAACCTGCGGGGGCTCAACACGATCGACAAGATGGCCGCGATGGTCTCCGGCATTGAGGGGAAGCGGCTCAGATACGACGATCTGGTCGGCTGGGCGTCTCCGCTTTTGCCTATCTCGGCCCTGGTCTCGGTTCCAGGCTTTCCTCGAGGAGCACGGGCGGCGCGCTCTCCGGCCGCCGCCCTCTCTTCTTCCGCAACAGCACCTGGATCAGCACATCGCTCATCTCGGCGTGCTCGGGGCTGCCGATCACGACGTTCCATGGCCCATACCTTCGATGCCAGTTCATTCCGCCGCGTTCCTCGGCGCGCCGAAGATAGCGGCGAAAAATCTTTTCCGGCACACCGGCCGCGCGAGCCATATCAGCGATGGTCACGGTCACGGTCATGGTTCATTCCCTCCATGGAAAGAGAAGGAACCCCCGGTCCAGCGGCTGTTCCAGACCGGGGGCCGCATGGGGCCGGCGCGGAAATACACGCCGTTTGGGGTACCCCGTGCCTAGTCACTCGATCGCTCGTCTCCCGCGCCCGATCGCCTCGGGCCATAGCCTGACGCCGAGCTCGAACGGCGATGGCGTGACGCAGAGCGCAGCGCCGATCTTCCATCCGAACTCGGACAGGGAATCGGCGTAGTCGCCATAGCGCATCAGCCGATCGTGCTCGTCGGTCCGCCAGATGGCCGGGTCGAATCAACCCACGCGCTTTCCTTGAAACCACGCTTCCTGCTTGAGCTTCTCGTCAAAGTCTTCGGGCTTCAATTCACACACCGCGACTCCCCGAGCGAAAGTGGCCGACTACGGAAGACAGTCCGACGATCCCTTCGCCTGTTCGCTTTCGGCCTGGTATGCTTCGATGTCACGGATAACCACCTCCCTCAAATCGCAGGTGTACACTAGGTGGCACGAGGCCGGAAACGGTACGCGCGTCCTCGATCGGGAACTTCGCGTCGAACCGGGCGATCGGCGCGGCGCGCCGCACGAGTTCCATCGCTTCCTCCGCAGCCTCTCGGCTCGGGTTGCCCGTAGAAGTCGCGAGTTGCTTTCCGTCGGACGCGAACAACGTGAACACGTAGCCGTGATCGACCATCGCGAGCGTGAAGTACGGCTTGCGCGAGCAATTCATTGTCTCGCCCGCCGCATGAACACCGTCGGGTCTGCGAGCCACGCGCCGTAGCCGATGCGAGCGTTGTCCGTGAGGTGGCTGATGTGCCGGTCGATGCACGCCGCCAGCGCCGTGTTCTTCGCGGCGACCGCGAAGCCGCCGGTCTCGACTCGCGTGTCCAGGGCGGTGACCCGGAGTTGTCCCGCGTACAACCGCTCGACCGCGCGGTTGCCGATCTCGCCGCGCGCGACTGCGTCGATGCTTCCCTCGAGCAGCGCCTCGATCAACGCCGTCTCATCGGGAAACGCGATGACCCGCGGCAGGGCGTGCCGCATCAACTCGAATAGCCGGATCTCGCCCGTCGTGCCGCGTACCACGCCCACGCGATCGCGGGACGTCAGGTCCGCGTAGCGCGACAGCCGGCTCGCGTCCTTCACGCGCACGAGCAGCGACTGGCGGAACCGGATGTGGCCGCGGGTGAACGCGATCGCGCGCTTCCCGGACGCGTCGCGCGTGCGAGCCGGAAGAATCGTGATCCCGCCGCCCACGACGTCGTAGCGCGAGTTCGCGGCCAACAGCCAAATGCGGTCCCACACCGCGATACCCGTGCGCTTGAACTTCAGGTTCGTGCCGGAGGTCGCCTCAAGCGCGCTCAGAAGGTCCGCCTCGTAGCCGAGATGCACGTTGAAGCCTAGCGCCGCGGGATCGCGATCGGCACTGTAGCTGACAGGGTTGAAATGCGCGTAGAAACCGAAGCGCAGCGTGGTCGATTCATCGGGACAGGTCGCCACGGCGGGCGCGCTCATCGCCAGTGCGGTGCACAGAGCCAGTGCGAATTGCGGTTTCATCATCAGGTGCTCGACAAAGGCTTGTTTCCTCGTCCGGCGCAGCGGTTGGGGCGAAGGTGATCGCCGCGCCGCACCGACACTTCTAGGACATGGGACCGCGTTCCGACGGGCTGCTCTGCTCCTATTGCTTTCTCGCGCCGAACGCGCCGACAATGTTCGACGACTCGAAGGTTCACCGTAACCTCCACATGCTCGGAGCCGTAGAAGCCGCCCTGGATGCGGTTGCCTGCGAGGCCCCGCTGGATCGTGCCGCCTGAATCGATCGGCAAGTCTCTGAACATGACCGTCTCCGTTTAATGCGCCGCGCCACGGTCAATGTTCTTGATGCTGCTGAGTGCAACGTCTATCGAGGGTATTGCCTCTACCGTGGGGCTCCCATCCAAATCCAGGTTCAGCGCCGCATCGACCTGCAGCTGCTCGCCTCGGTTGTCTCCGGTGGCGGGCGTGCCTGACAGATGAACGGGCGGAGGCGAAGCATTGCCATCGGAGTCGCTGGCGGCGTGCGGCGTGGAGACCGAGATTTTTTCCGAGGGCAGCAGGACATCCGACCCGCTGGAAGCGGCTACCTGATTAACGGCGAAGAACAGGGCGAGCAGACTGATTGCGATGGGTGATCCCATTTCAGCTTCTGCCTCCAGATTCAACAGGCATTCCTTCATGGTTGTGGAAAAACCAATTTGTGCAGATCGCGCCTTACTTCTTCAATACGCTCTCGGAGGTCTGGGTCGCAACACTCATTTGCGGCATAACTTAGATCGAGACTGGCTTCTCGCGCGAAATAAGACTCGCGCGACTCAGCCCGAACGAGTGCTTGATGAAGATCTACCACCACGGCGTCTTCTAACTCGCCTGCTTGGCTTTCCAGCTTCTTGATGTCGGCACGGATACGTCTTCGTCCGTTCACATCTTCCTCCCAAGGAGTCATGTCGCTCTTGCCCTGTTGAGCTACCGTGCGGACGGCGCCGCTCACCACTTGCTGGAGCGTTCGTCGTGGACATGGTCGGGCAGCCGGTAGCTCAACCCCGCGTCGTCATAGGCCGACGCATCGAGCAGCGTCGAGAAATTCTGCGGCCCTTCCCGTCCGAACCGCGCCCTCAGCCCCCGGATGCGCTGGTCGATCCGGTAGGCGAGCAGGGGGAAGATCACGCCTCTCTCTCGGGGAAACTTCAGCTGGTCGGAGAGCTTGCCGCCCACCAGCGCCCGTGAAATGGGGTAGATGACCTTCCTCACCAGCTTGTCCCGCTCGACCGGGTCGTCGATGTTGGCGACCAGCGGGGCGGAGTTGATCAACGCATTCGTCATGATGATCGCGTCCGGGGTCGGGGGAGGCTCGCAAAGGGAGCCGATCCGGTAGAGGTGCAAGGCGTGGCTCTCGTCGGCGAAGAGGATGGATTCGGGGATGCCCATGAGATAGCCGGCGTAGCGCCAGACATCGTGGAACCCGGCCCGCTCCTCCGCCGTGTAGCGCGCGCCCAGCGACTCCGAGTGCTTGACGGTGCGCGCGGCGAAACACGCGACCGCGTAGCCCAGATGCGCGGCGCTGATCGGCACGCCCCAGGCGTCGTGCTCCCACTCCGCGGTCCGTCCCAGCAGCATGCGGACCTGCGCGTGCACGAAGCGGATGCGCACCGACAGCTTCCAGCCCTCGCCGTACCGTTCCAGCCCGCCGGGCAGGAATATCTCCATCTGATGCCGGTTGTTCTGCTTGAGCCGCCAGACGCCGTTCTCGAATATGCGCCCGGTCTGCACGAAGGACTTGCTGATCAGCGTCGAGAACCCGTCTATCAGCACACCCGTGACGAAAGCCGACAGGACGAGGACCGAGTTCCTCTGAAAGGCGCGGATGCCCGGGCCGAAGGCGTCCCG
>MPNO01000072.1 GCA_002239065.1 Defluviicoccus sp. bin129 | reverse complement strand
TCCCGCCAGGGTCACGGCCTGCGTCGCGCCCGGGCGTTCGTCCCGCCAGGAGCGGGCCGAAGAGCGTAGCGGGGACTACGGTCGAGGCCCGCGACGCAGCGGGCGGGCGCCCGGGCGCGACCCGGAGAGCCTGCCCTGAGCTTGTCGAAGGGGCGGCGCTGTCCGGCCGACAGGGTGCGTCGAGGCGCTTGCCCGATGTCCCCGCATCGCGCTGCGCGCCTCTCCTGCCCTGTCGGCCGGACAGCGCCGCGCAGGCCCCGGACTGTGATCCGGGGCAGGCCATGACCCTGGCGGGAAATGCGGGCTAGGATCGGGGTTGTCGCCGGCGCCGGCGACATGCCCGACCGGGTGATCGCGGCATGCCGGGAGCAGGGGCGCGATCCCTTCGTCATCGGGCTGAAGGATCAGGCCTGCCCGGCGTCGTTCTCCCGGCCGCCCGACGCCTGGATCCGCCTCGGCGAGGCGGGGAAAGGCGTCGATCTCCTCAAATCCGCCGGGGCGAAGGAGGTCGTTCTCGTCGGCGGCGTCAACAGGCCGCCGCTTCGTTCGCTGCGCCCCGATGCCTGGACGGCGCGCCTCCTGCTGCGCGTCGGACGGTCCTATTACCGCGACGGCTCGGTTCTGAGCGCGATCGCCGCGGCGCTCGAAGCGGAGGGTCTCCGGGTCGTGGCGCCGGAAACCTTCGCCGCTTCCCTCGCCGCCGAGGCGCGCGCCTATAGCGACCGCGCGCCCGACGCGGCGGAACGCAGCGACATCGCGCGCGGCTTCGACGTGGCCCGGGCCCTTGGCTCCCTCGATGTCGGCCAGGCGGTCATCGTCCAGCGGGGGCAGGTGATCGGGGTCGAGGCGGCGGAGGGGACGGATGCGCTCATCGAACGCTGCGCGGCGCTGCTCTCTGCGGGCGAGGGGGGCGTGCTGGTCAAGGCCTGCAAGCCGGGGCAGGACATCCGAATCGACCTGCCGACGATCGGGCCGCGCACCGTCTCCGGTGCGGCCCGGGCGGGGCTCGCGGGCATCGCCGTGGGGGCGGGAAGGGCGCTGATCCTCGACAGCCAGGAAGTGACGCGTCTGGCCGATGCCGCCGGCATGTTCGTCATCGGAATCGGCGAGACGGGGTGAGGAGCGGTTCCCGTGGAACCCCTCGAGCCGTCGTTCTTCTTCATCGCCGGAGAGCCGTCCGGGGACGAGATCGGCGGCCGCCTCATCGCGGCGCTGCGCGAGGCAACCGGCGGGGAGATGCGCATGGCCGGGATCGGCGGCGAAGCGATGTCCGCCGAGGGTCTGGAAAGCCTGTTTCCGATCGAGGAGCTCTCGGTCATGGGGCTCGTGGAGGTGGTGCCTCGGGCGCCCGGGATCATGCGCCGCATGTCACAGACCGCCCGCGCGATTCGCCGCCTTGCGCCCGACGCCGTGGTGACCATCGACGCGCCGGCCTTCGCGAACGGCGTGTGGCGCCGCCTCGGCGAGGTCGACGCCGCGTTGATCCACTACGTAGCGCCGACGGTCTGGGCATGGCGCGCGGGCCGGGCCCGCAAGCTGGCCCGCAGGATCGACCATCTGCTCGCCCTGTTTCCCTTCGAGCCGCCGCATTTCGCGGCGGAAGGGCTCGACTGCACGTTCGTCGGCCACCCTGTCCTTGAAACCGGGATCGCCACCGATGACGGGGCTTCCTTCCGGGCGCGCCACGGCATTTCCGCCGGCCCCGTGATCGGCCTGCTGCCCGGAAGCCGCCGCGGCGAGATCCGCCGCCTTATGCCGGTCTTCGCGGACGCGACGCGACGGATCGCGCAAGCCGTGCCCGCCATCCGGGCGGTGATACCCGCCGTGCCGGCCCATGCCGCCCTGATCCGCGAGGCCGCCGCCGAACTGCCTGTCCCGGTCACGGTGACCGCCGAGCGTGGCGAGCGCCACGCGGCGATGGCGGCATGCGATGCGGCGATCGCGGCGTCGGGCACGGTGTCGCTCGACCTCGCCCTCGCCGGCGTGCCGATGGCGATCGCATACAAACTCAACCCGCTGACCGCAACGATCCTGCGCCGGATGATCCGCGTCCGTTACGCGACGATCGTCAACCTGGTGCTTGACCGGCCGGCGATCCCCGAGTTTCTTCAGGAGAGCTGCACCGGGGCCGCCCTGGCGGAAGCGGCGCTCCTGCTGTTGCGGGACGAAGGGGCGAGGTGCACGCAGATCGAGGCGACGGCCTCTGCGATCGCCGCGCTGCGCCCTGACGGGGAACGCCCGAGCGCCCGGGCGGCGACGGCGATACTCGACGTCTTGCGCCACCGGACGGACACGCGCATCGAACAGGGAGCAGTCACATGACCGATGCCTCAGACAGGACCCGCTACCGCTTGCTCCACGCCATGATCCGGGTGAAGGACCTTGAGAAATCGCTCGATTTCTACACCCGGCATCTCGGTATGCGCCTGCTGAGGCGGCGCGAGTTTCCCGACGGCCGGTTCACGCTGGCCTTCGTGGGCTATGGCGAGGAGGCCGACAACACGGTGATCGAGCTGACCCACAACTGGGATCAGGAGGCTGCTTACGATCTCGGCTCGGCTTTCGGCCATCTCGCGGTCGCGGTCCCCGACGTGTACGGCACCTGCGAGGCGCTGGAGAGGGAGGGAGTCGGCATCCCCCGTCCGCCCGGGCCGATGAAATTCGGCGGCAGCCAGACCCACATGGCGTTCATCGAGGACCCGGACGGCTACCGGATCGAGTTGATCCAGCGGTCGTAGCGCGCCGGTCAGCCGCGCTCGGCGAGCGGCACGAAGCCGCGCTGCGCGTACCCGGTGTAAAGCTGGCGCGGCCGCCCGATCTTCTGATTGGGGTCTTCGACCATCTCGTTCCACTGGGCGACCCATCCGACCGTGCGGGCGACGGCGAACAGCACGGTGAACATGCTGACCGGGATGCCGATGGCCTTGAAGATTATGCCCGAATAGAAGTCGACATTGGGGTACAGGCGGCGGTCGACGAAATAGCTGTCTTCGAGGGCGATGCGCTCGAGCTCCAGCGCGAGTTCGAGCAGCGGCTCGTGCTCGATTCCGAGCTCTCTCAGCACCTCGTAGCATGACTCGCGCATCAGCCGCGCGCGGGGATCGAAGTTCTTGTAGACCCGGTGTCCGAAGCCCATCAGGCGAAACGGGTGGTCGGCGTCCTTGGCCTTGTCGATGAATTCGCCGATACGGTTGGGGCTGCCGATCTCGTTGAGCATGTTGAGCACCGCCTCGTTGGCGCCGCCATGGGCGGGGCCCCAGAGGCTGGCGATCCCGGCCGCGATGCAGGCGAACGGGTTGGCGCCGCTCGATCCCGCCAGCCGCACGGTCGAGGTCGAGGCGTTCTGCTCGTGGTCGGCGTGCAGGATCAGGATGCGGTCGAGCGCCTTGGCGATCACCGGGCTGACTTCGTAATCCTCGGCCGGTGTCGCGAACATCATGTGCAGGAAGTTCTCGGCGTAGTTGAGGTTGTTGCGCGGATACATGAAGGGTTGGCCGAGCGAGTACTTGAACGCCCAGGCCGCAATGGTCGGCATCTTGGCGATCATGCGGTAGGACGCCACCATGCGCTGGTACGGATCGCCGATATCGGTGCTGTCGTGATAGAAGGCGGAGAGCGCCCCGACGACGCCGCACATGATGGCCATCGGGTGCGCGTCGCGGCGGAACCCGTCGATGAACTTGTGAAGCTGCTCATGCACCATGGTGTGGTGCGTGATGGAGTGCGTGAATCTGTCTTTTTCCTCAATCGTCGGCAGCTCGCCGTAGAGCAGGAGGTAGCAGACCTCCATGAAGTCGCTATGCGCGGCCAGCTCCTCGATCGCATAGCCGCGGTGGAGGAGGATGCCGGCCTCGCCGTCGATGAAGGTGATCCTGGACTCGCAGCTCCCGGTGGCGGTAAAGCCCGGGTCGTAGGTGAACATGTCGGTCGCGCCGTAGAGCTTGCGCACGTCGATGACCTTGGGACCGCAGGTGCCCTGCAGCACGGGAAACGTGACCTGCCTGCCGGAGGCGTTGTTGACGATCGTCACGCTGTCCTCCGGCGGAGTACCGTTGCCGATCGGGTCGCTGCTCATCTCCGTTGTCCCCCCGTTGGCCAGAAAGTCCGGCGGCGCGCCGGCGCCGGACTCTAGTGTCTTGGCGCCCGCGGATCAAATTTCCGGGCTGCCGGGGGCCGGGTCCCGGAGCCGGAGCGCGTCGTGGACGCGGCCCAGGGTTTCGTCCCGCCCGAGGATCGCTGCGACCTCGAAGATCCCGGGCGAAACGGTGCTGCCGGCGAGGCTGGCCCGGAGCGGTTGCGCGACCGCGCCCAGCTTGACGCCCCGCTGCCGCGCCAAGCCGCGCACCGCCTGTTCGATCCCGTCCTCGTCCCAGGAATCGATCGCTCCGAGTGCCTCCGCGAGCGCATGGAGCGACGATCCCGCGTCTCCGCCCAGGAGTTTCCGCGCCTTGGCGTCGATCGGAACGGGCCGCTCCCTGACGTAAAAGGCCGCGCTCTCGGCCAGGGCGACGAGGCTGTTCGCGCGCGGCTTGAGACCGGGCATCGCCCGGGTCAGCCTCGTCACATGACGGTCGTCGAGCGCGGCGCCCAGCTCATCCTCCAGGCGCGGTCGGATCGACGCCACCAGCGTGTCGGCGTCGGTCTCGCGGAGGTAGTGCGCGTTGAGGTTCATCAGCCGGTCGAGGTCGAAGCGTGCGGCGCCGCGTCCGACATGGTCGAGGTCGAACCAGGCGATCGCCTGGTCGCGGCCGATGATCTCGTCGTCGCCATGGCTCCAGCCCAGGCGCAGCAGGCCGTTCACCATCGCATCGGGCAGGATACCGAGCTCGCGATAGGCCTCCACGCCAAGCGCGCCGTGCCGCTTCGACAGCTTGGCGCCGTCGGCGCCGTGGATCAGCGGGATATGGGCGTAGACCGGCGGCTCCCAGCCGAGAGCGCGGAACAGCTGGGTCTGGCGAAACGCGTTGTTCAGATGGTCGTCGCCGCGGATCGCATGGGTGATCTCCATATCGTGATCGTCGACGACGACGGCAAGCATGTAAGTTGGCGTGCCGTCGCTGCGCAGCAGCACCATGTCGTCGAGCTGGCGGTTGGAAACCCGGACAATCCCCTGCACCGCGTCCTCTATCGCCGTCTCCCCCTCGCGCGGTGCCTTGAAGCGGATCGCCGGGTCGACGCCAGCCGGCGCCTCGCCGGGATCGCGGTCGCGCCAGGTACCGTCATAGAGCACCGGACGGCCCTCGGCCTTGGCCCGCTCGCGCATTTCGGCGAGCTCCCCGGCCGTGGCATAGCAGCGATAGGCCTTGCCCTCGTCGAGCAGGCGGCGCGCCGCCTCGGCATGGCGCGGGAGGCGCGAGACCTGGCTCACCGGTTCACCGTCCCAATCAAGACCGAGCCAGGAGAGGCCGTCATGGATCGCCGCCACGGCCGCCTCGCTGGAACGACGGCGGTCGGTGTCTTCGATCCGCAGCAGAAACCGTCCGCCGTGACGCCGCGCGAACAGCCAGTTGAACAGCGCCGTCCGCGCGCCGCCGATATGGAGGAAACCGGTCGGGGAGGGGGCGAAGCGGGTGACGACCGTCATGGCGGCTCCTCGGCGAATCGACCTTCTTGCGCCGCGGCAACGAACCCGCGGCGCGGCTCAGCGCTTACACGATGAACGCCGGGCTTGGCAACGCGGGCGTCTTGCGGGGCAGCGTGTCCGACCAGCGCGGCCGCTGGATCCTCTGGCTGCCGGTGTCGTTCGGGCTCGGCATCGCGATCTACTTCGCACTGCCCGTCGAGCCGGCGCTCTGGACGATCGCCATATCGGGCGTTCTCCTCGCTGCCGCCTGCGTCCTGGGCCGCGGCGTTCGCGGACCCGCCCTGATCGCGCTCGCCGCCCTCGCCGGAGGCTTCTCGCTCGCCCAGATACGCACGCTCGCGGTCGCCTCGCCCGTACTCGAACGGCGCATCGGACCGGTCACCGTCACCGGAACGATAGAAGCCGCCTCGCTCTCGAAGCGCGGCGGGTGGCGTGTGACGATCGCCCAGCCCCGGATCGCCCGGCTGGCGCGCGAAGCGACGCCGCGGCGCATCCGGATCAGCATTCGCGCCGTCGATCCCGCGCCCGAACCCGGCCGCCGCCTGTCGGTGCGCGCGGTTCTCCAGCCGCCGCCCGCCCCGGTGGTTCCCGGCGGGTTCGATTTCGCGCGACGGGCCTGGTTTCTGGGCCTCGGCGCGGTCGGTTTTGCGGTCTCCCGGCCGACGGTCGCGCCGGCGCGCGATTCCCCCGGTTGGAGAATGCGCGTCAACCGGCTGCGCCAGAGCGTCACCCGGCGCATCGTGTCTTCCCTCCCGGGCGCGGAAGGCGCCGTGGCGGCCGCCCTGACCACCGGAGAGCGCGGCGCCATTCCGGAACGGGTGCTGGTCGCGATGCGCGATGCCGGGCTGGCCCATCTGCTCGCCATCTCGGGGCTCCACTTCTCGCTGGTGGCGGCCCTCCTGTTCGGCGGGATACGCGCGGGTCTCGCCGCCATCCCCGCGGTCGCGCTGCGCTACCCGATCAAGAAATGGGCGGCGGGCGGCGCGTTCGCGGGTGCGCTGGTCTATCTCGTGATCTCGGGCGCCTCGATCCCCACCCAACGCGCCTTCCTCATGCTCTCCGCGGTGCTGCTGGCGGTGCTGCTGGACCGGGCGGCGATCTCGATGCGGCTCGTCGCGGCGGCCGCCGCGGTGGTCCTGGCGATCGCCCCGGAGAGCCTGCTGAGCGCGAGCTTCCAGATGTCTTTCGCGGCCGTGGTCGCCCTCGTCGCCGCCTACGAGTCGGCCCGGGAACGGCTGGCCGGGCTGCGCGCGGATGCCGGGATTCTGCGGCGCCTCGCCCTTTACGCGTTCGGTGTCGCCCTGACGACCCTGGTCGCCGGCCTCGCCACCGCTCCGTTCGCCGCCTATCACTTCAACCGGCTCGCGGTGTTCGGGCTGGTGGCGAACCTGCTCGCCGTGCCGATTACCGGGCTCTGGATCATGCCCTGCGCCATCCTCGCCTTCCTGCTGATGCCGTTCGGGCTCGAAGGGCTCGGGCTTCAGCCCATGGGTTGGGGGATCGCAGTCGTCATCGCGGTAGCGGAGACCGTCTCGTCATGGCCTTCGGCGGTGCGCCTGGTTCCCGCCCTGCCGATGGCCTTCCTCGCGCTGGTCACCGCCGGCGGGCTCTTTCTCTGCCTGTGGCGCGGCCGGCTGCGGATGCTCGGGCTGGCCGGCATCGCGGCGGCGCTGTTGGTGGGCTGGCGCGAACGGCCGCCGGACATACTCGTCGGCCTGGACCCGGACGCCTTCGCGGTGCGTATCGCGGGCGGCCTCGCGGTCGCGCCGGGGACGCGCCGCTTCACCCGCGAGTATTGGCTGAGGAACGCCGGGGAGGCGGAAGCCGCAATCTGGCCCGGCAGGCGCGGCGCCGGCGCATCCGCGCTCGCCTGCGACCGGCTCGGATGCATGTTGCAACGCGGCGCCACCCCGGTCGCTCTGGTCTTCGACCGCGCCGCACTGGAGGAAGACTGCCACCGGGCGGCGTTGCTGATCGCCGCGGTACCGGTCCCGCGACGGCGTTGCCGGGTGCCCGACCGGCTGATCGATCTGTGGGAGCGCCGTCGCCAGGGTGCGCTGGCCATCTGGCTCGAGCCCCGCGGCCCACGGGTCCTGAGCGCGCGCGACTCCCGGGGCGCGCGCCCCTGGACGGCTCAGTACCGGCGGAACAGGCAGACCAGCCGGCCCTGAACCTTGACCTGGTCGGGGCCGAATATGCGGGTCTCGTGGTTCGGGTTGGCGGGCTCCAGCGCGATCGAATCACGGCGCCGCCGAAACCGTTTCAGGGTCACTTCCTCGTCGCCGACCAGGGCGACCACGATGTTGCCGTTCTCGGCCGTGTCGCCACGCCGGATCACCGCGACATCGCCGTCGTGGATGCCGGCCTCCACCATCGAATCCCCTTCGACTTCAAGGGCGTAGTGCTCGCCCGCGCCGAGCAGGGATTGCGGCATCGCGAAGCTTCGCGTGTTGTCGCGCAGCGCCTCGATCGGAACGCCGGCCGCGATCCGGCCATACAGCGGCAGCTCGACCAGCTGCTGGTCGTCGCTGCCGCTCGCGCCGCCGAGTTCGTTGGCGAAATCGCCTTCGATCACCTTGGGCGCGAAGGTGGCCCCCCGCCCGGCCGCACCCTCGGCCATCGTCTCCGGCCGGCGCAGCACCTCGAGCGCGCGCGCGCGGTGGGGCAGGCGGCGGATGAACCCGCGCTCCTCGAGGGCGACGATCAGGCGATGAATGCCCGATTTGGACTTGAGGTTGAGCGCCTCCTTCATCTCGTCGAAGGAGGGCGATACCCCGTGCTGGCCGATGAACGTGTCGATATAGGCCAGCAGCTCGTATTGCTTGGGCGTCAGCATGGGTCACCGTCCGGCTTGGTCGCTACCAGATATGGAACGAAACATAAACATCAATACATGTTCTAGTAAAGTTCCAATCCCGGGTCAACGCCCCTGGACGGTTCCCGATTCGCGCCTCAAATGCCCACCGCACCGCCCTGCAGCCGGAGGATGCGGACGGGCGCGCCTTTGGCGGCCGCCGGCGCGAAGGGCTCGCGGACGATCAGGCAGTCCGCGCGCGCCATGTTGGCGAACATGGAGCTGTCCTGGACGTCGAACGGCGTCGCCGTCAACCCGCCCTCCGTGTCGACCGCGACTGAGGCACGCAGATAGTCCTCGCGTTCGTCATTGGCGGCCAGAACGGCGCCGAGCCGCGCCGGCTCGCCGGCGTCGGGCGCCGTCGCGGCGCCCAGCATGGCGGAGAGCGCGGGTTTCACGAAGATCATCGCGCAGACCATCGACGAGACCGGGTTGCCCGGGAGCCCGAGCAGCGGCGTGCCGTCCAGGCTGCCGAAGATCAGCGGCTTTCCCGGACGCATCGCTATGCGCCAGAAATCGACTTCCAGCCCGACCTCGCCGAGCACGCTCCGCACCAGGTCGTGATCGCCCACCGATGCGCCGCCGGTGGTCAGCACCAAATCGGTGCCGCGCGCGCCCGCCGCCATCCGCTTCAGGGATTCGGCCGAATCCGGCGCGATCCCGAGATCGACCGGGTCCGCGCCGAGGGCGGCTGCGAACCCGGCGAGCGCCAGCGCGTTGGAGCTCACGATCTGGTCGCGCCCGATCGGTTCCCCGGGCATGACGATTTCGTCGCCGGTCGCGAGGATCGCCACCCGGGGCTTGCGGCGCACCTTGAGCCAGGGCAGGTTCATCCCCGCCGCCAGCCCAACATCGCGCGCCGTCAGGATGCGGCCCGCCTCGAGCAGCACGTCGCCTGCCGAGAAGTCCAGCCCGGCGGGGCGGACGAACCGTCCCGAGGGGGCCTCGCCGTCGACGACCTCGACGCGACCGTCGCCGGCATCCCTGGTGTTCTCCTGGATGACGATGGCATCGGCGCCGTCGGGCACCGGCGCGCCGGTGAAAATGCGCACCGCTTCCCGCGGGCCGACGCTGCCCTCGAAGGCGCGCCCGGCCGGAGCGTAGCCGATCACCGAGAGAAGGGCGGGGAGGGTGCGGACGTCTTCCGCCCGGACCGCGTAGCCATCCATCGCCGAGACGGCCAGGGGCGGCTGGGTACGCCGAGCCGCCACGTCCTCGGCCAGCACCCGTCCAAGCGCCGCGCCGAGCCCGACCTGCTCGGGCGGCATCGGCCGGAGCGCCGCCAGGATGCGGCCGCGCGCTTCGGCAACCGAGATCATTGCGCGGCTTCGAAGGTGCCGGACCGGCCGCCCGCCTTGCGGACCAGCCGGATACTGCCGATCGTCATCGCCCGGTCCACCGCCTTGCACATGTCGTAAACGGTGAGCGCCGCGACGCTGACCGCCGTCAGGGCTTCCATCTCCACCCCGGTGCGTCCGGCGAGCCGGCAGGTGGCCTCGATCTCGACCGCGGAGTGCTGCTCGTCGCAGCGCAGCTCCACGTCGATCGCGGTCAGCGCCAGCGGGTGGCAAAGGGGGATGAGATCGGCCGTCCGCTTCGCCGCCATGATCCCGGCGAGGCGGGCGACGCTCAGAACATCGCCCTTGGCGACGCCGCCTGCGACGATTCTGCGCAGCGTTTCGGGCGCCATCGAGATCGAGCCGCGGGCGGTCGCCGTCCGGTCGGTGACGTCCTTGCCGGAGACGTCCACCATGACCGCCTTGCCCTCGGCGTCGATATGGCTGAATTCGGCCATCCGGTCAGGCCGCCTTGCGGCGCAGCAGCGCCGCGGTCGCCGCGCGGACATCGTGCTGGCTCATCAACGCCTCGCCGATCAGGAAGCTGGTCACCCCGACGGCCTCCATGGAGGCGAGGTCCTCCGGGCTGGAGAGGCCGCTCTCTGCCACCACCAGCCGGTCGCGGGGCACCAGCGGAGCCAGCCTGCGGGTGGTCGCGATGTCGGTCTTCAGCGTCTTGAGGTTGCGGTTGTTGATGCCGATCGGCCCGTCGCCGACCCGGAGGGCGCGTTCCAGCTCGAGCTCGTCATGCACCTCGATCAGGACGTCCATCGCGAGTTCTCCGGCCAGCGCCGCGAGCTCCCCGGCAAGCGCGTCATCCAGCGCCGCCATGATCAGCAGAATGCAGTCCGCGCCGATCGCGCGCGCCTCGGCGATCTGGTAGGGATCGAGCATGAAATCCTTGCGCAGCACCGGCAGACCGACCGCCGCGCGGGCCGCCGAGAGGTGGTCGTCGTCGCCCTGGAAATAGGGCGGATCGGTCAGCACCGACAGACAGGTCGCACCACCGGCCTCGTAATCGCGGGCAAGCTCGATGGGATTGAAATCTTCTCGAATCAACCCCTTGCTTGGCGATGCTCGCTTGATTTCCGCGATCAACCCGTAATGTCGCCGCCCGCGCGCGTGCCGCAGCCGGGCCGCGAAACCGCGCGTCGGCGCGGCTGCGCCGGCTTCGTCGAGCACGGCGTTCATCGGCCGGCGCCGCTTGCAGGCGGCGACGTGTTCCCGCTTGACCGCGCAGATTTCCTGCAGCACGTCGCTCATGAGGACTCGTCGCCCCGGTTGGAAATCTCGACCATCCGGGCGAGCGCGCCACGCGCCTTTCCCCCGTCGATCGAGCGCGCCGCGAGCGCCGCGCCCTCGGCCAGATCCGCGGCCGCGCCGGCCACCATCAGCGAGCCCGCCGCGGTCATGATGGCGCTGTCGCGATAGGTCCCGGGTTCGCCGTCGAGCAGGGCGCGGAGCCGCTCGGCGTTGTAGGTCCCGGTGCCGCCCTTGAGATCCTCGATCCGGCCCTCGGCGAGCCCGGCATCGGCAGCGGTCACGGTGAAGCTGCGCACCGCGCCGTCCGCCCATTCGGCGACCGTGGTTTCCCCGGCGGAGGTGAGTTCGTCGAGCCCGCCCGCGCCATGGACCACCCAGGCCCGCTCCGAACCCAGGCGCCCCAGCACCTCGGCCAGAGGCTCGACCCATTCGCCGGCGAACACGCCGACCAGCAGCCGGCGCACGAGTGCCGGGTTGGAGAGCGGGCCGAGCAGGTTGAAGATGGTGCGGACCGCGAGCTCCACCCTCGGCCCGGCGACGTGCCGGGTCGCGCTGTGATGCCGCGGCGCCATCATGAAACCGATCCCCGCCTCGCGGATGGATTGCTCGATAAGCGGGAAGGCGGCGTCGATATTGACCCCGAGCGCGGTCAACACGTCCGCCGCCCCGGCCCGCGACGACAGCGCACGGTTGCCGTGCTTGGCGACCGGTATGCCGCATCCGGCCACCACCAATGCGGCGGCGGTGGATATGTTGAGCGTGCCCGCGCCGTCGCCGCCGGTGCCGACGACGTCGATCGCGTTGTCCGGCGCGCCGATTCGCGCCGCCTTCGCGCGCATCGTCCGCGCCGCCCCGGCGATCTCGTCCACCGTCTCGCCGCGCAACCTGAGAGCCATCAGGAACGCGCCGATCTGCGCCGGCGTGGCGTTGCCTGTCATGATGGTGTCGAACGCGCGCTCGGCGTCCCGTTCGCTGAGGCGATGCCCGTCCGCGACCCGGCCCAGCACGCTCTTGAAAGCGTCGAAGTCTTCGCTCATGGCTACGACTTGGTTCCGAAAAAGACAAAAATAATGGTGTCTTGACGATCTATTCTAAAGCACTGTTTCAATTCCGTCCGACCTCGCATGCCGCGCATGGCGGCGGGCTCAAGGCCGGATCGCGCCTTCGTCGAACAGCCTCTGGACGGCGCCCGAATTCACCGTTACCGAGTAGACCCCGCGCAGCGCATCGGTGTACTGCGCGAGGAGGTCCGACGTCATCGCGCCCTTCACCTGCTCGCGGATCCCGTCGAGCCCGTCCTTGTCGGCGGACGGATTCGCCGGTTCGATCCGGTGCAACGCCGCCACCGCGAACCCCTTTTCGGTCGGACCCAGGAACGCTTCGCCCTGTTTGGCCTCGAACAACGGCGTCGCGAGCGAGGCGGGGAGCGGCGTGTCGCCGCCCTGGTCGAAGCGCGTGAAGGGGGAGGAGGTCCTCGCCGTCAGCCCCATTTCCCGGGCCGCGGTATCGAAGCTGCGCCCCGCCTTGACCTCGCCCAGCAGCTTGTCCGCGCGCTCCTTCGCCCTGGCGTTGAGGCGGTCCAGCCGCCAGGCGGCGGCGACCCTCTCGCGGACCCGGTCGAACGGTTCGAGCGCCGGCGGAACCACGCTGTCGACCCGGAGCAGGAAATAGCCTCCTTCCGCGGTCTCGATCAGGTCGCTCGTCTGGCCGTTGCCCGTCTCGAAGGCCGCCTCCAGGAAACGCCGGAGTGTCAGCAGACCGTCCTCGGGATCGCCGTCGGCCGACCGTCCGCTGCGCTCGACCGCGCGCAGCCTGAGCACCTTGGCATTGACCTGGCCCGCCGCCTCTTCCAGCGCGGCGCCGCCGGCCAGCGTGTCCTCGACCTGGTTCGCCAGCTTGACCAGCGCGTCGATCGCCTGTTCGCGGGCCAGGTCGTCGCGGATCTTCGCCCGGACTTCGGCGAATTCGGGGGTCCTGCCCGGTTCGATCCGGTCGACCAGCAGGATGTGCCAGCCGATCGGCGAGCGGACCGGCTGGCTCGGAACGTTCGGTTGCAGCGCGAAGGCCGCATCGGCGATCTCCTGCGGCAGATCCGCCCTGGTGAGCGAGCCGAGCGCGACCGCATCCCGATCCATCCCGGCCACCGCGACGGCGACATCGGCGATGTCGCGCCCGCTCCTCAGCGCATCCAGCGCGCGCTTCGCCGTGGCCTCGTCGGCGACGACGATCTGGGCGATGCGCCGGCGTTCCGGAACCGAAAGCTGTTCGAGGCGGTGCTCGTACTCGGCGCGCAACTCCTCTTCCGCGGGCGCGATCTCGGCCGCGACATCCGCGGGGTTGAGGTGGAGCGCCGTCAGGTCGCGCCTCTCGGGCGCGGTGAACGCGGCGGCATTCTCCTTGTGGAAATCGGTCAGGGCGCTGTCCCCGGGCGCGGACAACGTGCTCTCCGCGGGCCGGGCGATCTCGACGAAGCGCGCGATCCGCTTGTCGTTGCGGTAGTGGTAGAGCGACCTGACCAGCGGGTCGGGCGCGGTGCTGGCGCTGCGCAGGACGCCCGTCAAATGCGACATCTTGATCTGCTGGCGCACATCCTCGACATAGCGCTGCTCGGGGATGCCGAGCCGGTTGAGCGCGCTCTCGAAGAGCATGCGGTCGAAACTGCCGTCCGGACCCTGGAAGGCAGGCTCCGCGTGCAGCTGGCGCACCACCTGGTCGTCGCCCACGATGACGCCGTTCTCCCCGGCATAGAGGTCGAGCAGACGCTGCGAGATCAAACCTTCAAGCGTGGCTTCCGCCACGCCGAGATCGCGCGCCTGCTCCGAATCGACATCCGGACCGAGCGTCCTGCGCAGGTTCTCGACCTGTCGGCGGAACGCCGCGCCGAACTCGTTGGCGGTGATCTTGCTGTCGCCCACCTCCGCCACGTCGGTGGGAAGCCCGGTCGCCCGGATCATGTCCTCGACGCCCCAGGCGGCGAAGCTGATGATCAGCAGCACGGCAAGAACCCGCACCACCCAGGTGGCGGCCTTGTTCTTCATCGCCTGAAGCATGGTGCCGGTTCCCGGTTCGGTCGGCCGCGCCGACGGATGGCGTACGCGGCTATATCTATTGGCTGCGGGAAGGGATCGCAACCGCGGACGCATCCGTCCGGTTTCCCGGCGCGGCGCCGCTGTGCTAGAAATCCGACCCGTCCGAACCGCCTCGCAAACGGCGCTCCATGATCGATTCCGCCCGCCCGCTGGTCGCGGGGAACTGGAAGATGAACGGCTCGCGCGCGATGACGCGCGACCTGCTCGCTTCGCTCGGCACCGCGCTCGACGACGCGGGCGGCGCGCCGTGCGAGATCGTCGTCTGCCCTCCGGCCCCCTATCTCGCCGATGCCGCCCGGGCGCTCGCATCGATTCCCGGGATCGGACTCGGCGCGCAGGACTGCCACGGCGCGGCCTCGGGCGCCCATACCGGGGATGTCGCGGCGGAGATGCTCGCCGATCTTGGCTGCCGCTACGCCATCGTCGGGCATTCGGAACGGCGCGGCGACCACGGGGAAGACAGCGCGACGGTCAGGGCCAAGGCGGCGGCGGCCCTCGCGGCGGGGCTCGGCGCCATCGTCTGCGTCGGCGAGACCCGCGCCGACCGCGAGGCCGGACGGGCGGAGGCGGTGGTGGGCGAGCAACTCGATGCCTCGCTGCCGGACGGCGCCAACGCGGAGAACTGCGTGATCGCATACGAGCCGGTCTGGGCCATCGGAACCGGCCTTACCCCGACCCCGGCGCAGATCGGCGAGATCCACGCCGCTATCCGGGCGCGGCTCGCCGACGGCGTGCGCATCCTCTATGGCGGCTCGGTCAAGCCGGAAAACGCCGCCGCGATACTGGCCGTCGCCGATGTCGACGGCGCCCTGGTGGGCGGGGCGAGCCTCGACGCCGACGCTTTCTGGTCGATATGTCGATCATGTCCGTAGAAATTCCCGGCCAATGGCGCTACATCATTGCCGGCGCTGACCGCAGGAAGGCCTGCCCGACATGATCGCTATAATTCTCGTGGTTCACCTCTTCATCGCCGTCGCCCTGGTGGGGGTGGTGCTCGTACAGCGATCCGAAGGGGGCGGGCTGGGCATCGGCGGCGGCACGATGGGCGGGCTGATGACGACCCGCGGATCGGCCAACCTGCTGACCCGGGTAACCGCCGGGCTGGCGGTCTGCTTCATGACGACCAGCATCGTGCTCGCGATCCTGTCGGGCGCGGGCCAGGAGCCGCGTTCGGTGCTCGACCAGCCGGTGCAGCCGGCGCCGGTCCAGCCGGCCGAACCCGAGCCGCCGAGCGTTCCGCTGGCCCGTTGAGGGAGCGCCCCGGCGAGGCGGAGCGATCGAGCCGGGTGAGCGCGCCACGCGTCCGGAGATGTGCCGCGACAGCGGGCGAGGGGCGATGACACGCTATATCTTCATCACCGGCGGCGTCGTCTCCTCTCTCGGCAAGGGGCTCGCCTCCGCCGCGCTCGGCGCGCTGCTCCAGGCGCGCGGCTACAGGGTGCGGCTGCGCAAGCTCGACCCCTATCTCAATGTCGACCCGGGCACGATGAGCCCGACCCAGCACGGCGAGGTCTACGTGACCGACGACGGCGCGGAGACCGACCTCGACCTCGGCCATTACGAGCGCTTCACCGGCGTGCCCGCGAGCCAGAGCGACAACGTGACCACGGGGCGGATCTACCAGGACGTGATCGAACGCGAACGGCGGGGCGACTATCTCGGGGCGACGATCCAGGTCATCCCCCACGTCACCGACGCGATCAAGGCGTTCATCTCCGCCGATGCCGGCGACGTGGATTTCATCCTGTGCGAGATCGGCGGTACCGTGGGCGACATCGAAAGCCTGCCCTTCCTCGAGGCGATCCGCCAGAAGGCCAACGAGCTTGGCCGCGAGCGGTCGATGAACGTGCATCTGACGCTGGTTCCCTATCTGCAATCCGCGCGGGAGCTGAAGACCAAACCCACCCAGCATTCGGTGAAGGAGTTGCAGAGCGTCGGCATCCAGCCCGACCTCATCCTGTGTCGCTGCGAGCGGGACGTGCCGCTCGACGACCGCCGCAAGATCGCCCTGTTCTGCAACGTGCCCGTCGAGAACGCGATCGCCGCGCCGGACATGGACACCATTTACGAGGTGCCGATCTCCTATCACGAGCGCGGGTTCGACGTTCAGGTGTGCCGCCATTTCGGCCTGCAGGGGGGGGCCGAGCCCGACCTCGCGCGCTGGAGCGAGATCGTCGGACGGATCAGGAACCCGGAGGGCGAGGTGGCGATCGCGGTGGTCGGCAAGTACACCACGGTCCTCGATTCGTACAAGTCGCTCGCCGAGGCGCTGGAGCATGGCGGCATCGCCAATCGCGTGCGGGTACGGCTGGAATGGCTCGATTCCGAGATTTTCGAATCCGAGGACGCGGTACACCATTTGTCCGGGGTCGAGGGGATCCTGGTGCCCGGCGGATTCGGCGAACGCGGCACCGAGGGCAAGATCGCGGCGGCCCGCTTCGCGCGCGAGCACAACGTTCCCTATCTCGGGATCTGTTTCGGCATGCAGATGGCGGTCATCGAAGCGGCGCGCAACCTCGCCGGCATCGGCGGTGCGGGATCGACCGAGTTCGGGCCGGCGCCCGAGCCCGTCGTCGGTCTGCTCAGCGAGTGGATCAAGGACGACCGGATCGAGCAGCGCGGGCTCGACGACGATCTCGGGGGCACGATGCGGCTGGGGGCATATGACTGCGCGATCCAGTCCCGCTCGCTGGCCGACGAGATCTATCGCCGGCCGGTGATCAGCGAGCGCCACCGCCACCGCTACGAGGTCAACATCAACTACCGTGCCCGGCTCGAAGAGGCGGGGCTGGTGTTTTCGGGCCTCTCGCCCGACGGGATGCTGCCGGAGATCGTCGAACTGCCGGCGCATCCCTGGTATCTCGGCGTGCAGTTCCACCCGGAGCTCAAGTCGAAGCCGTTCGATCCGCACCCGGTCTTTCAATCCTTCGTCCGCGCCGCGATCGAACGCTCCCGGCTGGTGTAGACGATGGACGATCCGCATCGGATTCGCATCGGCCCGGTCGAGCTGGGCAACGACGCCCCGCTGGTACTGATCTCCGGGCCGTGCCAGATCGAAAGCCGCGACCACGCGCTCGACTGCGCCAGGCGGCTGGTCGACATCGCCGGTCAAGCGGGGGCGGCGCTGATCTTCAAGTCGTCCTTCGACAAGGCCAACCGCACCTCGCTCGGCGCCGAGCGGGGGATCGGGATCGACGAGGGGCTGGATATTCTCGCCGAGATCCGGGAGCGCTGCGGCTGCCCCGTGCTGACCGACGTCCATTTGCCCGGGCAATGCGCCGCGGCGGCGGAGCGGGTCGACGTGCTGCAAATCCCGGCCTTCCTGTGCCGCCAGACCGATCTGGTGGTCGCGGCCGCGGAAACCGGAAAGCCGCTCAACATCAAGAAGGGCCAGTTCCTCGCCCCCTGGGACATGGTCAACGTGGTCGAAAAGGCGCGCGCCTCCGGCAATCGCGACGTGATGGTCTGCGAACGCGGCGCGAGCTTCGGCTACAACGCGCTGGTCAACGACATGCGCGCCCTGCCGCAGCTGGCCGAGACCGGGTGTCCGGTGGTCTTCGACGCGACCCATTCGGTGCAGCAACCCGGCGGCCTCGGTGCGGCGAGCGGGGGGCAGCGGGAGTTCGTCCCGGTGCTGGCGCGGGCTGCGGTCGCCATCGGCGTCGCCGCGGTGTTCATGGAATCCCACCCCGATCCGGACAACGCCCCCTCCGACGGCCCCGCGATGGTCCCGCTGGACGCGCTCGGCCCGCTGCTCGAACAGCTCGTCGCCGTCGACCGGCTGAGCAAGAGCCTGCCGCGGCTCGCGCTCTGACTCCCGGCGCGCCGCAAGGAGTTCTCCATGTCCGCGATCATCGACATCCACGCCCGGGAAATCCTCGATTCCCGCGGCAACCCGACAGTAGAGGTGGATGTGCTGCTGGAGACCGGGGCGGCGGGCCGGGCGGCGGTTCCGTCCGGGGCCTCGACGGGCAGCCGGGAGGCGGTCGAGCTGCGCGACGGCGATGCCGGGCGCTATGGCGGCAAGGGGGTGCTCAGGGCGGTCGCGGCGGTCAACGACGAAATCGCCGAGGCGCTGCTCGGCGAGGATGCCGACGGGCAGGCGGCGGTGGACGGCGCGATGATCGAGCTCGACGGCACCGGGAACAAGGGCCGTCTGGGTGCCAACGCGATCCTCGGCGTCAGCCTCGCGGTCGCCAGGGCGGCGGCGGAAGAGGCGGGGCTGCCGCTCTACCGCTATGTCGGCGGGGTGTCCGCCCGCACCCTGCCGACGCCGATGATGAACATCGTCAACGGCGGCGCGCATGCCGACAACCCGATCGACCTCCAGGAATTCATGATCATGCCGCTCGGCGCCGCCTCGATCGCCGAGGCGGTGCGCTGCGGGGCCGAGATTTTCGCCGCGCTCCGGCGCCGGCTCGTCGCCGCCGGCCACAGCGTCAATGTGGGCGACGAAGGCGGGTTCGCGCCCGACCTGCCGAGCGCCGGCGAAGCGCTGGACTTCGTCCTCAAGTCGATTTCGGATGCGGGGTATGCGGCGGGCGCCGACGTCGCCATCGCGATCGACGCCGCGGCGAGCGAGTTCCACCGGGACGGGCGCTACCGCCTGGAAGGCGAGGGGCTTGCGCTCGACGCCGACGGGATGGTCACCTACTACGCCGATCTCTGCGACCGCTTCCCCATCGTCTCGCTGGAGGACGGTATGGCGGAGGACGACTGGGACGGCTGGGGGGCGCTCACCCGGGCCCTCGGCGACAGGGTCCAGCTCGTGGGGGACGATCTGTTCGTCACCAACCCGGCGATCCTCAGGCAGGGGATCGCGGCCGGCGTCGCCAACGCGATCCTGGTCAAGGTTAACCAGATCGGCACCCTGACCGAGACCCTGGAGGCGGTCGAGATCGCTCACAAGGCCTCCTACGCGTCGGTGATGTCGCATCGCTCGGGCGAGACCGAAGACACCACGATCGCCGATCTCGCGGTGGCCGCGGATTGCGGGCAGATCAAGACCGGCTCGCTGTCGCGTTCCGACCGGACGGCAAAATACAACCGCCTGATTCGCATCGAGGAGAGCCTGGCCGGGTCGGCCAGATACGCCGGCGCCGCGTCGCTCTCGGTCCCGGGAAAACGCTGAATTTTCCTCGCCGGTTGCGAATCATCGCTCCGTCGCCACTTGAATTTTGCAGCTTGACTTATTGAATCTCAATGTGATTGCCTGCTGGATATGGCGATGCGGTTGGACAAGCGCCGAGCGATGCGCAACGTGGCCGGCCCGGTACTCGGGGCCGCGCTCACCGCCTATTTCGCCTTCAGCGCCTTCGAGGGCGACCGCGGCGTGTTGCGAATCCTCCAGCTGGACCAGGAGATCGTCCGCGCCGAACAGACGCTCGCCAGGGTGACCGCCGAGCGTGAAGGCCTCGACCGGCATGTCGTGTCGCTGCGCGCCGATCGCCTGGACCGCGACTATCTCGACGAGCGGGCGCGGATGATGACCGGGCTGCTCGGCCCCGACGATATCGTGATTTCCGGCACCCGGACGAGCCGCCGCATTTCGGTCGTCGGCGGCCCTCCCGCCGTCCAGAGGTGAGCCGCGTGCCGGCCGGGCGCGACCGCCTGGCGGCGTATCTTCGTTGCGCAAAGCCGCGCCAAAACGACACAAACTTACCCATCCCTTTGTTGCGCCGCGTCGCGCTCGATTAGTATCCTTCCATCAGCGGTAGCCGATCCATCCGAACCGCTGAGCGGTCGCTCGGAAACGCAAGGGAATATCGCTGATGGCCGCAAGGCCGCGGAAACCTGCAACCGGACAAGCTGCGGAACCGGCGTCGGGCGAAGAGCCCGGCAAGTCCGCCAATGGCGGCGCGCGGCCGGCCCAAATCGATCTCGACGAGTTGATCGACTTCTACCGCCAGATGCTGCTCATCCGGCGCTTCGAGGAGCGCGCGGGACAGCTTTACGGCATGGGGCTGATCGGCGGGTTCTGCCACCTCTATATCGGCCAGGAGGCCGTGGTCGTCGGCATGCAGGCGTCCGCCCGACCCGGGGACGCGTTGATCACCAGCTACCGGGATCATGGCCACATGCTGGCATGCGGCATGGACCCCAAGGGCGTGATGGCCGAGCTGACCGGGCGGCGCAGCGGCTATTCCAAGGGCAAGGGCGGCTCGATGCACATGTTCAGCCGCGACAGGAACTTTTTCGGCGGGCACGGCATCGTCGGCGCCCAGGTGCCGATCGGTACGGGTGTCGCATTTGCCCAGAAGTATCGCGACGACGGGGGGGTGACATCGGCCTATATGGGCGACGGAGCGCTCAACCAGGGCCAGGTGCACGAAGCCTTCAACCTCGCCGCGCTGTGGTCGCTCCCGATCGTGTTCGTGATCGAGAACAACCGCTACGGCATGGGCACCTCGGTGGATCGCGCTTCGGCCCTGAAGGACCTCTACCGGATCGCCGAGCCCTACGGCATCCCCTCCGCCCAGACGGACGGGATGGACGTGCTGGCGGTCAAGGAGTCGGGCGCCGCGGCGATGGCGCATTGCCGCGCGGGCAAGGGGCCTTATGTGCTCGAGGCCCTGACTTACCGCTATCGCGGGCATTCGATGTCCGACCCCGCCAAGTATCGCAGCAAGGAAGAAGTCGCGGAGATGCGGACCGAGCACGACCCGATCCAGAATCTCCGGGATCGGCTGGTTTCGGTCGGGTTCGTCGACGAGGACGCTCTCAAGGATATGGACCGCGATATCAGGACGATCGTCGCCGATGCGGCGGAGTTCGCGCAGAACAGTCCCGAGCCCGACCCGCGCGAGCTCCTCACCGACGTGCTGATCGAGGCCTGACCGGCGCGGGTGTCCGAGATGCCGATCAACATCCTCATGCCGGCACTTTCACCGACGATGACCGAGGGCAATCTCGCCCGGTGGCGCAAGAGCGAGGGCGATCCGGTGACCTCCGGCGAGGTCATCGCGGAAATCGAGACCGACAAGGCGACGATGGAGGTCGAGGCGGTCGACGAGGGCGTGCTGGGCAGGATCGTCGTGCCGGAGGGCTCGGAGGGGGTGGCGGTCAACTCGATCATCGGCGTCCTGCTGGTCGACGGCGAGGACCCCGCGGCGCTCGGCAGGGCCGCGCCCTCCAACGGCAGCGCCGCCGCGCAACCCTCGGTCGCCGCGGCGCCGCCCGAGAAGGAGGCGCCGCACGGCGAAACCGTCCGCCAGACCGTGCGCGAGGCGCTGCGCGACGCGATCGCCGAGGAGATGCGTCGCGACGAAACGGTATTCCTGATGGGCGAGGAGGTCGCCGAGTATCAGGGCGCCTACAAGGTGAGCCAGGGCCTGCTGGAGGAGTTCGGCCCGCGCCGCGTGATCGACACCCCGATCACCGAGCACGGCTTCTCCGGGCTCGGCGTCGGTGCGGCGTTCGCCGGATTGCGGCCGATCGTCGAATTCATGACCTTCAACTTCGCCATGCAGGCGATGGACCAGATCATCAATTCGGCGGCCAAGAGCCTCTACATGTCGGGCGGCCAGATCTCCGCGCCGATGGTGTTTCGCGGGCCCAACGGCGCCGCCGCCCGGGTGGCCGCCCAGCATTCGCAGAACTACGCCAGCTGGTTCGCCCATGTGCCGGGACTCAAGGTGGTGTCGCCCTACAGCGCGGCGGACGCCAAGGGTCTGCTGAAATCGGCCATCCGCGACCCCAACCCGGTGATTTTCCTGGAGAACGAAATCCTCTACGGCGCCTCTTTCGAGGTTCCGGCGGACGAGGATTTCATCGTGCCGATCGGCCGGGCGAAAATCTGCCGCGCCGGGTCGGACGTGACGATCGCCGCGCTCTCGATCGCGGTGGGCCACGCGCTCGACGCCGCCGAGGCGCTGGCGGGGGAGGGGGTGGAGGCCGAGGTGATCGACCTCCGCACGATCCGGCCGCTGGATACCGCGACGCTGGTCGCGTCTGTGAAGAAGACCGGCCGCCTGGTCTCGGTCGAGGAGGGCTGGCCGTTCGCCGGTATCGGCGCCGAGCTCGCCGCGGTGGCGATGGAGCAGGCCTTCGACTGGCTCGACGCGCTCGCGCTGCCGCAGGTCGAGGACGTCGTCCGCGCCGCCAAAGACGTGCTGTACCGAGACTGAACGCGCCCGTTCTCCCCAGCCAGGATCCCCGATGCCGATCAATATCCTGATGCCGGCACTGTCGCCGACCATGACCGAGGGAAACCTCGCCAGATGGCTCAAGGCCGAGGGCGACGCCGTGGAGGCCGGCGACGTGATCGCCGAGATCGAGACCGACAAGGCGACGATGGAGGTCGAGGCGGTCGACGAGGGGGTGCTCGGCAGGATCGTCGTGCCCGAGGGTTCGGAAGGGGTTGCGGTCAATGCGGTGATCGGCGTCCTGCTCGCCGAGGGGGAGGACGCGGCGGCGATCGGGAACCCGCCGGCGCCCGCCGAAATGCCCGCCCAGGCGGTGGAACCGGCGCCGCCACGCCCCCGCCAGCCCCCCGCGAAACGCCCCGCCGGGCGGGTGAACCGGGCGCCGCACCCCCCGGCGGAGCCGCCACCGCCCGCCCCGCCCGCTCCGCGGGAGCGTATCGCCGCCAGCCCGCTCGCCCGGCGCATGGCCGCGCAGGCCGGGCTCGAACTCGCCGCCATAAGCGGCAGCGGGACCGGCGGGGGGGGGGGG
>MPNO01000071.1 GCA_002239065.1 Defluviicoccus sp. bin129 | reverse complement strand
GCCCGTCGAGCAGCCCGCCGCGGCGGCCGAGGACGGGTCCGAGATTCCCTTCTAGCGGACCCTCCACCGCACCGTCTCCTCCCTCCCTCCGGGGCCGGCCCGCGTCTTCACAGGCGCGGCGCCGGCCCCTTTTTTCTTGCTGCCCGGCAGAGCGCCGCGATCGAGTAGAGATCGGCCTTGGAGAAGCGAACATGGAGGGCATGAGAATGGCGCACGTCATCAACATGAAGCACGCTCGCAGCCTCAAGGGCGCGGTGCGCATCGACCGCCGAACGGTCTGGGGAAACCCGTACTACATCGGAGCCGACGGCGACCGCGCCACCGTGATCGCGCGCTATCGCCGCGAGCTATGGCGCCGCATCGAGGCCGGCGAGATCGCCATCGCGGACCTCGCCGCACTCTCCGGCAAGACCCTGGCCTGCTGGTGCGCGCCCGAGCCGTGCCACGGCGACATCCTCGCACGCGCCGCCGACTGGGCCGCCCGCCGCCTCCGCGAGAAGGAGTGAAGCAAAGCCTTGAGAAGGCAAATTGCCAGGACGGGAGAGACGACATGGGCTGGAAATGCGGACATTGCGGCGACGGCGGACCCGAGATCAACGCCATCGCCTGCCCCGCCTGCGGCCGCGAAACACCCATCCCCACCGATGAGGAAGGCTTCTGCGCCGCCGACTTCGAGAACCCCCAGGACGACATCGAACGCGCGATGTACGACCCCCTGCGCACCCGCATCCGCTTCATCGCGGTCGACCCCGAGGAGACGCTGATTTTCCGCGGCGACGACGTCATCGCGCGCGTCTGGCCGGTCGACTGGCGTGCCGGCGGCGGCGTCGTTCTCAAGTTCGACCATCACCCGACCCGCTACGGCCTCGAAGACTCCGACCACGCGCGCCGCATCGTCGACGCCGTCATCGCCACCGACCCCCACTTCACCTGACCCCTCCGGCCGATCCCGCGGCGCGCGGGATCGGCTTTCCTCTTGCCGGCCGTCCGAGCCCGTACCGCCCGAGGAGAGAAAAGCCTCGCGGGAGAGCGAACTCGCCGAGACGGAGAAAACCGATGAGCGACTGCGTCCTGAACCTGAGGAACGAACCCCGCCTCCGGCACATCTTCGAGCACGACCACATCCACGACGGCACGGTCCTGATCGATCGCCGCACCGAGTGGGGCAATCCCTTCCGTATAGGTCAGGACGGCGACCGCGACACCGTCATCGCCCTCTACCGCTCCGATCTCTGGCATCGCATTCGCACCGGGCACATCGGGCTCGAGGAATTCGCGGAGCTGGACGGCATGTGGCTCGCATGCTGGTGCGATCCGCTCCCCTGTCACGGCCACGTCCTTGCCCGTGCCGCTCGCTGGGCCGCGGAACGGCTCGAAAACTCCCACTTCGCCTAACCCCTTCGGCCGGTCCGCCCTTTCAACGGCACGCGACCGGGCCTTTTCTTGCGTCCCCTTCCAGCCCCTCGCGACCCAAGTTGAGAAAGCTTGAAGAGGGCAGGCCGGCAGGAGCCGAGTGGGTTCCCCGGCCCCGTTCCGACATGGGAGAGGGAAATGTCCCACATCGACATCGCCGCCATCGCGCCCGAACAGACGCGGCTGCACGAGGAGAGCGAACTCGTCGCCGAGCTGTTCCGCGACGAGAGCGCCTTCGAAGAAGAGCCGTCGCTCTACGTCGTCGATCTTTCCGACGACCCCGCCGGCCCCAAGCGCATCCATCTCCGCGAACACTGCCTCGACACCGCGCGCTGGACGCTCGACGCACGCCTCGTTCGGTGACCCCGGTGCGCCGCCTCTTCATCGCGTCCGCCGCCGTCTGCGCCATCGCCGGCACGATCGGCCTCATCGCCGAGGAGGCCGGCATCGCACATGGCTGGGCCGTGTTTCCCGGTGTAACCGCGCTCTTCGCGTGGATCGCCTTCGAACGGCGCACCCGCCGCTGATACGACCGGCCGGCCACCGCTCTAGCGGCGCCGGCCTTTCGTTTGCGACGAAGTAGAGAAGAGCTTCAGGAGGGCAATTCAACGCAGCAGGAGCGGAACGATGACCGAGCGCTTCGTCATCCGCACCGTCGACGAGGACTGGATCGACGAGATCGACGCCGATCCCTTCCGCATCGACGACAAGCGCGCCGCCTGGGAAGAAGCCAGGCGCCGCGTCGCCGCCTTCCCCGAGCTCCGCACCGTCGTCATCTGCCGCGACACCGGGCGCATCCTGTGGCAGAGCGATCCCGACATTCCCGCGTATTTCGAACTCGTTTCGGCCGACCGGTCCGCCTTCGACCCGCGCGCCCCGGAGAACCATTGCGCCGGCGCCGTGCTGTCCGCCCACAAGTTCCGCGACGACGCGCTCACCGCCTTTTACGACGCCATCGAGGATCCTGACCGGGACCGCCTCATTGTCCGCGACACTCGGCCCGCCGCCGGAAACCGCGTCATCGCTTCCTCGGAGGATTTCTGCCGCGCCGCCTCGGCATGACCGCGGTCCCCGCCATGTCCACCACACTTTCGGGAGCAACCGCCATGCCAGGCTCGTTCACCGTCGCCGCGGCCGACCTTCCCCTGATCGAAGTCTCCAGCGAGACGGCGGCGTGGATCCTGATCCGCCGCTACCGTGGCGACTTCCCGACCAGGCCGATCAGTCTCTACCGCCCCGACCGCACCCCGCTCTGGTCCAACGACCCCTACGTCATGCTCACCCAGATCGGCTGACCCCTCGCCGTCAACACCGCCGCCCGAACGTCCCCACGCTTCCGGGGACGGTTTTTTGCCGGCGGCCCGGAGTGGAGACCAGCCTCAAGCCGGGCAAGCGCGTTCGACACGTGAAACGCCCATGTCGTGCTTGTCCGCCGTATCGATCCGCACCAGACCCCTCCGGTCATCGCAACGCGCCCCACGGTCGGAACGCCTCGCCCGCGCGTCCCGCCGCATCCGCGACGGCTTGTGGAGCCCGGTCACGCACGCCGCGTGGCGCGAAGCCCGTGCTTTCACGTTCCACTGGGCAAAACCGCAACCGTTCGGCTCCGCCTCGCGCCCACGCATTGAACACGGGGCCACCCCGCATCCCCGCGGGGTGGCCCCTTTTTTGCGGCCAGAGGCAGTACGCCCTATTCCGGAGTCTCCACGCCCGCCGGCGGCCCCGTTTCCGCAGCGCGCCGCGCCGCCGACGCTCTCGGCCGCGGCAGCTCGCCCTTCTCCAGATATTTCTTGAGGCTGCGCTCGCCGACTTCGATCCCGCGCGCCTTCAACACCTCGCGGATCTGGGCCACCGACACGCCCTGGCGCCGCTTCTCGATCATCGGCTCGCGCAGCCGCGCCAGCACGTCCTCCAGCGTCAGCCGCGGCGGCCTGAGCTTCGCCAAATCCCCTGCTATCGCGTCGAAGTCGACGTCGGCCTCATTGAAACGCCGCCCCGCCATCTGCTTTCTCCTCTCCGCTGTGCCGGTACGAATCAGGGGCCCGTCATCCGGCCCGACCTCTTTTCGCAATCTACAATAGGAGCCCGAAATGCACCCAACAAGCGCCGGCGCTCGCCAGATCGGCGCCCGCAGCGACGTCCACGGCCGGGCTGGCCTCAGCCCGTATCCACGCTGTGCGTCAACACACACGGTATCGCGCGCAACGTCTTCGGGACGCTTGTGCTGTGAGTTTTCGTCGGTTTGTACCTCTGCAACCGCGTTGCTTGACCCCGCGCCGGAAATCGCGGAACCTGTGCTCGAAACGCCGTCGACGGGCCTCAATTCATGGTCGCGACCCTCGCCAAAGCCGCCTCCGCCGACTACTACGTCCACTCCCAGGCATCGTTCCGTCCGGCCGACGAATACTACACCGGCGGCGAGGAGCCCGACGGCGTCTGGTGGAACCCGTCGACCCTGTTCGCCGCCGAACGTTCCACCATTGCGCACGGAACGGCCGTCGATTCGGCGGATTTCTACAAGCTGTACAACGGCTTCGATCCTAACACCGGGGAACGGCTGACCCAGAACGCGGGCAGCGACAAGCGGTGCCCCGCCTACGACCTCACCTTCAACGCCGACAAGACGGTCTCCGCGCTCTGGGCCATCGCGGATCCCTCCTTGCGGGAAGAGATCGAACGCGCCCACAACGACGCCGTCAGGGTCGCGCTCGAAGACACCATCCGGAAGCATTGCAGCTACACCCGGATCGCGGACAGGAACAAGAACATCCACATCGTTCCCGCCGATCTCATGGCCGCGCTCTTCCAGCACGGCGCGTCCCGTTCCGGCGACCCCCACCTCCACACCCATTGCGTCATCCTCAACGTCGCCCGGGCGCACCATGACGGAAAATGGCGCGCGCTCCACGGCGCGCCGCTCTATTGCTGGCAGAAGGCCGCCGGCGCGGTCTACCGCGCCGAGATCGCCTGGCTCCTCCGCGAACGCCTCGGCATCGACATGGAAGCGCATGGCAGGAAGAAGGCATACACCCGCATCCCCGGCGTTCCCGACGACCTCGTCAAGCAGTGGTCGCAGCGCAACATCCACATCACGGACACCGCTGCGCGCATGGGCGTCGTGCTCGACGGAAACGGCGCTCTCCGCGAGGCCGTCCAGCGCTTCACCCGAGACCCCAAGACAAAAGGGATCGATCCGGAAGAACGGCATCTCGGGTGGTTCGACCAAGCCGGTTCGTTCGTCGCCGACATCGGCAGCTTCGTCGCCTCCATCCTCGGCCAGGCCCAGGAAATCGCCCCCGAACGGATCCGCGAAGTCACCGAAGACCTCGACGATCTGCCAGCCACGATGACGCATCACGAGGCCGTCTTCCGCTACACCGACATCGTGGAACAGACCGCCAATGCCGGCGTCGGTCTCCTCTCCCGCGAAGCGCGCAACACCGCGATCTCGCGGGTCCTCCACAGCGACCAGCTCGTTCGCCTCGACAAGCCGCAACCGTCGCCCGACGCCGCGATCGATCTCGCTCACACCCGCGCCTACAGCTCCGCCGATAACATCCAGGCAGAGAAGGACATCCACGCACTCTCCACCGAACTGACCGAGACCAGCGAATTCGGTATCCCGGCGGAGGCCGTCGATGCCAAGACCCAGCACCTGGCGGGTGAGGGGTATCCGCTGTCGCAGGAACAGATCGACGCGATCTCCTTCGCCGCTTCACCAGGCCGCATCGCGATCATCGAGGGCGCGGCCGGCAGCGGGAAGACGACGACGTTGCGGCCGCTCGCGGACCTCTACCGCGAGCAGGGATGCAAGGTGATCGGAACCGCCGTTCCTTGGATCGTCTCGGAATCGCTCGGCAACGACCTGGCCGCCCCGAACTATTCCGTCGCCAAGCTCATCTCGATGGTCGAACACGGTCATATCGCGATCGATTCCAGGACCGTCATCGTCGTCGACGAGGCGGGCATGCTGTCCTCGCAACAGGCCCGGCGCATCCTGCGCCTCGGCACCGAGCACGGCGCGAAGCTCATATTCGCCGGCGACACGGAGCAGCAGCAGCCGGTCACCGCGGGCCCGGGATTGCGCCTCATCCGCGACGTCGCGGGCTCCATCCGCGTCGACACGATGCGCCGCCAGCAGCCCGACATCGAGGACTTGCTGGTCGCCTTCGGCGGGTACAGCCGCGAGACCGCGGCGCTCAAGGCCGGCATGGCCTCCGAGCTCGAAAAGGCCGAGCTCCTCGAACAATTCGAGCAGCTCCCCGACCGGCGCCGCGCCGCCATCAAGTCCTGGCAGGTCGAGGCCTCCGACGCCTTCCGGAGGGCACATGCCGACGACGGGGCGAAGGGCGAGCTCACCAGACAGGCGATCGAGGCCTACGCCTCGCGCGGGCGGTTCCACCTCGATCGCGATCTCGAAGCCACGCTCACGCACCTGGTCGACGACTGGCACGCCTTCAAACAGGCACACCCCGAGAAGAGCAGCGCCGTCATCGCGCAGAGCAACGCCGAGGTTTCCACGCTCTCGTTCCTGATGCGCGAACGCTCGATCGAGACCGGCAAGACGCCTCCCGTAACCGTGATGGCATGCCGCGGCCGCGATCCCGACGCCAGGCCAACGCCGCTCGAAATCGCGGTCGGCGACCGCATCCGGATCGGTGCGCTGCACTGGCGGAAACAGCTATTCAACGGCACCGTCGTGACCGTCGACGAGCTGCGCCACACCACCTCCGCCGAGGACGGATCGACCCGGGCATGGATCCGCGGCCGCACGGACCGGGGGAGGGAGGTCTCCTTCTGGCACGACGAGATCAAGAGCTACCACGGCACGATCCGGCTCGACTACGGCTACGCGCTGACCATGGCGAGCGGCCAGGGAATGACCGTGGACCGCGCCTTCGTGCTCGCCAACCAGAAGCCCGCGCGCGAGACCATCTACCCGGCCGCCACGCGTCACAGGGAGCGTCTCGACTTCTACATCGACCGCAAGCCGCTCGACTTCGAGATCCGCGAGCAACGCCCCGAGGACGAGGCCGGGGAGACCGTCACGAACGACGACGTCAAGGCGCATCTCGCGCGGCGCTGGTCCAGGCTCCAGCCCAAGGAAGCCGCCAAGGACTACATGAGCGAGAAGATGCAGGCCGAGCTCCACGCCGCCCCGGACAATTCTCTCGCACCGAACCCCGGAGACGGCGCGCGCTGGATGGCGACCAACGACAACGGCAGCGGCAACCTCGCCGCCGCCGCCGCGCGCATGCGCTATTCCGACCTGGCGATTCGCGAGGGCGCGACCGCCCAACGCATCGGCGAGGCCTACCGCGAGCTCATGCCGGCGCTCGAATCCTGGAACCAGCTCCACGCCGCCGACGGCAACACGGCGATCGCGCTCGATCCCGCCTTCGAAGCCGACTTCCGCCAGAGTCTCCAGGTCATCGACGCCGCCGCTCCCTTCGTCCAGGGAAACCGAAACATGGAACGGCTCCTCCTCGATCGCGGCGGGATGACACCGGAACAGCTGCGGGCGTTCACGGCCGAGCGCGCCCGCGCCGGCGAGATCGTCGCCGCCGCAACCCCGCCGCCCGAAAAGCCCGCCACACGCCCCCAACCCCGAGTTTCCGCACTGTCCGATCCGGACACGCTGGCACAAGCCATCCGGGCCGATTTCTCCGAGCTCGTCCCCGACAGTCCGCCCGCGAGCGGCGAATCCGCGGAACTCGACGGCAGCGTCGAGATCGACAGCTACGATCCCGATCTGGCCATGCCCGCCCCGGAAATCGAGCAGGATCCCGGGCTTCTCGAATCCTACCGGCAGGATCTCTCCCACACCCACGATCGCATCGAAGATCCGGCACCAGAGAACGACCCGGACATCTCGCCCCCTGCGGTCCAGACCGGACCGGTCCGCCAGACTCCCGCACCGGCCCCGGCTCAGGCCTCCACCGCACCCGAACCCCGCAAGGCGCCTGAACCCCGCAAGGCGCCTGAACCCCGCAAGGCGCCTGAACCCCGCAAGGCGCCTGAACTCCTGCAAGCAGCCCAGGTCGAGGCCCGGTACAGGAAATTCCTGAGAGACGCCCACGAGAACAAGCAGGACGCCCAGCGCCGGGGCATCCATCCCTACCGGACATCTCGCGCCGCCCGCCTCATCCGCGAAGCGCTCGACCTCCTCAAGCAACCCTCTCTCCGGCCGGCCGCGGCGAAGGTGCTCCGCAACGCACTCAACGCCTACCTGGAATGGCGCCGGCGACACGCACAACAGCCCGTTCGACAGCCCCCGAGATCCACGCCGCAACCTCGCCCGACCGGAAAACGCTCGACGCGGACGACCCGTCAAACACGCAAGCGGGACATCCGGACCGGGGAGCCCGCCGTTCCCCGCGTCGCGTCCCCCCCGAAACCCGCCCCCGCTCCGCGGCAGACCCCGACGCCCGAAACACCGCGTCCAGCTGCGCAAGCCCCGGAAACAATCCGCACCAAGCCCGAGCCGGTGTTCGTGGATCCCTCGGTCGAGGCCGAACGCCTGCTGGGAAATTTTCACGCCGAGGTATCGCGCCGCGCCGCAGAAATCAGGGTCGAGAAAGAGAGCCAAGCAGCGACAAAGCCCCCGGCCGTCAAGAAAGCGCCAACCGTCGACGACCTCGTCGATTGCTTCCTCACCGGCCACCGGGCAAACAAAATCCGCGCGCGGTCGGCCTCCATCAGCCCCTATGCCACCGAGGAATGGCCCGCCCTCCTTCGCTCACTCAACGACCTGGTCCAGCGTTCCGACGTCCCGCCGAAACGACGGGAAGTCCTCGTCGGGATCCACCAGGACTACCGCGACTGGCGCCTCGAACAGGTCAGGGCCGAGAAACACGAACCCCAAGACCAATCCCAGCGCCGGTCCCACCGCTTCCGCTACTGACCCCCCGCTCTGTCGAGCACGATCTGAGTTGAGGTGGCTCCACCTTTTCGGACAAGCCTGGCGGCTCGGTGGGTTCCGGCGAGTGAGAAGCGTCTCAGGGCTGAGAGCAGGACATAGGCCATGGAAGTGAGCCAGAGGCGGAGCTGGTGTTGGCATGGCGGTTGCGGAGGTAGGCCGGAATCGGCGCGTTGGACTCGCCGTGCACGTTCCGTCGACGACCCGCGCCACGGCCCCGGGATTTCTGTCAGTCGTGAGAATCGCATGTGCCGAGCGTATACTTGGCTCGAGCGAAGCGAGTGGCAGGGGACGGAAGACATCGAACGGTTCGTGTTCCTGTGGATCGCATTCAGCGCTGCATACGGAGACGAGTCGGCGCGGCGGGAGTTCGTCCAAGCCCGGGAAGCCAGGGAGACCGAGCCCGACCGCTTCAGGGCCTTCCTCGGGATTACCGTGCAACGGGATGAGCAGGCGTTCTGGAAAGGATCGTCTGGGACCAGTTCCCCGGTCCGATCCGGGTCCTGCTGCCGAACCGATATGTGTACCATCCCTTCTGGACCGTCTCTTCTGGGATGGTTGTGTGGGGTTCTGACCGCGACGGCGCTTGGAGACGCCGCTTCCAAGACAGCAAAAGGGTCGCGTTGGCGGCATTGTCCAACCGGAACGTCTCCACCGTGCTGGCAATCGTGTTCGACCGGCTCCAGACCCTGCGCAACCAGACATTCCACGACGGCACGACCCACCCCAGTGGTTTCGGCCGGGACCAGATTCCGGAGCGTAGCCGGATCATGGCGACGCTTGTGCCGGCCATTCTCGACAAGGCGGGCGCTTACAGAAGAATCCACCCGGCCACTGGTGTTTCAATCCCGCTTGAGGCAACCGTAAAATATCGGGGTGAGGGACGGTGGCCCTCCCACGAGAGCACCCGATGGACCAAATCTTCGATTGGCCGGGCAAGTCCGACAAAGAGGATAACGAGCACCCAGCGGTCCTGCACATGCTCGATGTCGCGGCGTGTGCCGAACGACTGATCGAGGGGCACACGGCATTTGGCCGCCTCTCGGACGCTCAGCGGCGGGCGTTGGTGATCCTGGTCGCGCTGCATGATGTCGGCAAGCTGTCAGAGTCGTTCCGCGCCCTGATCCGCACCGACCACAAGGGAGCTCCACCACATTGGCAGCTTTCGGACCACTTGCTGTGTGGGGTTCTGGATGACGTCCTGATGGAGCTGGGCGCTGACGATTGGGTACGAGCCGAGTTGTACGCGGCCGTGGCGGGGCATCACGGCCGGCCGCCGACGCGTGCGGGGGGAGATCGACGCGAGAGACGGAAGCGGCAGCGTGCCATCGGCAGCGGAGAACAGGCGGCACGGACGTGGGTGTCCAAACTACTGGAACTGTTCCCCGACGCATCTCTGCAAGACATGACGGTTGATGGCGCCAAGGCGCTGAGTTGGGCGCTGAGCGGCCTGACGGTAGCATCGGACTGGATCGGATCGAACAAGGACTGGTTTCCGTTCGAGCCGGACCTCCGCGATTTCGAAGCAGCGCTGAGGCAATCTCAACGCCGCGCGCGTGATGCTGCGAAGGCGGCGGGTCTGAACCCGCCCCCCGTGAAAGACGGCGGCACCGTGCTGGTCGGACTGACCGAGCTTCGGCCGATGCAGGAGTCCGCATTGACAGTTTCCCTGGACGATGGGCCTCAACTGGCCGTGCTCGAAGACTCAACTGGCACGGGAAAGACCGAGGCGGCGCTGATCCTGGCCCATCGCATGATCGCGGCGGGCAAGGCGCGAGGGTTGTTCTTCGCACTCCCCACTACGGCTACGTCCGACGCCATGTTCGGCCGCATGCAAGATATCGCGCGGAACTTGTTCGAGGACCCGCCGTCGGTGGTGCTGACGCACAGCCGGGCGAAGCTGAGCGAGGCGGTGCGAGGTTTGCACGGGACATCGTCCGACGAAACCCCGGAGACCGACAGCGCAATGTGGCTCACGGACAACCGGCGACGGTCGTTGCTGGCGACGGTGGGTGTCGGCACGGTGGATCAGGCACTGCTCGGCATCCTGCCCACCCGCTTTTCCACGCTCAGGCTGTTCGGTCTGACCGACAAGGTGCTGATCGTCGACGAAGCTCACAGCTACGATCCTTACATGCAACGGGAGCTGGAGGCATTGCTGAGGATGCAGGCCCGGCTCGGCGGCTCAGCCATCCTGATGACTGCGACGCTGCCCCTTGAGATGCGCCAGGCGTATGTCCGCGCGTTCCAGGACGGACTCTCGATGCGAGCGCAGGGTCTGTCTGACACGCGCTATCCAGGCCTCCATCTCATCGGTCGCGAGGTGTCGAGCCATGCCGTCGAACCGCTGGCCGATAGCGTGCGAACCGTCCGTGTCACGCGGCTTGAAGATGCGGCGGACGCAGTGAACCTGCTGGCGAGCGCGGTTACGGCTCGCGCTGCCTCCGTCTGGGTGCGGAACGCGGTCGATGATGCCATTGAGGCGGTGGAGGCGTTGGCTCGACGCGGGGTGAAGGCGGACTTGCTGCACGCCCGTTTCGCCATGGTCGACCGGCTCCGCCACGAACGGGAGATGAAGAGTCGGTTCGGTAAAGAGGGGGCGGGGCGTGCGGGCCGCATCCTGGTCGCGACTCAGGTGATCGAGGCGTCGCTCGATCTGGACTTTGACGTGATGATCTCCGATCTCGCGCCGATCGGCTCGCTGATCCAGAGGGCTGGCAGGCTTTGGCGGCACATGGAGAGCCGCCCCGCTGCCGGCCGGCCGGTCCCCGACCCCATCCTGTACGTGGTGTCGCCCGACCCGAACAGTGTGGAAGGAGATGAATGGCTTCGCGCCGTCCTCGGCGGGGGAGCCTGGGTCTACCGGCTCGACTACCAGTGGCTGACCGCGAGGGCGGTGTTCGACGCGGGCGAGATCGCGGAGCCGGGCGGACTCCGGGCCCTGGTAGAGGCCGTGCACGGCGACTTCGCGCCACCGGTCCCGCAGGTGCTTGACGAGGCACAATGCAAGGCGGATGCCGAGGCCATCGCCGTTGCCGGAATGGCACGGAGCAATGTGGTGGACGGTGCGGCTGGCTATCTCTCGGGCACCGGCGGCGCGGTCGGCAACGACGCCTTGTTCCCGACGCGCCTCGGGGAGCCGCAGGTGACGATGGTGCTGGCCCGGCGCGACGGCGACCGGCTGACCCCGTGGGCGGACGAGGGCGATCCCGAGACAGCCTGGTCGCTGTCGGAGGTATCCGCCTCCCGCAAGCGCTTCGCGCATCTCCTGCCGGATCAGACCACGTCGGAAATCCAGGAAATCAAGGAATCGTGGCCCGAATGGCGTCGGGAGGCCTTCCCGGTCTCTGTGGTCGAGGAAGGTGGCGTGATCGGGGAGGAACTCCTATATGACAAGACGCTCGGACTGAGAAAACGCGCCCCGTCGGGACGGGGATGAACCGGTGTGGGCTCGTCTACGAGCGCCGCCATCGAGCAGTTACCCGCCGTTGCGGGTTATTCTCCGTTGCGTGACGGGCGGCGACCTGTAGGTACCGTTCGTCGCAGGTTTATTATTGTGTGAGCTCGTTTACGAGCAATTGCGTTGACAACCCCTTACGGCGCGTCCATATACATCGTAGGCATGATCGGGGAAGACTCGATGTTCGACAATCAACCGCGACCGCCCACGCTTCCTTGGAACGAGTTCCGAGGCCTGTTTCTGAGTCTTGGGACGCCGAGGTTTCTGTTTGTGACGGCGTTCGGCTGCTGGTTCCGTCGTGAGCCACCGCCGGATCCGGGGAAGCACGATCCGGCTGCGCTCCCACCGTCGTCGCTTCGTGGCCCCACCGACCGAGAAAGCCGCCGATGCTCTTGAATCTGCTCTCCGACCCTTGGATTCCCGTTCGCCGGAACGGGGAGACCGTCGCCATCCGTCCGGACCAGATCGCCGAGCCCCATGTTTCCGGGCTTGCCTGGCCGAGGGCGGATTTCAACCTCGCCTGCCTCGAACTCCTGATCGGTCTGGTCTCCATGGCCGATCCGCCGAGGGACAATGCAGACTGGCGGGCGCGCCACGATGCACCCGATGCCGAACATCTCCGCGCCACGCTGGCGCAATTCGCACCGTACTTTGCCCTTGCCGGGGACGGAGTGCGGTTTCTCCAGGACTTCGACGCTTTCGAGCGCACCGCCAAACCTTCCGACATCAAGCCTGTTGACATGCTCTACATTGACTCGGCCGGCAGCGCGACGGCGTCGAAGAACGCCGACCTGACGGTCAAACGCAACCGTTTAGCCTCCCTTTCGCCCGAGGAGGCCGCAATAGCGCTCTACACGCTTCAAGCGTTCGCACCTACCGGAGGAGCGGGCAATCGGACCTCCATGCGCGGCGGCGGGCCGATGACGACGCTGGTCCAACCTCGCGACGACGACCGGTCGCTGATCCCACTATGGCGGCAGGTCTTCGCCAACGTCCTCCCTGGACCGCCACTTGCGCCGGAGGATGCCGAACAAGCATTGCCCTGGCTCCGTCCGACGCGGACATCGGAAAAGGGTCAAGTCGTAACGCAAGAACATTCCCACCCGCTCGAAGCGTTCTTCGGCATGCCCAGGCGGCTGAGGCTGGTGTTCGAGAACGGCCGGGTCGTCGGCGTGGTGCAGAGGCCCTACGGGACGAACTACGCGGCATGGGAGCATCCGCTGACGCCATACTACCGGCGGAAGGAAGACGATCTCGAATGGTTCCCGGTCCACCCGAAGGCCGGGCGCCTCAGCTACCGTAACTGGCTGGGGATCACCATGGAGCCCGCTGGAGACGGAACGGGCACGCGACGTACCGCCAGCGCCTTCCGCGAATACTATAACCGTCCGAAGCCGCCGGACTGCGAGCTCATGCTCGGCGGCTGGGCAATGGACAACATGAAGCCAGTCGATTTCTCGCTCGACACATATCCCGCTTTCCCGGGGTTGGGAGACGATGGCGAGGTTCGGGTTAGCCGATTAGTTGAGGCCGCCAACACTGCCTCGGGCGCTCTTCGCAAGGCGCTCAAGTTAGCCTGTCGTCTGGACGGCACCTCCCGTGACATGGCAGTCGAGGCCTTCTTCGCCGAGACCGAGATGGATTTCGCGGCATCGGTTCGTCGCGTCGTCGAGGGCACAGGAGAAGAGGTGGAGGAAGCATGGCATCGGACCCTGCGGGGCCAGGCGATTCGCATGTTCGACGAGTGTGCCCTCCGTGGTCTCTCCGACCATGACGTCGCCACCATCGAGAAGCGGGTGACCGCCAGGCGCAACCTGCTTGCCGCGCTGGAAAAAAAGATGCGCGAGGCGATGGACCTGCCCATGCCCAGCAAGAAGGAGAATCGGACATGACGCTAAAGACAGTCGGCGAGATTGTGACGGACTGGTACCGGTCCGCGTTGGGCGGCGATGACGGCGCGGCACGGGCGGCACGCGCCCGGCTGAAGCGTTGTGAGGCACCCGTCGAGGCCCTGGCGGTGGCCGAAACTCACGAACTTAACAGGCACCTAAGGGAGTATGGCAAGAAGCCGACGGCCGACCAGCTAACTCTTCTCAGCACGATCTTCGCCCGACTCAAGGGCATTCACGGCGACAGGCTTGCCGCCCAGTTTGGCAAACAAGAAACCAGAGATGCGCCCCGTCCGCTCAGCGAGTTGCGGTTCCAGGCGCTGATCCGGGTTCCCTCGCACAGTGGAATGATCGCGCCGCTCCGCCGTTCCGTCGGCATTCTTGGATCCGAACCTGCATGCAACGGGCGCGAGTTGGCCGAAGATCTCTACTTCTGGAATGAACAGATTCGCAACAAATGGTGCTTTCAATACTTCGGCACTCCGTTCGTCGAAGCCAACCAGGGAGAGAACATGCGATGACGCGATTCGTGCAACTCCATTACCTCACCGTCTATCCACCCTCGAATCCCAACCGCGACGACATGGGCCGTCCGAAGACGGCGGTCTACGGGGGCGTTCAGCGGCTGAGGCTGTCGTCGCAGTCCTTGAAGCGGGCGGTCCGTCTGTCGCCGGCCATGTCCGAGGCTCTGAAGGGCAACATGGGCGAGCGCACCCAACGGCTTGGAGACGCGGTGGTCGAGCACTTGCGCGAGAAGGGCGCGGGCGACGGGAAGGCCCGCGAGATCGCGCAACAGGTGGCTGAGGTGTTCGGCAAGCTCGACGCCGGGGCGGCCAAGAAGGATCGGGACCATGTCCGCATCAGGCAGTTGGCATTCGTCTCGCCCGACGAACGGCAGGCGGCGATGGAGATGGCGGAGCGTGCGCTGGCCGGCGAGTCCCTCGCGAAGGAAGCCAGAGAGCGTGGCAAGCATATCCTGCGCGCGGCCGACGGCGCGGTCGACCTCGCCGTGTTCGGGCGCATGCTGGCCGACGCGCCGGATTTCAACCGCGAAGCGGCGGTGCAGGTATCCCACGCCATCACGACCCACCGGGCCGAGACGGAGGACGACTACTACACGGCTGTCGACGATCTCAAGAAACCGGCGGAGGACATGGGTGCGGGGTTTGTCGGCGAAGCCGGGTTCGGATCCGGCGTTTACTACCTCTATGTTTGCATAGACACCGACCGGCTGGTGGAGAACCTCGCGGGCGATCGCGAGCTGGCGCGAAGGGCGCTGGAAGCGGTGGCCGAAGCCTTTGCCACCGCCAGCCCTTCAGGCAAGCGCAACAGCTATAGCCACCACACCCGGGCCTCCTACATACGCGCGGAGGCCGGGGACCAGCAGCCGCGAAGTCTGGCCGCGGCATTTCTCAAGCCAGTTGGAGGCGACGATCTTCTCGGTGCATCCATCCACGAACTCCGGAAGACGGCGGCTGCCATCGACAACGCCTACGGCACGTCTGCCGACAGCCTGGAGGAAATGGATCTGGTCGGCGGCTCCGGGACGCTGCTTGAGATCCAGGCATTCGTGGCCGGGCAGGTGGGCGATGCGTGAGCATCTGGTATTCCTGCTCTCAGCGCCGCTTGCCTCGTTTGGCGGTTATGCCGGCCATGAGCGGCGGGGCAGCGGGCCGGTTCCCATGCGCTCGGCCGTGTTGGGGCTGGTGGGTGCGGCGCTGGGGATCGACCGGATCGACGCCGAGAGCCAGGCAGCCCTGCGCGCCTATTCGGTAGCGGTGCAGTCGTTTCATCGATCGACGCCGCTTCGCGACTACCACACCGTCCAAACGGTGCCGACCGCCAAAGTCAAACGGCCTTCGACTAGAAGCCGCGCGCTGGCGCGTGCAGGCCGCGACGCCAACACGGTCATCACCATTCGCGACTATCGTTGCGACGTGCTGATCGGCGCCGCAGTTTGGGGCGATGGCCGTTGGACGCTCGATGACCTTGCCGACCGCTTGCGGCGGCCGAGGTTTCCTCTCTATCTCGGTCGCAAATCGTGCCCATTGGCGAATCCCCTCAACCCGGAGGTGGTAACGGCAGAGACTCCTGTCGAGGCGCTGGCCCGCATCGGGATACCCCAATGGCTGCGCCCCGAAGGGTGGTCCGAACAGGACCGCTCCCAATACCTCGTCCATTCGGATCCCGTGGACGGCTTCCACCCGCCGCCATCGAGCGAGCGAGTTCCGGGCGAGCCGCTCGATCGACGGAACTGGACATTCGGCGAGTGTGCCGTCTGGCACCTCGGCGAGCGTCGCAGCGATCCGGGTAGCCCGGCATGACTCATTACCTGACCCGAGCCGTGCTGAATCGAAGAGCGCCGGAACATGCACTCAGACCCCTGCTCGATCCGGCAGACAGGGACACGGCGTTCGATGCCCATCATCGGTTGATCTGGACCTTGTTCCCGAACCGCGATGCCAGGCGAGACTTCCTGTGGCGCGCAGACGAAAGGGGCAAGTTCATGATCCTTTCGGCCAGCGAGCCCCAGGGCTCGCGCTTGTTCGAGCCGCTAGAGTCCAAACCCTTCGCGCCCGTGTTGTCGGCGGGAGATCGACTTGCGTTCATCCTCCGCGCCAATGCCACCAGGGACCGGCGATCCGGTCCACAGGATGACGTAGCCCCTGGGACCAGACGCAGGCCGCGCAAGGACCGCCGCGTCGATATTGTGATGCATTCGATGCAGGAGCAGGGTCTGGAGCGCGGGTCCACCGGTCCCGATTCCCGCGCTGCCCAGCGCATGCACGTGGCTGCAATAGCAGCGCGGGTGTGGCTTGCCGCTCAGGGCGAGCGCCGGGGTTTCTCCGTCGAGGGGTTGACGGTCGAAGACTACCGGGTCGCCAAGTTGAATCGACGGGGCGGCGGGAAGGCGACCTTCGGTGTGCTCGACCTCAAGGGTCTGCTGACCGTCCACGATCCGGAAGTCTTCGCCGATGCGCTGGTCACCGGCTTCGGTCGCGCCAAGGCCTACGGCTGCGGTCTGATGCTCATTCGCAGGGCTTGAGGCCGATGTCCTTGATGCCCGGCCTGGCACCGCCCCGTCCGATTCCCATCAAGGATCGGGCGTCGATCCTGTTTGTCGAGAAGGGCCGGCTCGACGTTCTCGACGGGGCATTCGTGGTGGTCGATCGGAACGGCGTGCGCACGCATATTCCAGTAGGCGGACTTGCGTGCCTGATGCTGGAGCCAGGCGCGCGTGTCTCGCACTCCGCGGTGGCGCTGGCCGCTCGCGTGGGATGTCTTCTGGTGTGGGTTGGCGAGGCCGGCGTTCGCCTCTATTCGGCGGGGCAGCCCGGCGGGGCGCGGGCGGACAGGCTCCTCCATCAGGCGCGTCTGGCGTTGGATCCCGACGCCCGCCTGCGGGTTGTCCGCAAGATGTACGACATGCGCTTCGGCGAACCGGCACCACAACGCCGTTCGGTCGAGCAATTGCGCGGCATCGAGGGCGCGCGGGTCAAGCGCCTGTACGAACTACTGGCCCGCAGGCATGGGGTTGTGTGGAAGGGACGGCGATACGACCCTCGCGACTGGGACGCGTCGGACTTGCCCAATCGCTGCCTCAGCCAAGCGACCGCATGCCTGTACGGTTTGGCCGAAGCCGCCATTCTCGCCGCCGGCTATGCGCCGGCCATCGGGTTTCTCCATACCGGCAAGGCTCAGTCCTTCGTCTTTGACGTGGCCGATGTGTTCAAGTTCGAGACTGTAGCGCCGATTGCGTTCCAGGTGGCGGGAGACGCCCATCGGGGCAAGCAGCCCGCGGCCAGAGATCCCGTCGGCGAAGTCAGGCGCGGCTGTCGCGACAGCTTTCGCAAGACCGGATTGCTGAGCCGCTTGATTCCGTGCATCGAAGAGATGCTGAGTGCGGGCGGATTTGAGCTTCCGCGTCCGCCCGACGAAGTCCAGCCCGTCGCCATTCCCGAGGAGCCAAGCGGCGATGTTGGTCATCGTGGTTAACAACGCGCCGCCGAGGCTGCGTGGGCGCCTGGCCGTCTGGCTGCTGGAAATCAGGGCCGGCGTCTATGTAGGGAACTACTCCCGTCGGACCCGCGAGATAGTCTGGGAGCAAGTTCGGACGCATATCGGCGATGGCGATGCCATCATGGCGTGGGCCACCGCCAACGATTCCGGCTACGATTTCGACACATGCGGAGCCAACCGCCGTATTCCTGCGGATCTGGATGGCTTCAAGTTGGTGCGCTTCACTCCCGTGCCGGGTTCCGACGGATAGTCTGCCACCAAAAAAGAACATAATCGGAACGCCCGTAAGCTCTTTGACATCGTAAATCGTGTTTCCTATCAACGCCTTCGAGGAAGAGCGTTCCCCGCCCGCGCGGGGATGAACCGACGACGACGACGACGAGTCGGACGGTTACGGCGCGTTCCCCGCCCGCGCGGGGATGAACCGATCGACGGCGGGATCCGGCGGCTCGACAAGGCGCGTTCCCCGCCCGCGCGGGGATGAACCGACGACGGAGAGGAAGGCGTCGTCGCCCTCGATGCGTTCCCCGCCCGCGCGGGGATGAACCGATTTCCTTCGAGTAGATCCGCATCCCGCCATCGCGTTCCCCGCCCGCGCGGGGATGAACCGGCCGAGGCCCCGACCAGATACGACCGCCCGCCGCGTTCCCCGCCCGCGCGGGGATGAACCGGTTCCGACCATCGCGACGCAACCCATACCGGAGCGTTCCCCGCCCGCGCGGGGATGAACCGAAGCCGGAAGTCATGTCCTTGGCATAGGACTGGCGTTCCCCGCCCGCGCGGGGATGAACCGAGTCGCGAGAATCGAAACGTTGGAGTCGCATTGCGTTCCCCGCCCGCGCGGGGATGAACCGCTCCTCGGTCTGGACCTTGCCCTTGTTCATCGGCGTTCCCCGCCCGCGCGGGGATGAACCGTCTGGATAGCCGGCATGGGAGACGCGAACGGAGCGTTCCCCGCCCGCGCGGGGATGAACCGGCCGACCCGGTATGTGGAGACCGCGGACGCGGGCGTTCCCCGCCCGCGCGGGGATGAACCGTGGAAGAGTCGACTCGGCCGGCCGAACCTACGGCGTTCCCCGCCCGCGCGGGGATGAACCGTGACCGCGGGCGAATTTCTGTCGACCGTCGAGGCGTTCCCCGCCCGCGCGGGGATGAACCGGATGCGGTCACCCCCGGCGAGTTCCTCGCCATGCGTTCCCCGCCCGCGCGGGGATGAACCGGTCGCAGTTTTCCGGTTCGCCTTTCGTAGGGCGCGTTCCCCGCCCGCGCGGGGATGAACCGGTCTCCCCGGTCTCCTCGATGCCGCCCAGGTCGCGTTCCCCGCCCGCGCGGGGATGAACCGGACGCCGGGGACATTTTCCCATGCGATCCAGCGGCGTTCCCCGCCCGCGCGGGGATGAACCGACCCGGTCGGCGGTCTCCTGGTCCTTGCTCTCGCGTTCCCCGCCCGCGCGGGGATGAACCGCCGGCGAGGACGCCGCCGGAATTCCCGGCAAGGCGTTCCCCGCCCGCGCGGGGATGAACCGTCGTACGAGGCCGTCCGCCTAATCGAAGAGGGGCGTTCCCCGCCCGCGCGGGGATGAATCGCCCTGCTCCACACCGGAACACCGCGCCCGAGCGCGTTCCCCGCCCGCGCGGGGATGAACCGACGCGCCGGCCGTGGCCGAGCTGCTTTCCGCGGCGTTCCCCGCCCGCGCGGGGATGAACCGTCCTACGAAGCCGTCCGCCTCATCGACCAGGGGCGTTCCCCGCCCGCGCGGGGATGAACCGATCCCCGACGTCTACAAGCGGCAGGTGGAGGAGCGTTCCCCGCCCGCGCGGGGATGAACCGATCTCGTCGACTCACCCGTCGAGCAACGCTTCGCGTTCCCCGCCCGCGCGGGGATGAACCGGCGTCTCTCGACCATTGCATGACGATGTTGGGGCGTTCCCCGCCCGCGCGGGGATGAACCGGGTCCTGCGAGCCGGCACCTACCGAGGCCAGGGCGTTCCCCGCCCGCGCGGGGATGAACCGCCGTTTCCTATCGTCGCGGGCGCGGTCGCGCTGCGTTCCCCGCCCGCGCGGGGATGAACCGGGACCGGCGAAACGAATCCCAGAGGGTCCCCTGCGTTCCCCGCCCGCGCGGGGATGAACCGCACTCATCGAGCTCGACCAGGCCATCGCCTGGGCGTTCCCCGCCCGCGCGGGGATGAACCGCTGTGGCGCCCGTTCGAGTGTCCCGTCGAGATGCGTTCCCCGCCCGCGCGGGGATGAACCGCCGGGGAGAATCAATTCCCGACCGCGGCGGCGGCGTTCCCCGCCCGCGCGGGGATGAACCGTACATCGGCGTGAAGTCGTACGCGGTGTCGCTGCGTTCCCCGCCCGCGCGGGGATGAACCGGCCGCGCGTCCTGCGCGTCGGCGAAGGCCTCGGCGTTCCCCGCCCGCGCGGGGATGAACCGGGGTTGCCCATTTGGTGATTCGCCGGGAGGTGGCGTTCCCCGCCCGCGCGGGGATGAACCATCGGACCTCGAGCTGCTGGTCGAGCACCGGCTGCGTTCCCCGCCCGCGCGGGGATGAACCGTGTCTGCCAGATAGTCTTTGATATCGTTCCGGGCGTTCCCCGCCCGCGCGGGGATGAACCGTCGGTCGGCTGGAGCTTAGACGCTGATGCGGTGCGTTCCCCGCCCGCGCGGGGATGAACCGGGGACAAGCGCACGCCACGACGCCTCCGGGCCGCGTTCCCCGCCCGCGCGGGGATGAACCTTGGAGTGGGTCGACCCGGTGCCCGGAGAGTTCGCGTTCCCCGCCCGCGCGGGGATGAACCGCGACAAGGCTCCGGCAAGGCTCGGGCAAGCCAGCGTTCCCCGCCCGCGCGGGGATGAACCGGCCGTCGCCCGCCCCAAAGCCCTGAGCGGGTGGCGTTCCCCGCCCGCGCGGGGATGAACCGTACGGAGGCCAGCTCCTAACGGACTGGCTGAGGCGTTCCCCGCCCGCGCGGGGATGAACCGTCGATCTTGGCTCTCCCAGAGCCGGAGCGCAGGCGTTCCCCGCCCGCGCGGGGATGAACCGGAGACCAACCCCTTCGACCAGCAGATGGTCAAGCGTTCCCCGCCCGCGCGGGGATGAACCGGCGAGCAGCTCGACCAGGCGCGGGCGCAGGTCGCGTTCCCCGCCCGCGCGGGGATGAACCGGACTCGCGATGCGCCTTCGCCTCGCGCTTGGCGCGTTCCCCGCCCGCGCGGGGATGAACCGGAAGAATGGGTTGCAAGCCGCTTTCCGACCGCGCGTTCCCCGCCCGCGCGGGGATGAACCGGCGACGTGGATTTGTTCGTGGTGGTCCCGGAGGCGTTCCCCGCCCGCGCGGGGATGAACCGTTGAGGGCGGATGCAAATCGCGGGTCGGATACGCGTTCCCCGCCCGCGCGGGGATGAACCGCTGGCGAGCTGTTGCCGTTGGGCGGGTGTGAGGCGTTCCCCGCCCGCGCGGGGATGAACCGGATTTTGTCTGGGTGTCGCAGACGCACCTGCAGCGTTCCCCGCCCGCGCGGGGATGAACCGTCGTTGAGCTTGGATTGCGCGATCGCTCGCTGGCGTTCCCCGCCCGCGCGGGGATGAACCGGCCGGCGCGCGCGGGACCGACCTCGGCATCGAGCGTTCCCCGCCCGCGCGGGGATGAACCGATCCCGGACACATACAAGCGCCAGGTCGAGGAGCGTTCCCCGCCCGCGCGGGGATGAACCGTTCTTTCGGTGGCGGGGAAGAAAAAAGCCCCTGCGTTCCCCGCCCGCGCGGGGATGAACCGGAGGGCGACGACGCGGCTCACGGATACCACCTGCGTTCCCCGCCCGCGCGGGGATGAACCGTCGCATCTCGTCGCGGACGGCGGCGAGCCCGAGCGTTCCCCGCCCGCGCGGGGATGAACCGGCCAGCCGAGCCGCGCCCGGGTCATCATCGAGGCGTTCCCCGCCCGCGCGGGGATGAACCGGCCCCGGCGACGATCGCGGCCTTGAACGCGACGCGTTCCCCGCCCGCGCGGGGATGAACCGTATTTGAGGATCGCGGTAGGGTTGCGATCCTCGCGTTCCCCGCCCGCGCGGGGATGAACCGGTCCATGGCTACCAATGACGGGCGGACCATCCGCGTTCCCCGCCCGCGCGGGGATGAACCGTATTGGTGCGTCGCCTCGCCGATCGTTTGCGTGCGTTCCCCGCCCGCGCGGGGATGAACCGATCGGTCAACGGATGCGTCCCAGGATCAAGCGGCGTTCCCCGCCCGCGCGGGGATGAACCGGGGCCTTGATTCTCCTGGGCGACGGCGGAGGCGCGTTCCCCGCCCGCGCGGGGATGAACCGTCCCGCGCCGTCCCGTGCATCACGTCGACCTCGCGTTCCCCGCCCGCGCGGGGATGAACCGGATCACGTTCCCGGTGCCGATCCAGAATTGGCGCGTTCCCCGCCCGCGCGGGGATGAACCGTTCCGGCGGTGGGTGCGTTCGAGGGCGTGACGGCGTTCCCCGCCCGCGCGGGGATGAACCGGCGAATCAGGTTCCCAACCGCGACGCCGGTCCGCGTTCCCCGCCCGCGCGGGGATGAACCGTCGAGCGTTCGGGGCTCCGGGTCGCCAAGTGGGCGTTCCCCGCCCGCGCGGGGATGAACCGCTCGACCAATGGGCGAAGCACCGTGCTGGTTGGCGTTCCCCGCCCGCGCGGGGATGAACCGTCGAGGAATGGGTCGAGCTCACCGGCCTGAAGGCGTTCCCGCCTGCGGGGCGGCAATCAACTTGAGACTTCCGCGTCAATCAGGATGAGACGGGGGAAGGCGGCGGCCCGGAACGGAGGGAGGGCGTAGCCCGACTGGAGTTCCGGGCCGCCGGCTCGCAGAATTTCCCCCCGTGCCTTCTGGCGGATTCGGCCGGTCGGGCGAACGGTGGCGCTTTCCCAGCAGGGGAGCGCGGCGTTGCCCGGGCGTCACATAACCGATCGCCAGAAGAGGCTGTTCATGACCCAGAAGAAGACCGACACCATTGAGGTGGCGGCCGCCAAGGCGGGCTTCAGCCGGGCCACCGGCTACCGGCTTGCCGCCGATCCGCTGCCACCTCAGGAGAAGAAGCCGCGGGGCCGGCGCCGCCCGGATCCGCTGGCCGATATCTTCGAATCCGAAGTTG
>MPNO01000070.1 GCA_002239065.1 Defluviicoccus sp. bin129 | reverse complement strand
GCTGGCCTCCGTGTTCCGTGGTTCTGACGATGGGTGAGTGACCGGCCCGGGGCCTGCTCGACCCCAGCCCGATCAACCTTCTCGAAGCTTCCTGAACTCTCCGGCCGGGACGCCGCGCGGTGTCGCCGGGGAAGGCCCGGTCGCGATGCCGGCGGCGAAACGCCCGGAATGAAGATGAGGGCGCCCGCTCTCCTGCGGGGTTCGAGGCGCGGTCGTGCAGGCAGGCGCGCCGGGGCGGTGGTGCCGGGCGCGGATGTCCTCGAGGGCTTCGCAGATGGCACGGGGCGGCATGGACCCGAAATTCAGCACGGGGATGTCGCGGATCGCGGCGATGCGCAGCCCCATGCCGGTGCCGCCGGTCACGCGGCCGCGGTCGGTCCAGCAGACGACGGCGAGGACCGGGCTGTCGAGGTCGCGGCCGAGCAGGATCGAGACGTTGCGCGCGTGCAGCTTCCGGGCCCCCGGCTTGCAGCGGTGCCAGGCCGGGTGGACCGCCTCGGCGATCGCCACGCAGCTGCGGTAACGATCGCCCGACGGCGCGTGGCAGTCGGGCCCGGCGTGGTTCCCGTAGCCCGGCCAGGGGAGGTGCAGGGTGCGGGCCCGGGCGGCTCCGGCGGCGAAGGCGGTATCGGCGCCGGCGGCCCCGCCGGAATGAAGGTGCCAGCCGCGGCGTTCGAGCCAGGCGGCGAGGACGGTTATCTGCCGAAGCACGTCGGGCGGCGTCCGGCGCGAGCCGATGCCGGCATAGGCGAGCTGTGTCATGCGGGCGCTCCCGCTGATGGATGGGGGGGAAGGCGGCCGGGCAGGCCGCGGCGGCGGAGACGGGGCCGCGCGGGTTACTGCGATGCGGCCGGCGGGTTCTCGATGTGCGCCAGCGCGTCTTCGAGCTGGTGGAGGGCGGTATGGGCGAAGGAGTCGATGCCGTCCGGGTCGCTCCGGTCGACCGGCATCGAGCGGCGCAGGGACTCCGACAGCGCCTGGGCTTCGCGCACCGTCAGGCCGACGGAGATCCAGTTCCGGGCGGTCGGAACGTGGTGGCGGGGTATGATCTTCATGGAGCTCTCCCGTGCCGGAATTCGGTCCCTTGCGGCTCCTCTCCTCTCGGCGTCGGCGGGCCCGGAGGATGAGGATCGACCACCGGATGGGCGGGTGCCCGGACCGGGAAAGGAGCGCGCGGTGGCGCAGCCCCTCCCCGCCCGCGGGCGGCGCGGATCGCCTCCTTTCGCGGTGGATCGCGGCGGCGGTCAGGCGCTCACGCGGCTGATGCCGAGCTGGGGCTCACGCGGTGCACCGGTATGCCGAGCTGGCGCGCCTTGTCGACCAGGTTGGCGGTGACGCCGCTGCCGGGGAAGGCGATGATGCCCTTGGGAAGCAGGTTGAGCAGCTCGTCGTTGCGCCGGAACGGCGCGGCGCGGCCGTGCGCGTCCCAGTTGGGCCGGCAGACGATCTGGTGGACGCCGCGCGCGTCGGCCCAGCTCGCGGCGATCTTCTCGGTTCCGGGCCCGCCGCCATGCACCAGGACCATGTCGGCATATTTCGCCCTGGCGTTGTCCAGGGTGGCCCAGACGATCCGGGTGTCGGCGATCTCCTTGCCGCCGGCGATGGCGACCAGGGTGCCGGCGGGCAGATGCGCGCGGTTCCGGCGGTCCCTGCGGGCGCGGAGGAAGTCGCGGGCGTCGATCGCGGCCGAGGTGAGCGCGCGGGTCTGCGAGGTGTGGGAGCCGTGGCGCGGCCGCCAGGTCTCGCCGGTGTGGCGCAAATAGGCCTCGGCGGCGGTGTCGCGCAGGGCCTCGAAGGCATCGCGCCGGTGGCCGAGATTGTGGGCCCGGTCGGTGAGCTTCTGCAGCTCGAGCGCGGCGATCTCGGTGCCGTCCTGGGCGCGCTCGAGGTCGCGCATTCCCGGGACCAGCCTGTCGACGCCGCGGTCGAGGCGCTGGACCTGGGCGTGCAGCATGTTGGCGAGGCCCCACAGCAGCGGTTCGAGCTCGTCGTGCAGCTGGGTGCCCTCGATGGCGATGCCCCGGACCATGATCGCGATCGCCTGGGTGAGGGCGAACTCGGCTTCGGAGGGGTCCCATACTTCCCGTGTGTCGAAGTCGTCGCGGTCGGGGTCGCCGCCGAACAGCGCGAGGTTGTCGCAGACGGTCGCGGTGGCGGTGACGCCGGGCATGGCTGCGATCTGCTTCATCTTGTGTCCCCTGCGTTGTGGAGATGGTCGTGTTGGTCGGCCTGCGGCACGAGGCCGCGGTCCCACAGCATGTCGGCGGCGGCGAGGCGGATCTGGCTTCTGCGCTCGACCTGGCGGGGACCGGCCGGGTCGCGGAGCAGGGCGATGACGTAGTACCAGGGATCGTCGGGGTCGTCGTGGTCGCGCAGCCTGATGAGGGTGCCGACCTCGCGGCCGAAGACGAGGATGGCGCAGCGGTCGTCGCCGGTGCGGCGGAACAGCACGTCGTCGATCGAGAAGTCGGAACGGGCCATGGGGGCCTCCCGCGGGTTGCCGGGAAAAAAGGGGGACCGGCCAGTGAGAGGGGCCGGCCCCCTTGAGCTGGAAGGGAGAGCGGAAGACGGGACGGGCCGGGCGGCGGCGGCGGTGTGCGCGGCGCGCGGTGGGACGTGTTGCGGCGAACCGGGCCGGGTGCCGCGTGGAGGCAGCGGCGGGTCAGGAGGTGGATATTTCGCGGACCGCCGGGTGGAGACCGCTCGGCCCCGCCCCGTCGCCCTTTCTCAGCTTCTCTCTTCTCCTGGCGGACGGTGCAGGGGGGCGGGGAACCCGGCGCGGAGCTGGCGCGCAAGGGTAGAAAAGGTGGAGGGCGAGGCCGAGAGGTGTCTCGACCGTGTGAGGTTGGTGCTTCCGGAATTTCTCTTGGCTTTGGCCGCGCGGCGGCGGCGTTGCGGCGGGGGGTTCAGGCGCGCACGAGCTCGACGCCGGCGAGCGGTGGCCGGGGCGCGTCATCGAGAACTCGTGCTGGCCGATGCGGCACCAGTACCGGCTCTCGTCCATGCGTTCGATGTGCAGGTCCTGCGGCCCTTCGAAGCGCACCGACCGGATGAGCCCGGCGCGCGGTGCGGCGATAATGCGGCAGCCGCTATGCGATGCCGGCCGCCATCTCGCGGTAGCCACCCTCCATGAGCGCCAGCGCGATCTTCACCCGCCAGCGCACCCGGCCGCGCATCCAGCCGTTGTTGCAGCACTCCTCTTCGACCCGCTCTTCGCCAAAGAGGTCGATCGCGACCAGGCACAATCAGGCGCAGCTGCGGCCGGCGCGCCGACCGTCGAGCACCGCGAGGAGCTCGTCGTCGGGGATGCGGCGGCGGCTTTATTGCGGGATTATATGCAGGGGCAAGTTTGTATATCATTTCCCTTCTCGTTAAGGAATTGAAGGCAGCCGGGTTCGACGTGGACGCCAACCGGGTGTTTCGGGCGTGAATCCACAAGTGAAGACCGCCAAGAGCGAACTGGCTACTTTCTGCCAGGCGCATGGCATTCGTCGGCTCGCGATCTTCGGGTCGGCGTTGCGATCGGATTTCGGGCCAGCGAGCGACATCGACGTGCTGGTCGAGTTTGCAACGGACCGCACTCCCGGGCTGCCGGGCATCGTCGGAATGGAGATCGAGCTGTCGGCCCTGTTCGGTGACCGCAAGGTGGATCTGCGAACCCCGGAACTGGCACTCGGCGGCACGCGGCGGCCGAAGGCCGCCGACCGCGGGGGCGCGGCACGAATCGCCGCGGAGCGGTCCCGCAATGGTTGACGCCGCCACCTGCCGGCTCGGTGGGGCGGCGCTCATGGCCGGCCCGAGCGTGGCGTTCGTGTTCATCTTCCTGCAGCCGGGCGTCCTGTTGATCGACCGGGTGGACTCGACGGACGCCGCGGCCTTCATCGGCGCCCTGTCTTCCCGCCCCGTTCTCTCCAACGTCACGGCGATGGCGATCGCGCTGGGCTTTCTGACCAACGCCTTCGGCGCCTGGGTCCTGTCGTCGGTGCTGCGGACGTCCGGTCCGGGCGGTCCGCTAGCGCTCGCCGGGTTCTTCCTTTTGCTGTTCGGCATGATCGGCGGGGGGTTGGCCCAGGGTCTGACGATAACCCTCGCCGGCGTCGCGGACGATCCCGCCGCGATCGCCGCCGCGATGCCCGTCTATGCGGTCAAGGGAGGAATTACCCTGATCTGCGGCGTCGCCGTGCCGCTGGGCTACTTCGCTCTCGCGGCGGCGGTGACTTGGAGGGACGATTTCAGCAGGCCGGTCTCGATCGCCGCCCTGCTCGGCTCCGCCGTCTGCCTGGCGGGCTACGTGCTGACGATTCTGAACCCCGAGGACGACCGGTTCTGGCTCGACATGGCGCGGCTTACCTACATCGTGTTCGTCGTCTGGCCGATCGTGCTCGGGCTCAACCTGATCCGGCGTTCGGCCCGGGCCGGCTGATCCCGTCCTCTCCCCCGTCCCGGGGCTTGGGGTCGTGAAACGGGCACATGGCGTTGCGATTGAGCGCAGAATTGCCGTAGGCCAGCCTGCGCGCCGCGTTCACGCCCCCGAGGGGTTCGTGTGCCGTCAGACAATTCCACGGCGAGTAGCTGATGCGCTCGCCGAGCTTCCTCCGCTCTTCGGTGTCGAAGTCCTGCGGCGGGATCGCGAGGCGGCCGACCCTGACCCACGGCGAGCGCCAGGGCACGGTGGCGTCGTCGATCGGCTCTGCGTCCGGCATGGTCCTGGGCTGCACAAGAAAATCGAACTCGACCGGTCCCGTGTCGAGGCGCTGTTTCAGCCTTTCCACGTAGCCGCCGGACAACCGGATCGCCCGGGCCGGCGCCGGACGGAAGCAGAACTTCGCCGCCCCCTCGCCCAGCCGGAATGCGGTGGCGCTGTAATAGGCGAAACGGGCGGGGTCCCTATAGGCCAGGCTCTGCCAGACGTGCGCCGCGACGAGGCGGACCACGTTCCATCGGGGTTTCAGCGGGTTCCGGCCCGGGAACAGGAACCCGGGAGGAAGGGTATCGGTCAACCTCAGCGTCGCGGATGCCCCCATGCTGCTTCGGACCTTTTGCGCATATTCCATCATCAGCGCTTCGGTGCCGAACCAGACCGTCGGCGTGTTGCCCATCACGAAATCCTGTTCGCCTGGGGTGCCGGGCAGGCACGTCTCTCCGGGCACGCCCAGCAGCTTGACCGCGATGCCCTTGGCGTCGGGCAACCATTCGGACCGGAAAAATGCCGACGAGAAGCGGACCCACCCGTCGTAGCCGCCGCGCTCCGCGAACAGTCCATGAGCGAGTTCCTCGCCGAGGCCGGAGTCGACGGTCAGCGTGCATCGCATCATGGCATGGAGGTGGCGATGAAAGGTCCGCGTCCGCACGCCGCTTGCGTCGGGGCGCTGGAAGGTCCGTTCCATCTCGGCCCACAGCCGTTGCGCCGGAAGGGAATGTTCCATCGCGCCGGACTCCTTCTTCCGGCTCCGGTCAGGCGGCCGTTCCCGAGCGTTCCGCACGCCTCACCACTTTCCGGCCAGCTCGCTGCGCGCGGATTCCGGCAGCCGGTAGCTGAAGCCCTGTTCCTCGTCGTCGAGGCGCGAACGTTCCAGCAGGTCGACAAGATTGGCGGCGTCCAGATCCATTCCCCCGCCCCACGCGGGCAGCATGCCCTAGAGCTTCTGGCACCGGCGCCGGAGCCTCACCAGGGCGATGGCTCCCGTCGATGCCTTCCTCGGGAACTTGAGCTCGTCGGCGAGCCGCCCGCCGATCATCCTGCGCGACAGGCGGAACAGGAAACCGGCCATCCTGCGCTGCCTGTCCTTGCCTTCCAGTCCGATGATGTGCGGGACGGAGTTGATGAACGAGTGCGCCATGACGATGCTCTCCGGACCGACCGCCGGCTCGCAGTCAAGACCGACGCGCAGCAGTTCGTGCGCATCCGCCTCGTCGCGGAACAGCAGCGCGTCGGGAACGCCCATCAGCCATGAGCTGCACCGCCAGACGTGCATGAAGCTCGCGCGTTCCGCATCGTCCATACGTGCGCCGAGGCGGATCGCATCCTCCAGCAGCATGGCGGAGAAGGCGGCGGAGGAGAGCGCTACATGACTGGCGCTGATCGGCAGTCCATGGGCGGCGCTGTCCCAATCGCCGGACTCGGCCAGCAGCTTTCTCACCTGCGCATGCACCAGCCGGATGCGCACGCAGAGCTTCCAGCCGTCGCCATGCCTCTCCAGACCGCCCGGGATCATGATCTCCACGAGATGCCTGATGTTCTGCCTCAGGCGCCGCCTGCCAATGTCGAGCACCCGGCCCGTCTCCATGAACGAGAGGCTGATCGTGGTGCCGAGCCCTCGTATGATGGTGCTGGTGGCGAAGGCGAGGACGAACAGATCCGAGTAGCGGAAGAACGCGCGGCAGCCGGGCTGGACCGGGAGAGTCCGGTACCATTCGGGAAACGGCTCGACCTCGTCGAAGAACTCCCGCAGGGCGCGAGGCGCGGTTCGGCTTCCCGCGTGGTCTTGGTCCATCATCGCCCGGATGTAGCGCTGGATCCGGTGCTGATCGAGATCCGAGAGATCCGCCACGGCCCGGTCGGCCGGCGGGTCGCCGAGCGTCATGTGCGCCATGTAGCGGTCCGCCAGCTCGGGGTTGGACGGCCGGGCCGCCTCGTACCCCCGTTGAAATGCGGACGGCGCCCTCAACATGACGACCCCTCCTGGCGGGAACCCCGGCGGATTGGCGCGGCAGGGTCCGCCTGCTTCGGTGCATTACGATGGCGCGCGGCTGTTCCCTTGCGTTTCCCAATGTATAGCGTTCCGGCGGCCCCCCGGAAAGTGCCGGCCGCGTCGAGAGCGCGGACCGAACTCCGGCGCTGCGCGGCGATACACCTCACGCTGGCTCCCGCCGAGTCCTTCGGGCCGGGTCGCTCCCGCGGCATCGATGCGAGGGCAGCGGCCCGCTACCGCGGTTCGGACGGGCCGGCGCGTTTGTCTTCGTCAACGGGAACCCTGAGGAGCAGGGCCATCGCCGCAGACAGCGCCGCGGCGATGGCGAGGACGAGCATCGCATCGCCCACGGCGCCGCCAAGCGCATCCCTGAGCGCGGCGAGCAACGCGTCCGCCGGGCCGACGGCGCCGCGCAGCGCTTCCGTGGCGGGAGGGTCCAGGAGCGCCTGCGGGTCGCGCGTCAGCGCCTCCAGCCTGGCCGGTGAAATCCGATCCGCGAGCCCGGCCGGCACGGTCTCCTCCGCCCGCGAGGCGAAGCGCAGCGCCACCGCCGGACCGATCGCCGCGAGCACCAGCATGCCGCCCAGCTGCCGGAAGAACTGCAGCGCCGACGTGGCCGCGCCCACCAGACCGGAAGGCGCCGAATTCTGCACCGCGAGCGCGAAGGTCGACAGAACGAATCCGAACCCGAGCCCGGTGAGACCCAAACAGGCCACGGTCGCGGCGGCGGAGGCGTCGGAGTGCATGCCCGCCATCAGGAACGCGCCGGCCGTCATCATCCCGGTGCCCGCCAGCCCCCAGGGCCGGTAGCGGCCGCCGGTGCGGGAGACGAGCTGACCCGACGCCACGCCGCCCGCGGCCATGCCCACCAGCAGGACGCTCAGCCAGGTGCCGCTCGCGGCCGCCGAGAGACCCAGCACCCCCTGGAACCGGAGGGGCAGCAGGATCACGCTGCCATAGAGCACGAACCCGGTCAGCAGCATGACGGCGATCGACACCGCCACCGGGCGAAGGCGGTAGACGCCCAGGGGCATGATCGGCGCCGCCGCGCGCCTCTCCACGAACACGAAGACCGCCGCCATCGCCGTGCCGAACGCCAGCAACCCGAGGATCGCGGGAGATGTCCACGGATAGACGGCACCTCCCCATGACAGCGCGAGCAGGAATGGCCCCGCGGACAGGACGAGCGTGGCCATGCCGGCAAGGTCCGGCGGCTCGCTCCCGGCCTCGGCTTCGGTTCCGGGGTAGAGGCGCGCGATGGCCAGCATGATCGGCACGCCGAGGGGAACGTTCAGCCACAGCGTCCACCGCCATGAGAGGAGGTCCGTCAGGAGGCCGCCGAGCGGCGGGCCGACCAGGAACGCCACGCCGTAGGCGGCGCTGACGAGGCCGAGATGCTTGCCGCGCTCCTCGGGCGCGAACAGATCGGCCACCGCGGCGATCGCGACGGCCGAGACGATGCCGCCGCCGACGCCCTGGACGGCGCGCGAGACCGTCATCCAGACCATGTCGGGGCTCCAGCCCGCGGGAAGCGAGGCGATCGTGAAGATCGCAACCCCGAGCAGCAGGAACGCCCGACGCCCGTACCGGTCGGACAGCCCGCCCGCGATGGGAATTACGACGGTGACCGCCACCGCGTAGGCGGTCACCGTCCATGCGTAGTGCTCGAACCGGCCGAGGTCGCCGGCTATCCGGGGCAGCGCGGTGGCCACGACGGTCTGGCTGAGCGCGGTCAGGAAGACCGCCATGACGGTCGCGGCGAAAGCCCAGAACGCCTGGCGCCTCGGCGGCGTGGCGAACGCGCCGGACGCATCGGGCGTGCGGGCGTCCACCGCCGGTCCCCTACCGCCGTATCGCGGTGTAAAGACCGGAAAGGGCGGAAAACGTCCACGCGGGGCTCGCAAACCGCCGTCGGCCCGGGACGAACTCCGCCGCGTCCAGCTCCCCGGCCGCCGTCGTCGCCCGGCGCAGGATGTTCTCGAAGTCCCGGCTGTCCAGCCGGTCGCCGCTCCCGAGGTTGCCCGCGCCGAGGATCATGATCAGGAGGGAGAACAGCATGCTCATCCGGTAGTGCCGCCAGCATTCCTCGAGGCCGAAGCCTTCGACGCCCGCACGGCGCAGCGCCTCCCCGTAGGCCTCCACCGCCTCGCGCTCCATCCCGCGCCTTGCCTCGGCGGTGACGCTGCGGGACATGAAGAGGGCCACGTCGAGCAGCGGGTTGTTGGGGCCGCTGGTCTGCCAGTCGATGACGGCGACTTCGCCGCTGGCGGGATCGAAGAACAGGTTGTTGAGATGATAGTCCGCATGGACGAAGCTGGCGGGGCCGGAGAGCAACCCCCGCATGAACTCCGACACCTTCGGCCCGAGGTCCTCCGCCAGCCGGCGCGTCTCCGGCGTGAATGCCGTGCCGAATCGGTCGAGAGTGCGCGGCAGCGCCGCCAGATAGGCGATCTGCGCCAGCACCCTGATCCGGGTTCCGATCACCTCGCACCGGTTCGACAGAGGCGGCGCGTGGACCCGGTTCCAGTACCGGCCGTGCAGTGCGGCGATGGACCGCAGGGCGGATCGGGTCCGCTCGGGACCGGCGCCCTCAAGGATGTCTTCCGACACCATGCCCGCGAGGTCTTCGAGCACCAGCACGAAGTCGTCGCGGCGGGCGTCGTAGCTGCCGTAGAGCATTCTCGGGCTGCGCACCGGGGCCTCGGGCGCGATGTGCCGGTAGAAAACGTACTCCCGCTTGTAGAGGCGCATGCCCCGGCTGATTCGCCGCGTTCGGGGGCTCATGCTCGGCAGCTTGACGATCACGCTCCCGGGCAGGTCCGGCGCGGCGTCTTCCCAGGTCAACCGGCAGCGCAGCACTTCCCCCATCTGGCCCGCGCCAGCGCCCACGTCTTCCACCGACAGGTCCGCGAGCTCGGGAACGCAGGCGCCGCCAGCTGCCAGGGAGTGGCGCATCCACGCGGGCGTGATGCCGCTTCGGTCTCTCGGAATTCCCGGAAGCTCTCGCACGGCTGCCCCCTCTCTTGCGGATCGTCCCCGTGTTCGCGGCCGGCGGCCACCGCCCGGCAGTCATGCACATTCGGCGCCATTCGAGCCCAGCGCTCATGCGCTGCCCGCGCACGAGAGCGCCCTCACAGTAATCGCAGGCGCTGCCCTAAAGCCACCCGATGGAATCGGAGCCCGCCCTCTGGGGACAGCCGGGAGGCGACGCATGGCGGCCCGCGCATCGGGCCGCCGGGCGGTTCGCCCTGTCCTCTGCGGCCCTTGGGCGAGGGAGATGTCTTCAGCGCCTCCGGTCGACGGCCATGAGCAGGACGGGGAGAAGAAACAGGTCCGCAATCAGGGCGGAGACGATCGTGCCCGCGACCAGGACGCCCAGCACCCGGCTCGGCTCGTACCCGGACGAAGCAAGCACGAGAAAGCCCGCGGCGAGGACGGCGGTGGTGGCCCACAATGCAGGGCCCACTTCACGAAGCGTGGTCCGGACCGCCTCGGGCGCCGGCGAACCCTGGCGGCGGGCGTTCAGATATTTCGCGAGAAAATGAACCGTGTCGTCGACAATGATCCCGATGGCGATTCCGGTGACCACGGACGCGCCAAGGCCGATGGTGCCCGAAAGGTATCCCCAGAGGCCGAACGCCATGACGGGAGGAACGAAATTGGGTACCAGGCAGATCAGTCCGATGCGAACATTGCGGAATACGAGGAGCAGGATCGCTGAAATCAGCCCCGTGGCGACGATGGCGCCCCATAGCATGGCGTGAACGGTCCGGTTCGACAGATGGGCCGAGATCATGGTGAATCCGGAGGCGGGTCCCGCGAGCCCGGGTGCATTGCCCTGCAGCCAGGCCTGGGCGCGCGCATCGATGTCCAGATGATCGCGCGTGGAGGTGTTCTTGAGCACGACCGTCAGGCGCGTCGCCGATCTCGCGACATCCATGCGATCGTTGAGATCGGCGCCGAGCGGCAGCGAGAGTTCGTACAGCAGAAGGAGCTGGGCGGCGAGCTCGGGATCGTCGGGGATCCGGTAGAACGCCGGATCGTCGCCGTGCATGATCCGGTTGAGGCGCTTGATGATCCGGGGAAACGCCTGAGCGTGGTGCACTTCGGGCTGGGCGCGATACCACTCCGCGAACGCCTCGACCGCACGCAGGTAGTCCGGTTCGACGATGCCGCCTTCGCTTCCCGATCTCAGGGAGTATTCGAGCCTGTCCAGCCCCGTCAGGTTCCCCACAATGAAATCCGTATCGGTGCGGAAGGCGTAGCGGTCGTCGAAATGGCCAAGCCAGTTGTCGCTCGCTTCGTTTCGGGGGATGCCGGTCGCCAGCGCCAGTGCGACAAGAGATCACTGTCCGGCGGGCCACCACCAAGGCTCCCAGGCGCTCGAAGATTCCCTCTCGCCCGGCACGGTGGCGGGGCGCGCGGACCGGCAGGACGGAGAGCAGTGCCGGCAGAAGGATCACTGAATAGACGAACGTGAACAGCACGCCGAGCGCGACCAGATTGCCGAGGACGCGAAACGGCGCCGCATCCGATGCGTTCAGGCTCAGGAAACCGATCGCCGTTGTGGCGGACGTCAGAAACACCGGATACAGGTTCTCGCGCAGAGACTCCGAGATTGCCGCATTGCGCTCCAGACCCCGGCGCAACCGGGCTTGCGCGACGGTCACGATGTGGATCGCATGGGCGACCGCCACCGACATGACGATGATCGGCACGCTGGTGCTGACCGGCGTGAGCCGTATGCCGAGCCAACCCGCACCGCCCATGGTGCTCAGGACGATGAACGCGACCATGACCGCGATGGACAAGGCGGCGTAGACCGAGCGCAGGACGAGCACCGCAATGGCGAGGATGACGGCGAACACCACTGGAATCAGCTTCTGCGCATCCTTCCCGGCCTCGATGAAGGTTTGACTGAGGATCACGTTGCCGGTCAGGTAGTAGGAGAGGTCCGGATGGGCGGCTCGGGCCCTTTCAAGCAGATTCCTCAAGTGAACCGAAATCTCGGCCCACTTGGGCTCCTCCGGTTCGGACAGGGCGAAGCTCACCGTCACCCCAGCCACGCGCCCGTCCCCGGAGACCAGCTGCCCGACGAGCTCGGGTTCGTTCAGCGCAACGGTCCCGATCCGGTTCAGCGCCGCGCTGTCGAGAGACGCCGCGTTCTCGACCAGGGGTGCGACCGTCAGGTCGTCGCCGGCCGCCGCGCTATGAAAATGGTTGGTGAGCGAGCTGACCCGGACCGAGTGCGGCGTCCGCCACGCGGCCTCGGTCAGTTCCTCGATCGCGGAGAGGGTCTTGCGGGTGAACACCGAGCCCTCTCGCGGCGCGATGGCGATCAGCGCCGACCTCGATGCGGAGTAGGTATCCTGCAGCTCGTCGAAGGCGAGAAGGTGTGGATTGTCCTCGCCGAACAGCACGCGATAGCTGCTGGACACCGTGAGGCCGGGCGCTCCCGCGGCCAGGGCCAGCATGACGAGCGTGGCAAACGCCAGCGCGGTCCAGCGGTGGCGCAGAATCAGGGGAGGATAGCGATGCGCGAATTCAACCATCACGGCTTCGATCCCGGCCGGCGTGGAGCGACCGCGGGCCGGGCACTCCGGGAGCGGCCCGGCTACCGCTATCGGGCCACAATCCGGCGGTCGCGCGTCACCGAATCAAATCGCAAGTCGACTGCGGTGTCAATTTACCAATGCACAAGGCAACTCCGCTGAACGAGAGTCGCTTCGGAGACCGGATGATGTACAGTGATTTAGAATGGCGCACCCCAGCAATTGTTGGCATTGAACAGCCGGTCAAGTGCGGAGGTAAGACTTAGCCGTGAAGATCGCAAATGTGGTTCTCGGGGATGTCTGCGTTAAGCCCGATTGGACCAGGCTCCGCGACTGGCTGAAAGGGCACCGTCCCGATCAACGTCCCGGTATCGTCACGCTCCAGAAGATCGGTCCAAGTGAACCGCGCCATGAAGAGGAGATCCGTAAGGTCGGCTACGAGGGATGGTATCTCAACCACAAGGAAAACTACCTCGGAGTCGCCATTTTGGCGGACCGCGATTTTCCAAGCCGCCACGACCCGTCTCCGCCAAGCGTGCTTGATCGTGAATTGCCCGACGATGATCGAAATGAGTCGCGATTTCTGACCGTAAGCATCGGCGATCTTTTGGTCTCTTCCATTTATGCGCCGTATTGTAAGCTGAACGGGCCGACGGTCGACTGGCTGAACTATCTGCGGACGCATGTCTGCAAAGAAGGTTTCGGCCAACGCAAGAGCCTTCTGTGCGGTGACTTCAACGTGCCGAAAATCGATGACAAGTCGAAGGGGAGGCTAAAGCAGGCGCTGGGAGAGCTTAAGGAGCTTGGATTTTGTGATCTCTACCGTCAAGCGCATCCCTGTCCAGAAGAAATGCCCGGTTATACGCGTCATTGCGGACGGAAATATCCTTCCCGTCTCCACTTGATTCTCGCCAGCAGGAGCTTGGCACAGCGGCTTGGGTCCGCCTACATGGAGCCCGAGCCAGGTCTTTGGCCCCGAAAAGACGCTCCGCCGCTCGTTGTGGGCTTGGACGACATTGAGTGCGTCAACGGATGAGGGGCAGACCAGCCGGCGATGTCACCGGCGTTGTGCACTGCTGCCGCCGTTCATCGCTTCGGCGATAAGGCAGCCGATGCGCTCAGCGGTTTCGGCGAGATGGCCGTCGGCCACGTGTGCATAGCCTGCCGTGGTGCGGTGGCCGAGCAACTTGCCCACCAGGGGCAGGTTCTCACCAGCCATGACCGCTTGGCTGGCGGCGGTATGCCGAAGGTCACGCAGGCGAAGCCTGCCGAGCTTCGCATCCTCGCAGACCATACGCCAGCAACCGCGCAACGGGTAGTAGCCCTCCCCACGCGCGAAGCTCGGGAAGAGGAATGCCTCCGGCTTTCCGGGACCGGGCAGGGTCTCGATAGCGCCCGCAACGGCTTCTCCGGCGCGATCGACGGCCGCCCCGTCTTCCAATAGATCCACGGAAAATCCGCCGACACGCCGCCCGAGGTGCGTCCACCAGAACCCGGATCGCCCGCCGGATGCTGACGCTGCGCGCCTCGGGACGGATCGTCGCCGGGAGGATCTCCTGCGGCGAACTCGAGATCGAGCGCGGCGGAATTGTCATCGGATCCGTCCGGCCCCTTGCGGAGCGGGCGGTATAGTGGTTCGGCGCGAGCTGGCGGGCAAACCGTTGGCTCACGTCTCCGACCTCGCGACGGGGAAACCCAAGGAGAAGCATCGTCATGGATTGGAGCGGCGAAGTTCAGCAGAGCGTCCAGGCCGGCGGCTATGTCGCCGTCATCCGTTCGGCCGCCGTGTTCGACACCGAGGACGAGGCGCGGACGGCGTTGGAAACGGCGCTCGGGAAGATCGTCTCGCCGAAGCCCGGCGGTACCGCTCCCGCTGGAGCAGCGAACCGGGCCGGAACCGTCAAGTGGTACAACCCCACCAAGGGCTTCGGCTTCATCGTTCCCGACGATGGCGGATCCGACGTGTTCATCCATGCCTCCGTCGTCCAGGCGGCCGGGCTTGCGCAGCTGATCTCGGGCCAGGCGGTGACCTTCGTGGCAGCGCAAGGCCCCAGGGGAATGGCCGCCAGCGTCGTCTCGGCGTAGCCGTGCCCGACATCCCGATGCGTGCGAACCGGCATCCGGAAGATCGACGCAGGCGGCGACGCGGGGAATTGCCCCGTCTTCCGTCAACGGCCGGGATATCGGGTTCGTCTGCAACACCACCTCGCAGACGGCCCAGCGTATCCCCGCGGTTTCCGCCCGTTCCGGCGTCAGCTACTCGCCGCGCTTCGCCGCGGCGGCGATGCGCAGGACCTGCGTGCGGGGGATGCCGAACTGGCGGGCGATCGCCGCCGGGCCGACGCCGGCGGCCAGCGCCGCGCGCACGATCTTCTCCTGTCCCGGGGTGAGCGGCCGCGATTTGGTGGGCTGCCGCGCGCTCGCGCGTGGCGCCGCCCCGGCCGCATCGCGCCGCGGGCCGCGGGGATCGGCCCGCGGGACCTTCCAGCCGCGCCTCTCCGCCTCCGCATTGGCCGCGCGCAGGAGCGCATCGAGCTGGTCGTCCTCGAGATGGCGCAGCGAGACCGCCAGATTGCCCGGCAGGGCGAGGCGCGGCCGGTCCTGGATCCCCCGAGGCAGGGGATCGCCAGAGCGGCGCGGCCGGCCCGACCCCGTCATGTCCTCATGTGCCCCGGCAGGTGGCCGATGACGACCCTGGCGGTTTCCTCGTCCCACGCGAAATAGATGCGCAGGCAGCGCCGGGGATCGCGCGTCCCGGAATTGTTCTTCAGGTGGCGGTCGAGCGTCAGCCTTCTCCCCTCCCACTCGATCTCGAAGCCGTCGCGCGCCCTGCCCTGGCGGTCGGGGCTGATGCTGGGGGTTTCCTGGAGCTTGAGTTCGCGCAGCGCGTCCTCGAACGCATCGCGCAGCTCCATTCCGCCCTCGGTCTTCATCCGGTGGTAGGTCGTCCCCAGCAGCGCGACAGCTTGGCCCACCAGCGCCACGTCCTCGAAGCGGGCGCTCTTGAGCGACCTCAGCGCGCTCCCGGCGAGAACGATCCGCCCCGGGAAGTGCCGCTCCGTCCAGTCGGGAAGATCGGCGTAGGTGGCGAGCGGAGGAACGGCAGGCAGGCCAGGCGAAAGAACGATTCGCCTGAGCGCTCTTCGCGACTCGGGACCGTCCAGCCGTGTCAACGTACCCAGCACCGCGCGCTGCTCCCGCAGGGGCCGATCGATACCGAAGCCGTGGAAGCGGCGCCACAGCGCCTCCAGCGCCGAAACCGCCGCCGCCAGGGATCGCGCGGCGATCTCGTGGCAGAGCGCGTCGATATCCGGCGGACGCGCGTCCGCGAGACGCTCGATCAGGCCGTCATCGGTCATCGAAGCCGGCGCCAGAACCGCGGACCGGACCGGAGGTTCCGGCGGATGACCGGCATCGGCCCGGCCTCGCGCGTCGAACAGATCCGGCTGGCGGCTGGCGTCGGGACGCTCATGGGATACCGGGTCGGGTTTGCCGTCGGACATCGGAGCAGCATATCCGGCGATCGGACGCCGCGACCAGACTGCCGGAGCCGCGTTCGCGGCGCCATGGCCCGAATCCGGGCGCACAGACGGGGACCGGCCGGCGCGCTATTCCGACTCTTCCTCAAGCGGTCGAACCGCGCCTGCGATCGTGGCCCCCCGTTCGACTTCGATCTCGCCGCAGGCGATCGTCTCGGCGACGATCCGCCCCGAGGCACGCACCGTCAAGGTCTCGCGCACGGTCAGGGGTCCTTCCACGGTGCCGCGGATGTCGGCCGTCTCGACATCGGCGCTGCCCCGGAAGACGCCGCCTGCGGCAACCAGCAGCAGGCGGCAGCCGGAAAGCTCGGTCTCGACGGCGCCCTCGACGATGAGCCGCTCGCACGACCCGATCCGGCCGCTGTACGAGATGCTGCGCGGAATCGTCAGCGTCTTGCCCTCGCTGTCCGTTCCCGGGGCCAGTCGTTCGAGGGCCTGGGCCGGCCGCAGGGTCGCCGGGCGCGCCGGCCCAGACCGGACCTCGCCGGCGGGATCCGGCGTCGTTTCCGGCGGCACCGTGTCAGCCGGCATCGGGCACGCCCAGTTCCGGCCGCGCCGGCGTCGGCGCGCGGAACCCGGCCGGCCGGGGCTCGCGTGCGATCCGGGGCGCGAGGTCCTGGAGATCGATGAACATGTCGGCCTGGCGGCGCAGTTCGTCCGCCACCATCGGCGGGGAGGTGCGCATCGTCGAGGCCACGCTGACCCGTACCCCCTCGCGCTGGACCGCCTCGACCAGCCGCCGGAAGTCGCCATCGCCCGAGAACAGGACGGCGTGGTCGATCCTGCGTGCCATCGCCATCATGTCGACGGCGATCTCCACGTCCATGTTGCCCTTGATCCTTCGCCGACCCAGGGCGTCAGTGAACTCCTTCGTGGGCTTGGTGACCAGCGTGTAGCCGTTGTACTCCAGCCAGTCGACCAGCGGACGGATCGGGGAGTATTCCAGCTCCTCCATCAGCGCGGTGTAGTAGAACGCGCGCACCAGCCGCCCCTGGGACCCGAACAGCTCCAGCAGCTTCCTGTAATCGATGTCGAAACGGAGCGCGCGCGTCGAGGAATGGAGGTTCGCACCGTCGATGAAGATCGCAATCCTCTCGTCAGGATGAAAATTCATGGGTTCGAATCTGCCTTCGATCGTTTGCGTCGGCCGGTTGCGGCTGACGTATAGGGCGGGTATTGCCCCGGAGCATGTCGCGCGGGCACGGTTTTGCAGTCAACCGGTAACAGGGACCGATTCATGAGCAATGATAGAGCGGGCGCATTGGAACAACTCTCCGCGTTCATCGCTGAGATCGAGGCTGAGGCCTATGCCCGCGGGCAGGCCGACGCCAGGAAGGAATTGCTGGAGCTCCTCGGTGCGGGAGGAGGACCGAAGGCGCCCGCCCGGGCAAGGCGTGGAAGGCAGCAAAAGGCGGCGCCGCCAAAACCCCGGGCCGGCGGGCGCAAGCGCGCGCCGAGGGGCTCGGTGCCCCGCCTCGTCGAGCGGGCCCTGCACGGCCGTCCCGGCCTCACCCCGCCTGAAATTCTCGATCTGGCCGCCACCGAGGAGGAACGGTCGATCAAGCTGTCCTCGATCCGGGTCGAACTGGGCAGCGGGCGGAAACGGGGCCGGTATGAATCGAGCGAGGGACGCTGGTCGCTCGCCGCCCCCGCCCCGGCGGCTGCTGAGGAGGACGCGTCGCCGAGGCCGGACGACGAGCCGGCGCGGGACACGGCGCCGGGCGCATCGACCGGCGATCCGCAGATCACGGATGCCGGATCCCCGGAGTCGGAAGCCGCCACGGACCAGGACAGGGGCAAGCTCGGCCTGGCCTGGTAAGGCGGCTCGAGGCGCGGTCGCCCGGACGGCGAAATTCTTCATTCGCGGCGATGAGAGCGGCAAGGCTGCGGCGGGAACCCCCTGACGCTTCGCCTGCTTGGCGAGGCCGCGCGGGAGGGAGGCGCGCTTCCCGATACCCGCACCGGGCTGTTCGCCCGCGCCTGCCGCTCGATGGTCGGGCAGGACACCAGCTCGGGGGTCGTCCGGCTGGTTTCCGGCGACGGGGACGAGCTTCTTCTGGCGTCCGACGCGATCTGCGCGACGCTGCTGCTTTGCGATCTTATGGGAGTACATGACGGGGCGCGAGGCGCTCGACGCGATGGGGATCGTCAGGTTCTGCAAGGATCTACCTGAACTGGTCGACGAACTTCTTGTGGACATTCTCGATGCCTTTTCCCGGCAGGACGAGGCGATACGCGCGGACATCGCGCAACGGTTGCGCGAGCTGGAAGAGCTCGAACGTGCTCAGGCATTGGAGCGTGAGGAGCTCAAACGTCGAGTCGAGCGGCTGGCGGACAGGTGGGGGACGCTTTCCAGGCACGCGACGTCCCGACCGAGAGCATTTCAATTGGATGACGAAGCCCGCCGGCGTCTGCGCGATCGAGCCGAACGAGAAGTCATCGCTCGCGCGCGCGACGCCGATGCCGGCCTGCTTGGCGCTTGGGAGGAGCTTGTGCGCGCCTGGGCCGAGATCGCGAGCGTATTCGGCGATCTGGGACAAATGCTGGGAGGCGGCTGGGACCTGACGCTGAGCGTGTTGCGCCATACCGGATGGCGAAACTTTCTCCGGTTGCGGCAACTCGTCGAGCATATCCCGGAGTACCGCGACATTGTTCGTGCACTGGGGCGGCTGCATGCCCCGGAAACGTCGGAGACCGTTGCCGAACAGATGTTCGTCCCCATGCGCCGGCTGAACGAGGAATGGCTGGAACTCCCGACTCCGCTGGTTCCAGAGGAGACCAGAGGAGTCGAACGCAGCGGCGAGATCGTCCGGATGCTGCCGGTCGAGGCGGCCATGCTCGGCCATCCCAGGGTACGGCTGCTCTGGCATGCGCGCCGGTGGGAACAAGCGCTGCTCACCTACCGCGTCGAAGGCGTCGATCTGGGGAAAACGATCGTCGAAAGGGAAGCGACCGGGAAGGCCGAGGTCTGCAGAGCTCGACGGGAACGAGGTCCCATTCTCGTGATCGTCGACACGTCCGGCTCGATGCACGGCCTGCCGGAGCAGGTCGCCAAGGCGCTCGTACTGGAGGCGCTCCGCACGGCGCACGCCGAGAAACGCCGCTGCCGCCTCCCCCCTTCGCGGCTTCTCTCTTCTCTCCGCACCCTGTGGCCGGCTAGCCCGCCAGCCTGCGGACGGTCTCGGAAACCCGTGTCGTGGCGGCGGAGGCGCTGTCGCGGCGGGCGATGCCGTGCATTCGGCGGTGGGCGTCGCTCCCCGGAGTCGCCGCAACATATGAGCGAGCGTGACATTAGGCCCGAAATCGCGATGGTCGGCGTGAATGCCGATCCCCTGGCGCTGCCGGAATGGATGGAGGGGCTGGCGATCGAGGCCTGGCTGACCGGGCAATCCGCCGAGCGGCTCGGTATCGTCCATCCGTCGTGCGGAGACGAGCCGTCGCTCATCCCGTCCGTGTTGGTCGACTGGATGCGCCGTCACGGCGTCGAGGTGCCGATGGAGTGCCGCGCCAGCGCCGGCCGCATGGCCGCGTGGCTGGTGCAGACCGGGCCCGGGTTTTTCGGTGTCCTGGACTTCCATCCCGATGTCGCGTTGCTCCGGACCTTGTCGGCGAACGGGTATATGGCGCGCTGGGGACAGGCGGTACGGCCTCGCGCCGAACTGGCGGACGCGCCATGAGCGACGTCGCGTTCGCCGATGCGTTGGCGCGCGAGGCGGCGGGTTTTCCTTTGCTGCGCGCGCACACCCCGGAGGAGACGCTGACCGCCATAACACCCGTGCTGCCCGGCTTCGGGATCACGCGGGCCGCTTCGATCACGCATCTCGACACTCTTGGCGTTCCCACCTGGGTATCGGTTCGGCCCGGGGGACAGATCTTGCAGGTCAGCAACGGCAAGGGCGTCACCGACACGGCGTCGCAAGTCTCGGCGCTGATGGAGGCTTGCGAGCTGCACCTGGCCGAGAACCCTCGACCGGAGCGGCTTTTTGTCGGATCTCGATGCTCGGGATCATCGAGACGGGCGAACGACAGCGCCTCTGGCGGCCCGCGGCCCCTGCGGCCAAACCGCATCAGAAGCTGTAGCGCATCGAGGCGACAGTCTTCGTCTCCTCGATGTTCGCCGCCCGCAGCGTCAGGCGGTCGGGCCTGACCTCGCGTCAGCGCAGGCGGCGGACCTCGCCCGGCCTGCATGCGGTCAGCAGGTTGGGCCGCACCGCCGCGGCGCAGGCCGGGTCGTCGTTCTCGCGCCGGCGCAGCACCGCGCCGAGCTTCGTGAGGTCGTCCGCCCCGAGCAGCCGCCCGCGGGGCGGGCGCCGGTAGCGGACGATGCCCTTGCACGGGTTCCCCGCGGCGTCGGGCCGGTGGCCCCACGCGATGGCGCAGTCGAACAGGTTGCGCAGGATGTCGTGGGCGCGGTTCGCGCCGCCCGGCTTGCGCCGTCCGTACCCGTGGAAGAAGCGCGCGATGTCGGCGCGCGCGATGGCGCCGATGCGCAGATGGCCGAGCGCGGGCACGATGGCGCGGTTGAGGTAGCTCAGGGTCACAGACCGGATCGTCACCGAAGTAGAGGTCCCATGACGCCTGGCGAACCGCCATCTCCAGTTCGGGATGAGGATGCTGCCGCTCCGTCGGCATCCCGGCCCAGAAAGGCATGTAACAAAGGTTCCATCCCGCGGTGAACGCGTTGGGATCCCAGGGATGACCCCAGACGTGGCGAACGCCGTAGCCGGAACCGCGCTCGATCCGGCGTCCTGCATGGCGTTCCCATGCATGCTGGGCCTTCTTGTTGTCGCCCAGCTTGACTTCTCGTCCTTGCCACATGGCGAGATCGCCCCTGTCGCGCTTGGGGTAGTGCTCGCGGCTCAGGCGCGCCCGGTCGGGGTAGAGGGGCGTTTTGCCCCGAACGCTGTCCGGGTGAATGAAATAGGAATGCTCGAACGCCGCCCGGAGGATCGACGTTCCTCCGTTCCGAAAATAGCGTTCCAGGGACTCCACCGGCGATACGAGCTCGCCGTCATGTAAGCGGGTTTCGGGCAACACCATCTCCCAATTCAGCACGCATCCGGCATCCGAACGCTTGATGCTCTTCTTTTCCGAAACGGAAGGGGACACCACCTTCGCCGACCAGTCGAGGCCATGGCACAACCCGACGATCATCTCCCGGGCAGGCCACCACGTCGCGACACGCCGTGTCCAGTTCCGTGCACCTCGTGGCGTCTGGATTTGGGTGAGGCGAGGGCAATCCTCGGTTCCGACAGGAAACCGCAACCTTTCCGCGCGCCTCCCGCTCACCTGGCGTCCCCATCAGGAGCAATCGGGCCGCCGAACGCAGGACCGTCAGCCTCTGTCCACGGAGCCCGCCCTCCGCCACTGCCTTGCCGCCGCACACTCAAGAGTCGCCCAGCCCCTGAGGACGGTTCTGTTCCCGTATTGAACAACCTGTTTCCATCCGGCAGTTTGCGGGGATGGCGAATCGGGACGCACGGGAGCGCAGCGGGTGAGCTGGCGGATGAGGCGCGGGATCGGAAGCACGATCCTGCTCGCGACTGCCGCAGGGGCGGCCGCATCGCTTTCGCCATTGACCTGGGCGGATGCAACTGGCTGGACACCTGAGCGGTCCGATCCCCTCACCCACCTCGTTTGGCCCGCGCCACCGCGCAACCCGGCATGGCTCGACGGGAATCCGCACGAATTCCGCGACCGGCTCGTGGCGGTCGGGAACGAGTTTCGTACTGTTGGCACACGCGATGGAACGGTGTCGTTCCTTCGGATCGCTCGCGACGCCCGGGCGCTGTCGGGGCAGGCGCGGGTGATCGACGGCGACACCCTGGAATTGGGCGGCGCAAGAATTCGCCTGCACGGAATCGACGCGCCCGAGAGCGCGCAACGCTGCCGCGCTCAAGGCCGGCTCTGGGCCTGCGGCCGCGAGGCGACGAGGACGCTTACCCGGCTGGTCCGCGGCAAGCAGGTCGCGTGCGAGGAGCGCGACCGGGACCGCTACGGTCGGATCGTGGCGGTATGCACGGCCGCCGGCCGAGACCTCAACGCATGGATGGTCGCCGAGGGATGGGCTCTCGCCTACCGGCAATACTCGCGCGCCTACGTGGCGACGGAGCGGCGCGCACGGTCGGCGAAGCGCGGTGTCTGGCGGGGCGAATTCGTGCCGCCCTGGGACTGGCGCCGGGGCAAGCGCCTGACCGGTGCCCAGGCGGTCAGGCCGAAAGGCGCGAGCCGGTGCAACATCAAGGGCAATATCGGCAGGAGCGGCAAGCGCATTTGCCACGTGCCGGGCGGGCGCTACTACGGCGGCACGCGGATCGACACGTCGCGGGGCGAGCGGTGGTTCTGCACCGAGAGCGAGGCGCGCGCCGCGGGATGGCGCCGATCGCGCCAGTAGCGCCGGCGTCGGCGGGAATGGAGGAGGTCGACAACCTCGACCGCACTCCCCGTGCGACGCCGTCGGCAGGCGGCCGCCCGGCCGATGCTCCGGAGAAAGGCGGCGAGGCTCTTGCATGCGAGGACCTGACGTTCCGGCCCCGCTGCCTTTCCATCGATCTGGAAGTCGGCAGGAACGACGGTCGCATCCGCGCCTTCGGCGCGGTTCGCGGGGACACCGGGGAGGGGTTTTCCGGCGGCGGGACGGTATCCGATCTGTCGATGTTGGACGAGCTGGCTGAGGGCGCGGACTTCGTCCTGGGCCACAATCTGATCGCCTTCGACCTCCCCCACCTCGCGGCCGCGAGTCCCAGTCTGCGGCTGCTGAGGCTTCCGACGGTGGACACGTTGCGCCTCGGCCCTCTGGCCTTTCCGCGCAATCCCTATCACCACCTCGTCAAGCATTACCAGGACGGTGGTCTCAAGCGCGGCCGGGTGAACGACCCCGAACTGGATTCCCGCATCGCGCTGGAGGTCTTCGGCGATCAGCATCGGGCGCTGAAGCGTGCTCAGCCGGATCTGCTCGTGGCCTGGCATCGGCTGAGCACCGAGGATCCGGAAGGGGTCGATCGCGCGCTCGACGATTTCTTCTCGGAACTGCGAGACGCGCGCCGGCCCTCGGCCGCCGAGGCCAGGACGGCCATCGTTCGACGCCTGGAAGGGGCCGCATGCGCCAACCACGGGCGCGAGGCTGCCGCGGAAGCCGGGAACT
>MPNO01000069.1 GCA_002239065.1 Defluviicoccus sp. bin129 | reverse complement strand
CGCCGTGCGCCCGCACAGCAGCCTGGGATACCGGCCGCCGGCACCGGAGACGATCGTCATGCCAAGCTGGCCGCCCGGCTCCGCTACGCTCCGCCGGCCATCCAGCTTGGCCGAGAAACCGTCAATGCACTAACATTCCAAGTGGACCAGTCGTCGGGGGCAGGTCAATCGCTCCAAATCGTTTTTCAGCAGCCTGCTAATGCTCTAGACGGCGTGGGCAACCGGCTCCGTGGTTTCCGCATCGGATGCCTCGACGCCGAAGCCCGGCTCGGAGCCCCACATGCAGAGCGAGAATTTTTCCGGTGGGAATTGCCGTGGTCGGTAGGTCGCCTCCTGCTCGGGAAGGATGTGTTTCACGCCAACGGAATACTCGTAGGTCACGCCGTCCGGTCCTTCGAAATAGACCATGATCGCGGTCGATACGGGGTGCCGTCCCGGTCCCCAGACGATGCGGACGCCCTGCTGCTTGAGGAAATAATAGGACTTCATCACGTCATCCAGATCTTCCACCTGGTGATTGATGTGCTGAATGCCGCTGCGGTTGCTGGGGAACAGCACCAGCGAATGGTGGACGGTGTTGATGCGGAAGAACGGCGCCTCGCCAACCCAATCAGAGACCCGGGCGTTGAAGACGCCGGTCCAGAAGGCTTCGTCCCGGTTCGCATCGGTTGAAAACATGCCGATATGGCTGAACTCGGTGACGCCGGCGTCCCGGCCGGGGTAATAGCGCACGCCGCTGTGATAGGGGCGGCCTACGATCTCGATATTGTTGCCCGATGGATCCGTCGCCATCACCAGGTCGCGAACGCGGCGGCTCACGCACTCTTCGGGCGTGCCCGCGCGGACCGGGAAACCGGCATCGTCCAGCGCGCTTGCCACCGCATCGATCTTCGACGGGTCCTTGAGCTCAAAGCCGATCCGATGGTCCGCCGGATCGCCTTCCGTGTAGACCAGCGTGTGATCCCGGGTGTCGCCACGCACCTCGACCTTGTCACTCCGGAAGTAGGCGGACTTCCCCTCCCGCCCGACAAGCTGGAGTCCCAGAATGTCGGTGCCGAATGCGATGGCGCTGTCCAGATCGGCAGTGCCGACGCGCACGTAGCGGATATCCTGAAGATCGATCATGGCTCAAGCTCTCCCTGGTTCTGGCCGACCGGTGCAAGCCAAACTTGCCGGGGACCGACTTCCACTCGGCGCGGTCCATGAACCACCAATCGGGGACCGAGTCCTGATCGGCCTTGTCCGGCTCGTCCATCCAGATCCACCCCAACCCTCAAAGCCCGGTGATCGAGTAGCTCCCGACCGCCGCCCCCGGCGGAACGGCGGTCTGGCCCGGGACATGGGTGCATCGGCCCTCGGCATTGGAGCGCAGGCCGCGACATGCCACGCGTTACGAAGGAACATCGCCGCCGTCCTCAGCGTTTGGTCGTCAGCCCGACTTCCTCGTAGCCGCCGCCGGTTTCGTCGGGCCAGTTGGCCGCGGCCTGGAAGGCCGGACGCTGGCCGATTGCGGCGAACCACGCGCCCACCAGCGGCCTCGCATCTTCGGCCCACATGTCGTCCCGCCCGAGCGCCAGCAGGCGCTGAAAAAACGGCGCGATCGCGATGTCCGCGAGCGTCAGGCGCGTGCCCATCAGCCAGGGCCCGCCCGAGGCCGCGATCGCGCGCTCCATCTCGTCCAGGATCCCTTCCATGGTGCGGTTGCACTGCTCGATCTCCTCGTCGGAGATCTCGCCCCTGACGCCGCGGCTGTGGACGTCCTTGAGGAACGCGGTCGGCCGGCGCTCGGCCTGCTTCTTGAGCTCGTCCTCTCCCCAGCGGTTCTTTAGCTTGGGCAGGATGTATTTGACGAAAGTCGGGAAGACGATCGCCGGGAACTTGTCGTCGGTGATCCGGATGAACTCGCGCATCCGCGCGCGGGCCATCGCCCCGTCGGGCTTGAGCGGCGGCCCCTCGAACGCCTCGTCGACATATTCGATAATGATCGAGGATTCGCGCACCGGCTCGCCGTCATGGACCAGCGTCGGCACCACCCCGTCGGGGTTGAGCGCCAGGTACTCCGGCGTCAACTGGTCGAAACGGAAGATGTCGGTGTACCGGCTTTCCCAGGGAACGCCCTTTTCTTCCAGTGCCATCCGAGCCTTGACCGAGCACACCGAAGACCAAAAGTGATAGAGTTCCACCGCCATTGTCCGCCCTCCCTGTCGCCTGCGCATTGAGATCCGACGCCTCGATCATACGATTGCCATTGACATCGTTGCAATAACAATTAAGTTGTTTGCAATGAAATTTCGGGTCAACCACCGCACCGCGGACCCAGGCATGGATTCTAACGTTGCACCGCAGCCACGGACGAACGGCGCTCCCATGCCCGGGGCGGGGCCTGTGCCGTTCGCGCTCGGCGACTTCACGCCCTATCTGATCGCCCGGGTCGGCGCGCTGATGGAGCAGACGATCACGCCAACGCTCAAGCCTGCCGGGCTGACGATTGACATGTGGCGCGTCCTAATGGTGCTGCGATTCAACGGGCCGATGAACCTGGTCGCGCTGTCGCGCAATACCGGCGTTACGACGCCGACGCTGTCGCGGATGGTCGGGCGGCTGATCGAGCGGGGGCTGGTGTCGCGGCGCCGATCGAGCGGCGACACGCGCGCCGTGCAGGTCCGATTGCGCGCCAAGGGTGAGGCATTGTTCGAGAAGCTGTGGCCCAAGGTATCCATGCTGGAAGCCCTGGTGACGTCCGGCTTCGACACGGTCGAACTTGCCCGGTTCAAATCGGACCTGAGGTCCATCCAGACGGTCCTGCTGGCAGAGCTCGAAGACGCCAGGATGGCGAGGGGAAGACGATGAGCACCGCACAAGCCGTCGCCGCGAAAGTGGACGGTCCATCCCGGGAAGACCTCGTTGCGCGGGCGCACGCGCTCGTCGCGGATATCGACGCCCGGGCGGCCCAGTGCGAGGCCGACTGCCGGGTCTCGCCGGAGATTGTCGACCGGTTCAAGGCGGCCGGTCTCCACCGGGCGAACCAGCCGGCTGCCTATGGCGGGTACGAGCTGGGGTTCATCCCGCAGCTCGAGACCAGCTTCGCCGTCGGCAAGGTCTGCGCATCGACGGCCTGGGTGTTCGGCATCTACATGGCCCATAACTGGCTCACCGGGCTGTTTCCCAAACAGGCGCAGGACGACGTGTGGGGCGATGATCCCGATGCGGTCGTCTCGGGCTCCTACGCGCCTATCGGCAAGGGCAGCGTCGTTCCCGGCGGCTTTCGGCTGTCGGGACGGTTCCCGTTTTCCAGCGGCTCGCCGGGCGCGGGCTGGAACCTGTGCGGCGTGATCCTGCCGGTCGGACCGCAAAGCAAGCCGATGCCGTGCTTCGCCATCGTGCCCAAGGACGACTACACGATCGACTGGCAAAGCTGGAATCCTGTCGGGCTTGCCGGCACCGGCAGCTTCGACGTCGTCGTCGATGACGTCTTCGTGCCCGAACACCGGGTGCTGCGGATTCCCGATGCGGCGCAAGGCACGGCTCCGGGCGCTGACAGCAACCTCAATCCGCTCTACCGGGTATCGCTTTTGACCGGGGTGGCGTTTGCGCTGTCCATGCCGTCCGTGGGTGCCGCGGCCGGCGCGCTGGAGCACTTCATCCAGGAAAACCGGGTGCGCGAGACCCATGGCGCGATCGTGCTCGGCGGCAAACAGATCGCCAGCTATCAGACCGTGCAAAAGCGAGTGGGCGAGGCGGCGGCACGTATCGATGCCGGCCGCACGCTGGCGCTGCGCGATGCAGAAGAGGCCGAGATCGAGGTCCGGCGCGATGGCGCGAGTTCGATGGACCGGCGTCTGATCAACCGGCGCACCCAGTCCTTCATGACGCACGAGGCGCAGACGGCGATGAACCTGATCTTCGATGCCGTCGGCGGCCGGGCGCTCCAGCACGATCACCCGATCCAGCGCGCCTGGCGCGACGTGGCCGCGGTCAATCACCACATCAGCCTGAATTTCGACGCCGTCATGTCGATGTACGGCCAGCACGCCTTCGGCCTGCCGCTGGACGGCCAGTACTAGGCCCAGGCCAGGCCACAAGCGCCGCAGGCCCAATCGGATCCGGGTTCGATCGGCTGTTGCTGTGAACCAGCTCACACCCTCTGTCGGGCGCCGTCCCCACGTCTTCGCGAGAGACCACGAAAGCTGGCCGAGGCGGGGAGATGGAATGGTCGTTCTGGGTGCTGGCGGCGATCGCGGGCATCCCGCTGCTGTCGGTGATCCCGCTCTTGATTTCCGGCGTGCCGAGCGCCTATTTCGTCTGCAATGACGAGTTCTACGGGACGCTCTACACCGCGTGCGCCCACCGCTATCGCGTCGATCTCCTGACCACGGTCCCGGTGCCCGACTGGTGGCTGTTCCGCGCCGCGATGCCCGTGGTCCAGAGGGGCCGGCGCGAACCCGGCCCGCCAGCCCGCGGCGGGTCTTCAGCGCAAGGCCCTTGAGGAAGAGGGCGTTCATCGTCCCCCTGGAGCCGACATGGAGCTCACCGAATTCGCCTTCGGCCAGGGTGACCAGGCGGAGGCGCTGGAGAAGATGGAAGCCGGGGGGCTCCGATCCTCGTACTTCATGCCCGGGCTCGCCCGGGACAAAGAGGACATCTTCGGCTTCGCCCGGCTGCGCGATCAAGATACGCGCCGCCCGACGCAGGTCATGTGGGGCTAAATCGATCCGACGGCGACGCTTGCCCGGGGCCAGGCGCTTTTCGACGTGATCGCCGCGCGCGGATGGTCGTGCTCGATGTGGCGGGTGATTTCTCGTTCCGCGAGCATGTGGAGGCGTCCAACCATGCGCTGCGCGGGTTGATCGACGGTCTGGGACCTGTCGGCGGATCCTACTGACGGGCCTTTCGGGTGCGCACTGGACCGTCCAACCGGCGTCCCGCGCTATCTTGCGCCGTCCCACGCCCATCCTCACAACCACACCTCGTCCAAGTGTAGACAACGCCGGTTGCGGGCCGTCGCAGCCACTACGATCCATTGAAATCACCGATGTTTTTCAAGGTTTCCGATCCGTGCACAAACCGCGTTGGATGTGAGTCGGCACTCGATCGACACCACGATGCGGGCCCGAGCCGCGTGTCGCCGGTGACGAGATCAACGACCGAGCTGTCCTCGGCGACGCGCCTTGGTTCCGCGGTCCGACGCGGGCTCCTTGCCGCCCTGGCTCAACGCCATCAAGTCCGACCTGAGCGCCCGCATGAACCCTTCGAGGATAGCGGATCGCTGTCGGTCGCGCGGGAGCAGCAAGGCGACCCTGAAGGTCACGCCAGGCTCGAATTCGCAGAAGGCGATGTGGCGGTCCCGATGGCGTCGAGCGGTCAGCGGATCGACCAGCCCGATTCCGGCGCCGTGGCGGACATAGCCACACACCGATTCCATCGTCTGTGTCTCGATCACGACGTTCCATCGGGCGTTTTCGGCAAGGAATGCCTGCTCCGTCTGCGCATGGACCGCGTGCTCCGGTAGCAGGGATATGAACGGCGTGCCGTCGAGTTCGTCCGGACGGACGGATTTCCGCTCGGCAAGGGCGTGGTCGCGCGGAACGGCGCAGACGCAGCGAAATGCGAACTCCTCCATCTGCACCGAGGGATGGTCGAGAGAGGTTTCGACGACCGCCAGATCGTAGAGCTGCGTCGTCAGGAGTCCCTGCATCATCTCCGATCGGCGCGCGAGCACGGTGACGCGCAACTCCGGCCGTCCGGCGCGGAAACGGCTCACGACGCGCGGCAGGAAATCGATCGCGATATCGGGATAAGCGGCGACGACCAGGTTGCCGAAAGTCTGGTCGCGGATCTGTCGCGCCCGCTGGGCGGTCAACTCCACGCTGTCGAGGGTGCGTTCGACATCCGACGACAGGTACCGCGCCTCCGGCGTCGGCGCCAGGCGGCCCCGGACCCGGCGGAACAGCGGGAAACCGAGCTCGCGTTCCAGATTGGCGATCAGGCCGCTCGCTGACGGCTGGGAGATGCCCAGCGCCTTCGCCGCGCCGGTCACCGTGCCGGTTGTCATGATTTCGCGGAAGCACTCGAGCTGGCGAAAATTCAAGCTGCCACCGGCGACCCCATGTCATAGGAAGACCCTATGATACACGGAAAACAAACTATTGTTCACTATGTCCGGCGATCCGCTACCTTTTCCACTTCGGCGCGTGGGGACAACGAATCCTCTGAATGTTCACACGGTCGCAACAGGCCCGACCGTGATCGGTCCGGACCGTCATCTGGGGAGACATCGGATGAAACGCAGAGCCATCGTTTCGGTGCTCGGAGCAGCGCTGTTCGCCGCAATCGCGGGGCCATTGGCGGTCTCGCAAACCGCCGGGGCCCAGGGCATGAAGACCGTCCGCGTCGGCATGAGCTGGATTCCAAACGTGGAATATGGCGGGGTCTGGCTGGCCCTGGAGAAGGGGTATTTCGCCGACGAAAAGCTGGACATCAAGTATTTCCCGGGCGGGCCCAACGCGCCCAAGCCGCTGGTGACGCTGTCCGCCGGGAAGGTCGATATCGGATACGGCGGCTGGCTGCCGTTCCTCGATGCGGTGTCGCGCGGCAACGACTTCGTCCTGGTCGCGGCGACCTTCTCGGTCTCGCCGCTCGGCATCCTGTCGCTGGGCGGCAATCCGATCACCAAGCCTGCCGACATCGTCGGCAAGAAGATCCTCGCGCAGGGAGCCAAGGAGCGCAAGGCCATCTCGGCGACCCTGAAGCTCAACAATCTGCCCGACAAGTGGCAGGCCGTTCCGGCCGGCTACTCGCCGGAGCCGTTGCTCAACAAGCAGGGCGCCGGCTACACCGCCTTCGGAACCAACCAGGCGGTATCCCTCGAGCTGAAGGGCCTGAAGCGCGGCAAGGACTTCCACTTCGTATCGTTTGCCGATCTCGGCTACCGGTCCTACGGCACCATCATCTTCACGACGCGGGCCTATCTGGAGTCCAACCGGGCCACGGTCGTCGGTTTCCTGCGCGCGCTTACGCGCGGCTGGATCGACAACGCCCGCGATCCGAGCGTCGCCGCCCAGCTGGCGGTCAAGAAATACGGTGCCGATCTGGGGCTGAACCCGAAGCAGCAGCTTCGCCAGAACCAGATCCAGATCGAGATGATGAAGGATCCCAAGAACCCGGCGCAGAAGATGCTGGTCATCGATCCGGCGACGATCTCGGGACCGCTCTACGCGGCCGCCCGGGCGGCGGGACGCAAGAACCTGCCGCCCGTCTCCAGGCTCGCCGATGCCACGCTGATGAAAGAGGTCTACGACAGTCTCAAGTAGACGCATGATCGGCACACGGGAACGGGGGCCGGATCGTCCGGCCCCCGCCACTCGGCGGCGGATCCGGGATAACGTCACGTGACGGATCGGCAGCGCCAGGCCGTGGACCTTCTGATCCGCGGCGCGGACATCGTGTGCCTGGACGAGGCCGGAACGGTCGTTCCCGATGGCGCGATCGCCATTGCCGGCAACCGCATCTGCTGGATCGGGCCGAGCGAGGATAGCGGACGGCTGTTCCATGCGGGCTCGACCATCGACGGTTCGGGCGGGATCGCCATGCCGGGCCTGATAGACACGCACGTCCATACCGCCCAGCATCTGTTGCGGGGCAAGATCGCCGAGATCGCGCGCCGCGAGCGGATCAAGATCCCGATCTGGAAAAACTATTACATCCCGTTCGAGGCGATGCTCGATCCGGACGACGTCTATCTGAGCGCGCTTGCCTGCTACGCCAACATGATTGCCGTCGGCACCACGTGTTTCGCCGAGGCTGGCGGACCCCACCCCGAGGCCATGGGCCGCGCCGCACTCGAGACCGGCATACGCGGCTTCCTGGCGCGCTCGACCATCGACCAGGGAGAGGCCTTCCCGGATTCGATGCGATCGTCGACCGATCGCGCCCTGGAGACCAATGTCGAGCTCGTGCGGCAATGGGCGGCCCAGGACCGGGTACGGGCCTGGCTGTCGCTGCGCCAGATCATCACCTGTTCGCCGCCGTTGATCCGAATGACGGTCGAGGCGGCGCAGGATCTCGACACCCGGATCCACGTCCATCTGTGCGAGGGCTCCTACGAGGTCGACTACACGATGGAGCGGTTCGGCAAGAGACCGGCGGAATACATGGAGAGCATCGACGCTCTCGGAGATTTCCTCCATACCGCCCATTCGACCCTGGTCTCGCCCGGCGAGCTCGACCTCTACGCCGAGCGCGACTGCTCGGTCGGCCATTGTCCGTTCAACAACTACCATGTCGGCCCCCACCCCCTGCTGCGCATGTGGCAGCGCGGCATTCGGGTCGGGCTGGGCACCGACGGGGCGGCCTCGTGGAGTTCGCTCGACATTTTCCGGGCGTCCCACGCGGCGCGCATCGGCCAGCAGGCCGTGGCGGGCACGCCGCTCCACTTTCACGACATCATGCCAAGCGAACAGTTGATACGCGTGGCGACGAATGGCGGTGCGGCCGCGCTCGGACTGCAAGCGGAGATCGGCAGCCTTGAGGTCGGCAAGAAGGCCGATATCCTGATCCTCGAATGCGGCGAGCTGGACCAGCTGCCGCGCTACGATCCGCTGTTCGCCGTTGCGGCCATGGTCGTCGGGCGCGACGTCCGGACGGTCGTGATAGACGGTGGCGTCGTCATGAAGGATCGCGAACTCTTGACGATCGACCGCGACAGGCTGGTTCACGACCTGAATGCACGTCTGCCCGATATCATGGACCGTTTTCAAAGCGTCGCCGGCTGAGACGCGACGCCCGGGGAAGACGGCATGACCGGCGCGGCGATCTCGATCGAGCACGTCACCAAGCGATTTCCGCTCAAGGGGCAGAGCGCGGGCGTGATGGCCCTCGAGGACATCTCCATCGCGGTCGAACAGTCCGAGTTCGTCGCCCTGCTGGGGCCGAGCGGGTGCGGCAAGAGCACGCTGTTGCGGCTGGTCGCCTCGCTGGAGCGCCCCACCGAAGGCACCGTGAGCATCGGCGGGGAAGCGCCCGGCAGCCTGGCGGCGCGTCACGCGCTCGGCGTCGCCTTCCAGGACCATGCGCTGCTCCCCTGGCTCAACGTGCACGACAACATCGCCCTGCCGTTCAGCCTGGCCAACAAACCCGTCGACCGCGAAGCGGTCGGCGGCCTGATCGACCTGGTCGGGCTCAACGGGTTCGAAACCGCGCGTCCGGGACAGCTTTCGGGCGGCATGCGCCAGCGCGTCTCCATCGCTCGGTCGCTGGTTCTATCGCCCGAGGTGTTGTTGCTCGACGAGCCCTTCGGCGCGCTCGACGCGGTCACCCGGCGTCAGATGAACATAGAGTTGCAAAGGATCTGGTCGCGCCAGCGGATCACCACCGTCCTGGTCACGCACTCGGTCGACGAAGCGCTGTTCCTCGCCGACCGCGTTCTCGTCCTCAGCGCGCGGCCCGGCCGCATCATCCGCGAGGTGGCGACGCCGTTCGACCGCCCGCGGGATCCTGCGGTCATGCGGAGCGCCACCTTCCACGATCTGGTCGACGACCTGACCGACGCCCTGCATCCGACCGATGCGACGGCCCATGCCGGGCGCTAGCTCGCGGCTGATCGCGATCGCCTGCGGTACCGCCGGCCTGGCGGGTTTCTTCGCGCTCTGGCAGGTCATCGGACACTACCAGCTTGCCGGCCTGTCCTGGCCGCCGCTGACGGCGGTGCTCCAATACCTGTTCGATCCGGACAGGCACGCCTTGTTCCTGCGCGCGATCGACGCGACGCTCAGATCGACAATTGCCGGTTACCTGATCGGCGCGCTCACCGGCATCGGGCTGGCGAGCATTGCCTATACACTGCCGATGCTGCAGCGCGGTTCCGACCGCTTCGCCGCGGTGGTCAATTCGATACCCTCGATCGCGCTCGGGCCGATCTTCCTGATCCTGATCAGCCGCGAAGCGACCCCCGCCGGTGTCGCTTCGATCCACGTGTTCTTCATCGTCTACGTTTCCATGAATTCCGGCCTCGCCAGCACATCGCAGGCCCATGAAGATCTGTTTTCCGCCCTTGGCTCCAGCCGGTTGAAGCGTTTCCTGCGCCTCAACTTTCCATCCGCCGTGCCGGCGATCGCGAGCGGGCTGCGCCTGTCCTGGCCGGCGGCGCTGATCGGCGCGATCATCGGCGAATGGTTCGGTGCGCCGCGCGGCATCGGAATCCTGATCATCAACTCGATGCAGAACTTCCAGATCAACCTGCTGTGGTCCGCGGTTCTCCTGGCCGCCATGGCGTCGCTTTTCTTCTTCGGCATGCTGACGCTCGTCGAGCGCGCGGCCTATCGCCGTTTCCGGTAGCGGATCCAGTGGCGGCGACTCTCGACGGAACGGGATCGGCGGAACGGCGCAGCGTCGTGGCTCGCTTCTTCGTGCTCAACTGGGGAATCCTGCTGATCCTCGTCGCCTGGGAAGGGTGGGTCGCGGCGAACGACTTCAACCCCATCGTCATGCCGTCGCCGCAAGGCGTGTTCATGGACATGATCTCGAACCCGGGCATCTACGTGGAGAACACGTCGGTGACGCTGTTCGTCGCCGCGGTCGGGCTGGCGGGCGGTCTCGCGGTGGGCACGGGTCTCGCCATCCTGACCTGGTCCTCGCCGCTCTTGAGCGGCATCGTCAGCCCCACGGCGGTGCTGTTCAGCTCTGTACCGGTCGTATCCCTGATCCCGATCATCGCCCGCATCCTCGGCTACAACATGGCGACCGAAATCGCGATCGTCGTGATCATCACCTTCTTTCCGTCGTTCGTCTTCACCACGGCGGGGCTGCGCGACCTGCCGCATGGCAGCCAGGACCTGTTCTCGGTCCTCGGCGCATCGCGGCGCGCCACCCTGCGGCGGCTCGCGCTCCCCGCGGCAGTCCCCAACATGGCGATCGCGCTCCGGCTGGCGGCCGCGCACGCCATCCTGGCCGCGATGATCGCGGAGTTCCTGATGGGAACCACCGGGCTGGGCTATCTGTTCGCGGTGACCAAGCAGGAGTTCCTGACCGAACGGGCCTTCGGGACCAGCGTCGTCGCAACCGCGATCTCCGTCGCCGCCTTCCTCGCAACGTCGCTTCTCGAACGCCGGATTCGTGCGCGCTTCACCTGACGGACCTGCAATACCCGTGACGCGGAAACCCCTCCTGCGAGAGTTCGTGACCGAGCAGGTGCCCCTGGTGGCTCTGGTCCTCGCTCTCGGGTTCGGCGCGGCGGAGCTGCAGCACGGGTTCCTCCCGGGCGGCGATGTCGCGTTTCCGCTCGCCGGCGTGAAAGTGCCGGTCTGGCATCTGGTCTGGATGGGTTTCTGGACCGGTTACACCATGGCGGTGGTGGGCGAGGCCGCCGGCATCTTCGCGTTGCCGTACACGATGTCGATCCTGCAATTCGCCACGCCGAGCGTGACGCCGACGACGCAGCTGCTGACATTTCTCAACCCGTTCGGCGCGCTGTTCGGGTTTCGCCGCAGCGGGCAGTTCAACCGCGACCTCGCGCTGTGGGTATGCCTCGGCGGCGTGGCGGGAGGGCTGATCGGGCCGTTCATCCGGGTCACCGTCCTGTTCGACGCGAGGCCGTTCACCTTCGTCGTCGGTCTCGCGCTGGTCGTCGCGGGGGGACATCTCGGCTGGGCGGCGATACGCGGGTTCCGTGCCCGCAAGAGCGGGTCAGGGCTCGAAGCCCGTTTCTACCGCGAATCCGAGGATCGGCGGGCAAAGGGCCTGGCGCCATCGGGCATTCCGGAGGGCGAGCGGATCGCGACGCTTTCCCGGGACGCCGGGCGCATCGTCATCGGCTACTGGGGCGAGGAATGGCGCCTTTCCCGGGCGGCGCTGACGCTGACCGGCTTCCTGGTCGGGATCGTCTCCGCCGCGCTCGGGGTCGGCGGCGGCTTTCTTCTGGTACCGATCTTCTCGGCGATCTACCGCCTGCCCATGTATGTGCTCGTCGCGGCGACGATTCCCTACGTCATCGTGCTGTCGGCGGTCGGTCTCTTCACCTATTCCGTGATCGTGCCCAGCGTGACCGGCACGCTCGTCGCGCCGGAATGGGCGTGGGGTTGCTTCGCCGCCGCCGGCGGCATTCTCGGAGCCTGGTGCGCGGCGAAGACGCAGCGCTTCGTTCCCGAGCATCTATTGAAGCTCATGCTGGGCGGCCTAACCGGGACGGTCGGAGCGCTCTATGTCGCCGGGTTCTTCTTCGACCTCGGGTTCAGGCTCTGAGTGGCGGATGAAGTTCCTGCGCACATTTCTGCCCTATTTGCCCTTCATCGTGCTGGGTCTCGCCGTCCTGGTCGCGATCGCCCATGTCCGGTGGTACTGGTGACGATTCAGTGCGCTCGGCTATGCTGACGCGGCAGGGCTTCGACGCCACAACGGGGAGGACTCACCATGAAATGGAATATGCCAGCGGTCGCGCGCAGGGTGGCGATCGGGCTGTGCGCCCTGGCCGGAATTTCGGTCTTTGCGGGGCCGGCGCTGGCAGCAGCGTATCCCGACAAGCCGATCACCATGCTTGTCGGTTTCCGCGCCGGCGGCGGCGTCGACACGGTCGGACGCCTGATCGCCAGGCACATGGAACAAACGTTCGGCCAGCCGGTCGTGGCGACGGCCAAGGCGGGCGCCGGCGGCGGCGTTCTCGCGGCGGCGCTGGCGAAGGCGAAACCCGACGGCTATACGATCGGCATCGCGGTCACAAGCACCTGGTCGTTCAACCCCGTGTTCGCGAAGAAGAAGCGCTACGGGGTGGACGACGCGACCCTGCTGGCTTCGATCGCCCGGGCGCAGTGCGCGATCTTCGTTGCCGCGAAATCGCCATACAAGTCGCTGCAAGACGCGTTCGCGGCGGCCAAGGGCGGCGAGGCCCTGTCGGCGTCCTCCCCGGCGCCGCCGGCGACCTTCCTGCTCCGGCATCTGGCAGGGCGGAACGGCGTCAAGCTTCGCGTCGTCAATGTCAAGGGCACGCCCGCCGTCATCCAGCAGATTCTGGGCGGTCATGTCGACCTCGGCTGGAGCGGCGGCCACCACATTCCCTATTTGCGCAAGGGCGAGGTACGGGTGATCGCGGCGACCGATGACCGGCGGCTCAACGCGCCGTCGAAGGACGTTCCGACGCTCAAGGAGATGGGCTACAAGATTTCCTTCTGCGGCGCCTACATCATGGCGGCGCCCAAGGGACTGCCGGGCGACGTGAAGTCCAGGCTGGACGCGGCGCTCAAGGCGGCGATCGGTTCGGAGCCCGTCCAGACCTTCATCGAGCGCCGCAAGCTCGCCGGCAATTACCAGGGAAGCGAGGCGCTGACCGCCGAAGTGCGCGCCGAAGCCGCGGCCTGGGCCAAGGTGAAGGCCGGGCTGAAGAAGTAGCCCGCGCTTCCGCCGCCGCCCGGAGCGGCCCCGGATGCGGGCGATCGATTGCGCGGCTGGCGCGCTGCTCGCAGCGGCGGGGTTCGCGACGATATTCGTCTTCATCCCGATGACGGTCGACGATCCGGGATTGGACGATCTGCCGCCGGCCTTCATGCCCGAAATCGCCGCAATCCTGATGACCGCGCTCGCCGTCCTGCTCGCGCTGCGCGGCCTGCGGCGGCGCGAAGCGACGGAAGAACCGGCGCTCGACCGCCGCCACGCGAAATTCGTCTTCCTCGCGATGCTCTGGCTCGCCGCCGCCTTCGCAGCCGTGGCGCTGGCCAGCTATCTGGTCGGCGGCGCCGTCGCCATCGTCGGGGCGATGCTGCTGATGCGGATCCGCCGTCCCCTGGTGATCGGCGGCGTGGCCTGCGCCGCGCCGCTCGTCCTGTGGGCCGTGTTCTGGCAGGTCCTGACCATACCCCTGCCCTAAGCAGATGGAAGCCGTTCTGGAGGGCCTGGCCCAAGCCCTGACCCCGGCGACGCTGGCCTTCGTCCTGTTCGGCGTCGTCCTCGGGATCGCGGTCGGCGCCATTCCCGGGCTGAGCAGCCCGATGGCGATCGCCATCGCGGTGCCGCTGACCTTCTACATGTCGCCGCTGGCGGCGATCGCATTTCTGCTGGGCGTCAACAAGGGAGGAGAGTTCGGCGGCTCGATTTCCGCCATCCTGCTCAATACGCCCGGAACGCCGGAAGCCGCCGCGACCGCGCTGGACGGCCATCCGCTGGCGCGCCAGGGCAAGGCGGGAAAGGCGCTCAAGACGGCGCTCTATTCATCGGTCGCCGGCGACACCTTCAGCGACGTGGTGCTGATCCTGGTCGCCGCGCCGCTCGCCGTCATCGCCCTGAAAATGGGCCCGCCGGAACTGCTCGGCGTGCTGATCTTCGCCTTCACGTTCGTGACCGCGCTGCTCGGCAGGTCGATGATCAAGGGGCTGATCGCGGCGGTGCTGGGCGTTCTGCTCAGCATGGTGGGGATCGATCCGGAGGCGGCCATACCGCGGCTTACGTTCGACGTTCTGGAGCTGGAGGACGGGCTCTCCTTCGCCGGCGTCGCCATCGGCCTGCTCGCCTTCTCGGAAGTCGTGCTGCAGATCGAGCGGTCCCATTTGCGGGAAAGCGGCGCCGGGGACGGCATGGTCTCTTTCTCGCATTCAAGGGAGGATAACGCCTTCACCCGCGGGGACTTCCGGCAGGTGCGCGGGACGGTCGCCCGTTCGGCGGTGATCGGAACGGTGGTGGGCGCGATCCCCGGGCTGGGCACCAGCCTGGCCGGGTTCCTCGGCTACGGCGCCGCCATGAAGGCATCCAGACACCCGGAAGAGTTCGGCAAGGGCCGGCTGGAAGGCGTGGCCGCCACGGAGGCGGCCAACAGCGCCGTCGTCGGCTCCAATCTCATCCCCCTGCTGACCCTGGGGATCCCGGGCAACGTGGCGGCGGCCTTGCTGGCCGGCGCTTTCCTCATCCACGGTATCACGCCCGGCCCGATGATCTTCCGCGATCACGCCGTGCTGGTCTACGGCATGTTCGGCTGCCTGATCGTGGCCAACGTGATGAACCTTCTGGTGGGCAGCGTCGGGCTGCGGGTCTTCGCGCTCGCCGTGCGGGCGCCGCGCAGCGTCGTCATGCCGTCCGTCGCCCTGTTGTGCATCACCGGGTCGTTCGTCGCCGGCGGCGGGCTGTTCGCGGTGGCGACGATGATGGTCTTCGGGATCCTCGGCTACTTGATGCGCAAGCTGGATTTTTCGATCATCGCCTTCATCCTGGGGTTCATCCTGGGGCCGATGGTCGAACGTTCGCTCCGCCACACCGTGATCCTGCTCGACGACGCCCAGGCCCTCCTCGGCCATCCGTTCCTGATCCTCATGCTGGCGCTCAGCGCCGTTGCCGTGTTCTGGCTGGGCCGTCGTCCGCGCCGGGGGCTCGGGCAATGACCGCCGGCGCAGGGCCGTTCCACCTCTGGGCCAATGGCTGCGCCCATGTCATCCACGACAAGTCGTGCGGGCGGGAGAGCCTGGCCGACGCGCTCCGCCAGTCCGAGCGCGGCAACGATCATGGCGCGCCTCCGTTCGACTGGGACATTTGCGTCAATGTCGGCGACTACAGCGCCGCCTTCGGCCCGCCCAACGACGAAGAGGGCGCGGAGATCGTCCGACAGTTCGGCGCGTTGCAGGATCATCGGCGGGAGCAGATTTACAGCGTCTGCGGCAACCACGACCGCGACCCGCTCGACCGGCCGGACGGGCGCTGGTTCCGCAAGTGGATCGATCCGATGGGCGAGAACCCGGCGACATCGGGCGTCGACCGCGGCCGCTATCCCTATCCCGTCCACGGCACGTGGGAACGCTACTGGTTCGACGCCGGCAACATCCGCTTGCTCATGATGAGCGACGTGAACGAGCGGTCGCAGCCGCTCGGCCGCGGCCCCCTCGGCGGCAATCCCGGCGGCGTCGTAACCTCGGAGACGTTCGACTGGTGGGTCGACATGGTCGAGCGCAGCCGAGATCGGATCGTGGTGACCGTGCACCACTACGTCCTCAAGGAAACCACCGTCGCCAGCGGCGAATGGGAAGGGATGAAGAAGGGCCCGGACGGCGCCTGGCAGACCGACTACCACGGTTACTACGCCGAGGGGACGCCGAATGGCGCTTCCTACCTCTATTGGGTCGGCGGCGCCCCGGATTCCGGGCGTTTCGAGCGCTACCTCGCCGAGCATCCCGGTGCGGTCGATCTGTGGTTCGGCGGCCACACCCATACCGATCCCGACGACGAGCGGGGCGGCAAGTCCCATATCGAAACGCGCTATGGCGGCACGACTTTCATCAACGTCGCGGCCCTGACGCGCCATTTCGTGGAGGACCACGCCATGCCGCACAGCCGGCTTCTGACATTCACGCCGGGCAGCCGCGCGGTTCGCCTGCGCTGCTACATGCACACCGACGAATGCCGGCCGGCCGGATGGTATGACGCGAAGGAACGGACTCTCTCGCTCACCAGACCGTTTTCCTGGACGCCCTGAACGCCGCCGTCAGCTCGCCATGTAGCGCGCGATGTTCTCCTTGAGCGCCGCCCGGACCGAACGGTCCCTGGTCGAGAACACGTGGTAATCGTTGACAAGGTCGTTCTGCAGGACGCCGACGATGATCTGGAAGCAGAAGCTCAGCCGGATCGTCGCTTCTTCCGGCGTGAATTGGGGAAAAGCGTCGGAAAGCGCGGCGTGGTAGTGGGCGACGATCCGCCTCGCCGAGGCCCGCATCGGCGCCCAGGGATCGTCGGGCTCCAATATCCGCAGCAGCGCCTCGCGCAGCACGCCGCGGAACCGCCCGGAAAAGATGTCGGCCATGAGGTCGACCAGCTCGTCGAGCGCCCGGTCCGGCCCCATCTCTCTCAGCAGGTCCGCCGACACGCGCGCGTCGATCTGGCGGTTGCAGTCGGCGATGGTCGCGGCCGTGAGTGCCCGGAAATAGGCTTCCTTGTCCTGGAACCGGGTGTAAAAGCTGCCGACGGAGCACTGGCAGGCCTGCGCGAGGTCCGCAATCCGCAAGTCCCTGAACCGCTTGACATTGAGCGCTTCAAAGCCGGCCTGGATGTAGGCGTCTCTTATGCGGATGCTGCGCTTCTGCGTCGCCCTGAAGACACCCGGTACGTTGTCCTCGATCGCGGGCGGCTCCGCTTCCAGCTCTTCGATCCCTGGCCGTTCGATCATGGATCCAGGCTAGCTGGCCACCCGCCGGCCGGTCAATCTATATATGAATTCATATTCATTTTTGTTGACAGCACCCCGGCAGCCGCCTAGGTTCGGCGCCCGGTCGGAAAAATGTGGGCCGGGACGAGCAGCGCCGCCTGAACGACAAGACGCGGCGGGTCGAAGGGAGAGACAGATGACGAGACTTGGCTTGGCGATCGCCGGCGTGGCGACCGCCGCGATTCTTGCCACGACACACGGCAGCGCCGCGGCGACGAAGCTGCGGGTCGCAAACTGGCTGCCGCCGGTCCATCACATGTCCGCAACGTTGCGGGCCTGGGCGGACGAACTCGAAAAGGCTTCGGGCGGCGACCTCGAGGTCGAGGTGATGACCGCGCCGCTGGCCAAGCCCGACGGGCAGTACGACCTCGCGAAGAAGGGGGTCGTGGACATCGCCTGGAGCGTGGCCGCCTATCACCCGAAGCGCTTCTGGAAGCTGATGGCGGTGGAAACACCCTTCGCCGCCCCCACCGCGGAAGCCGCCGGCGTCGCCGCGTGGCGCTGGTACGAAAAGCACGGGTTCATGGCCGACGACACCAAGGACACCAAGCTTCTCGCCCTGTTCGCGCATGCGCCGCATCTCTACCACAGCGCCAAGCCGCTCACGAAGCTTGCCGATTTCAAGGACCTGAAGATCCGCACCGGCGGAAATGGCGTGAAGATCGCCAGGATCCTGGGCGCGGTGCCCGTCTTCATGCCGCCGGGCGCCACCAACGAGTCCCTGGCCAAGGGCACGCTGGACGCCTCGCAATTCCCGTGGGAATCGGTGAAGGGCTTCCGGCTCGCCGGCGTGACCAGCCACCACCTGAAGATCCCCGGCGGAACCTATGCCGGAATTTTCTTCCTGACGATGAGTCCCAAAACCTGGAACAAGCTGTCGGCGAGCCAGAAGGCCGCGGTCGAGAAGGTCAGCGGCCAATGGGGGTCGCGGTTCATCTCGAAGAAGTGGGACGCCGCCGAGCAGGCCGGAATGGAAGCGGCCAAGGCCGACGGCAACACGATCACCGTGCTGAGCGGTGCCGAAACCGCGAAACTCCGGGAAATGGTGCAGCCGATCACCGATGCCTGGGTCGCGAAAGCCGACAAGGCCGGGCTCGACGGCAAGGCGTTGCTCGCGGATTACCACGCCATCGTCTCGGCCCTCTGACGATCGGCCAACGGGGTGTGGTCCCCTTTCTGAACCGCGGGATCGGGCGGGCCGCATCGGGGCTCGCCCGGTTCGCCGCCATGGTGCTTGCGGGCATCATGGCCCTGACCTTCCTCGATGTCGTGGGGCGGACGTTCTTCGGGCGCGCCCTGGTCGGCACCGTGGAGAGCGTCGAGCTGATGATGGGTATCCTGGTGTTCTGCGGCCTCGCGATCACCGAGATCAATCGCCGGCATATCGTCGTCGAGACCTTCCAAAACCTGTTCCCCGGGCCGGCCCGCCGCCTGTCGGAGATCGTCAACTCCGGGCTCGCGGTCGCCGTGACCGGACTGCTCGCCTGGCGGCTCTTGGTCAAGACCGGCGAGATCATCGACGAGCAGGAATACACCCAGATCTGGGAGCTGCCGTTCTGGCCCACGGCCATCGTCATGTGTGTCGGGATTTGTCTGTTCCTGCTGGCCCTGGTCGCGCGCCTGATCGAGGACCTGCGCGGTTCGGCGGACCGGGCCCGGAACTGAACGTCATGGAGACCGGGCTTCTCGTTCCCCTGGTGTTCGCGCTTCTGTTCGGCGCCTTGTTCCTGGGCGCCCATCTCGGGCTGGCGATGTCGGGGACCGCCATATTCGGCACCGCGATGATCGTCGGGCCCGATGCCGCGCTCTCGCTCGCCGGGATCTCGGTTTTCGAGTCCGCCCAGAGCTTCGACCTGGCGGTGATCCCGCTCTTCGTTCTGATGGGCGATTTCGCCGCCAGGTCCGGCATCAGCTCCGACCTCTACGCCGCGTTCAATTTGTGGCTTCGCCGCTACCGGGCGGGTCTCGCCCATGCCAGCATTTCGGCCTGCGCCGCGTTCGGCGCGGTCTGCGGGTCATCGCTGGCCACGGCCGCCACAATGGGCCGGGTGGCGCTCCCCGAAATGCGGCGCTTCGGATACAGCGACAGGCTGGCGACCGGGGCGATCGCGGCGGGCGGAACCATCGGCATCCTGATCCCGCCCAGCGTCATCATGCTGATCTACGGCATCCTCACCGAGACCAGCATCGGCGACCTCTTCATAGCCGGAATCATCCCGGGCCTGCTCCTCACGCTCTTCTTCATGATCACGGTGCTGGTCGTGGTCCGTCTCGACCCGTCGAGCGCGCCCAGGGTCTCCGACGAGCCGGGGACAGGTTCGGACACGGGGATCCTGGGAAAGATCTGGTCCACCCTGGTCCTGTTCGTCCTGGTGATCGGCGGGATCTATGCCGGCATCTTCACGCCGACCGAGGCGGCGGGCATCGGTGCGGTGGGCGCTCTGGCGATCGGCGTCGCCATGCGCCGGCTCGGCCTGTCAGACATTCTCCATTGCCTGATCGACACGGTGCAGACGACGGCGATGATCTTCCTCATTCTCATCGGTGCGATCCTGTTCTCCGGCTTCCTCTCCCTGAGCGGCACGCCGGCGCTGCTGGGCGGCTGGATCGTCGGCCTCGATCTCTCTCCGATCATGACCGTGGTCTTGATCATCGGCATCTACATCCTGCTGGGCGCCTTTCTCGACACGATGGCGATGATCATTCTCTCGATCCCCATCTTTTTTCCCATCGTCTCGGGCATGGGTCTGGATCCGGTCTGGTTCGGGATCATCGTGGTGATCGCCGTCGAGCTGGCGCTGATCACGCCGCCGATGGGGATCAACGTGTTCGTGATCCGCGGGCTGGCATCGGACGTTTCCCTCGCACAGGTATTCCTGGGCGTGCTTCCGTTCTGCGGCGCCCTGGTCGCACTGATCGCGCTCGTGGTGGCGGTGCCCGAGATCGTCACCGTGTTGCCGACGCTCGGACGCCGATGAAGATCGTCAAGAACAAGTCCGGCCAGCGCGTCGAGGAAATCCTCCGGGATCCGATGCCGGCGGAGACCGACCCGGAGCTCGCCTGCAGGAAGTTGATCGCGAAATTCGAAGAGGGGTTCACGAGGCAGGACCTGAAAACGATCGCGGACTGCCTGCTGCCTTCATTCGAGTGGCGGATGCCCAACGGAGAGGTCGCCTATGGAAGGGAAAACGCCCTCGCCGCCATGGAGATGCGGTTCGCCATGCCCAACGGCCCGAAATTCAGCCGTTCGGTGTGGCGGTTCAGAGGACGGACCGTGATCCAGACCTACCGGGTCGAGTACCCGGGGCCCGACGGGCGCTGGCGGAAATCGCGGGGCTTGGATCTCTACAAGATCCGCAACGGGCTGATCGCCCGCAAGGATGCCTACTGGAAGATGATCCCGTGAAAGAAGGGTCGGGGAGAGCGTCATGAAAATCGAATCCGCCGCGGGAGAGTTCGAGTTCGATATCGAGACGCTGAAGGTCGCGGGGAACGATGTCGTCGTCGTCGGCAAGATGGGGGTGTGGGAGGCGGAAACCTCGATGAGCCGCGACGACGTGCTGAAAATGCTGCGCCTCACGATCGGCAACCCGGCTTTCTGGCGGTTCTCGCTGCGCCTCATCCCTTACGCGGTGTTCGGCCGAAAGCGCAACACAGGGAGCGCGACGAATGAGTGACCCGAAACCCCCGGGACTGCCGCCGCAGGCCGACGCCGCCTGGGACTATCCCCTGTTCGACGCGATCATGGGGCGGCGCTCCCGGCGTTTTGGCCTCGGCATGGAGATGACCAAGGGGCCGTTCCGCCACCGCTCCGACAAGGAACCGGTGGGTCTCGACGACCTGGAAACCGCGATCCTGGTCGCCGCCGCCACCGCGACGACGGGGCCGATCCTGGCGGAGACCGAGCTTCCTGGCGGCATGGTGAAAACAATCGGCAAGCCCTACCCGTCGGCAATGGGCTCGCATCGTGCGCGCCTTTTCTTCACCAACGACCACGGAGTCTATGTCGTCAACGCCGACCGGGCCGCGATGACCGGGATGCGCGAGTACGAGAGCCCGGCCGACCGCGAGAAGGTGCTCGGGTTCTACGAGACCTGCGTCGAAAAGCTGGATGACGCGCGCATGGACCTTCCCGGGGTGGAGCCCGGTGTGTGGCCGCACAACCAATGGGTGACCAACAAGCCGGGCACGACCCTGTTCATGCCGGTGATCGACGTCACCAAGGACATGATCAAGCTGGTCCTCAACCTATGCGACTCCAAGGCCGGCCGCTACGCCCGGGACGGAGGCTACTACATCGTCGACGACCGCAACGGCATGCGCCCCTGCGGCAATCAGGCGTGGGTCGACAGCGGTTTCCTGTCCAGGAGAAAGGTTCTGCCGCTAACGCGGCTCGAGAAGATGCTGTCCGACGGGATGCTGGCCGAGGGCGCTTTCATGGGCCAGCTGATGACGCTGGCCATGCAGGCAACCGGCATCGGCGGCTGGCTCTATGGCGGTTTCTCGTCCCTCGTGGTGCTTGGGGGAACGCCGACCTGCCGCGGGCTCGGCTTCCGCTTCGTTCAGTCGCGCTCCGACCCGTTCCCGGTGCCGGTCGGCAGGGACGGCGTCTTCGAGGCGTTCTGCCCCCCTTACCACGCCGACATGGCCGCCGCCGTCGACGCGGCAATCGAGGGCATGACCATGAGCATGGACGATTGGGAAGGTCGGGGGATGCTGAAGCCGCATGTCGCGGCCAACGCGGAATTCGACGCGGCGACGGTTCAGGCCTCGCCGGAGGGTGTGCAATGCGTCAAGGACATCTGCGGCTACATCCTGGACACCTTCGGCAAGTTCCCGGCGACCGTCGATCCGATCCAGCTGACCCTGATGATCCAGGCGCACCATCTCGATCTCGACTTCTACGACGCGCACATGAAACCGGGCGCCTATCTGGAGACCCACCGGCACCACTTCCGCGACTGGCACGGCGGTGTCGAGCCGCGAAAGAGAAACTGAGGGAGCCTCGAAATGGACCCGTTCCGTCTGGTCATCGACGGCAGGAAAGTTCCCGCCAAGCGGTGCTTCGAAGTCCTCAACCCCGCCAACGAGAAGCGGGCGGGCCTGGCGCCGCTGGCGCGGAAGAAGGACCTCGACGCCGCCGTTCGGGCGGCGCGCAGGGCATTCGGGAAATGGCGCGACGTTCCCGAAGCCAAACGGCAGGCGGCATGCCTGAAGATCGCCTCCAGGATCGAGAAGAACGCCGAGGAGCTCGCTCGACTCCTGACCGCCGAGCAGGGCAAGCCCCTGAACGGGCTCGGCTCGCGCTGGGAGATCGGCGGCGCGGTCGCCTGGACCCGCTACACCGCCGGCCTCTCGCTGCCCGTGAAGGTGCTCCAGGACAACGACGAGGGCCGGGTCGAGCTCCACCGCAAGCCGATCGGGGTCGTCGGCTCGATAACGCCGTGGAATTTTCCGGTCCTGATCGCGATCTGGCACATCGTGCCCGCGGTGCTTTCGGGCAACACCGTGGTCTGCAAGCCCTCGCCGTTCACGCCCTTGTCGACCCTGCGCCTCATCGAACTGATGAACGAGGTCTTGCCCAAGGGAGTGGTCAACTGCGTGACCGGCAAGGACAGGCTGGGCGCGGCGATGGCATCCCATCAAGGGATCGGCAAGATCGTCTTCACCGGTTCCTGCGCCACCGGCCGGAAGATCATGGCGCGCGCGGCGGATACCATGAAACGCCTGACGCTCGAGCTTGGCGGCAACGACGCCGGTATCGTGCTTGCGGATGTCGATCCGAAGGAGATCGCGGAAGGTCTGTTCTGGGGCGCCTTCATCAATGGCGGTCAGACCTGCGCGGCGCTCAAGCGGCTCTATGTCCACGACGACGTGTACGACGAAGTCTGCGATGAGCTCGTCGCGTTCGCGCGCAAGATGAAAATGGGCAAGGGGACGAACGAAGACGTGGTCATCGGGCCCATCCAGAACCGGAAACAGTACGATGTCGTTGCCGGCCTGGTGCGGAGCGCGAAGCCGAAGGGCCGCGTGCTCCTCGGGGGCAAGCCCGGGAAAATCCGCAATAGGACGGGCGGAAAGGGATACTTCTATCCCCTGACCATCATCGCCGATCTCGACAACGGGGACCGGCTGGTGGACGAGGAGCAGTTCGGGCCCGTCCTGCCCGTAATCCGCTACCGCAGGATCGAGGATGCGATCGACCGGGCTAACGACAATCCGAACGGCCTCGGCGGCTCGGTCTGGAGCCGCAACCCCGAAAAGGCGAAGCGGATCGCGGACAAGCTGGAATGCGGCTCGGTCTGGATCAACAAGCACGGCATGATCCAGCCCAACGCGCCCTTCGGCGGGGTCAAGCACTCCGGCTTCGGGGTCGAGTTCGGCGAGGAAGGCCTGGTGGAATACACCGACATTCAGGTCGTCTTTTCCTGATCGGTCCGGGTGAGAAAGTCAGCGCGCCATCGATGATTTTGAAGGCGTGTCATCGGTCGCAGCGGTGAGGTGGCCTCGCCTTTTCGGACAGCTTGGCGGCTGAGTTAAGGTGTATTCCGGTTGAAGTTCAGGCCGCCAGAATCCTCTTGAATCGATCTTCCTGTTGCTGCTGTTGCGCCTGTGGGTATGTGGGCGAGGATGTGCGAGCCTAGATTGGGGATCTCGATCCAGGGCAATATCAGGAACCGCGGGTTGTCGATCACCAGGGGGAGGTTCTTCTCGCGCATCTCCGGCGTCCATCCGATGAACCTGTCGCGCGGGGCGAGCTTCCAGGCGGCGGTGGAGAAGCCGAGCATGGCCGGCGGCCAGCCGTTTCGGTCGTGGACGGCGTAACGCATCTGGGCGCCGACCAGGGTCCTGTACGCCCTCGGCCGACGGATCGATGCGCGGCCGACCCTTGCGGCGCTGACCGCCGCGATCGAAGGCCGCAGCCCGCCTCCCGGGTGTATCCACCACTCGGACAGGGGCTCGCAATACGCCGCCCAGGCCTGCCGCACCCGGCTCGGCGAGCACGGCCTGGTGGGCTCGATGCGACGCCGCGGCAAGCCTTACGACAACGCGATGATGCGAAGCTTCTTGAAGACGCTGAAGGTCGAGGGCGTCTATCCCATGGCCTTCGAGCGCGCCGGGGACGTTGCCGAGCACCTGCCTCGCTTCATCGACAGCTACAACGAGAGGCGCCTGCACTCGGCGCTTGGATAGCTGAGCCCCAACCGCTTCGAGGAGGAACAGCCCCGCACCCCGGTCAAAACCGCCGCATGAAACTGTCCGATCCCAGGGGCCCACTCCAGTAGGGGGTCACTCTTCCACGCCGATCGACAGGACCGGCCGGCCCTCCATGATGTCCATGTGGCAGAGATCGTGCTCCAGCGCGAGGTTGCCGTGCCCGGCCCGGTCGATGACTTCCAGCGCCTGTTCGCTGGTCGACAGCAGGAGGCCCCGCCGGTCGACCGTGTTGACCGCCTCCACCACCACGCCGATTCCGATCTCGCCCATCGCGTCGGCCGCGACCCGCAAATTGTCAGCCAGGGTGTCCAGGCGGCGCGCGCGGTCGAAGCCGTGCCGTTCGGGATAGCCGGCGAGCACGTTGACGTTGCCGCGCCCGAGCGCCGCCGCCACCTCGCGCGCGGCCTCCAGCGCCTGGCGAAAGTCCTCCTCCCGGCCCGCCCGACAGCATGTCGCCCACCGGCGGGCTGACGACCCAGACCGCGAGCCCCGCCCCCTCCCGCCCGCCCCACAGCCTGTCCCCCCCCGGGGGGGTGACCGCCCGAGCCCCGGCCCCCCGCCGCTTCGACCGCCCGCCGCCAGTCTTCGACCGGCCGGTCGTAGGGGAGCTGGATCTCGACCGCCCCGAACCCGGCGGCGGCCGCCGCCGCCGCCGGCCGGTCGAGCCA
>MPNO01000068.1 GCA_002239065.1 Defluviicoccus sp. bin129 | reverse complement strand
CGACGATCCGCTTCACCGCGTCCTCGACGGCGGCCTCCAGCGCCTCGGCCGCCGGCCGCGCCCGTCCGTCCGCCGCCGCCAGTGCGTCCATCTTGCGGCGGATATCCGCGATGCCGGTCCGGATCTCATCGAGCGCCGCCGGATCGCTCGCCGGGCCCGCCCCGGGCAGGGGGCCCAGCACATCGGGCGGGCGGGTCCGCCTGCCGCTTTCGTCGCCGGTCATGATGGCCGTCTCCTTGCGCCGCTGCCGCGAATGCGCCGCCGCCGGAGAGCGGCGTCACAGAAGATCGCACTGCCCCGAACCCTTGTCCCCGTCGCGCTTTCCCGTGGTCGGCGCCTGCGGCCGCACCGGCGGCGGCGGTGGCGACGGCGCGATCCTGGCCGCGACCTCGCGCGCGCGCTCGTCGCCGAGCACCGCCCCGAGCGCCGCCCGGAGCTCGTCCAGCCGCCCCGATCCCGCCATCTCCGACACCCAGGCGTTGAAGCGGATCGCGACGTGCTCCTGCATGCGGGCGACCAGGGGGCCCGCGTCCGCCCCCTCCAGCATCCGCGTCCGGATCTCCCGCACCGCCTCCAGCAGCTCGCGCTGCTCGTCCCGCTCAAGCGCGAGCGCCGGGCCTTCCGGTTCCCCGGCGGTCTCCCGTGCCGCATCCCGCTCCACCAGCCACATCACGTAGCGCGCGATCGACAGGTCGCGCCGCTTCGCGTTGCGCTGCACAACCTCCCATTCCGGGTCGCGCGCCGAGATCGAGATATGCTTGCCGACCTTCGCCTTGCGCCGGCGCCGCGGACGTTTCATCGCCTGCCCGCCTTGCCGAGAACCGCGATCGCCGCCAGCAGGCTCAGCCCGCCGGTCTCCGGCAGCCCGACCATCAGCGCCCGCACGAACGCCCGCAGCTCGGCCGCCGCGTCGCGCAGCTCCGTCTGTTCGTCCGCCGTCAGCACCAGCTCGTGGCGCTCCGGGTCGTCGGCATGTGCCAGGTCCAGCACGTAGCCCGAGTTCGTCTTCCCCGCCGCCAGGGCGCGCGCGCGGATCAGCGCCTGCTCGTCCGGCTTGCAGTGCAGGCTCCGCGCCCGCCGCCCGGGGCGATCCTCCTCCGTCACGACCCGGCCTCCGGGTCCCCGACCGCCTTCCAGCGGTTCGCCGCGCCCGCGTCGGTCAGGCGCTCCAGCATGCCCTCCCGCCCGATCCACTCGTCGACCGCGTCGCAGGCATCCTCCCAGGTCCCGCCCAGCCCCGCCTCGCGCAGCCGCCGCTCCTCCAGAGCCGACTGCACCAGCATCTCGCGCACCGCGCGGCGCAGCACTTCCGCCGGCAACGGCTCCGCCATCAGCGCGCGGTGGACCACGAAGCGCGAGCGGTCCATGCCGGCGGAAGCCGCCGCGCGGCCGATGCGCTCCCACTCCTCGTCCGTCGCCATCACCGCGCGCTGGCGCCGCTCGCCGTCACCGCTCATCGCAGCCCGCTGTCCTGAAAGACCGCTTCCAGTAGAAACATACGGGATTCCGTGTTACTGTAAAGCTGCCTATATATCCTACGGATTTCCTCACCGCATCGATCCCGTATGGCATTCGCATGTCGCCTGGAAAGTCCAGTGTCCAGCCCGATCATGATGCCCTATTTACACGGCCGTCCGCCGGATCCACTCCCCTAATGCAACTGAAATTCTCCATACGTCCTCCCCGTAGGTCTCCCGGGCCCTGCCTTACCGCGCCCTTGACACCCACATAACCCATTGGATATAATGTCTATTACTGGGAGATCGGACGACCCGTGACAAGCCGACGATGCCACCCGCTGGTTCTTTGTCTTGTCACACCCCGCCCCGGACACCCGCCCGCTCCCCGTCATTTCGACCGAAGCGCGAAGCGCGTAGTGGAGAAACCTCCCAGCCCAACTCCCTCCCTCGTCATTTCGACCGGAGCGCCGAAGGTGCGTAGTGGAGAAACCTCCCTGCCCCACGCGCAACCCCCCGTCATTTCGACCGGAGCGCGAAGCGCGGAGTGGAGAAACCTCGTCCCCATTGGCGGGGAGGTTTCTCCACTCCGCCGTGCTACGCACGGCTCCGGTCGAAATGACGAATTGGGGCCGCCGTGCTGCCCACGGCTCCGGTCGAAATGACGAATTGGGGCCGCCCCGGATCGAGTCCGGGGTCCGTCGAAATGACGAAGGGTCCGAGGACCCCCCTACCACCCGGCCTTGTCGATCACCTTCTGCGCCCGCGGGGCGAGGGTGGCGATGCGGGCGATGGGGATGCGGTCCTCGCGGAAGCCGCTCCGGGCCCTGACCGCCGCCGGCGGCGCGACGGCGGGGTTGACCGGGTGTTCGAAGTTGACCGAGCCGTAGAGCTTCTGCGCCGTCTCCGAGGTCAGGAATTCGAGGAAGCGCACCGCGCCCGGCTTGTCGCGGGAGTGCCTGGCGACACCGCCGCCGGAGATGTTGACATGCGTGCCGCGGCCGTCCTGGTTGGGGAAGATCAGGTGGGCGGCGCGCGCCCAGTCGCGGTGCGCCGGGACGCCGGACGCGCCGAGCTTGCCGAAATAGTAGTCGTTGACGATCGAGACGTCGCAGGCGCCCTCGAAGATCGCCTTGACCTGCGCCCGGTCGTTGCCCTGCGGACGGCGCGCCAGGTTGGCCACCACGCCGCGCGCCCAGGCGAGCGCGCCTTCCTCGCCATGGGCGGCGATCATCGAGGCGACCAGCGCCCGGTTGTAGACATGGCTGCCCGGGCGCGCGCAGATGCGGCCCTTCCAGCGCGCGTCGGCCAGGTCCTCGTATCTGCCGATCGTCGAGGCGTCCCTGGCCGCCTTCGACGCCACGATCACCCGGGCCCGCTTGGAGAAGGCGAACCAGCGGTTTTCGGGGTCGCGCAAATGGGCCGGGATGTTCTGCTTCAGCACCGCGGACTCCACCGGCGCCAGCAGGTCCTTGTCGGCGTAGACGTGGAGCCGGGCGATGTCGACGGTCAGCACCACGTCGGCCGGGCTGCGCGACCCCTCGGCCTGGAGGCGCTGCGCGAGGCCCTTCCTGGCGTAGACCGTGTTGACCTTGACCCCCGTCTCCTCTTCGTAGGCCTCGATGAACGGGTCGATCAGGAAGGGCTGGCGGTGGGAGTAGATGTTGAGCTCCTGCCCCGGCGCGCCAGGGGCGGCGAGGATCGCCGGCAGCGCGGCGAGGGCGGCGATACCGACCCGGCGGCCCGGCCTGAAATGGCGTGTCGACATGCTGGCGTGTCTCCCGAACAGGGTCTTGTAGAGGATCGCGAGGGCATCCCGAAAGGGGGCGAGGTAGACGTTGCCGAGCCGGTGGCACGCGGCGCCGGCGCCGGGCAGGCCGAAACGGAGCTCGTCCCCGCCGGCGAGGCAGAGGCTGCCGCCGATCCAGTCCCACACCGCCAGCACGGCGCCAAAATTGCGGTTGGCGTGCCGCGCCGCGACGGAGTGGTGGATCTGGTGCTGGGCGGGCGAGATCAGCACGCGCTCGACGATCCGCCCGTAGGAGATCCGCACATGGCTGTGGCGCAGATTGGCGCCCGCGGCGTTGAAGGCGAAGACGAACGCGTTGGCGCCGAGCACGGTGACCAGCTCGGCCCGGTCGGCGAAGAAGAACACGAAGCCGGCCACGCTCGCGGCCTGCACCAGCGTCGCCCTGAGCGCGAACAGCACCCCCTCGACCGGGTGGGTGCGGTAGACCGTGAACGGGGTCAGCGTCTCGGCGGTGTGATGCACCCGGTGGAAGCACCACAGCACCGGCCATGTGTGCAGCCAGCGGTGCAGCAGATACCGGGTCGCGTCGTCGAGCAGGAAGAGGACGACGGTGAACGAAGCGGCCACCGCCCAGCCGGGCGCATCGGCGAGCAGGACCGGCCGCCCGTCGTACCAGACATGCAGGGCTTCGAAGGCGAGCGTCGCCAGGCCGAGCGTCGAGACCAGCCGCGGCGCTACGCCCATCATCACCGCCTGGTTGAGGATCGCGATCCGGTAATCCGCCCGCGCCGAGCGGGACCACCATATCCGCGGGCTGAACAGGCGGGCAAACGCGCCCCCCGCATTTCGCGGGACGACCCGCTGCGCCGCGACCGCGATCACGAGCGCGCTCGCGAGATAGCCGAGAAAGACCCGCTTCTGCGGGTTCAGAAGCTGATCGGCGAGGCGCTCGACCCACTCGACGACGAAGATGTCCATGGAACGGCCCGTCAGCCTACCTCGTGATTTCGACGGACCCCGGACTCGATCCGGGGCGTAGCCGTGCGGCAGCACGGCCCCCCTCTCGTCATTTCGACGGACCCCGGACTTGATCCGGGGCGTAGCCGTGCGGCAGCACGGCGGTTCCCCTCGTCATTTCGACCGGAGCCGTGCGCCAGCACGGCGGAGTGGAGAAACCTTGTCCCCATGGGGCTGGGAGGTTTCTCCACTGCGCGCCTTCGGCGCTCCGGTCGAAATGACGGGGGAAAGGACGCGCCTGGCAGCGCTCCGGTCGAAATGACGGGGGAAAGGACGCGCCTGGCGGCGCTCCGGTGGAAACGACGGGGCGTAGCCGTGCGCAGCACGGCGCCCCCCCCTCGTCATTTCGACGGACCCCGGACTTGATCCGGGGCGTAGCCGTGCGGCAGCACGGCCCCCCTCTCGTCATTTCGACCGGAGCCGTGCGGCAGCACGGCGGAGTGGAGAAACCTCGTCCCCGCGGGGCAGGGAGGTTTCTCCACTCCACGCTTCGCGCTTCGGTCGAAATGACGAGGGGGGCGTTGCCGGTGGGGCTGGGAGGTTTCTCCACTTCGCGCTTCGCGCTTCGGTCGAAATAACGAATGGGGGGACGCGGGCAGGGAGGTTTCTCCACTCCGCTTCGCTCCGGTCGAAATGACGGGGACACTAGTCGTTCTCGGCCGAGGCCTTGCCGCCGAGGCTGTCGGCGAGCGCCCTGATGTCCCCCGTCACGTCGTTGTTGCGCGCCTTGACGCCGAACTTCTCGATCAGCAGCGCCTGCACCTTGGCCATGTGCAGCATGTACTCGCCCCAGTCAGAGCCCTGGTCGCGCAGGTAGTTGCCCTTCCGGTCGATGTCGACCACCTGGCTCGCGTTGAGCAGCAGCGGGCCGGCGCCGATCATCCGGTTGATCCGGGTCGCGGTCTCGCCGAGATTGTTCCTGCCCGCCTGGAGCGCCAGCGAGAAGCCCTTTAGCTCGCCCCAGTGCTTGGCGTAGGCGCGGAACGCCCTGGCCGGGTCCCCCTTGGCGTCCACGATGGTCTTGAGCTTGACCATGTCCTTGTAGACCGAGCCGGCATACTTGAACGTCGCCTCGGCCAGCACCGTCTCCCAGTTCTCCGAGATCACGGCGGCGTAGCCCTTGAGCTTCGCGCGCTGGTCGTCGGTGAGCTTCTCGCCCTTCGCGCTCGCCAGCAGCTTGCGGCCGTCGAGGAACGCCTTGGCGATGGTGTGCAGGTACGACGTCCTGTTGCCCTTGTCGTAGACCGAGGCGTCGAACCCGGCGGCGTAATAGGCCGGGCCGAAGGTCATCTCCGTCTTCAGGTCGACCTTTCCGTCCCCGTTCGCATCGGCCGCGGCGACGTCCTTGCGCTTGGCGATGTCGTAGACCTGCTTCGGGGTGAGCTGGAGCGTGTGCGCGGGCGTGCCGAAATAGCCGAACGCCTCGTCCCAGGCATGCTCCTTGCCGGTATAGGCCGCGCCCTTCTTGTAGGGTTGGTCGTTGGGCTTCTTGGTCGCGCCCAGATACTCGTCGAGGTAGGTATCGACCGCCTGGTTATAGAACACCGCGCCCATCACGAACTTGGAGATCAGCTGGCCGTAATCGTAGCCGTTGGCGGCATCGAACCCCTTGTTCGCCGACGACGCCTTGTCGATCCAGAAGGCGACCAGCTCGGGCCCGGTCATGCCGTTGGGCATCCCGGCGACGGCCGCCTTGTAGGTCTTGCCGGCGAGGTTCTTGCCCCCGGAGATCGCGTCGACCTCGCTTTGCCTGACCGCGAACTTTCCCCTGCTCGCCGGCGCCAGGATCTTGCGCCCGGAATCCTTGCCCGAGAAGTAGGCCATCATCTTCGCCTTGAGCTCCGGGTCGGGCTTGCCGTTCCCCGAGGCGGCGAGCTCTTTCAGCGAATCGTGCAGCGCGTGGCGCGCGATCTGCCCGGTATAGGAGACAGAATCGGTCTTCTTGCCCTGATACCCTTTCACGGTCACCGGGAACCCGGCATAGACCATGCCGTCGGCCAGCGCGCCGCCGGATACCACTACGAGCGAGAGCGCCGCCGCCCCCGCGATGATGGTTCTGTTCATACTGTCGCTTCCTCCAGTTTTCGGCCCCGACGGACCGGTTCGGGTTTTTGAAAACTCAATGACGCGCGGAACCGGCACGCTCCCCGGCCGCCGCGTTCTCCCCGCCCACGGCGCGGTGCAGCCCGGCGGCGAGCGAGGACAGGCTGGCGCTCCTGAGCGGCACGAAGGTCTTGGCGGTCCGCTTGCAGAACGTCTTGGCGCGCAGGCAGGCGCCGTGGCTCACGCAGTCGACCGGGCACAGCACCAAATCGGCCTGGGTGAGCACCCGGTCGAGCCGCTGCGCCCCGTCCTCGAGGCCGCCGTCGTGATGGGCGAATTGCCCGTTCGCCCGCTCCACCAGGGCGCGGAAGTGGCGGATCGCCGCATCGCGCCCGCCGACATAGGCGACCCGGCGGCCGCTGAGGTCGATCGCCGGCGTCTCCGCTTCCGCGACGCCCGCCCCGCCGCCGATGCCCGCTCGCAGCACCGCCTCCAGCGCCGCGCACTCGCTCTCCGCCTCGCCCAGCCTGGCGGCGGCGGCGTCCTTGTCCCGGCGGAGCGCCGCGAGCGCCCGCTCCAGCGATTGGTTCCGCCGCGCCCCGGCGTCGCGGGCATGCCGCGCCTCGTCGAGCGCCGCCCGGGCCGCATCCCGTTCGCTGCGCAGGCGTCGATACACCGCGCCGCTCTCGAAGCCGCGCAGCCGGGCTTCCGCGCCGGCCAGCGCCGCCGCCCCGGCCTCGGCGTTCCGCAGCCGGTCTTCGAGCGCCCCGTTCTCCCGCGCGTGGCGGTCGAGGCGCCGCGTGGCATCGGCGAGCCGGCCGGAGAGCGCGTCGCGCTCCGCCTCCGCCGCGCGCAGCCGCTTGGACGCGTCCCGGTTGGCGCTACCCATCCGGTGCGACAGCATGTGCACGTCGCCATAGGCCTCGGCCCGCAGATCGTCGGTCGCGGCGGGATGGGTCACCACCGCCCAGAACGGCCCCGGGATGTCGCCGCTCGCCACCGCGCGCGACCAGAACGCCGCCAGCGCCGCCTCGTCGCGCGCCGCCCGGGCGGCCTCGACGGCGGCGCGCCAGGCCCGGTCGAGCCGCTTGTGCAGCAACCGGGTCAGCGGGCCCGGCTCGCCTGCGTGCTGCACGAACCAGGCATGGATTTCGTAATCCGTGGCGTCGGGCTCGGGCACGATCCCCGCCTTGCGCCCGGTCTTGACCAGATCGGCGAAGCTCAAACACGTGCCGAGCACCGCGCAGTGCAGGCCGGGCGTCAGCTGCCACAGCCGCAGGCGCTTGCGTGGCGCGGCCGGCGGCGCGGGATCAGCGCGCAACACGCACATGGCCCGTCCTCTCCCCCCCTGCCCGGCCGGGCTCGCGGTCCGGGCGCGCCGGTTGCGGCATTTGCCCCGTCGCCGCGCGCCGCCGCCGGGGCGGCCTCTCCTTGCTGCGCGCCCGCGCCGCCTCGTGCAGCAGCTCGCCGAGCAGCCTGGGATCGATGTTGTGCACGATCAGCACGGGGCCGCGCCGTCGCTTCCGGAAGCGGCCGGCCCCTCGAGCTCGACGATCGTCCGGCCCCGGGCGGCAACCCGCCGTGCCGGGTATCGAATCCGCCGCTGCCTCCGTTGCAGCCGCTCCCCGACGGAACCCCGCGCCATCCCGCGCCCCACGCCTGCCGTCGCAACCGCCACCGCGAACCGACCCGCTCTCATCCTTCGCATCCCCTTCGCTCGGCCCGCGGGAACCGGCCTCGTGCCCCCGGGGAATCAATGATAATGAGACGCATTAGTAATGCGAATCATAGGCATTCTTAACAATTGACGCAATGCCCGAATCGTGTCGCAGCCAAGGCTGCGAAAGCGCCTGCCGGTCGGGATGGGGATCGCGCTCGTGTCGGCGGTCGACGGGACGGTGTCGGCCGGCCTTCGGTGGGCGGGCGGTGCCGGGTGCTTCAGCCCATGACGGCGCCGAACGCCGCGCCGCTCGCCAGCGCGCCGGCGATGCCGAGGGCGACATAGGCGGCGAACACGGGGCCGCGCACCAGCGAGACCACCGCAGCCATGGCCGGGATGCAGCTCACCGACCCCGCGACCATGAAGGCCATCGCCGCGCCCGCGCTCATGCCCTGCTGCACCAGCCCGGCGACCAGGGCGGGCGCGGCATAGCCGTTGAGATAGGCCGGCGCGCCGATCAGCGCGCCGATCGCGATCGACGCCGGACCGTCCCCGCCGACCGCCGCCGCGACCGCCTCCGCCGGCAGGTAGGCGACCAGCAGCGCCTGCAGCAGGTACGCGAAAGCGAGCCATTTGACGAGGAAGCGCGCGTTGACCGCCGCCTCGGCGCGGAAGGTCGCGACACGGGGCGCCTCGCGCCAAAACCGCCACAGCGTCCCGCCCGCCGCCAGCGGGGTTTCGCAGCCGCCGCACAGCCCGCCCTTGCCGGCGCGCAGCGGGGCGGCGAAGGCCGGCATAGGGGCGACGAGACGGACCGCGAAGCCGCCGGCCAGCCCGAGCGCCACCGCCGCCACCGCCTTGCCCGCGGCGAACTCCCAGCCGAGCGCGGCGGCGGTGATCAGCGCGGTCGCCGGGTCGATCAGCGGAGACGACAGCCAGAACGCCATGATCGCCGAGACCGGCGCGCCGAGCGCGAGCAGGGCGGCGACGAACGGGATGACCTCGCAGGAGCAGAACGGCGCGAGCCCGCCCAGGAGCGCGGCGAGGACGATCATCCGCGTCTCGCGCCCCACGAAGGCGCGCGCGACCAGCGCGGTCGCCCCGCTCGCCTTGAGGCCGGCGACCAGCGCGACCGCGGCCGCGACCCAGGGCAGGGTTCCGGCGAACCCGCCGAGGGCGACGCGCAGGATGGAGGCGAGGCTTTCGGGGTCGAGCGCCGCCACGGCGAGCGGCATGGCGAGCACGAGGCCCCAGACCGGGGCCACCCCGCCGCGCAGCCCGGCGACGCCGCGCATGACCAGCCCGGTCACGCCGTCCCGCCCGCGGGACCGGATTCGCGTATCGCACCCATGAAGCGGAGATTCGATCGGTCCGGCCGGAATTCAACTTCGGCGCGGGCGCTGCGCGGCGAGGCCGGCGACGACGCCATCGGCGATGGGGTCCCGGGTGCCCGGGCCGCAGCCCACGGCCGGGATGCCCGCCCCGTTGAAGGCGCTGGCATCGCGCCGCATGCCGATGACGCCGGTCGGGGCGGCTTCGGGGGCAGGCCGGCTACCGGTCGCCCGCCCTCCGCAAGGCTATCCGGCGTGCAGGCTGTAGGCGATGACGCAACGCTCGGCCCTGTGGAAGTCGTGCAGGAATGCCTCCTGGCTTTCATACCGCCGATCCGGAACCAGGCGCGCCGGGATCGGGATCTCGAGCGGGCTGCGGTCGAACGGGTAGGGGTGGACACGGGCGCGCGCGCCGTCGAGCACGTCGACTGTGAGCACCGCGTCGTCCTGGCCGGGGCCCACCGGCACGTGCCCGATCTCGTTCGACGGGCCGTTCTTCCGCGCCTCGCTGTCGAACGGGTAGCGATTGCAGATGAACTGGGCCAGCTGGTCGAAAACCTGCATGAGCCGGTAGTTGCGCCACAGTTCCCGGTCGCTGGCGAAATCGCGATAGGCCGCCGAGCCGCGCAGCTGGTCGATCAGCTCCTGCCGCCTGGCCTCCCAGCGGTCGAGCGCGTCCCGCACCTCCGGGATCGGCGAGAAATCCGGCATGTGCGAAATCAGCCCCTTGCCCTGCGTGCACAGCCCCTCGGCGTGCATGAGGATGATCAGCCCGGCATAGGGGTCCTGCTCCGCGACGCGCTCGATCCCGCGCCGGTAGAACTCGAGCCAGACGGAGCCGAGGTTCCCGACGCTCCCGATATAGTCCATCGGGTAGCCGTCCTCGGTGAGGGTGGGGCGGGCCTCCCACTCCCACCACCCGGCATCGTGCTCCTCGGCAGCCAGCACCATCGAGCCGTAGGGCGCCGGCTCGGCGAACCGGGCGTTCCCCCAATGCGCCGCGAGCAGCCCGGCGACCCTGGAGTGGTCCGTCTGCAGGACGAGGACAAGCCGGGAGTCCTTGAGGCCGGCGATCATCATGGCGGTTGTCTCCCTGAAGTCGACCCGGGCACGGCGGGGGCGGCAGCGGGGGCCTGGATGGGCGCGGCGACCCCGGGCCCCGGCCCGCCCCGGCCGCCGGTCCAGTCGGAAGGTTAGTGCATTGACGGTTCCCGGGCCAAGCGGGGCGGTGGGCCGGCTCGCTTCCGCGCACCCCGTTCGGGTGCTAGCTTGCCGGCGAAGAAGCTGGGGGACTCCAATGGCCAACGGCGCGGGCGCGGGACGTATCGACGTCCACCACCATTTCTTTCCACCGGAATATTTCGCCAACATGGGCGCCATGACCGAGCGGCCGCCGGTGCGCGACTGGACGCTCGACCGGACGCTGGAGGAGCTCGATCGCAACGACGTCGATACCGCGATGCTGTCCCTCTCGCCCCCGGGCATCCACCACCGGACCGAGGCGGAGAACCGCGCGCTCGCCCGCACGGTCAACGAACATGCCGCCGCGCTGCGCGCCGAGCGACCTGCGAAATTCGGCCATTTCGCCTCGGTGCCGATGCCCGACGTCGCGGGAACCCTGACCGAGATCGAATACGCCATGGACACGCTGGGCGCCGACGGCATCCAGCTGATGACCAGCTATGGCGACAAGTGGCCGGGCTTTCCCGAATTCGACGCGGTGTTCGACGAGCTCGACCGGCGCAAGGCCGTGGTCTTCATCCACCCGCTGGAACCGAATTGCTGCGCCGGGTTGATCGACTGGGTGCCGCCCGCGCTGGTCGAGTTCACCGCCGACACCACGCGCTGCGTCTTCAGCCTGCTGTTCAGCGGCACCCTGGCGCGCTGCCCCGACATCCGCTTCATCGTCTGTCACGCCGGCGCCTCGGTGCCGATCTTCGCCGGCCGGGCCGGGGTGATGGGGCTGGGGCGGGCGCACGCCGAACGCATGCCCAAGGGCATCGATCACGAGCTGCGCCGGATCCACTACGACATCGCTCTCGCCGCGAACCGCCCCGCGCTGCTCGCGCTGTTCGACTACGTGCCGGTCTCGCAGGTGCTGCTGGGCACCGATTACCCGTTCGGAAGCACGGCCGAAACCCTGAGCGGGCTCGAAGCCTTCGGCCTCGGCGGGGACGACGTGCAAAAAGTCTGCCGCGGCAATGCCGAGCGGCTCATCCCGCGGCTGGCAGCGTGACGCGCCCGGACCCGGCAAGATCGACGAGATACGGCGCCGGTCGACACCAAGCGGGCAAGGCGCCGCCGCAAGCCGAGGGAGATCGCCGGCCCCCTACCCGTCATGCGGCGGGTTCCGTGACGCCTGTATCCGCTTGATGCGTTCGGGCCAGGTGGAGCGGATATAGGCGAGGATGTCCCAGATCTCGTCGTCGCTCAGCACGTCGGCGAAACCCTCCATGCCGCTCTTGAACCCGCCGACCCCCCGCGCCTCCATCAGGGCCTTGCCGCCGAGCTTCGTATAGTCGAACAGGAGCCGGTTGTCGTGATGCCAGGTATGGCCCGTCCTGTCATGCGGCGGCGCCGGCAGCAGCCCCTCCTTGCCGATCTTCCGCCAGTCGGGCTGGCCCTCGAGCTCGGCGCCGTGGCAGGAGGCGCAGTGCTCCTTGTAGAGCACCCGCCCGTTGCCGAGGTCGCGGTTGTCCAGCTCGTGGCCGGCGAGTGCGGCCGACGGCAGGAGCACGGCGAGGAGCGCGAGCGCGCGCCTCACGCGACCTCGACCCAGGTCTTCATGCCCGAGGCCTGGTGCGCCAGCGTGTGGCAGTGGATCAGCCACTTTCCCGGGTTGTCGAACACGCAGAGCACGTCCCGGCTCTGGCGCGCCTCGACCAGCGTGGTGTCGCGGTAAGGACCGGGCGCGCCGTCCGGGCCGAGCTCGTGGAAATGGTGGCCGTGGATGTGGATGCCGTGCGGGAACGCGGTGTCGTTGCGCATCGCGATCCGCACGGTCTCGCCGCGCGCGAAGCGCTGCCACGGCGCCTCGCCCACGCCGGAGCGGTCGTTGAACGCCCAGAAGTCGTCGCCGCCGTGGCGCCCGCCCATCGCGCCGCCCTGCATGGCCAGCACCAGCCGCCGCGCGCGCGCCGGGTCGGGCGCCGGGACGGGGGTGGGCGGCAGGGCGGCGACGGGACCGCCGGCCGGCGCGGGGTTGCTTCCCTCGGCCGCGATCGTCCCGAGCGCGTAGGGCTGGCCCCGGGGCAGCAAATCGAAGACCAGCGGGCCGGCCACGTCGAGCACGATGTCGGCCCGCTGGGCGGGGGCGAGCACCGGCTCGCCCAGCCGCCCCCGGCGGGCCCGGCGGGGGGGCGCGAGCACGGGCTCGCCGACCGGCTCCGGCTGGCCGAGCGGCATGCCGTCCAGCGCCACGATCCCGCCCTCGCCGCCGCCGATCCTCACCTTGAAGGTCCGGGCCGTCGCCGCGTTGATCAGCCGCAGCCGCACCCGGTCGCCCCGCCGCACCGTTGCGGCGGAGAAAAACGCCCGCGCGTAGTTGCCGAGCCGCCCGGCATGGGAGAAGTCGTGCCGGTCGCCGAAGCTCGGGTGCAGCGCGCCGTCCTCGGTGAGCCGCCAGTCGTCGAGCACCACCGTTATGTCGCGGTCGACCCGGGGCGGGTCGCGCTCCTCGACGATCAGCGGGCCGTACAGCCCCTTCGCCACCTGCTCCCAGGAGCGGTGATGGGCGTGGTACCAGTAGGTGCCGGGATGCGGCGCGGCGAAGTCATAGGCGAATCCCGCGCCCGGCGCGACGGCGTCCTGGGTGAGCCCCGGCACCCCGTCCATCGCGTTGTCGATGTGGATGCCGTGCCAGTGGATGGCGCTCGGCTGGCCGGTCGCGTTCTCGAAGCCGACCGAGACCCGCCCGCCGGCGCGGACGCGGATCTCGGGCCCGGGGGTCGCGCCGTTGAAGCCGAGCATCGCCGTCGGCCCGTCGACAAAGGGCACCAGGCGAACGCTGGCCGGCCCGGCGCGGAGCCGCAGCGCCGCCGCCCGGCCCGGTGCCGGGGCGAGCGCGCAGGCGGCCGAGGCCGCGAGGAACTGCCGTCGGTTCATGACGGGAAAGATCGCACAAACCGGGACCCGCTCCAAGGCGGGAAGCCGCCCCTCGCTACGGCACCGCGCGGCTGCTCGGGATCAGGCCACGATACGGCGCCGCGCCGCCGCCGTCCTTCGATACCCGGCTTGGCCTGTCCCGAGCGAAGCCGAGGGGCCGCTACTCGGGATGATGGAGGGTGCGGGGCGGTCCCGACGACCCTCCCCATCCCGGGCAGGCGCGTCGGCGCCGTATCGAGGGACCCGCGCGCTACAGCTTCAGGGCCGCCAGCAGCGCCGCCAGAAAGATGGCCGAGGTTCCGACCTGCGTCCCGGTGACCCATCTCGTGGTGGTGATCCCCGAGGCGAGGATCCTGGCTTCGAGCGCCGTGCTTCGGGCCTCGATCTTCGATTCCAGAGCAACGCGCTGCCCGGCCATGTCCTTTGCGATCTGCGCGCCCTGGGACTCGATCTTCGCCTCCAGATCCAGGCGCAGCCGGTCCAGATCCCCGCGCAGCCGGGCCATGTCCTTCCCGATCTCCGCGCCCTGGGACTCGATCTTCGCCTCCAGGTCCAGGCGCAGCCGGGCCATGTCCTTCCCGATCTCCGCGCCCTGGGACTCGATCTTCGCCTCCAGGTCCAGGCGCAGCCGGTCCAGATCCTCGCGCAGCCGGGCCATGTCCTTCCCGATTTCCGCGCCCTGGGACTCGATCTTCGCCTCCAGACCCCCGCGCAGCCCGTTCACGTCCGTCCGCAGCCGCTCGACGTCTTCGCCCGTGGCGAAGCTGCGGTCGACCCAATGCGCCTGCAGCCGCACGACGCCGACAGCCTGTTCGGGCGGCATCCCGGCCGCGACGAGATCCTCGACGGCGCGCTGGGTGTCGAATATCGGGACGGAGACGCTTTCTGCCATCGCCCGATGCTATTCCCGGCGCGCGCAGATTGCAAATCCTCTGAGGCTTCGCTACCGGGCGTGGCAGGCGGTTACCCGCCATCGCTCCGGCGCCCGAGCGAGGGGACGCAGACGGTGCTGCCGTCGGCGAGGTCCTCGACCCTGACCGCGACGCCGTAGACCGCGCTCAGCGCCCCGGGCGTCAGCGCATCGCGCGGCGCGCCGGTCGCCCGCACCGTCCCCTCGTGCAGCAGCGCGACGGCGGTGCCGACGGCGAACGCATGGTCCGGGTCGTGGGTCGACAGGATCACCGTGAGCCCGTCGGCGGCGAGGCCGGCGATCTCGCCCAGCACCAGCGCCTGGTTGCCGAAATCGAGGCTGGCGGTGGGCTCGTCCATCACCAGAACCGGGGTCTCCTGGGCGAGCGCGCGGGCGATCAGCACGAGCTGGCGCTGGCCGCCGGAGAGCCTGGTGTAGTCGGATTCGGCGAGGTCCTCGATACGCAGCTTCGCGAGCGCGGCCCGCGCCGCCTCGCGGTCCGCCGCGCCGGGCTGGGAGAACGGGCCGAGCCGGGCGGTGCGGCCCATCAGCACCACCTCCAGCACCGCGTAGGCGAAGGGCGCGGCATGGGCCTGCGGGACGTAGGCGGCGCGGGTCGCGATCTCCTTCCGGGCCAGCGCCTCCAGCGGCCGGCCGGCCAGCAGCACCTCCCCGCCTTGCGCCGGGATCAGCCCGAGCAGGGTCTTGAACAGCGTCGTCTTGCCCGACCCGTTGGGGCCCAAGAGGCACAAGATCTCGCCCGGCCCGGCGGCGAGCTCGATGCCCGAGCCGACCGCGTGGCCGGGATAGCCGATCGCGAGATCGCGGGTCTCGACGCTCACGCCCATGTCCGGCGCCCCCGCCCCAGGAGCCAGAGGAAGAACGGCGCGCCGACCACGGCGGTGAGGATGCCGAGCGGCACCTCGACGGCGGAGATCGTGCGCGCCAGCGTGTCGACGGCCAGCATGTAGCCCGCCCCCAGCAGGGCGGCGGCGGGCAGGAGCTGCCCGAAGCCGGGACCGACGATCATCCGCGCGATATGCGGGATCACCAGCCCGACCCAGCCGACCACCCCGGCGACCGCGACCACGCTCGCGGTGATCAGCGTCGCGCAGATGATGACGAACAGCCGGAGGCGCCCGGCCTCGACGCCGAGCGCGCGCGCCTCCTCGTCGCCGAGCGCGAGCACGTTGATCCGCCAGCGCAGCAATACCAGCGGCACCAGCCCGGCCAGCACCGCCGGGGCGGCGGGCAGGATGTCCTCGGTCTTGACCCCGGCGAGGCTGCCGAGCAGCCAGAAGGTGATCGCCGGCAGCTGGTCGTAGGGATCGGCCAGCACCTTGAGGAGCGAGGTCGCCGCACCCGCGAGCGCACCCACCACGACGCCCGCCAGCACCAGGATCAGGGTGCGGTCGCCGACCCGCACCGCGGCGGCGACGAAGCCCACCAGCGCCACCGCGGCGAGCCCGCCCGCGAACCCCATCGCCTGGATCGCCAGCACCGGCAGCGCGAGAAAGATGCCGAGCACCGCGCCCAGCCCGGCCCCGGCCGAGACGCCCAAAATGTCGGGCGAGACCAGCGGGTTGCGGAACAGCGTCTGGTAGCAGGCGCCGGCGGCGGCGAGCGCGGCGCCGACCAGCAGCGCGGCGGCGACCCGGGGCAGCCGGATCGCGAGCAGCACGGTCTCCGCCCGCCCGTCCCCTTCGCGGCCCGCGAGGATGGCGAGCGCCTCGCCGATGGCGAGCGGGTAGGGCCCGACCAGCAGGGCCGCGAAGGCGCCCACGCCGAGCGCGGCGCCGAGCCAGAGCGCCATCCCCGCCTTGCGCCCGGCGGTCAGGGCGCGCGCCCCCGCGCCCATTCGAGCAGCCGGTCGAGCGCGGCCTCGTCGAGCTCGACCCGGTACCAGAGCCGGTAGAACCGGGCGGCGTCGCGCCGCAGATCGCCCGTCCAGAGCTCCGGGTAGAACAGCCCGGCCAGCCATTTCAGCCCCATCAGCCGGTTGACCGAGGGCGGGCGGTCGATCCAGCCGAACGGCGCGGTGGGCGAGAGATAGACCCGGCCTGCGCGCACCGCGGCGACCCCGCGCCACAGCTTGTCGCGCCACACCCGGGCGTAGAAGATGCGGTCCCAGGTGACGATTGTGTCGGGATCGGCGACGATCACCTGCTCGGGCGAGGCCTGGATCAGCCCGCGGCGGCCCGGCACGTCGGCCACGTTGCGCCCGCCGGCGCGCTCGATGATCTCGGTGTTGATCGAGCCCCTGAGCCCGGTCTCCAGCCCGTCCGGGCCGCGCGCCAGATAGACCCGGGGCCGCCGGTCCATGGGCACCGCGCCGAGCGCATCATCGAGCGCGGCGAAGGTCGCTTCGGCGTCGCCGGCCAGCGCCTCGGCGCGCGCCTCCACCCCGAGCGCGCGGCCGAGCAGGCGGAGCGAGCGCGCGGTCTCGGCAAAGCGGCCGTTGACCAGGATGTAGGGGATGCCGGTCTGGTCCTGCACCCGGTTCGCGAGGTCGATATAGGTGCCGCGCACCGAGCCGAAATCGACGATCAAATCGGGTTTCAGCGCCAGCACGCGCTCCAGATTGGCCTCGCCGCCGCGCCCGGTGAGCCGCCCGGTCTCGGGCAGCTCGCGATAGGCGGGCGCGATATAGGGCTTTTCGTAGCCCCGCAGCGCGCGCGGCCAGCCGAGCAGCGCCTCGGGCTTGAGCGCATAGATCACGATCGAGGCCGGCGGCCCCGAGGCGAAGACCCGCTCCACCCGGTCCGGCACCGCGACGGCGCGCCCGGCCGAATCGACGATCGTACGGGCCTCGGCCTGGGCCAGCAGCGCCAGCCCGGCGAGGGCCGCCGAAAGCAGTCGCAGGATCATGCCGCCTCCCTCCCCCCTTTGTGCATTACCCGGGCGGGCGGGGGAAGGGGTGGAAGGCGGCTAAGCCTCGACCGATGCCGCCACCATGCTCTCCGGCGCCGTCGGGCCGGCCGGGACTGGCACGTAGCAGCGCCGCGCGCGGCCGTCCGATGCGTGCCGCGTCCGCAGGGCGAACGTCATCGGCAACGCTTCGCCGCGCGGGCGGATTTTCATGCCCGGAATGGCGTTCTCCCCGATCTCGACCCCCGGCGCGCGGCGCGCGAGCAGGTTCAGCGCGAGCTGCCGGATGACCTTTTCCGTGTAGGGGCCCGGCCGCGTCGCGTCGTTCTCCCAGCGCGAGACGACGGCCTTGTCGCTGAGGTCGAGGGCCGCGGCGAATTCGCTTCCCGTGCAGTCGAGCACATGGCGCAGAAAGCGCAGCTCCGCACCAACCATGCGGGCCGGATCGAGCGCCCGCGCCACGGCTACCGTCGCCAGCAGCATGTCCAGCCGAGGGATCTCGATCGCGCCGTCGCCGTCCTCCGACACGGCGTCGATCAGCGTGACCGGGACGCCGAGCTGCGCCGTGGCGTCGTATGTCATTCTCTTCATCGCTCGCTCCCGCGCCGCGCGCCTATGGCTGGTTTCTTGTCTCCCAAGCCCGTGTGTTCTCGCACAGCGTTCCCACCTCGTCATGGCTAGAGTTGTTCCACTGTTGTCCGGTCCAGTTGGCTGGATCGGGTGCAAGTCGCTCAATCGTGAACAACGCTGGATGCGCTCGCGCGTCGCTGTGCTAATCTCCCCCCTACTACAATCTGAAAGAGAATAGTATGAGACTGTTTCTCGCGATATTTGTCCCGTGGATCCTGTTTTTCACCATCAGGCGACCCATCGCAGGCTTCGTCTGCCTGGTGCTCCAGGTGACCGTCATCGGCTGGATACCCGCGGCAATTTGGGCGGTCCACGCCTTGGGCCAGTTCAAGACCGACAAGAAAATCGGCGCGATGGAGCGAAAGCTGGAGAAAGATGCGCAAGAGACGGCGGAGGGCGCTGGGGCGGACAGTGCCGAAGCGCCCGATCGAACCGAGCCCGGGCCATGAACCGGTCGGCCTGGCTCCGCTCCGATCGGTCGAAGTGACTGCCGCCCCTACCGCCGCGCATTCGGAAAGAACAGCTGCCGGCCGTCGATGCGGTGGGCGGCGATGGCGGCCTGGCCCTCCCCGGACAGCATCCAGTCGACGAATTCGCGCGCGAGCTTCGCCTTGACCCGCGGGTGGCGCCGCTTGCTCACGGCGACGATGCCGTACTGGTTGAACAGCCTGGCGTCGCCCTCGACGAGTATGCGGTGGCCGCGCTTGTTGCCGAAGGCGATCCAGCTGGCGCGGTCGGTCAGCACGTAGGCGCCCATCCCGGTGCCGACATTGAGCGTCGCCCCCATGCCCGAGCCGGTCTCGCGGTACCAGCGCCCGGACTGCGCCGCCGGGTCGATGCCGCCCGCGCGCCACAGGCGTAGCTCCGCCTTGTGGGTGCCGCTGTCGTCGCCGCGCGAGGCGAAGGGAGCGCGCGCCCGGGCGATCCTGGCCAGCGCCGCCGGCGCGTCGGCCATGCCGGCGACGCCGGCCGGATCGGCGCGGGGGCCGACGATCGCGAAGTCGTTGTACATCACGTCGTGGCGCGCCGTCCCGTGCCCCGCGGCGACGAATCTCCGTTCGGCCTCGCGGTCGTGCACCAGCAGCGCGTCGCCGTCGCCGCGCGCGGCGTTGCGGATTGCCTGGCCGGTGCCGACCGCGACCACCCGGACCTCGATCCCGGTCCTCGCCCGGAAGATCGGCAGGATGAGGTCGAACAGGCCGGAGTTGCGCGTCGACGTGGTCGATTGCAGCACGATGAAGCGGTCCGCCGCCCCGGCCGGCAGCGCGGCGAGCAAGGCGAGGACGATCAGCCCGCGCCGGATCATCGCGCCGGCCCGGTATGGAGGCGGCCTTCGACCCACGCGCGGGCGGCCTCGGAGCGCGGCGCTTCGAGCGCGCCGGGCAGCGCGCCGGTCTCGGCGACGCGGCCGGCGTCGAGGAACACCAGCTCGTCGCCCAGCCGGCGCGCCTGGCCCGCATCGTGGGTCACCAGCACGATGGCGACGCCGTCTGCATGCGCGTCCCGGATCAGCGCCTCGACCGCCAGCGCCGAGGCCGGGTCGAGGCTCGCCGTGGGCTCGTCGAGGAACAGGAGTCTCGGGGCGCAGGCGAGCGCGCGGGCGACGGCGAGGCGCTGCTGCTCGCCAGCCGAGAGCAGCCGCGCGGGGCGCTGCGCGAGACGGTCGAGCCGGGCGCGGACGAGCGCCTGTTCCGCGCGCGCGATGCGGTCGGCCCGGCCCGCCCCGCGCGCCGCCAGCGCGAAGCGGAGATTGGCGCGCACCGAGCGGCGCAGCAGCACCGGGCGCTGGAACACCATCGCCTGGGCCTGGCGGGCCTCGCGCCCGGGCGGGCGGCCGCGCCACAGGATCTCGCCGGCGCTCGGGCGGATCAGCCCGTGCAGCAGGCGCAAGAGCAGGCTCTTGCCGGCGCCGTTGGCGCCCATCACCGCGACCCGCGCGCCGGGCCGGATGGCGAGATCGACGCCGTCGATCAGCCGCCCGCCGCCGGCCTCGAAGCACAGGCCGCTGGCGCTCAGCAGGGGCTCAGCCATAGGCCATGCGGACCGCGGACGCGCGCAGGGTCATCACCGTCCCGGTCACCGCGACCGCGATCGCGATCAGCACCACGCCGAGCGCCAGCGCGAGCTCGAGATTGCCCTTCGAGGTCTCGAGCGCGATCGCGGTGGTCATCACCCGCGTGGCGTGGTCGATATTGCCGCCGACGATCATCACCGCGCCGACCTCGGCCGTGGCGCGGCCGAACCCGGCGAGCGCGACGGTGAGCAGCGCGTAGCGCGCGTCCCACAAGAGCGCGCGGACGCGGCCGAGCGGCCCGAGCCCGAGCGAGGCGAACTGCTCGGCATATTCGCGGTCGAGCTCCTCGACCACCTGGCGGGTCAGCGCGGCGACGATCGGGGCGACCAGCACGGTCTGGGCGACGATCATCGCCGCCGGGGTGTAGAGCAGGCCGAGCACCCCGAGCGGTCCGGACGCCGACAGGGTCAGATAGACCATCAGCCCGACCACCACCGGCGGCAGCCCCATCAGCGCGTTGAGCGCCACCGTCGCCGCGATCCGCCCGGGAAAGCGGAACGCGCCCACCGCGGCGCCCAGCGGCAGGCCGATCAGGCAGGCCGCGGCGACCGCGCTCAGCGTGACGCGCAGCGACAGCCCGATGATCTCGATCAGCTCCGCATCCCAGGCGAGGATCAGCCCCACCGCCCGCGCCAGCGCCCCCCAGAACCCGTCCATGCCGGAATTATCGCAGACCCGGAAAACTTGGACATCAGTAAACGCGAAAATGCCTGTCGAGGGTGGGGGTCGTGCCCGCGGCGCGGATGCCCGGGATGACGCGTGGCGCGCGCTGCGCCCTAATGCAGCCCCTCGGGGTCGCCGTGGATGGCGAATTGTTCGAGCCCGGCGTCCTCGGCCTCGATCGCCCGGAAGCTCTCCCGCACCCCCGCCTCGGTGAGCTCGCGGGCGACGGTGAGCAGGGTGTTGGGCGCGTGGTCCTCGCACAGCTCGGCCATCTGGGCCAGCTCCTCGCGCGCCACCGGCAGCGCCGCCTCGAGCGAGGGCGCGCCGTAGATCTCGACGAAGTGCTCGGCCAGCCGCTTCGCCAGCGCCTCCAGCTCGTCCGGCTCGATCCGGGTGACCGCGACGAAGGTGACGCGGCCGAAGGTCTCGACCCCGAGCCAGCCATTGGCGAAGGCCTGGCGCGCCTTGCCGGCGAGGTCCGCCTCGCCCCAGTCGGAGAACTCGAACCCGCCCGGGACGCACCACTCGCCGGTGCGCGCGGGCGCGTAGAACACCCGCATGTCGCTCTCGTCGAAATGGATCGCGCGGGCGAGGTTCACCGTCATGCCTCCAGGAGGTCGCTAAGCGGCACCAGACTCGTCTCCCCGCCGCGGCGGAGCAGCAGCCCGAAGCGTTCGTCGATGCCGACGAAAATACCATGCATCTCCGCGCCGCCGCGGTCCAGCGCGATCTCCTCGCCCATGCCGTGCGCGAGCCCGCGCCATTCGGCGTGCAGCGGGCGCGCGCCCTCCTCCGACCAGCGGTTGATCCACACCAGGGTGTGCCGCGCCCAGGCCTCCAGCAGGCGGGCCGGTGCGACCTCGACGCAGCCCTCCTCGTAGAGCGAGGTGCGGCCGGGATCGGCGCCCGGCGCGTCCGGGTCGTCGGGGATCAGCGTCACCTCGAGCCCGACTGCCAGCCAGTCCGGCACCGCGTCGGGATCGGCGGTCGCGGCGGCGACCCGGAGCCCGCCGCAGGCGGCCCCGTTGACCAGGATGCCGCCCTGCCAGGTCAGATGGACCGCGACCTCGGGCGGGGCCAGCGCGCCGAGCGCGTTCTGGAACCCGACGCCGCAGGCCGGCAGCATCGCCATCGCGTCCTCCAGCGCCACCTCGGGGGCGAAGGCGATGGCGGCGGCCAGCCGGTCGAGGCCGATATTGTAGACGATGGTGCCGGCATCGCAGCCGAGCCCGGCCTCGGCGCAGGCCTTGGCGAAGGGGTCGGTGCCGCCCGCCACCTCGACGCCGGCGAACAGCGGCGGGAAGCTCGGCCTGTCGCCCTCCCGGTTCACGCGTTGCCGTCCTCGATCAGCAGACGGGCCAGCGCGCGGAACGCCGCGGCCGAAGGCGAGGCGGGCCGCGAGACGACGATCGGCGCGCCGCCGTCGGCGGCCGTCCTGATGTCGATGTCGAGCGGGATCTCGGCCAGCAGCGGCACGCCCAGCAGCCCGGCCGCCTCGCGCACCCCGCCATGGCCGAACAGATGCGCCTCGTGGCCGCAATTGGTGCAGACATAGGTCGACATGTTCTCGATCATGCCGAGGATCGGGGTCTCCATCTTGCGGAACATGTCGACCCCCTTGCGGGCGTCGATCAGCGCCACGTCCTGCGGCGTCGACACCACGATGGCGCCGGTCACCTCGGCGTTCTGGGTGAGCGTCATCTGCACGTCGCCGGTGCCCGGCGGCAGGTCGACCACCAGCACGTCGAGCGCGCCCCACTGCACCTGGCTCATCATCTGCTGCAGCGCGCCCATCAGCATCGGCCCGCGCCACACCACCGCCTCGTCCTCGCGGGTCATCAGCCCGATCGACATCATGGTGACGCCGTGGTTGCGCATCGGCAGGATGGTCTTGCCGTCGGGCGAGGCGGGGCGGCCGGAGACCCCCAGCATGCGCGGCTGGGAGGGGCCGTAGACATCGGCGTCCAGCATCCCGGCGCGCCTGCCCTCGGCGGCGAAGGCGGCGGCGAGGTTGGCGGCGACGGTGGACTTGCCGACCCCGCCCTTGCCCGACGCGATGGCGATGATGCGCTCGACGCCGGGGATCTTCTCCGGCCCCTGCGCCTCGCCGCGGCGCCCGAGATCGAGCTCCGGCGGCGCGGTCGCCTTGTGCGCGGTCATCACCGCCGAGACCTGCCGGACGCCCGCGAGCGCGCCGACCGCCTCCTCGGCCTCGGCCCTGGCCGCCTCCATCGCGTCGGCCCGCGCGGGGTCGATCTCGAGTACGAAGCGCACCGCGCCGCCGGCCACCGTGAGCGCCCGGACCAGCCCGGCCGCCACCAGATCCTGGCCGCTGACCGGGTCGGTGACGCCCTTGAGCGCCGCGAGGACGTCGTCGCGCGCGGTCATTCGCCGCGGCCGTCGATCCGGCCCTCGACGGAGTGCGCAAGGTCGAGCTCGTCGATCGTCAGCACCATGCGGACCGCGAAGCTCCTTCCGGCGGTGCGCTCCGCCCCGGCCTCGCGCATCGCATCCTCGATCGCCTGCTGCGAGGTCACGCCCACCTGCTTGAGGAATTTGCGCATCGTCATGTTGAAGTCGTCGAAGCCTTCGCTCATGGCCGTCCTCCCGCCCGATTCCCCGGGGCGATGCCGTGCGATTGAATTCTAGCCGCCTTTGCCGCAGAGTCCGAGGGGCTTCGCGGGCGAGGTTTGCGGGGGAGGGCTGCCATGCCGGGCTGGTGGAGAACGGGGCTTGCCGCGCTCTGCATCCTGTCGTTCGCGTCGATGGCCGCGGCGCAAGAGCGCCGCATCGTGCTCGCGAGCACCCCCGGGCTGCTGGAGAGCGGGGTGTTCAAGTACCTGCTGCCCAGGTTCTCGCTCAAGACCCGCATCAGGGTGACCGCGGTCGAGCTGCTGGACGGGGTCGAGGCGGACGTGCTGCTCGGCCCGGCGGAGGCGATCGGCGAGGGGCGCCCGGCGTTCCGCGCCGGCAAGGCGCTCCATCTGGTCCGCGCCGTGGCGGACGGCCCGGGCGAGGCGCGGCACGCCGAGCGCTTCGTCGCCTGGCTCTTGTCCAGGGTGGGCCAGCGGACGGTCGAGTCCTTCCGCGCCAATGGCAGGCAGGTCTATCTCGCGGCGGCCGCGGCCAAGGTGCAGAAGCCCCGCGCCCGGCCCACCGGCGACCTCGCGCGGGGCGAAAAGCTCTCCTTCCTCCATTGCGGGCGCTGCCACGTGATCGGGCCGCGCAACCGGATGGGCGGGCTCGGCTCGACGCCCTCCTTCGCGGTGCTGAAGACGCTGAACGACTGGGAGGTCCGGTTCCGCGGCTTCTACATGCTCAACCCGCACCCGTCGTTTACCCAGATCCCCGACGTCACCGACCCGTTCGACGAATCCCGCCCGCCGCCGATCGTCCCGCTGGAGATCACCCTGGAGGACCTCGACGCGATCCTCGCCTATGTCGCCACCATCGAGCCCGCCGAGCTCAGGGGCGCGCGCCGGCGGTAGGGGGCGGGGGCCCTCCCCCATCGTCATTTCGACGGACCCCGGACTTGATTCGGGGCGGCCCCCTCTCGTCATTTCGACGGACCCCGGACTTGATCCGGGGCGGAGCCGTGCGCAGCACGGCGGCCCCACCCTCGTCATTTCGACGGACCCCGGGACTCGATCCGGGGCGGAGCCGTGCGCAGCACGGCGGCCCCCCCTCTCGTCATTTCGACCGGAGCCGTGCGCAGCACGGCGTAGTGGAGAAACCTCGTCCCCACGGGGCAGGGAGGTTTCTCCACTGCGCGCTTCGCGCTCCGGTCGAAATGACGAGGGGGGCGTTGCCCGTGGGGCAGGGAGGTTTCTCCCCTTCGACAAGCTCAGGGCAGGCTACTACGCACCTTCGGCGCTCCGGTCGAAATGACGAGGGGGCCTCGGCCGAAACTTTCCTGTTATCGTAAATAATCCTTGACTTGGGACGAGATGTGGCATATATTTGCTACAGTTGCGACATTAGGCGCCGGGGGAGATCCCGGCGCCCTTTTTGTCGCCTCCGCCCATCGGCAAGACGGAGACAGGCGGCATGACACATCTTCGGGTCGGGCAACTGGAGCGCGTCGGCTGCGAAACCCTGCCGGGCGTCACGGGGTCCGGCTTCGCCCCCCGGTTCGCGGAGCCGGACCGCCCAAGGCGCCCCGACCGGAGCCGCTGACCGGTGGCGCCGGCCGCCGCGGGAGCCGGAAGCGTCCCGGCGTCTACTCCCGCAGCGACATCAGGTAGGCGATCACGTCGGCGCGCTGGCGCTCTTTCTTCAGCTTGAACTTCATCTTGTTCCTGACCTTGGAAACGCCCAGCGTCTTCTTGAGGAAGGCCTTGGGATCCTTGAGGTAGGCGTCCATGGCCTCGGGCGTCCAGGCCAGGCCGGCTTCGCCGGCGGCGATCATGCTCTTGCCGAACTTGAACTCGGCGGTTCCGGCCTGGCGGCCGAAGACGCCGAAGAGGCTCGGCCCGGTGGGCTTCTTCTTGCCCGCCTCGAGCGAATGGCAGGCCTTGCACTTCTTGAACACCTTCTTGCCCATGACGGGATCACCCGGCGTGAAGGCCGCGCTGGCGGAGGCGGCGAGCGACAGGGCGAGCGCCGCCGCGAGTAGCGTTGCGAGTCTCATGTCGTTCCCTCCGATCGGGGGCGGGCGGTCGCGCGGATGGGGAGGCGGCCGCCCGTCGCCCCACCCGTCCTATTGGAGGCTGATCTTGAACTCGTCCTCCTCGAACGACTCGGACTGGACCAGGCAGCCGCTGCCTTCGTCGAAGATGAAGACGGTCGCCACCTCGGCGACCGCCGCGAGCCGGCAG
>MPNO01000067.1 GCA_002239065.1 Defluviicoccus sp. bin129 | reverse complement strand
GGTCGGCGCCGTGCTGCTCGAACAGAACGACGAATGGGCCGTCTCAAGGAGATACATGACGCTGGAATCCATCGCCCCCGTGAGCGACAATCTCGCCGTCAAGCTGCCCGCCGTGGCAGCCTGAGCGGCCCCGGCCCGACCCGCCGGATACCGCAACGGACGCCAGGCTCTTACACCACCGGCTGGGACACGATCCGCGTCGCGGTACTTCTCGAAGTCGTCGGTCCACACACTGCGTTCATACGGCATGGAAGGTCTCCTAGACGTGCCTTGCCGGATCGGCGCGGATGTCATGCTGCGCGTGACACGGGTTCCCGATTCCCGCTCACTCCGCGGATTCGGCGTCGATCCGATCCGGTGCGGGAGACAGCTTGCCACCCTTGCTAGAAAGACCCCTAAAAGCCCAGTAGGATCGTCGCATGAACGAGGCTCTCGACTAAGCGACCCTCGGGGTCGGGATCGCGATCCTCGGGCTCCTCTGGAACCCCCACGGGGACGTGGCGAACCTGCGTGAGCGCATGGCGGGGCTGGAGGGCGCGGTCGATCTGCTGACCGGGGTCCTGAGCGACCGCGAAGCGGGCCGGACCGCCGGCGCGGCGGCGCGGGAATAGCGGCCCCACCCCCCATCCGAAGTTGCCCCGGAACAACGTCCTATCTATAGTGCGCGGTCTTGCGGCGCGGGCGAGGCGTCCCGGGCGGGGCGCCGGCGGGGGTGGATCATGGTGGCGTTGGGTGCGAGACGATACGTGGCGATGGCGGCCGCCGGCGCGGCGCTGGTGGCGCTGGCCGCGTGCGGCGGGCGCGGCTTCGAGCAGGACTATCCCGAGCGGCAGTCCGACCCCAACGAGCCCTACCGCTACACCAGCGAGGGGCCGTCGGACACGATCTTCGGCGAGGGCGGGTTCAACCTGCTCGGCATGTTCGGCGGCGACGACGAGCCGAGCGGCGCCGGAGCGGGAGCCGGGATCGGGGTCAACGGGTTCCTGTGGCGCGCCGCGCTCGATACCGTCTCGTTCATGCCGCTGACCTCCGCCGATCCGTTCGGCGGGGTGATCATCACCGACTGGTACTCACCGCCCGAGACGCCGCGCGACCGCTTCAAGATGACCGTCTACATCCTCAGCCGCCAGCTCCGCGCCGACGGGATCCGGGTCTCGCTGTTCCGCCAGACCGGCGACGGGGCGAGCGGCTGGACCGACGCCAGCGTGCAGCCCAGGACCGCGACCGATCTGGAGAACCAGATCCTCGCCCGCGCGCGCCAGCTGCGCATCGCCCGGGCGTCCTCCGGCTAGGGCGCGCGGCCCGGCCGCTGCCGGGCAAGCCATGACCGCATCATGACCGAACGCTACGACGCCAAGGAAAGCGAAGCACGCTGGCAGGCGGTGTGGGACGAGCGCGGCACCTTCGTCGTCGCGCCCGACCCGGAGCGCCCGAAATACTACGTGCTCGAGATGTTCCCCTACCCCTCGGGGCGCATCCATATGGGCCATGTGCGCAACTACACCATGGGCGACGTGGTGGCGCGCTACAAGCGGGCGCGCGGCTTCAACGTGCTGCACCCGATGGGCTGGGACGCGTTCGGCATGCCGGCCGAGAACGCGGCCATGGAGCAGGGCGTCCACCCGGGGTCGTGGACCTACGAGAACATCGCCGCGATGCGCGGCCAGCTGCGCTCGATGGGGCTCTCGATCGACTGGAGCCGCGAGATCGCCACCTGCCATCCCGGCTATTACCGCCACCAGCAGGCGATGTTCCTCGACTTCCTCGAGAGCGGGCTGCTCTACCGCGCCAGCGGCTGGGTCAACTGGGATCCGGTCGACCGCACGGTGCTGGCCAACGAGCAGGTGATCGACGGGCGCGGCTGGCGCTCCGGCGCGCCGGTCGAGAAGCGCGAGATGCCGCAATGGTTCCTGCGCATCACCGACTATGCCGAGGAGCTGCGCGCGGCTCTGGCCACGCTCGAGCGCTGGCCCGACAAGGTGCGGACGATGCAGGAGAACTGGATCGGCCGCTCCGAGGGGCTGCGGCTCACCTTCCCCATCGTCGGGCGCGAGGCCGGGCTCGACATCTACACCACGCGGCACGACACGCTGTTCGGGGCGAGCTTCTGCGCGGTCTCGCCGGAGCACGAGCTGGCCGCCGGGATCGCCCGCGAGAACCCCGAAATTGCCCGCTTCATCGAGCACTGCCGCCGGACCGGGACCAGCGAGGCGGCGATCGAGCGCGCCGAGAAGCTCGGCGTCGATACCGGGCTCAGGGTGCGCCACCCGTTCCGCCCGGAGGTCGAGCTGCCGGTCTATGTCGCCAATTTCATCCTCATGGAGTACGGCACCGGGGCCATCTTCGGCTGCCCGGCGCATGACCAGCGCGACCTCGACTTCGCGCGCAGATACGGCCTCCCGGTGCCCCCCGTGGTGGTGCCGCGGGACGCCGACCCGGCGGGTTTCGCGATCGCCGACGAGGCGTATCTCGGCGACGGCATTCTCGCCAACTCCGACTTCCTCGACGGGCTGACGGTGGCCGACGCCAAGGAGGCGATGGCGCGGCGCGCCGAGGCCGACGGCACGGGAAGGCGCGAGGTCAACTACCGGCTGCGCGACTGGGGGGTGTCGCGCCAGCGCTACTGGGGCTGCCCGATCCCGGTGGTGCATTGCCCTTGCTGCGGCATCGTCCCGGTGCCGCGCGCAGCGCTCCCGGTGGTGCTGCCCGACGACATCGACTTCGAGACCCCGGGCAACCCGCTCGACCGCCACCCGAGCTGGAAGCGCGCCGCCTGCCCGGGCTGCGGCGGCGCGGCGGAGCGCGAGACCTCGACGCTCGATACCTTCGTCGACTCGTCGTGGTATTTCGCGCGCTTCTGCTCGCCGCGGGCCGACGCGCCGGTGGACCGGGAGGACGGCGCCTACTGGCTGCCGGTCGACCAGTATATCGGCGGGGTCGAGCACGCGATCCTGCATCTGCTCTATGCCCGCTTCTTCACCCGGGCGATGACCGGCCACGGCGAGCTCGACCTCGCCGAGCCCTTCGCCGGGCTGTTCACCCAGGGCATGGTGTGCCACGAGACCTACCGCACCCAGGACGGCGAATGGGTGCCGCCGGTCGAAATCGCCGAGGGGCAGGACCGGCAGAAGCTGCGCGCCGCCACCGGCGAGCCCGTGATCGTCGGCCGGTCGGAGAAGATGAGCAAGTCCCGGCGCAACGTGGTCGATCCCGAGGACATCATGGAGACCTACGGCGCCGACACCGCGCGCTGGTTCATGCTGTCCGACTCGCCGCCCGACCGCGACCTCGAATGGACCGAGGCCGGGGTCGCCGGCGCGTGGCGCTTCGTCAACCGGATGTGGCGGCTGGTCGCCGATCCGGGCCGCGCGGTGGCCCCGCCCGGCGCGGCGATGCCGGACGGCGTCGCCGGCGATCCGGCGCTCGGCGAGATCCGCCGCGCCGTGCACAAGGCGATCGCCGGGGTGACCGGCGACCTCGAGGGGTTCCGCTTCAACCGCGCGGTGGCGCGGATCCACGAACTCGTCAACCTGCTCGCCGATTTCGACGCCGCCGGCGCCGCCGCCGCCTGGGTCAGGCGCGAGGCCTGCGAGACGCTGGCGCTCTTGGCCGGGCCGATGGTGCCGCATCTCGGCGAGAGCCTGTGGCGCCTGCTCGGCCATGACGGGCTGCTCGCCGACGCGCCATGGCCGGAATCCGACCCGGTGCTCACCCGCGACGAGATCGTCACCGTCGCGGTCCAGGTGATGGGCAAGACGCGCGGCACGATCGACCTCGAGCGCGACGCCGCCCAGGAGGCCGCCGAGGCGGCGGCGCTCGCCTTGCCGACGGTGACCGCGGCGCTCGCCGGACGGCCGATCCGCCGCATCGTCTTCGTCCCCAACCGGATCCTCAATGTGGTGGCGTGAGACCGCCGCCGCCGCCGCCCTGGCCGCTTCGCTCGCGGGCTGCGGCTTCGCCCCGCTCTATGGCGAGCACAAGGGGGTGCGCAGCATGCTCGCCCGGGTCGAGGTCGCGCCGGTCGCCGACCGCGCCGGCCAGCTCCTGCGCAACGCGCTGCTGCTCGCCCTGCCGCCGCGCCGCGCGGGCGAGGCGCCGTCATACCGGCTCAGGCTGTCGCTCGGCGAGACCCGCCAGCGGCTCGGCGTCGAGGAGCACGCGGCGGCGACGCGGGCCAACCTGATCCTCGCCGCCCGCTTCGTGCTGGAGGATGCGGCGGGCGGCGGCGCGCCGGGGGCCCGCCGGCTCGGATCGATCCGCAGCCACAAAATCATAGCCCCCCCCCCCCGCGCGCCGGGGGGGCGGCGGGCGGCGGCGCGCTGGGGTCCGGCCGGCTCGAATCGATCGCCAGCTACAATATCGTCGCCTCGCCCTACGGCGCGCTGGCGGCGGAGCGGAACGCGCGCGCCCGCGCCACCTCCCGCCTCGCCGACTCGGTGGTCGCCAGGATCGCGGCCTGGATGGCCGGGCGGGCATGAAGATCTCCGCCTCTTCCGCCGAGCGCTTCCTCGCCGCCCCGCCCGGGCGCCTGCGCGCCTGCCTGTTCTACGGCCCCGATGGCGGGCTGGTGCGCGAACGCGCGCAGGCGCTGGGCAGGCGCCATGTCGGCGATCTCGGCGATCCGTTCCGGGTCTCGGCGGTGGCGCCGGCGGCGCTCGCCGACCAGCCCGGGCTGCTCGCCGACGAGGCGGCGCAGCTCTCGCTCACCGGCGAGACCAGGCTGGTCCGGCTCGAAGGCGCCGCCGATGCCGCGGCCGAGCCCTGCCGCATCCTGCTCGAGCGCGAGCAAGCCCGGGCGCTGGTCGTGGTCGAGGCGGGCGAGCTCGCGCCGCGCTCCAGGCTGCGCCGGCTGTTCGAGGAGGCCGCGGACGCCGCCGCCATCGCCTGCTACGCCGACGACGAGGCGGCGCTTAGGCGCCTGATCCGCGGCACCTTCGACGAGGCCGGCATCGCGGTCGAGCCCGACGCGGCGGCGTTCCTCGCCGAACGCCTCGGCGCCGACCGCAAGATCACCCGCTCCGAGCTCGACAAGCTGGTGCTCTATGCCGGGGAGGGCGGGCGGGTCACGCTGGAGGACGCGGCCGCGTGCTGCGGCGCCCAGGCGAGCCTCACCCTCGACGAGCTGTGCGACGCGGCGTCGGGCGGGCGCGCGCCGGCGGTGATCGCGGGCTGCGACACCCTGGCCGGCGAGGGGGTGCACGCGGTCGCCATATTGCGCGCAGCCCAGCGCCATTTCTCCCGCCTCCAGCTCGCCGCCGCCCGCATCGAGGCCGGCGCCGGCGCCGAGCGCGCGATCAAGGCGCTGCGCCCGCCGGTGTTCTTCAAGCGCCAGCCCGCCTTCCGCGAGGCGCTCGGGCTGTGGAGCGCTTCCCGCGCCGGCCGGGCGCTCGAACGCCTGGTCGCCGCCGAGGCGGCGTGCAAGCGGACCGGCGCCCCGGCCGAGGCGCTCTGTGCCGAGGCGCTGCTTGCCATCGCCCGCGCCGCAGGGCGGGAAAAATGACCCGGCGCGGCCGATCCGGGCTATCCTTGGCGCGGTCGATCGGGTTGTCCGGGTTGTCGGTGCGATGCGGAAATTGAAGGCGGTCCTCGCCGGGGCGTTCGCCGCCTGGACGCTGGCGGCGCTGGCGGGGCCGGCGGCGGGGGTGGATCTGGCGGCGCTCACCGGCGCGGCCGAGCGCGGCGACGCGCGGGCCCAGGCCGAGCTCGGGCTGGTCTACCATCTCGGCCGGGGGGTGGAGGCGGACGCCGCGCGCGCCGCCTTGTGGTACGGCAAGGCCGCCCGGCAGGGGCTCGCGCTGGCGCAGACCAATCTCGGCGTGCTCTACCGCGAGGGGCGGGGCGTCGCGCGCGACGACGGCGAAGCGGCGCGCTGGTTCCGCGCGGCGGCCGGGCAGGGCGACGCGGCGGCGCAGAACTATCTCGGGGTGGCCTATCGCGCGGGGCTCGGCGTGGCGCGCGACGACAATGCGGCGGCCAACTGGTTCCGCGCGGCGGCCGGGCAGGGCGATCCGCGCGGCGCGGCCAATCTCGGCTACATGTACCGCACCGGGCGCGGCGTGGCGCGCGACGACGCCGAGGCCGCGCGCTGGTTCCTGCTTGCCGCGCGCGAGGGCGTCGCCAGCGCGCAGCACAATCTCGGCCTGCTGCACGCCACCGGGGTCGGGGTGGCGCGCGACGACGCGAAGGCCGCCGCGTGGTACCGCAAGGCGGCGGAGCAGGGCCACGCGCCGGGCCAGAACGCGCTCGGCGTGATGTATGCGGCGGGCCGCGGCGTGGCGCGCGACGATGCCGCGGCCGTCGCCTGGTACCGCAAGGCGGCGGCGCGGGGAAACCCGCTCGCCCAGTACAATCTCGCCACCATGTACGCCGCCGGGCGCGGCGCGGCGCGCGACGACGCGAAGGCCGCCGAATGGCTTGCCCGCGCGGCCGAACGGGGCATCGCGGCGGCACAGCACGAGCTCGCCGCGGCCTATGCCGCCGGGCGCGGGGTGGCGCGCGACGACCGGCGGGCCGCGCGCTGGCTCCGCGCGGCGGCCGGGCACGGCATCGCCCCGGCGCAGCGCGACCTCGCGGCGCTCTACGCCGCCGGGCGCGGGGTGGCGCGCGACGACGCGGCGGCGATCCGCTGGTACCGCGCGGCGGCCGAGCAGGGCGACGCGGCGGCGCAGAACGCGCTCGGGCTGATGCTCGCCGCCGGGCGCGGCGCGGCGCGCGACGAGCGGGCGGCGGTTCGCTGGTTCCGCGCGGCGGCCGGGCAGGGCGATGCGGCGGCGCGGTTCAACCTCGCCGCTTCGCTCGCCGCCGGGCGCGGCGTTGCGCGCGACGCGGAGGCCGCCGCGCGCTGGTACCGCGCGGCGGCCGGGCAGGGCAACGCCCGGGCGGCGGCCAATCTCGGCGTGCTCTACGAGCAGGGGCGCGGGGTCGGGCGCGACTACCGGGAGGCGGCGCGCTGGTACCGCGCGGCGGCCGAGCAGGGCGAGGCGCTGGCGCAGAACAATCTCGGCGCGCTCACCGAGCGCGGGCTCGGCGTCGCCCGGGACGACGCGGCGGCCGTCGCCTGGTACCGCAAGGCGGCGGCGCAGGGGATGGCGGCGGCGGAGTACAATCTGGGTGCGATGTATCGCGACGGCGCGGGCGTGGCGCGCGACCCGGGCCGCGCGGTGGCGCTGTTCCGCCGCGCCGCCGCGCAGGGATATGCCGCGGCGCGCAACGCGCTCGGGGTGATGTACGAGACCGGTGCGGGGGTGGCGGCGGACCCGGCGCGCGCCGCCGCGCTCTACCGCGAGGCCGCCGAGCAGGGTGACGCGGAGGCCCAGTTCAATCTCGGCGCGGCCTATTGCCGGGGCGGCGGGGTGGCGCGCGACGACGTGCGGGCCTGGGCCTGGCTCGGCCTCGCCGCCGCGCGCGGCTCCGCCGGCGCCGAGGAGGCGCGATCCTGCCTCGGCAAGCCGCTCGCGCCGGCCCGCATCGCCGAGGCGGAAGCGCTGCTGCGCCGCCTCGAAGCCCGCATCCCGCCGGGCGGGGGGTAGGGGCGGGGTTTCGCAATTTCGCGCGCGTTCGCGCCTCGCCTGTCACCCCGTCATGGCCGCCCCCCGGAACAACTCCGGCCATGACGTGGTAGGGGGACCGCCAACACCTCCCTCGCCATGCCCGGACTTGTTCCACTGCTGTCCGGTTTGGTTGGCTGGATCGGGTGCAAGGCGTCGGTGCAGAAGGATTACCGGCCCATCCGCGGGATCGGGACGCAGATGTTCTCGCTCATGGGTGCGGCGCACGTCTAAAATCCAGACCGGACATCAGCGGAACGGGTCCGGGCATGACGCGAGGACCCCCGGTTTGCCCGATTCTCCAACCCTCTGTTAGCCTCGCGGTTTCGTGAGGCAGCGCGGGAGGACGGCATGGTTCGGATCGACTCCTGGCGGCGCGCCCGGCGGGGCGGGGCGGCGCTGGCTTGCGTGCTGGCGCTCGCCGCCGCGGCGGACGCGGACGCCCGGGAGGGCAGGCTCTATGGCGGGTTCAACGTGCCCGTCATGTTCGTCGACGACACCGATTCGACCACCGCCGGCGTGCAGGCCCGGAGCCCGCTCGCGCCCCAGCCGCGCATCCCCTACCGGGCGAGCTCGAGGGCCGAGCACAAGACCGGGTTCAAGGTGGCCGGCGTGGTGGGCTACGAGTTCGGCGGTGGGTTGCGCGCCGAGGGCGAGCTGTTCTTCGCCCGCTCCGAGGTCGAGAGGCTGACCTATGAGGGGGTGAACGCGGTCGGGCGAGGCCTGACCGGCAGGGTGGACGTGCCCATCGACGGCACCGCCGACCAGCTCGGCGGCTTCGCCAATCTGTGGTACGATTTCGCGTTCGGCGGCGACTGGCTCCCCTTCGTCGGCGGCGGGCTGGGCTTCATCCGCATCGACCAGTCGGGGCTCGACTACGACTCCAACCGGCTGGTGCAGGAGATCGCGAAGCGGCTCGCCGGAGGGCAGGCGCCACCCTACCCGGCCGGCTTCGTGCCCGAAATCTCGACCGTCGCCAACGTCTTCGCCTGGCATCTCGGCGCCGGTCTGGGCTACCGGCTCAACGACAACGTGATCCTCCAGGCGGGCTACCGCTTCCAGGCGGCGAGCGACCTCGGCTTCGACGGCAGCAACGCGTTCGGCACCGTCGACGTCGAGACCGCCATGCGGATCCACTTCCTGGAGATCGGGATCCGCTACCGGTTCTGAGGGCGCTTCAACAAGCCCGGGGCAGGCTCTCCGGGGGCAATTCGGGATGATGTCGTAGGCAAAACCATCATCCTGAAGAGGCCCGTTCCTCCTCTTCTTCCGTATGGCTAGGCGGGCGGTCGTTCCGGGCCGAAACTGTCTCGCAGTCGCTCCAGTTCCTTTCTCACAACCAGAAAACGCATCGTTTCGCCGTGTATGCAACCCAACAAGGGCCATAGGACTGCCAGCAAGACAAACACTTGCTCCTTTCGACCCAAGGCCGCAATTCCGCCCGCAAAATATAGAACGAGAGGCCATAGTTGTAAGAAACCGAAGGCCAAATAACCCGAGCACTTGTAGAAAAAAATCGGGTCTTCAGGGTCTAAACCTCTGCCGATTTCTTCGATGCGTGTGCTGGTGCCCCGTACATGATCTCTTGATTTTGCATACATCAGCACAGAGACCATGGCGAACAGAAATATGGCATGAAAAATAATCGACGGAGCACCGGCCCAGAAGACTGTCAGTGCTATCGCGACAATCGACAACAAGAGGACAATGTTTCTCCGGCGAGCCCGAACCTCCACAATTTCGGCTCTCTTCAGCCAGTGATCGACAATTTGGGACGTCGTATAGGTCTTCAGCGTGTAGCGGTTGGTCAGGTCCTCGATGGTCAGGACACAGAGCGTTGTCGCCAAGATCCACAAGGGATCGGCGCCCATGGACAGAAGATATTGGGCGGCGAAAGCCGCAAAGGCATATGGGCGCGCGCCGAACATGATGCGGCAATAGAAGTTCGGTCGGCGCCTGCCGGCCTCGACCGCCTCGGCGATGTCGGCGGTTGTCATGTCCTCGAGGTGGCTCACACGGCTCGTCCGGCTGGCGTTTCCATCGCTACCCCGGCTCATATTTCCCGCCGCCAAGATATGCAAATATCCGCATGCTTCCGTCCTGTGTCTTCATCAAGTACGCGTCCACCCCTGGGCCGTCTTCCAGACGGCCGGGCAGCATCCGTCCGAAACGCTGCAGAGACACCGCATCGCGTCGATCCAGAAGATCGTTGAAATGAGAAATCGTTTGGTGCCCGAGCTCCGCTTCATCGAATCCTGGAGGCGGGGGTCGACGATAGCTCGGGCCCTCGTGAAAGCCGAATTCGCGGAGAGCCCTCGCCGCCCCGTCGAAATCGGCGGGCAAGTGTCGGACCATGACATCGGTGACATCCCCGTCGGGGCGCCACCCGGCCTGCATGATCGCCTTGTCGAGGTCGGTACGGTCCGGCTCGGACAACCGCCACCATGCGGCGACACACCCGAACGGGAGGGCGCAGAATACCGCCATGAGAACGGCGGTGCGCCAGAGCCCGCGCGTCATTCGCCGGTTCCTCCCGCCGGGGTTGCTACGGGCACCTGCGGCGACCGTGGCCGCGCGGGCGACGGCCCCCCGCGGTCGCAAGGGGCCGGGTCCCGCCGCGGCGTCGCAAGGGCAACGCCGCACCTGGCGCGATCGCCCGCCCGCATGATCTCCCGCGCCACGAACGCTTCTCCCGGGTGACAGGGCCTGAAACATGAGGACGGCATAGCCATATATCAAGAATGCGACGACTGGATTGAGACCGTCCCCGGCAAGGGAGTATCGACCCATGACCGCACGGCTCCCGAGCGCAGCGCCCTCTGTCCCGGCGATCCTGCTGCTGGCGGCGCTCGCCGGTCCCGTTCCGGCCGGGCAGCCGGCGCCCGTCGGCCTTCTTCCGGGCAGCGCGTTCCGGGACTGCGACATCTGCCCGGAGATGGTCGTGGTTCCCGCCGGCTCGTTCACGATGGGCTCGCCGCCCGACGAGAAACGGCGGATGCGCCGGGAGGGCCCGAGACATCGTGTCACCATCGCCAGGCCATTCGCGGTGGGCAGGTACGAGGTGACGTTCGCGGAGTGGGATGCGTGCCTCGCGGACGGCGGATGCGACGGTCACCGCCCGTTCGACTGGTACTGGGGCCGCGGCCGCCGGCCGGTGACCAATGTCAGCTGGGAGGACGCCAAGGCCTATGTTCACTGGTTGACGCACAAGACGGGCTGGCTCTACCGCGTGCTGTCGGAGGCGGAGTGGGAGTACGCGGCGCGGGCGGGAACGACCGGGCCGTATCACTTCGGCGCGACGATCTCGACCGACCTGGCGAACTACAACGGAAGCTACTGGCGCCATCCGGACCGTCCGAATGTGTATCGGGGCAGGACGGTTCCGGTGGGATCGTTCCCGCCCAACGCTTTCGGCCTGCACGAGGTGCACGGCAATCTATGGGAATGGGTGGAGGATTGCCGGCACAAGAGCTATCGCGGCGCGCCCACGGACGGCAGCGCATGGATCGCCGGCGGCCGCTGTTCCTCGCGCGTGCTTCGCGGCGGGTCCTGGTATTCCTCCGACGATCGGGTGCGGTCGGCAGACCGCCGCTTCGCCGCGCTCCGTAACCGCGGCCACGCCAACGGCATCCGCGTCGCCCGGGACCTCGGGCCCTGACCCGGGCCGTGCGAAAGGCTCCGCCGGCGCGGTCCATCCGCCTCGTCATCGCGCGCCGCTGACGCGCCCGTCAAGCTGTCCGTAGAAGCCCCGGACGTCTTCCGTCCGCGGGGCGGGATTTCCGCGCTCCGGTCGAGATGACAGCCAGTGGCGCGGCCGCGCCGCTCACCCCGCCGCGCGCGGGCGGATCGCGGCGATGGCCGCGTCGGCGTCCCGCGCCGCGCGTTCCAGCGCCCAGTCCTGCTGCAAGTTCATCCAGCTCCTGGCATCGGTGCCGAAATAGCGCGCGAGACGCAGCGCGGTCTCGGCCGATATCCCGCGCCGCCCGCGCACGGTCTCGCTGATACGCACCGGCGTCACCCCGAGCGCCCTCGCCAGCGCGGTGGCCGACAGGCCGAACGGCTCCATGAAATCGTGCTTCAGCACCTCGCCCGGGTGGACCGGTTCCAGCCGGGTCATGGCGGTGGCTCCCCGGTCTCAATGATAGTCGACGATCTCCACATCCCACGCGTCCCCATCCTCGAAGCGAAAACAGAGCCGCCACTGGAGATTGATCCGGATGCTGTACCAACCCCCGCGATCTCCGCGTAGCGCCTCAAGCCGGTTGCCCGGCGGCGCCCTGAGAAAGTCGAGTGTCGCCGCCGCGTTCAACTGGGCGAGCTTGCGCTGCGCCACCCGCTCGACGGAGACGAAGCGCGGCACCCGGTAGCCGTTCGCAAGCCGCTCGCGATTCGTGGTTTCAGTAGTGTGCAATACAATTATATTCTATAACTTGAGTTGATATATAAATGTCACATGGCGATGCGACAAGTACATTGGGGAAGAGGTTCTATGGGGACTTCGGCGTCCAAGGTATCGTGCCTCACCGTTATGCGCTACGGCGTTTGCCAAGTGTCGGAACGCCGGTTCGAAAACATGAGGTCGTTAGGCTCTTCTCCGTCTCGCCAGCGGCGGCTATCAAGTGCCTGCCCCATCCGTGCACCCTATCTTCAGATATCACCTCTTCTGGAGACGGCTACTATTGAACGAATACGCCATGTATAGCATTACTAGCGCATTGCTATTTTTGCAAGAACAAGAAGGTCATGTTAGTCAATCCAGTCTTCGTCAAGGTCTAGACCATGAATGTTGTCACCATAGAGCGCCTGTCTATGGAGATGAATGTTAACTCGGGACGCTATGTTCTTTTGTGGAGTATCAATAGCAAAATCTGGCGTGCGGGCTGTATCGCGGATCATGTCCTCTCCCCATATTCCTAGCTCTCCATCCCAAACTGGCCTTTCAATTATTGCCCTCGCTGCTTCCCGGTAACCCCAGTTGCCGTCGCGGTTCCTGGAAAAATGCCAAGAGTCGTTAGTGGCATAATCGATACGGGGAAACGGCGCCTGTCCAAAGCTATCTTCTCTCGGTCTTGTGCTTCCCCAGTCTCCAAAGAGCAAATTGTCGCGGTTAGTGTCTCGCCGAAGATCATCGAGCAGTTGGTGATTGGAAAAGGGAGTGTCTTCAACACCAACAATGTGGGAAAAGCCTTTGGGCATCGAGGTGCATGATACGACAATTGGAATACGCCCATCGAGATCCGACAACAGTCCAGTTAGCATTCCATGGGTTCGGGCGTAGAGGGTCAAGGGATCTTCGACCCACCCGCCCTCAATAACGATCGAAAAGTCCGCGGTTCCAATTTCAATCAAGATATCCACGACGGTTTGAATATTCGGTGGCATTCTTGTTAGCTCGATGCGCCAACAAAACTCGCGTTCATTTTCTTGACATTTTTCTACTTGTGCTCGTAGATCGTGTTGGTCCTGCCCCGCGACCTGCAAGCAGGGAATGAGCGCAGGAAACTTCATGCAAAACGATCTCCAAGCTTCAAAGTGACCGGATGGATCTCTCAGTTCGAGCCACTCTGCTTGCGCCAGCGAATTTTCAGCGTCCTTCGGTATATAATCTCTGTCGATATCCAAGAAATATAGGCGGCGAGGGTATGCTCGTTCGATCCTTTCAATCGTTCTATCCAGGGTTTTAGAATTGAACCATGGAGCGAGCAGAAAGAGTGGCATCATTCGTGCTTTTGATACTGCAGGTAGAAATTCCAGGCCCCTCATTTCGCTGGCTCGAACAGCTAGTGTTGGAACGTAGGTGCCGCGATTGGGAAGCATGTTTTAGGTCTCACCCACTAGTCATAGACAAGATGGTAGCCTAATTTCCATGGCCGCCGTTGACACTTGCCACTCATGCGCAAGGCGCTCGATTACTTCGTCGGTTACAGGCAGGCCGACAGCCGAAAGGTCAGCTCGTATAAAGTCTTCTGGCATGATTAGATCTGCTGCCAGGCGATTAGCTTCGTACTCGATCTGCGCAGGTTGACCCGATCGATACAATACGTTGTCAACAATTTCGCCACGTTGATCTATAATGTCTCTATGAAGGAGAAAATGAGCTATTTCGTGGGCAAGGGTATATCTTTGCCGTTCTCTGGCTTCATGGCGGTTGATCTTGATCCTGTACTCCCCATTCACGCACTCAATCAAGCCGGACTTTCCTCTTTCAAGTGCTGATAGTTTAACAGTAATTCCAAGGTCATGCGCGATCGCGCCCAAGGGAACGGGTTTGTTTCCGGTGTGGTCCTCAATTATCTGTTTGTGCTCGTCACTAATTTTATAAAACTCTTTGCTAGGCATCGTTTTCCTCCCGCTCAGTTTTCTGGTCAGAGCCCGTATCGGGCTCTGGAGATGCATGTTCTCCTGTTGACAGGCGCAAAACGGCGCGCTCTAGAGCCTGATCAAGACGACCTTCTTTACCGGCATCTTCAACTGCCTGATCGATTGCTCTTGGAAGAAGTTCCGCGACTGCGTCTTCCACATTCCTGCTTACTCGATCCGGGACTTCGTTTAGGGCACGTGTGATTTCGGACTTAGAATGTTCCCGTGCGATCTGACTTGCCTCGCGCTTGATTTCGGCAATTGTGCGGAACGCTATAATTCCGATTCCAAGGGCGAGTGCGGCGAGTATGACCGCCAAAACGGTTAGCAAGAAGGAGATAAAGTCAGAATAGGAAAAATCCATCACGGGTGGCTGTTCTGATCTGGATGGGCCGAGAATTTTGCCACCCATGAACAGCCATACTGTGACCGCAGCACTCAGTGCAGATATTGCGACGTACGGAAGGAATTTCATGCCGAAGAGGCTCCATCCCGTTCGTGCTTTTCAACTGGACGTCGTGCGTGTCCCAAATGTTCAGGAAGTGTTGTCATATTGAAAAATGGCGAATCGCGCAATAGTCCCTATTTGCAAGACTGTTGGTACGCCAATGGCGTTATTCCTCTGAATGTCACCCCCCTTCCCCACCCAGCACCCCCTCCGTCAGCCGCCGCAACAGATCGTCGAACTGCTCCAGGGTGGTGTAGCGGATGGTGAGGTCGCCGGCCTGGCCTTCGCGCGGGACGATGCCGACTCTGACGCCGAGCAGGCGGGACACCTCGTGCTCGAGGTCGACGATGTGGTGCGGCTTCCCGGCCCTCGGGCGCGGGCCGCGCGGCGCGGGGCGGGCGGCGTCGGCGATCAGGCTCTCGGTCTCGCGCACCGAGAGGCCGCGCTTGAGGATCTCGCGGGCGAGGCCCATCGGGTCGGGGGCGTTGAGGAGCGCGCGGCCGTGCCCGGCGGTGAGCCCGCCCTCGTTGAGCAGCAGCTTGACCGGGCCCGGCAGGTTGAGGAGGCGGAGGGCGTTGGAGATGTGGCTCCGGCTCCTGCCCAGCGCTCGGGCGAGCTCCTCCTGGGTGCGGTTGAACTCGGCGGTCAGCCGGCGGTAGCCCTCGGCCTCCTCGATCGGGGTGAGGTCCTGGCGCTGGATGTTCTCGATCAGGGCCACCTCGAGCGCGGCGGCGTCGGACAGCTCCTGGACGACGACGGGCACCTCGTGGAGCTGCGCCGCCTGGGCCGCGCGCCAGCGCCGCTCGCCGGCGACGATCTGGTAGCGCCCGGGCGCCTCGGGGTCGGCGCGGACGATCAGCGGCTGGATCACGCCGCGCTCCCTCACCGAGTCGATCAGGGCGGCCATCGCCTCGTCGTCGAAGGTCTCGCGCGGCTGGAACGGGCCCGGCACGAGGTCGGCCACCGGCAGCGTCGCCGTGCCGCCCGGGGCCGGCGGGGCGGCGGGCTCGGCGTCCTCGAACAGGGCCGACAGGCCGCGGCCGAGCTTGGATCTGTCTTCGGTCATGCCGCCTTCTCCCGCCTCAGCATTTCGCCCGCCAGGTGCATATAGGCCAGGGCGCCCGAACAGCGATGGTCGTAGAGCAGCAGCGGCTTGCCGTGCGAGGGCGCCTCGGAGACCCGCACGTTGCGCGGGATCACGGTCTCGAACACCGCGTCCTGGAAATAGCCGCGCACGTCGTCGGCCACCAGCGCGCTGAGCCGGTTGCGGCTGTCATACATGGTCAGCACGATGCCCTGGATCTTCAGCCCGGCATTGTAGCTGGCGCGCACCCGCTCCACCGTGCGGACCAGCTGGCTCAGCCCCTCGAGGGCCAGGAACTCGCATTGCAGCGGCACCAGCACCCGGTCGGCGGCGGCAAGCGCGTTCAGGGTCAGCAGGCCGAGCGCCGGCGGGCAGTCGATCAACGTGTAGTCGTAGCCCGCCAGCGCGTCCGGCCGGGTGAGCGCGTCGCGCAGCCGGTAGACCCGCCGCGGCTGGGTGGCGAGCTCGATCTCGGCGCCCGAGAGGTCGGCCGTGGCCGGCACGATCGCCAGGCCCGGGATCTCGGTCGGCTGGGCCACCGCGTCGACCGCTGACGCGCCCGACAGCACGTCGTAGCTCCCCCGGCGGCGCTCGGCGCGGGGGATGCCGAGCCCGGTCGAGGCGTTGCCCTGGGGGTCGAGGTCGAGCACCAGCACCCGCTTGTCGACGGCGGCCAGCGCGGCGGCGAGGTTGATCGCCGTCGTGGTCTTGCCGACGCCGCCCTTCTGGTTGGCGATCGCGATGGTGCAGCCCGGCGCTTCTGGCCGGGGGTCGCCGGTCATGGGTCGCGGCCCCTCCTCGCGAAGCGCTCGACGATGAGAATCCGCGCCGCGGGCTCGGTCGCGCTCGGCGCGTCGCGGGCCGAGATATGCCATGTCCGGGCGGCGTCGGTCAATTCCTTGCGCCACCGCGCGCCCTTGGGGAACAGGCAGAGCGGCGGGTGGGGCGCGATTGCGGCGAACGGGGCGGCCCAGGCGAGCAGGCGGGGCAGCGGCGCGAGCGCCCGCGCGGTGAGGGCGTCGACCGGCCAGGGTGTGAGGTCCTCGATACGGGCGCGGCGGATCTCGCAGGGGGCTTCCGTGAGGCGCGCGGCTTCTGTGAGGAAGGCGGCCTTGGCGGCGTCGGCCTCGACCAGGGTGGTCTCGGCCCCGGTAAGGATGGCCAGCACCAGCCCGGGGAGGCCGGCGCCCGCGCCGAGATCGACCAGCCGCCGCGCGCCCGGCGGCAGATGCGCCGCGGGCTGGCCCGGGGCCAGGATGGGGCGGCGCCCGGCGGCGGCCCCGGGGGCGCGGCCCGTCAGGCGGGGCCGCGGCCGCCCGCGCCGAGATCGACCAGCCGCCGCGCGCCCGGCGGCAGATGCGCCGCGAGCTGGCCCGAGTCCAGGATGTGGCGGCGCCAGACGTCGCCCTCGGTGCCGCGTCCGATCAGGTTGCGCCGCGTCTGCCAGCGCCGGAGCAGCGCCACATAGGCTTCTAGCCGGCCTAATGTTTCACGTGAAACATCGAGCGCCTGGGCGCAGGCCTCGGGGGTCAGGGGCTCAGGCGGCGGGGCGGGGGCGGCGGACATGGCGGAGCAGCGCGATCGCGGCCGCCGGGGTGACGCCCGGGATGCGCGCCGCCTGGCCGAGGGTCGCGGGGCGCGCGCGCGTGAGCTTTTCCGCCGCCTCGCCCGACAGCCCGCCGATCGCCGCGTAGTCGATTGTCTCGGGCAGCGCCAGGCGCTCGTCGCGGCGGAAGGTCTCGATATCGGCCTGCTGGCGGTCGAGATAGCCGGCATAGCGGCAGTCGATCTCGATCTGCTCGGCCGCCCGCTTGTCGATGCGCCGGAGTTCGGGCCAGACGGCGGCGAGCCGGGCGAGGTCGATCCCGGGATAGCCCAGCAGCCGCGCCGCGCTCCGCCGCTCGCCGTCCTGGGCGGCGGCGATGCCGTGGCGGCGCAGCTCCGACGGCGAGGCCTGGAGTGTATCGACCAGCGCGCGGGCGTCTTCGAGGAGCCGTGCCTGGCGGGCGAAGACGCGCGCGCGGACCGGCCCCACGCAGCCCGCTGCGAGGCCCTTGGGCGTCAGGCGGCGGTCGGCGTTGTCGGCCCGCAGCAGGAGCCGGTACTCGGCGCGCGAGGTGAACATGCGGTAGGGCTCGGGCGCGCCCTGGGTGGTGAGGTCGTCGATCATCACCCCGACATAGCCGTCCGCCCGGTCGAGGACGAAGCGCCCGCCGCCGCCCGCCGCGAGCGCCGCGTTGACCCCGGCCACCAGCCCCTGCGCGGCGGCCTCCTCGTAGCCCGTGGTGCCGTTGATCTGGCCGGCGAGGAAGAGCCGCTTCACCCGCCCGGTCTCCAGCGTGGGGGCCAGCGCGCGCGGGTCGACGAAGTCGTACTCGACCGCATAGCCCGGGCGCAGGATCGCGCAGCGCTCGAGCCCCGGGATCTGGCGCACGAAGCGCTCCTGCACGTCGACCGGCAGCGAGGTCGAGATGCCGTTGGGGTAGACCGTGTGGTCGTCGAGCCCCTCGGGTTCGAGGAAGATCTGGTGGCGCGCGCGGTCGGCGAAGCGCACCACCTTGTCCTCGATCGACGGGCAGTAGCGCGGCCCCGGCCCGGCGATGCGCCCGGAATAGATCGGCGAGCGGTCGAGAGCGGCGCGGATCGTCCGGTGTACGCCCGGGTTGGTCCAGGCGATGTGGCAGTCGATCTGCGGGGTGGCGATGCGCTCCGTCAGGGTCGAGAACGGCACCGGCGGGTCGTCGCCCTTCTGGCGTTCGAGCCCGTCCCAGTCCACGCTCCGCCCGTCGATGCGGGGCGGCGTGCCGGTCTTGAGCCGGCCGAGCGGGAAGCCGGCGCGGGCCAGCGTCTCGGCGAGCCCGACCGACGGGGCGTCGCCGATGCGCCCGGCCGGGCGGCTGTCCTCGCCGATATGGATGACGCCGCGCAGAAACGTGCCCGCGGTCAGCACCACGGCGCCGGCGGCGATGGTCTCGCCCGCTGCCGTCACCACCCCGGCCGCCGCGCCGCCCGGGTCCAGCGCGAGATCCTCGACCGGGGCGGCGATCAGCGTCAGACCGTCCGCCTCGTCCATCAGCGCCCGCATGGCGGCGCGGTAGAGCGCCCGGTCGGCCTGGGCGCGCGGCCCGCGGACCGCCGGGCCCTTGCGCCGGTTGAGGATGCGGAACTGGATCCCGGCGGCGTCGATGGCGCGGCCCATCGCCCCGTCGAGCGCGTCGATCTCGCGCACCAGATGGCCCTTGCCGAGCCCGCCGATCGCCGGGTTGCAGGACATCTCGCCGATGCGGTCGAGCCGGTGGGTGACCAGCGCGGTGCGCGCCCCCATCCGCGCCGCCGCCGCCGCCGCCTCGCAGCCGGCATGGCCGCCGCCGACCACCACCACGTCGTAACCCTGGCGAGACCCTGTCATGGCGCGGAATTTAGGGGCGCCGGCCGCCGATGTCACCCCGTCCGGCCCGATCCTAATGTTTCACGTGAAACATAGGTCAACAATGCTGACCTATGTTTCACGTGAAACATTAGGGGGCGGCGCGGTCGAGCGACTGGATGAACCGGATGCCGGGCACGTGCAGCCCGCCGAGGCGCCCGTCGCCGGCGACGAACAGGTCGGTCGCCCCCGAAGCGGCGCAGGCGAGCTGGATCGCGTCCGCCGTGCCGAGCGCGGTCTCGCGGCGGAGCGCGGCGAAGCGCCATGCCGCCTCGTCGTCGAAGGGGAGCAGGGTCGCGCCCCCGGCGAGCGCGGCCTCGAAGCGCGGCCCCGCCTTCCCCGCCACGGCCAGCAGCTCGCCCAGCGTCAGCGCCGAGGTCGCGAGCTCGTCGCCGCGCCCGGTCATCGCGCGCCACAGCGCCGCCGCCCGCGCCGCGGGTTCACCCGCCCCGGCGAGCAGGAGAAACACGTCGGTGTCCCAGAACACGCGGCTCACCGCCTGCCCCCGCGCCACCCCCCCCGCCCCCCGCGTCCCCCGGCCCCGGCGAGAAGAAAAACCCCGTCGGTGCCCCAGAACCCGCGGCTCCCCGCCCCCCCCCGCGCCACGCCGCGAGCCCCCCATCGGCCGCCGCCCCGCCGATCCCGGCGAGCGCGAGGACCGGGTCGTCCACCCCGCCGCCCGGACCCGCGAACTCCGCCCGGTACCACGCGATCAGCCCGCGCCAGGCGGGCGGCACGCGCGCCGGGTCGGGCAGGTGGCGGCCGCGCGCGCGCAGCGGGTGGCAGGGATCGCCCGGGCGGTACAGCCGGCGCCGCCCCGTCGCGGTCTCGACCAGCATGCGGTAGCGCCCCGGCCCGGGCGGCCGGTTGGCGACGCAGTGGCCGTAGGCGTGCGCCTGCACCCCGGGGCGCAGCGGCTCGGCCCCGGTCGCCCGCGCGGTCTCGGCCCGGCGCACGATCTCGCGCACCGAGAAATCCGCCCGGTCGGGGTACTGGCGGTGCAGCAGCGCGGTCGCGATCCACACTTCGTCGGCAACGCGGAGATTTAACATTTTTACATTGTTAACTTAGTAATACCGCCTTCGCCCGTCAACCTCCCCGCGTCCCGCGATCGAGAGGGCCATCCGGGGCAGGGCGCGGCAGATGTCCCGGTTCGACCCCGACGAATCGCCCGGGCGCGCCGGATCAGAACCCGAGCCGCCACCAGGCCCCGACACGGGCGTCTCCGCGCCCGCCCGTCGCCGGCGGCACGGCGCGCACGCCGATGCTGCCCGCCGCGCCGAGGGCGTACTCGGCGGCGAAGCCCATGCGGTTCTCTGGGTCTCGGAAATCGCAGAGGTCGCCGATCCCGAGGATCGTTCCGCCTTTGTCACTGCCCAGCAAGCAGCCACGCTCGCAGGCATTGGCCGTGGCGTCTATCCCGAGGGCAAACGACGGCCCGCTTCTCAATTCGGCTTGCAGGCGAACAGCTCCGAATGCCCTGGGTCCGCAAAACCGGACCTTTCGTCGATCAGCGGGCTGGACGCGGTCCCGCCACGTCATGCCACTCGCCAGTGTCAGGACATGGCACCGGCACCGTGGCCGACATCGCCCGGATACTCCTTCAGCTTCGCAACCTACACCGGTAGGTTGTGGGTCTGGGCCTCGCCGAATTGGTTCTTGAATTAGCCCGACAGAAACCCTACATATTGTAGGTTCAACCCTCCTCGCACCCCAGTCCTCGGACGATGGCGGTGCCGAGGCTGGGCACCGAGCCGGTCTGACCGGTGAAGTGCGGATCATCACGGAAGCCCGTCTTGGATGGGTGACGTGCTCCGAAGGACGCCGACCCTTCGCTGCCCTTCGCGCCATGGCCGCGGTGCATTTTGATGTAAGTCACATGGCGAATGGGGCAATTTTACAGGCGAGGGCCGGGGCGGGCTTCGCGCTTGACATTGCCAAAAAGCTGCTAAGCTGGAGGCTAGGAAAATGCGACCCGCCAAGCTCAAACGCTGCCTCCGGGCGGCCCAAATCCCTGTTGCCTTGGTGACGGTGATTACGGCACTTTTCAGCTTCGGCCTGCGGTCCTCGGACGATCTCGGTGCCGAGGCTGGGCACCGAGCCGGTCTGACCGGTGAAGTGCGGATCGTCACGGAAGCCCGTCTTGGATGGGTGACGTGCTCCGAAGGACGCCGGGCGTGAAGGGTCGGAGTTGACGCGGCATTGACTGACTCCGACCAACCACGTCCTTCCACTTCTCCGCTATGCAAACGCGTTCGTAGCATGAGGACGCTTTGGACCTCGTGGATTTCGCTTCGATCGCGTGCCCTTAACTCCCGCAACCCGAAAACCGCAGAAGATGCCCGTCGTATCGATCAAAATCCCACTGGTGTGCTGCGTGGATTGCAGGAGTCTTTGCGCAAGGGCGAGTTCCGGTTCAGATTGCAGCGTGGAGTACTGCAACGAAGAAAGGGAAAGAAACCACGACCCATTGTTGTCTCTCCTGTCACGAACCGAATAGTTCAACGGGCGATCCTTGAGATCCTTCAGGATCAATCTCCCAGCGTAATACGTAGGTTGGGCGATATTCCAGGCGCGCTCCGAACTCGCACCTCCGTTGGTGGTATACCCGGCAAAGGAGCTAGCGATGGCGTTCAATTGATTTCGGCGGCTATTTCCTCTGGCGCCACCCACTACATCCGTTCCGATATTGTGAACTTTTTCACTAAAATCCCGACAGCACAATTAATTCAGTTAATCCGAGACCAAACTGGAGATGACGAGTTCGCTCATTTAATACAAACGGGCCTTAATGTTGAACTCGAAAATGCTTGCGACCCTACGGTCTCCGAGTGGATCGATCTGTTTCCCAATGGAGAGATTGGAGTTCCCCAAGGGTCCAGCCTTTCCGCCTTTTGCGCCAACTACGTCCTACGTCGATTTGATGCGGGCCTGAATGGCCCGAGCCTAACCACGATCCGCTATATCGACGACTTTGTGATTCTTGGCGGTTCGGAGACGGCGGTCCACGATGCATGGGTCAATGCCCTCGAGTTTCTTGATGAACTTGGCTTGGAAGCTCATATGCCCGAGTTAGGAGGTACCAAAGCCTCCCAAGGGACGGTGTCCGATGGCTTTGACTTCCTATCGTACAGGTTTTATCAGGGCCAAACTGGTTTGTCACGCGACGCGAAAAAACGCCTCCTCCAAGAGATTGACGCGGAAATAAGGGCTGCCAAACACTCCATCCAGACTTCTTGGACTGAGCCCAGAAGAGCAGAACCGAGATTTGCCCAAGCATTGGCACATCTAGACCGAAAAGTTCGTGGCTGGGGCGACAGCTTTCGAGATGTTAATCAGAGGGTGGAGTTCAATCAACTCGACGACAAGATCATGACACGAATGCAGGCGTTTATCGGCTGGTACACGTCACGTGTGGGACAACATACCGGAAAAGAAAAAATGCGAGGGCTGGGAGTCGCGCTACTTGAAGACACTCCCCGCCAACAAGTGCTTGATGACTTCACTTCTTGCGCAAGCCGCGACCTCTGAGTCAACATGCGAAATCTGACTCAACGCCTGATCCGCATTGATGCTTCGCTTTGCAGCGACGATCTGCTCGTCGCCGGGTAGGAGGGGCCGCCGCCGCGCCCGGGCCGAAGGTCGCGGAATCTGCCTCGGCCGCGCCCGGCGGCATCGCCAGCGAGGCCGAGGAGCAGGAGCTCCAGGCGATCGACGACTGGATCGCGGCGCGCAACCTGCCGCGCGGCGCGCTCGCCTTCGACCACGCCGATCCCGCGACCGGCGCGCAGGTGGCGGTGTTCGACCTCGCCTGGCCCGACGGGCTCCAGCCCGGGCTGACCGGGCCGGTCGCCGTGCTGCTGAACGAGCCGGCCGAGGTGCTCGCGATCGCCAGCGCCGCGGGCTATCGCTGCTTCACCTCGGGAGCCGCGTTCCGCGCCTATGTGGAGGGCGAGATCCTGCGGGGCGAGGCCGCCTGAGCGCGGGGCTTGCCGGCCCCGGTCAGCCGGTCCCGGTCGCGGCCACGCGCAGCCGGCCGCCGGTGGCCGCCTGCCGCTCGCGGATGACGATATCGACGTCGCTGCCGAGCGCGTTCGGGAGCCGGAGCAGGCGCTCCGGCGAACAGGCGCGAAAATCCCCCCGGAGCAGAAGCGAGACGTCCGGCTGCGACAGGCCCGGCAGGCGGGCGGCTGCCGCCCGGGTGAGCCCGCGCTCGCGGACGATGGCATCGATGCGGCCGACCAGATCGGCCTTCACGAGGTGGGCGTCGGCGTCGGGCAGGCCGGGATCGGCGAACACGTTGCCGCTGCCGGTTTCGACGGCGGTTTCGGATACGGTCATGGCCTTACCCTCCTCCATTTCCGTCGCGGTGGTGCCGCTCGGCAATCCCGAGCCGGCGCCGCATCCGCGCCGCATCCTCCGGCAGGCGGTCGAGCTCCCGGTCGACGAGGTGAAAGCGCGCCGGTTCGTGGAGCGCGCAGCCCCACAGCGAAAAGACGAGCGGCAGGAGGGTGAAGGCATGTTCTTCGCCTTCGAGGCGGCGGATGTCGCCCGTGGCAGCGAACAGCACGAGGGCCAGCGGGATCGCCGCAAGCCCGGCATAGATGAGGGGAAAACGCGTCAGGGTCCAGAACCGGTCTTCCCAGGGGCGAACCAGTTCGGGCGCGGCGCCGCCGCGGCGGCACCGCAGATGAACGCCGCCGTTCCCGGTCTCCACATATTCGAACGCCCGGCCCTTCGCGTTTCTCACCTGATCCATCGACTTGACCGCGCACAGCATCCACAGCCCGCCGGCGAACATCGCCGCGTGGCAGGGATGGAACGACACGCCCGCGATGCAGCCGGCGACGCCCGCGAGCCAGAGCAGGAACCCGGGCGCCAGCCGCTTCGGGAAGTCGTTGGAGGTGTCGTCGAGGCTCGCCCGCTGCAACAGCAGATCGACGATCTCGCGGGTCGCGTAGCTCGTCATCGTGAACCGGTTGGTGCGGAGCTCGAGGGCCAGGGCGCAGGCGGTCGCCGCCAGAAGCCACGCGAACCCGACCTGGAAGAGCAGCAGATACTGGAACAGGAAACAGGCGAACGCCGCCTTGCGGGCTGTGGAAAACAGGCGGTAGCGGACGCCCCGGAAGCAGTTCCGCCGGTCGATCGCGGCGGCGATCTCCGCGCCGGCGACGGTCTCGATCCCGCCGGCCCCGGTCACGCCGCCCGCCCGGTGCCGGAACGCGTCATGCGTGCAACCCATGCGCTTGCGTTCTATCGGAGATGGCACCGCGACCGCCTCCCTTCAACCCCGCGGCGGGCGCCGGTTTGTCCCGCGCTCCCCGTCTTGCTCCGTCCTCCCTTTTGTCACCCCGGACTCGATCCGGGGCCCAGGGCCACAGGCACCGCCCTCGCCCGGCTTCCCTGGGCCCCGGATCAGGTCCGGGGTGACAACAAGGGGGTGGAGATGTTGTCGCTCATGGGCGCGAGGCCCGGGTCGAAAATCCAAACCGGACAGCAATGGACTCGTTCTGGGACTCGAAAGACACCCCCCTCACGGCACCGCCGCCGCCAGCATCCGGTGGGCCTCGCCGGTCGGGCACCGGGCGCTGTCGGGGTGGAACACCAGGATGTCGAGCGCGCTGGTCCCGGTCTCGAAATGGTGGCGCTCGCCGGCCGGGATGCGCCACGCCCGGCCGGGGTAGAGCGCCATCGCCGCGCCCGCCCGGTGATGCGCGAGCCCGCGCCCGGCGACCACCAGGCCGATGCGCTCGCTCGGGTGGTGGTGCTCGGTCCGCACGATGCGCGGCAGGATGTGCAGGTGGTTGACGCAGGGATCGCCCGGCCTCGGCGGCATCACCAGCAGCGACGACGAACAGCCGTCGCCATGGCGGTTGCGCCCGGCATTCTCGATATAGCCGGCGGCCGGCGGCAGCGCCATCCCGGCGTCGATCGCCAGCATGCGCTCGCGGCGGAACGGCGGCAGCGGGAAGCCGCCGACGCTGAACGCCGGGCGCATCCGGCGCACCGCCCGCCGGCGGTCGCAGGCCGGCCCCCACAGCGCCGCCTGGAACAGCATCACCTGGTGCGGCGCCGGCTGCTCGTTGACGGCATCGGCCCGCAGGGTCTCCAATTCGTGCATCGCGCCCTCCCTCGCGCCCCGGCCTAGATCGTGCAGCGCAGACGCGGCCGGCGGCGCTCCGGCGCATCGAACGGCCCGCCTCGCTGGTCCCGCCTGTCGCGCATCCCCGCTCTCCCGCTTCAAGCCCGTGTTCACCTCCCGATCTGGGGCGCCCCCGGCCCGGGCGCCAATACCGTCCGCCTTGCCCGCGGATAGGAAAGCCTTATGCCCGCCCGGAAGCGCCGGGGAGACGCCGAGGGTCCCGGGCTTGATCCGGGGCGGCCACGCGGCCTCGCCCCAAATCGTCATTTCGACCGGAGCGCCGAAGGCGCGAAGTAGCCTGCCCTGAGCTTGTCGAAGGGGAGAAACCTCCCTGCCCCACGGGCAACGCCCCGCTCGTCATTTCGACCGGAGCGCGAAGCGCGCAGTGGAGAAACCTCCCTGCCAATGGGGACGAGGTTTCTCCACTCCGCCGTGCTGACGCACGGCTCCGGTCGAAATGACGAGTGGGGGGCGCCGTGCTGCGCACGGCTCCGGTCGAAATGACGAGAGGGGCCGCCGTGCTGCGCACGGCTCCGGTCGAAATGACG
>MPNO01000066.1 GCA_002239065.1 Defluviicoccus sp. bin129 | reverse complement strand
GGCGCGAGCTCGCGCTGGAAAGCCTGTTGGCCCGGCTCGACCGCTTCAACCTCCTGATCCTCGACGACCTCGCCTATGTGCGGAAGGACCAGGCCGAGACCGGCGTGCTCTTCGAACTCATCTCGGCACGCTACGAGCGGCGATCGCTGCTGATCACCGCAAACCAGCCCTTCGGGGAATGGAACAAGGTGTTCCCGGACGAAACCACGGCGGTGGCCGCCGTCGACCGCCTCGTCCACCACGCCACCATCCTCGAGATGAACGTCGAGAGCTACAGGCGCCGCGCCGCCCTCGACAGAGGCAAGCGAAAGGCCGGTCGACCGGCAAGCTACGCCACCGAGAGAAACACCAAGGACTGATCCGCCGGCGCCGGTTCGGCGGAGCGCCACGAAACTCACGGCCCGCGGGGATCGCCCCCGCGGGCCGCTTCATCTGCGCCCGACCGCCCCTCCGCGACAATCAAAAACCAAAAAAACCCGCTTGCAATCGCCGCCGCGAGACGGAATCATCCCCTCGCCGCTGCCGCCGGGAATCTCATCCCGATTGACGCGCGGCTCTCACCCAGATTGTCGCGCTATACCGCCCGCCACGCGGCGGCGGAAGCACGGGCGGCGCGCGACGCAGCCCAGCGGGACGCCGGGGTGTGGCAGCGGCGATACGAAAACGAGGTTCCCCGGGGCAAGCCGGCGGGTCTGTGGCTACTTGTGAAGCGCAAGCTCGACGAGGGGATCGAGCTGAAACGCCTCGACCATGTTATTGGGCTCGTCGCCGATGAGCGCCAGTGCGATGAGCAGCTGACGACCAAGCGGATCATCGTCAGGACCCGCCTGCAGGGCGGGTCCGACACGGCGGCCGGCTTCGGGCAGGGCAGGATCACCGTGCTGGGCGACGGCCAATCCGCCCGCGACGCCGACAACCGGCCCCATGCCTGGTACGATCCCGACCTGCCAGTCACCATCAGCTTCGTCGCCATTGGCGGCAATACGGAAAAGGTTCAGGGCTACCTGCCGCTGCACCACACCGTGCTCGTGGGCACGGACGAATTCCGCTTTGCCGTCACCGAGGGAGCGCGCAGCTTTGCCACGGTCACGGCCCAACGCTGCGACTATCCCTGAGGTATGCTCGCCGCTCGGGCTCTGCATCCCATGCGAGGCATTCCGGCGGCTGAACGCCGCCAACGACAGCGCGCTTAGAGTGGGCCTTTGGACTCGGACAGTTTCATGCGGCAGCTTGGGCTGGCCTGCAGGGCTGTTCCTCCTCGAAAAGGTTGGGGCTCAGCGAACCGAAGGCCGAGTGTAGGCGCCTCTCGTTGTCGCTGTCGATGAAGCGCGGCAGGTGTTCAGCGACGTCTTCCGCTCTCTCGCAGGCCATGGAGTAGACGCCCTCGATCTTCGGCGTCTTTATGAAGCTATCCATCATGGCGCTGTGCTAGGGATCGCCGCGGCGCAGCATCGAGCCGACCAGGCGGTGCCAACTGAGCAGAGCCCGATAGGCTTGGGCGGCGTATTGCGAGCCCCTGTCGAAGTGATGGATGCATTCGGGTGGCGGGTTACGGAGCTCGATCACCGTCGTTAGCGCCGCGAGCGTCAACCGCGCATAGATCATTCTGCCGAACGCGTAACCGACGATGCTTCGCGACTATGAGCCCATAATCGTAGCCAGATAGACGAAGCCGCCAAGGAACGCGATGTAGATCGGGTCGGCGACCCAGAGCTAGTTTGGGTCATCGACCCCGCGCTCTCTGGAGAGGTTCGAGAAGACGGGCTCGTCGTGGTTGCTGTCGGAGGTGGCGACGAAGCATCGTGGGCGCGGCGGATGCATGGCGTGTTCGCGCATCAGGCGCTTGATTCTCTTGTGGTTCACGATCCAGCCGCGATGCCTCAGCGCCGCCTGCATGTGCAGCCAGCCGCAGGCTTCGATCTCATCCTTCATCGCGTGCATCGCCTCGACCAGGGCGGTGTCGTCGGCGGATCCCTTGGGAGCCCGGTAACCGGTGGATCGCGCGATCCCCATCAGTCGGCATCCCTTGGAGATGGAGAGGCCTAGGGCCGGTGATCACGGACATGGGCGCGGTTCTCGGCAACCGTCCTTGTCGTTGACGGGGCGGAGCCGGAGCACCGTCAACTGGTGGCACATCCGTCACGTCTACGCCAAGCACGGCCTCTCGCGGCAGGCGGAGCTGATCCGGCTGGTGAGCGCGCTGACCGACGATGCGGGAGTGTGGCGCTGAGGCCGCGGGCGGGTTGACCAAGGATCTTGCACAAAATTTTCGCCAGCCCCTCCCGCGGGAGGGGGGCAAACCGCGCGCGATCTCCTAGCATTGCGCCGGACGCGAGAGTGAGACACCCGGAGCGGGCCGGACCGGGTGTCGACCCGGACCGATGCGCATCGTTCGTAGTGACGAAAACAGGGATAGTTATGAGGCTTGTCGATTCATCAAGGCGCGCGCGGGCCAAGAATGCGAGCAAGGTGGGTGGAAGAAGGCCGACAGGCGGCACTGATCGGCCTCGTGACATGGCTGCTCGTGTGAATAACCGGTCTTGCGTGGCCACGGCAAGGGAGACCGCGATGAGAGCTTTTCTTTCCATGTTCTCGATGTGCGCACTGATCGGCTTGGCGCTGCCGGGTTGCGGAGGTGGCGATGGGCCCAGCCCGCAGTCCTCGGCCGACAACATCGGAGCCCTGACCGACTCCGGGAAACAGCCATGGACCGCCTGACGCTTGGCATCGAAGAAGAGCTGAAGATGGTGAATTCCGCCACCTATGACATCGTTCTGGGACAGTCGACAGCACTCCACGAGGTGGGCCACGGTCACCTGCTGCCCGACGAGGGAAGGGACCGATGAGGCCGGGAGACTTCGACAAGACACGGTTGCAACCGCTGCGATCGCCTCGGTTGCCGGATCGCCCTCACCGGGGCCGCACCCTGTGGATATTGGCCATGGGTGCCGGTGCGTGTCTGGCGATATGGGCGCTGTTCGGTGGGCTCTGAAATTCCGACCGAAGCTCGATCCGAAGGTCTGCCCTTTTGGGCGCCACGCCGGAGACGCTGGCCCGCGCCCTGTTCCGCAGCGTGGCGCCTCTACGCCCGCCCTGCGTTCGACAGCCCGTTGTCTGCGATCAGGTCACGGTAGAGGAGGTTGCGGCCACGGCCATCATACTCGCGGCATGGGACCTCTGGGAGCAGAGCGCGCATTTGTAGTTTCGCTGTCGTGCGGCAAATGTCTCTTCCATCGACGCACAGGCGCGTCGCGGCGGAAAGTCGGTCCCGGGGTCGGTGGTGGAGGCCAGCCTTGGGACCGGCACCTCTTTGGAGGAATACCATGAAGAAAATTGCCGCCGCCGGCGCCTTCCTGGCGCTTGCCGCCTGTACGTCAGGCGACCCACCCGACCCACACTCCGATGCCGGGCTGCGAGCGACCCACGCGCGCATCGTGGCCAGCGCCAACAGCCAGATCTTCGGTGATGGCGTCTATTACCGGGGGCCGGATGCGGAGGTCGAGCGCGAGAGTGGCAAGTGCTTGGGCGCCAAATGCACGCTCGGCTTCCGCCGCGCATTGGCACCGCAGGAGAGCCACAGCGTGGAGCCGGTCGCTCTGGAATACCATGGCCAGTTCAACGGGATCGATGTGGTGGTCGAGGTCGGCGAGGACGTGGGCGTCTATGGCGGTTGGATGAGGCACAGCTTTTTCGGGGTGCAAACCAACATTTGGACCGACGAGACCGACCCCAACGAGGGCTACGTCCGCATCCTGCCCTATGCGGTTGGTGACGCCCCCGGCACGAACCCCGAGATCGAGGATACCGTGCGCTGGCGCGGGCTCATGTACGGCTACAGCTACGCCCCCGCCGATCGCGGTCAGGCATACCGGGGCGACGCAGAGATACGCGTCGATCTCGGGCAGACCGGCATGGAGGCGGACGTGTTCTTCGAGAACATCCGCAACCAGCAGACCGACGCGGCCCGCGACGACATGCTCTGGCGGAATGTCCGTGTCCTGAACGGCCGGTTCGCCCGGCACGTCGAGGTGGGCAACTCGCTGTCCGGCAGGTTCTACGGCCGGAATCACGAAGAAACGGCCGGCGTATTCGAGCGCGAGAGCATCGTCGGGGCGTTTGGTGGGAAGCGATGAGTGCCGAGATCATCTAATCCATGGAGTTCGCTGCGGTTCGGGAGGGCCTGTATCTCCCCCTCCCATGCTGGCCTGCCGCAGTGATCACAGGCCGGGTATCTGTTGGGGGGCGAAGCGGGGCCGTCCCGGCGAACCAAGCCGACATCCCTCCCGGCCGAGCGTCCATCTTCTAGGGAAATGTCGGCAAGTCCTGAATTGCCGGCCCCGGGACACCCGTCCATCGTGACCGGGGCCGGCATCTCGACTGGAGAGCGGAGTTGAAGGGCGTGATCCGCTTCGGGGGGTTAGTGGCCTGCGCGGCATTTGTCCTCGCGGCCAGCGCGAGTGCTCACCCATCAGGCAGTTGCGACCGCGAGCGGCTGTCCTTCTCCGCAGAACTGGACAAGCTGAGGGGCCATCTCAGTCGAGCTTCCCAAGCCGACATACAGATGCGCAGCGAAATGGTTGGAATCCATGCGCTGCGATCCGAATCGCTTGCCGCCGAGATTGTCACACGCCATTTCCGCCACCGCTTGCCGGGCTTCGTCAGGGCACAAGACGGCTTCATCGGCCAGCTTGTGCCGACGCTCGGCGTGGCAATTGGCGCGATGCAATGCGCCGAGAGGCCACTCAATTGACCAATCGTCCCGCACTCATCGTATCTCCGAAACGGAGTGGGGCTCCGTCCGACTTGCGCCATGAGGGTCGGGCGTCGCTCACCTTCAACGGAGATGAAACCCCATGACCATGAGAATTCCGCCTGAGTGTCTCGGCCACGTCAAAAAAGCGCTGGAGAGGTACACCGAGACCGTCGAGGCAACCGATCTCGCCCTGACGAGCAAGAACACGTATACGTTGCACGCACGATATTTCGGCCGATGGCTTCGCGGCAACTTCGAGCCCGGTAGCCAGTTGCCGCGATTCAGATGACCGATCCTCCTGATCGACCTGATGGGAGCAGGCCGGATCACGGCAACAACAACGCACGAGAGGACCGCCGCCGTATCGACGACCGCGCGTCCTGGCTCGGCACGCCGGGCGTTCGACGGCACGGGCTGCGCACGCTCGTCTGGCTCACGCTGGCCTTCGTTGTCGCGCTCGCCTGCGTCGTCGTGCTGGCAAACATGATTGACCCCGCCTATTGGGCCGGTGCGGGCCGGTAGGCGGCGACCTCATAGCAATCGCCGACTACTGGACCGCGCCGGGGCGGGATCAGCACAGCCCGATGCGACAGAGGGGCGCTCAGATGGATACGGGCGGGGGAATTGACAGAACCGGCACAAGATTTCCGTATCGCGGAGCGATCAGCGACGGGCATCGGCAATCCATCGAAGTTGATCGGCACCGGCAAGAATTTTTTCCACCGTCCAGCGTCGCTTATCGTTGCCCAGCAGCGTCTAGCGTATAAAACGCAGGATTTGTCATATCGAAGGCGGTTCCCGTACCTTTCGTTGCCTCTATCTATCCTTCATGACGGTTTCGAAGACAGTCCCCAACGAGAGGCTGGCTGCCCGTTTTCTGTGGGCGATCGAAGCCTGGTGCGCTCGGAGACAAATGAACGTTGGCGCGTTCGGTGCCGCCGTATACCGCGACCGCAGCTTCGTCGCCTCGCTGCGCGACGGCCGCAGTCCGCGGCTCAGGACGGTGGACCTGGCGTTCGCCGTCATGGGCGAGCCGCCCGCCGGCCCCGCTTTCCTCAGAGAAGTCCGCTCAATGCGGCCCCCGCTTGGACAAGACGAATTGCACCAATTTTGGTGGGACACGCTGAAAGACGATCGCCCCCACCGCGCCGATCTGTTGATGCTACAGGCGATGATGGAAATGCACCGAGCGATGAGCCCGCCGCCGATGCTGGAGTTCTTGTTCTTTCTCACGCGGAAACTCGGCCCCGTCCTGTTGGTTGCTGGGTTCTTGATCGTCCTGACGATATGGGCGCTGTTCGGGTGGCTGTGATGCGGAGTGGAATGTCGGTTGTGGAGACATCGCGGCGTGTGTAACGAACCTGAGGCCGACGCCCATGATTCCGGAACCGGTGCCGCCGTTCCCGGATCGGCGGTCGTGCGAGGCCATGGAGGCCATGCGGCTGCCAGACCTTCGGCCTTTCGCCGCCCTGGGCACAACGATAGTCGCCGTGCGCACCGCCTGTATCCCGGTCAATGTGAAGGGCGGATTGGCGCCGCAGACAGGGACCCCGTGCTGCCAGGGGGGTGGGTGCGGCTCCCCGCCAGCCACGGAAGGCAGTCCCGCCCCACAGGGTACGGTTGGCTATCCTTTATTGCATATCACAGCTGCGAGGAGCAGCTCAGCGATGTCACCGCTCAGCTCCAGACATGTTGCTGTTTCGCAGATTGTCTAAGGGCGGATTTCGCGGAGAATATCACTCGCCACGGTGAAGGCTGGCGACCGCGATCGGGCAAAGGAGATGGCATGAATGGGGAGTGAACGGTCGGGCTCCCGTCGCCATGCTGGGCGTTGGGAGAGGCGGATAGGTGACAGGTTGGATTGGTTCAGTAGGGCTTTCGACCCTGTAAAGGAGAAGCAATGAGCAGCGACAGCCGGTCGATCCACCCGACCGCGCTCGTCGAGAGGGGGCCGAGCTAGGAAATGGGGTCGTTATCGGCCCCTTCTGCACGGTGGATCCGGACGTGCTGATCGGCGATGGCGTGCGACTCCTCTCACACGTGACCCTCTCTGGGCGGGCCACTGTCGGTGCGAGGACGGTCGTCCATCCCTTCGCCTCGCTGGGATTGCTGCCGCAGAATCTGAAGTACCGCGGCAAGCCGTCCCTCCTGTAGATCGGCGAGGACAACATGATCCGCGAGCATGTAACCATGAACCCCGGCACCGAGAGAGGCGGCATGGTGACCCGCGTCGATCAGGGCGGCCTGCTCATGGCAGGCGCCCACGTCGCCCGCGACTGCCAGGTTCGAGAGCGCGTCATTCTCGCCAGCCGGGCGTCCCTGGCCGGCCCATGTCACGGTAGGAGACTGCGCGATCCTGGGCGGGCTGTCCGGGGTCCATCAATTCTGCCGTATCGGCGCACACGCAATTGTCGGCGCCGTCTCGATGGTCGTGCACGAGATCATTCCCTACGGATCGGCACACCGAGGTCAGGCCTCCCTGGTCGGGCTGAACCTGGTCAGCCTCAGGCGCCGAAACTTCCCGCCCGACGGAGTACATGCGCTTCACACCGCCTTCCGACTGCTGTTCACCGCCGAGGGCGCTCTTTCCGAGCGCCTTGAAGACGTGGTCCGGATGTATTCCGATCACGAGCCGGTCATGGAGATCGTCGCCTTCATGCGCGCCGATCCCCGCCGTCCGATTTGCCAGCCGACCCATCGCCTGAAATCAAATCTGGCAACCAGAGCGGTTCCGCGGCCGACGAGATCGCTGTCAACGAGGGAAGGCCGGAGACGAGGCCGAGAGAGGGGGGACGATTCCGCGTCGCGCAAGAGGACTCCGGGCCGCCATCACCCAGACCCCTGGACCCGGCACACCGAACGGGGGCAAGTCCGCTTCGAAACCGCGGTCCGTGACTGCAATTGACCGGAAAATGCTTGAACGCCATGCCCCGAACTCGCCGACGCGGCTGAGACGCGACACCTTTCTCAGCGATTGTCGAAAGCTTCCCAGTGTCTTGCGCCGTCAACTCTTCGCCGACGGCGCGGCGCGGCCGCTAGTCTACTTCCGGAGCTCGGTGCGGTAGGCAAACCGTTTGCGCACGGTCTCGATTCCGAGCGGCATCTCGATATAGGCGCCTTCGAGCCAGAGCTGCGCCTGGTCGAGGAAGGTGGTGCTGCCGAGATGCCCGTCCTGGCCGCCGAGCAGGACGAAATAGTTGCGGTCGGGATCGGACATGTCGGAGATATGCCGCGCGTTCGAGCCGTAGTCGACGAAGTGGCGCTCGGCGCCGGTGTGGTGAGCGGTCTTCATCAGCGTGTCGTTTGCGCCGCCGACCGGGACATCGGTGAAACGGAAGCGCCCGCCGACCAGGGGCAGCAGGGACAGCGGATGGTCCAGGCCGAGCCGGTGCATGGCGCCCCAGTCGGGGAATCTCGCCACGACCGCGCCCGCGCTCCCCAGCGCCACCCCCATCGCGGCGTCGAGCTCGGCCGCGCCGGCGCGCGCTATATCGGCGGTCATCATCCTCTCGATGCGTCCCGCGTCGGCGAAGGCGTCTGCATCGCCCGCGCCCAGCCTGGCAGAGTAGAAGGACCGGACGAATGACTCGCGGAACGCCTCGTAAGCGAGCGCGCCCTGCGAGTCGGGGCCGTAGCGCCCGTCCCATGCGCGCATCGCCGCGAGCGCGCGCTTGCCGTCCTCGCCGGCGTTCCCGGCGATGCCCGATGCGTCGATCCTCTCCACGAACATGTCGCGCAGCGCCGCCGCGGAGGCCTTGTGGACGTCCTGCTGAAGCGCCTTGACGTCGTCGATGCCGATGCCGCCGCCGCGCAGCAGCTCGGCCATGCGCAGGACACGGTCGTCGAGCGAGAAGAAGTAGCCGACCCGGCCCGCCGCCGCGGTCGGCCGGTTGTTGGCCGACACCAGGAACCCGCGCCCGGGATTGAGGCTGTACGGCAGGTCCAGGGTCCCCCGCATCTCTGCCCAGCGTTCCGCGTGCCCGTCCGGCGGCAGCACCAGGTCCTCGGGCGCCGCCTCGCCCAGCCCGGGCAGCCGGACCGCCATGACCTGCCCGATATTGCCGTCATTGTCGGCATACAGCATGTTCTGGCCCGGAACCGCGAAGCCCGACAGCGCCTCGCGGAACTCCGCGAAGCTGCGCGCGCGGCTCACCATCAGCATCGCGCTGATCTCGTCGCTCGGCAGATGGCCGGTCCAGCCGAGCGCGAACGGGCCCGAGCCCGACGCGGCCACGGCGGCGGCGAGCTGCGGCGCATCCGACAGGACCGGGCCCCAGCGCGTCTCGCGGATCTCGACCTCGCGGTCGAACCACCAGCGCACGGCGATCCGTTCGCGCCGGGTTGTCATCTCGGCATCCTCGGCATCGAAGAGCGTGCTCGAGGCGGCCCGCATGTTGGTGCCGCCCCACGCGATCCAGGGGTTGCGCCCGATGGCGATGAAGGGAAGTCCCGGGACCATCAGCCCCACCGCGTGATAGGACGGCGACTTGATGCCCGCCAGCAGCCAGATGTTGGGAAGGCGGATGCCGAGATGCGGATCGTTCGCCATGATCGCGGCGCCGGTGGCGCTCATCCCGGGCGCCACCGCCAGGCTGTTGCTGCCCGACCGGCTCAACCCGCCGAGCAGGGTCCGCAGATGCGCGGCGGTCTCGCCTGCCCCGAAGCTCGTCGCCGAAGACGATCCGGCCTCGATCAGCCGCGCCCAGAGCGCGGGCCAGTCGTCGCGGCCGCGCAGCCCCAGCAGGTCCAGCCATTCCAGCCAGTTGACGTCGGTCCCGGCGAGGCGGCCGAAGGCGAGCACGTCGCGGATCGACCACGGCTCGCGCTCCAGACCGAGCGCGGCGAACTCGTAGGGCAGCTCCCCGGCGGTCTCCAGGTGATGGTTGATCCCCGCCACGAACCGCTCGAGCCAGGCCCGCGTCGCCGGCGGCAGCCCGGCCTCGATCTCCGCCGCCGCGCGGCCGAAATCGAGAATCCGCAGCGCGTGGTCGATGTCGGTGCCGAAGGGACCCACCATCTCCGCGACCCGGCCCTGCGCGACGCGGCGATAGGCCTCCATCTGACCGAGACGGAGATGGGCGTGCACCAGGCCGAGCGCGAACGCCGCGTCGCCATCGTGCTCGGCCTCGATGAACGGGATCTGGTGCTCGTCCCAGTGGACGGTCACGCGCCCCTCGAGCGGCAGGCCCGAGGTCGGGAACACCGACAGCCGCTGCTCGATGGAGGTCTCCTCCGGCAGCGGCGCGACCAGCGCGCAGCCCGCCAGCAATACGGTCGTCAAAGTCCAGCAAAGCCGTGCCAATCCTCGGCCGCGCCGGCCCGCCGCCGGCTGATCAGGGGTGCAGGTGTGTCCCATCCCTTGGCTCCCGTGGCCACTCGCTCTCCGGTGTCGTTGCTCCCGATGTGGGCGCCGGCATGGAGAACCGCAAGATTGTCGGCAATCCTTCCCCCGCGAACGCCGGGCGCCCCGGCATTCAAGGGCTGCTGCCGCCGGCCGACCGTTCGACGACGCATGGGGACGCCAGCGCGGACTCCGTCCACGCCCGTTTCACGCTCCCCCCGCTCCCGGCATTGCGACCGTCGCGCGCAATCCGCCTTCGGCACGGTTCTCAAGCAGGATGTCGCCCCCGTGGCCGCGCACGATGCCGCGCGCGATGGCGAGCCCGAGCCCGCTGCCCCCGGTGTCGCGGCTGCGCGACGCCTCCAGCCGTACGAAGGGCTCGAACACCCGCGCGAGCTCCGCCTCCGGGATCCCCGGCCCTTCGTCGTCGACGATGACGCGGACTTCCCTGTCGTCCCGCTCGATCCGCGCCGTCGCCCGGCTCCCGTGGGCGGCCGCGTTCTCCAGCAGGTTGCGCACCGCCCGGCGCAGCGCCGCCGGCCGGCAGGCGGCGAGCACCCGGCCGGAATGCGCGACCGCGATGTCGTGGCCGAGCTCGGCGAGGTCGGCGGCCACGCTGTCGACCAGCGCATGGAGGTCCACCGTCCGCGTCTCCTCCCGCCGCGCGTCCTCGCGGATAAAGGCGAGCGCGTCCCCGGTCATTCGCTGCATCTCGTCGAGCGCGGCCACGATCTTCACCTTCGTCTCCGCGTCCTCGACGAACTCGGCGTGCAGGCGCAGGCTCGTGATCGGGGTGCGAAGGTCGTGCGAGACCGCCGCCAGCATGGCGGTGCGGTCGTGGACGTAGCGGTCGAGCCGAGCGCGCATCAGGTTGAACGCGCGCACCGTCTCGCGGGTCTCGACCGGCCCGACCTCGGGCAGGTCCGCCACCGCCTCGCCCCGGCCGAGCCGCCCGGCCGCCGCCGCAAGGCCGCGCATCGGCTTCGCCATCCGCCGTCCCGTGAGCACTGCCACGACCGCTATGCAAAGCGCCGAGAGCAGGAAGACGGCCACGAACGCCGCACCCCAGGCCGGCGCGCCCGGCGGCGGCCCCACTGCGACGTTGAGCCAGCGCCCGTCCGCGAGCGCCACCGACGCGGTGAACCAGTCGGGCTCCCAATGTCCGTGGTCGTCATCGTCGCGGTCCCCGTCGCGATCGTCGTCATCGTCGCGATCATGGTGGCGGTCGTCATCGTCGTCGTCCAGGTAACGCGTCCAGAGCGGCGCCACCCGGACCTTCTCCGGGGATGCGCCGAGCGCGGAGGTGAGTTCGTTGGCGATGGCGGCGGTCCGCTCTCCTGTGTCGGTCTCGCCCACGACCGGCTTACCGGTCAGCGAGAACCGCGCGAGATCCGTGCTCGCCGCCGCGATGACGGATTCGTGCAGCGCCGGCGGCGTGTCCCCGATCAGCCGCGCCACTGTGGCGGTACGCGCGACGGCGTCGTCCCGATGCGCGTCGCGCAGCGCCTCCATCCGCTCCCAGGCGAACAGCGCGACCGCGACGCCCTGGGCCGCGGCAAGCGCGAGCAGCAGCAGCAGCGTGAGCTGGCCGGCGAGGCTCTTGGGAGCGAACCTCATCCGCGCTCTACCTTGCCCGCGAACCGGTAGCCGCCGCCCCAGACGGTTGCGATCAGCGCCGGGTTCTTCGGGTCGCGCTCGATCTTGCGCCGCAGCCGGCTCACCTGGTTGTCGACCGCGCGGTCGAAGGGCGCAGCGCTTCGGCCCCGGGTCAGGTCGAGCAGCTGGTCGCGCGAAAGCACCATCCCGGGACGCTCCAGCAGCGCCGCCAGCAGCCGGAACTCGCCCGAGGACAGCGGCGTCACCACCCCCGCCTCGTCGACCAGCTCGCGCCGCCCGGTGTCGAGCGACCAGCGGTCGAAACGCCAGGTCCCGGCCGGCAGCGGCTCCCGGTCGGGCGGCAGGCTCTGCGCACGCCGGATCACCGCCTTGATGCGGGCCAGCAGCTCGCGCGGGCTGAACGGTTTGGCGACGTAGTCGTCGGCGCCGACCTCCAGGCCCACGATGCGGTCGGTCTCCTCGCCCATGGCGGTGAGCAGGATGACCGGGATCCGCGTCGTCTCGCGCAGGTGCCGGCAGAGCGCGAGCCCGTCCTCGCCCGGCATCATGATGTCGAGCACCACGAGGTCGACGGCCGCGGCCTTGAGCGCCTGGCGCGCCGCCGCGGCGCTTTCCGCCACCGTCGCACGCAGCCCGTGGCGCTCCAGGTAGCGCGCCAGCGGCTCGCGGATCTCGCGGTGGTCGTCGACCACCAGCACGTGCGGGGAGGCGTCCATGGGCGGGAGATTACGCGCCTTCCCGCGGCCTGCACGAAAAGTTTGTAACAGGATGTGTCAGGCCGCCGCTGCGCGACGCCAGGCGACAATTGCCCCGCTTTGCCGGCAAGGTTCTGCGACATCCCGCGCCCATGTTGCCCTCATCCATCGACACCCGATGGACCAACCGATAGAGGACACGACCGATGAAAACGAAGACGAAGACACTGACCGCCATCGCGATCGCCGCGGCGCTGGGCGGGACGGCGCTCGCGGGCGCCACCTACGCCGGCCACCGCGGCGGCGGCGACGGCATGGGCTTCCTCGACAAGGGGCAGCTCGGGGTCTCGGCGATGGAGATGTTCGACGCCGTCGACGCCGACGGCGACGGCAAGCTGACCCAGGCCGAGATCGACAAGGCGCTCGACGACCGCCACGCCAAGCACGACGGCAACGGCGACGGCAACCTCAGCCTCGAGGAGTTCGCCGGGCTGTGGCACGAGACCACCCGCCCGCTCACCGTGCGCGCCTTCCAGACGCTCGATACCGACGGCGACGCCGTGGTCACCCGCGCCGAGTTCGACCGGCCGCTCGCCGGCATCGTCGAGCGGCTCGACCGCGACCGCGACGGCGGCCTCTCGATGCGGGACGGCTGGCACGACGACGACGACCGGCGCGACCGGCGCGACCGGGACGACGACTAGGACCGTCCCGGCGGCATCCCGGCCAGGGTCCGCTCCCCGCGGGCCGCGGCCGGGATGCCCCGGCGCTCCACGCGCCGTCCGGCGGGAAGCGAAGCAGCATGGGGCGGCGCTTCGAGACCCCAACCGGATCCCCATTGTCGAGCATCGCCGATGCGAGCCGCCAAGCCTTGCAAAAGCGCCCCCCGGCACCGACATGCAGCGGGAAACCCCGGGGAACCGGCCTGAAGAGAGAGCCACGCCGATGACCGATGAGAAGTACCACCTGTCCGCGCGCCTGATGCACTGGATCATGGCCGTGGGGTTCGTTTTCATGTGGGGCTGCGGCTACGCGATGACGACGCTGGTCGCGGAGGATTCCCCGCTGGAGGAGTTCCTGTTCGACCTCCACATCTCGGTCGGGGTGACGCTGCTCGCCCTGCTGGTGCTGCGCATCGCGATCCGCCTGCTTCACCGCCCGCCGCCGCTGCCGGCGACGATCCAGGGGATGGAGCGCACCGCCGCCCATCTCGGCCATGCCGCGCTTTACGCGCTGCCGGCCCTGGTGATCGCGGCCGGCTGGGCGGAGACCAATTTCGGCGGCCATGCCGTCCAGTGGTTCGGCGTCGGGATGCCCAGGGTCTTCCCCGAGACCGGGGAGGCGCTCCAGGACCTGTCCCAGGAGGTGCACATGTGGCTTGCCTACGGGATGCTGGCGGTCGCCGCCGGCCACGTCGCCGCGGCCTTCAAGCATCGCTGGCTCGACGGCCATGACGTCATCCGCCGCATGACCTTCGGCGGCGCGGAGGGCGCCCGGCGTCCATGACGGGCCCGGTCACGAGGAACGGGAGAATCGCAACATGATCGACAGGTACAAAGACCACGGACAGCCCGCCGCCCGCGGCGCCCTGAGCCGGCGCGCGTTCCTCGGCCGCGCCGCGAGCCTCGGCGTCGCCGCGACGGCGGTGGTGCCCTTCGGCGCCGCCCTGGCGGGCGCCTCGAACGAAGACGGGAAGCTTTTCCTCATCGGACTGGAGGAGCACTTCGCGACCCGCGAGCTCCAGCGGCTGCAGGCCGGCGGGGACGAGCGCCTCTTCTCGGGCGGCGGCAGACGGCCCGAGTTGCTCGACCTCGGTGCCGGCCGGGTCGCGGACATGGACGCGGCAGGCATCGACATCCAGGTGCTGTCGGCGGTGACGCCCGGCGCCCAGAACCTGCCCGGCACAGAAGGGGTGGCCTTCGCCCGCAAGCTCAACTCGTGGGTCGCGAACGAGGTCGTCGCGGCCTGGCCGGACCGGTTCCGCGCCTTCGCCACGCTGCCGCTGAGCCAGCCGGAGGCGGCGGCCGACGAGCTCGAGCGCTCGGTCCGCGAGCATGGCCTGGTCGGCTGCATGAGCTACGGCGCCATCGGCGGCAGGTTCCTCGACCACGCCGACTTCGCGCCGCTGCTCGTCCGGGCCGAGGCGCTCGGCGTGCCGATCTACATCCACCCGAACTGGCCGTCCCCCGCGGCAATGGAGGTCTACTACGACGGGCTGGGCGACGCCCTCGTGGGCCGGATTCTCGGCGGCCCGGGCTATGGATGGCACCAGGAAGTGGCGCTCCAGTGCCTGCGCCTGATCGTCGCCGGCATCTTCGACAGGTTCCCGAAGCTGCAGATCGTCGTCGGGCACATGGGTGAGGGGCTTCCCTTCTGGTACTGGCGGGTCGGGGAGGACCTCGACCGCATCGCGAGGAAGAGGCTGCAGAAGCCGGTGCAGCAATACTTCCACGACAATCTCTGGATCACCACCAGCGCCTTCTTCAGCGACGAGCTGCTGGCCCTGGCCCTGGCAACCATGGGCGAGGACCGGATCATGTTCTCGGTCGACTATCCCATGGCGAGCGCCAAAGCGGGCGCCGACTGGTTCCGGGCGATCGACCTGCCCGGGGCCACGAAGGAGAAGATCGCGCACGGGAACGCCCGGAGGCTGCTCGGGATAGAACCGACTTAGACGCGAACCGATGGCCGGTCCCCCTGCATGGGTTGACAGCCGCGTCTAACCCGCGCGATGCCATCCTGATCGAACGCTACATCGTGGCGGCGACCAGCGCCCGCGGCCACCTTCGCGAGTGCCGCACGGCCGCCGTCGAAAGAAACGATCGGGACATCGTCCTCCATTCCAGGCGCCCTGAGTAACCGGTTGACGACATGCCGCCGGCCGGGCGGGTCCTTGCGAAACGGCTGACACAGCGGGTCCATCGCCGGTTCCGTCGGTTCCGGGCAGGGCCGCGCATCTCCGGCCGCGTCGTTCCCGATCGGCCCGGAACGAATTCCGGCACCTGATTCGAAAAAACGGGTACTCTCCGGGAGTCAGCGGAACCGGAGAGACCGACGATGGACGCCGATCTTCTGATTCTGCTCGCCGCGGCGGCGGCCTGGACCTGCGTCGCGTTTTTTCTCGGCTGCTGGGTCGAGCGCCGCCGCCATCGCGAAGCGGGCCTTAGCGAGCCGCCGACCACGCGGCAACTTCTGTTTCTCGGTCACCTGGCCGACGAGGTTGATGTGACCGTGCCAGCCGTGCGGACCCGGGCAGAGGCGGCGACGGCGATCGACGACCTCCTGGAGGAGAGGCGCCTGCGGGAGGAGCAGGAATGACGGCCGGTCCGAAGGCCACAGCTCTGGCCATCGCACTGACCCTGAGCGCGGCCGCGGCCAGAGCGGGGGACTACCGCGCGGAGATCATGGATCACGTGATCGAGCCGTGCTTCCTGCGCCTCGCCCAACAGCGGCCGGCGGTGGGTCGATCCCCCGAGGCGGCGGCGCGGGCCATGATGCTCCAGCACGGGAAAGGGCTATCGACACTGGTCGACAGCATCGACAGGCAGTTGTCGAGCAATCCGCCCCCCGTCGCGCGGCGACAGATTTACCGCATCGCCCTCAGGGCCTGCCTGCGCCAGGGCGCGGCACGCTTCGGGCCGAAGTGAGGTGGCTTCCACCCGATCCCGCCTGCGTCCCGACTCTGTCAATTTAGGGGATTTTGAAGACGACAAACTGGGTCGACATGGACGCGTTCAACGAAGCTTTCGCGAGAGCGATTGAAATTCATCACGAGGGCGGGCTGGCCGCAATCGACGGCGACATGCTGGAGGACAGATTCCGTCACGCGAAGACGGAAGCGATGCGCGGCGAGGAGCCTGGCTCGCGCAGGGAAGAGCCGAGGGAATCGAAACGGGTCGGAGTGAAGGCCGGGCTGTTTATCCGTCAAGCTAAGCAGCGTTTCGGGTCCGTGCCGAAGACGGCGCGGAAGCTAATCCGTGGGGCTTCCGTCCTGGAGCTTGAGGCTTGGCAGGAGGCGTTGCTGACTGCCGCCAGCCTCGACGAGGTACTGGCATCGGGACCGGGACGCTGAGCCCGAGAGCCGGAACCGGCCAGGCTCGCCTGGATCCATGGATTTTCTCGGCCAGGAAATCGGTGCGGTCGTTTCCTCGCCGATCCATGGCGTCGGTTCACCGGGAGTCGGTGCGACGCCGCCGCGCAACGCGTCCCGCACGTCATCGTCCTGGCCGGGTTCGTCACCGGACGGGTCGTCGAATAGCACCTTCGTTCAGGGTCCGCCCGGGATCGGAAGAGCGGCGTGCGGACGCCGTCGCGCGGCGCCCGGCATCATGCTCCCACGGAAGGCCCCAACCGGCAACCGGGCTGCCGTTGAACCGGGATCGGACGCCCAAATCATTGAATACGCGCAGGTCCGGACCGTCATCGACACATTGTCGGACAGCGCGGACGATCGAGAAACGTATCCGCCCCGGTCGGTGGGACGACCGGGATAGCGGGTTGGATACACTCCCATTATGCTGGGAGACGGCTTGGCGATCGGGGCTATGCCATGGCACCGGCGAGAGCCCCGCAACGGCACCTGGAGGCGAGCGTGAGAACGAAGAGACCCCGGCCCGCTTCACCCGACGAAGTCCGGATAACGCGTGAGGGCGACACCGCAATCGTCGAATACGCCGATTCCTCCATCCGGGTCGTGCATCTGCAAATCGGACCGACGCTTCCGGCGATGACGGACGCGGAAATCCTGAAGATGTACAACGAGGCGCTTGAGGCGCGGGCCGAAGTCGCCGCGGGCGTCGATCCGACGCTGACCGAGATCCCACCCGGCCGCGCTCAGATCGAATACAGCGAGCGCAGCGATCAATGGGTTCCCCGCGGGCAGGTGCTTCGTTGTCATGTCGAAGACACCGGGGACGGGCAGACGGTAATCTGGATCGACGATGTCGCATTGGGCATGCAGGCCTTTGGCCGGATGCTGCGGGTTTACGCGGGGAGGGGGATGCGCGTGGCGTTCGTCGAGGAAGACGAGGTGGCGTACGAGCCCGAGATAGCGGTCCGCGACCCGGATGACGAAGAGGAGGCGCGATAGCTGCCGGTGTTCCCGTGGAATTGATCGGTGTATGAGCATCCGTGCGATCGTCGACGCTTTCTCGACGATGGTAGCGCACTCATCTTCCGCATGCCGAAATCGCCACCCGGGACGTCGGGAACACGAACCCGGTCACGCGGACTCATAAGGGTGCCGCAGCCGCCTGTTCACCTCGTTTCCACAGCTCTGCTGGAGCACGGTTTCAGCAATCGATCGGGTGTTAGCGGCGGTGAAAATATGCGCTTATTCGCTGAAGTCCGCTGGGCCGCCACGCACCAGATCTATGACTGGGCTTTGCTTGACCGGAAGGAGACTTCGGCCACCGGGGCCGGATTCGCAAACCGGACAGATTCATCGTTGTCATGTGCCGCATTTAGTTTCAGCGAGTAAGTGCAGTTTCTGGCTGTCACCTACATCGGGCTGCCAGGCCGTCGCTCCGGCCCGATAACCAATTCGATCACGGATGCACTGTGCACCTTCAGGCGATCACCGGCACCGACGGGACGCCGAAGGGGGAGAGGACAGGGAAAGCAGGAGGGGTTTCATGGCTGGCAAACGCGCGGACCGGCGCACCCGGCGCGGATCAGCGGCTCCGCCCCCGGTCTTCCGGGGCTGGCTCTCGACCGACGAGCAGGAGATCGAGCGGCGGCAATGGCGCGGCCGGACCGAGATCCTGGATGTCCACGCCATCGACGAGGGCCGCTCGCCTTTTTGCGACTACACGGTAACCTCTTCCAGCGGGAACGCCTACCGGGTGGAAATCCGCGCGACAGGAGAACGCATCAACAGCTGCGGCTGCCGGGATCATCGGACCAACCGGCTCGGCACGTGCAAGCATGTCGAGGGTGTGCTTCGCCGCCTGCGGCGAGGGGGCTCCCGCAAGCTCAGCGGCCGCATCGAGGTCTTTCTCGACGAGCGGGACGAGCGCACCCTGCGGCTGTCGGTGCCGGACAACGTTGCGGAGAGCGATCCCGGACTGGCCGCTCTCGTGGAAGGGCTGACCGGCGAACTGAAGCGGGGCTCCGGCGATGCCCTTGCCGAACTGCGGCGCCTCGCGCGTGAGAACACGGACTGCCTGCGCGTCTCGCACCGCCTGGAGAAGTGGGCCGAGGACCTTCGGTCGAAGAACGAGCGCCGTCTTGAACGTGACCGCTTCGAGGAGGGTCTTGAGGCGGGGCGGCGTTCCATGGACATCCTCAAGCTCCCGCTGCTGCCCTATCAGATCGAAGGGGCTCTGCACCTCGCCTTCGGCGGGCGGGCCCTGCTGGCGGACGACATGGGTCTCGGCAAGACCGTGCAGGCCATCGCCGCGTGCGCCCTGCTTCGCGAGTTGCGCGGGATCGAGCGGGTTCTCGTAGTCTCGCCCGCCTCTCTCAAGGCCGAGTGGCAGGAGCAGATCGCGCGCTTCTCCGACCTGCCGGCAACGGCGGTGTACGGCAACCTCCCGGCCCGCCATGCGGCCTATGCCGATGGTTCGTTCTTCACGCTGTGCAACTACGAGCAGGTCGTGGCGGACGGGCGCGACATGATCGATGCCGTGGCGCCCGACGTCGTGGTTCTCGACGAGGCGCAGCGCATCAAGAACTGGCAAACAAAGACCGCGAATGCGGTCAAGAAGATGGAGAGCCGCTACGCCTTCGTGCTCACCGGGACGCCGATCGAGAACCGGATCGACGAGCTCTATTCGATCGTCCAGTTTCTCGACCCGGAGCTTCTCGGCCCGCTCTTCCGCTTCAATCGGGAGTACTACGTTCTCGACGAGAGGGGCCGTCCCACGGGCTTCAGGAATCTGGAAGGACTCTCGGACCGGGTTTCCGGCGTCATGCTGCGGCGCCGCAAGGACGATGTGGAGACACAGCTTCCGGCGCTGACCGACAAGACCTTTTTGGTTCCGATGACCGAGGCGCAGACCCGGGTCTACGAGGACTACGAGTATCTGGCCAGGAGACTGGCCGCGATCGCAGCGCGGCGGCCGCTGACCGCCGAGGAGTTCGAGATGCTGCAAAGGCATCTCGGCTGCATGCGCATGGTCTGCGACACGCTCCACATCCTCGGAGCCAGGCAGGACAGCTGCCCCAAGATGGACGAGATCGAGAAGCTGATCCCCGACATCTTGGACGATCCGGAATGCAAGATCGTCGTATTCTCGGAGTGGGTGCGCATGCTGGAGTTGGTTCGAGCCTTCGCGGTCGAGGCCGGCATCGAGTTCGCCTGGCACACGGGCAGCGTCCCTCAGGTCGGGCGGCGCGCCGAAATACGCAGGTTTCGCGAGGACCCGGCCTGCCGCCTGTTCCTGTCCTCGGACTCCGGCAGCGTCGGGCTCAACCTCCAGGTCGCCGACACCGTGATCAACATGGACCAGCCCTGGAACCCCGCCAGGCTGGACCAGCGCATCGCGCGGGCCTGGCGCAAGCACCAGCAGCGCACCGTCCGGGTATTCAACCTGGTGAGCGAGGGAACGATCGAGCATCGGATGCTGGGGTTGCTGGATGCGAAGCGGGCGTTGGCCGAGGGTGTGCTCGACCGGCGCGGCGACCTCGCCGCCATCCCGCTGCCCACGAGCCGCACGGCGTTCATGGAACGCCTGAACGCCGTCCTCGGCGCCGACCAGGCGGGGATGGAATCGGAGGCCGCCGCGGCTTCGGTCTCTCCGCTGGACGGACTGCGCGATCGCCTGATCTCCGACCATGGGCCTGCCCTGCGGCGACTGCTTGGACATGCGGACGGGTCGGCGGCCCTGGCCGTGATCGACCTGCCGCCGAAGCGGATCGGCGATGAAGAGGAACGTCTTACGGGGCTCTCCGGCCTGGCGGTCACCGTGATCGATACCGCGACCCACGAAACGATGCTGCGGCTGGCGAATTCGGGCCTGGTTGCCTTGCCGACCGACACGATGATCGCGGTCTATCCCATGCCGGGCGAGCGGGACGGCAAGGACCGAAACGCGGGGCTGCTCAGGGCTCGGGCGCTGGCGGGACGGGCGGAGCACAAGCTCAAGGCAGCGCGGCTCCTGGCCGGCGGCGGCTTCGAAGAAGAGGCGCGCGCGCCGGCTGTCGACGCGATCTGCCTGACCGCCGGATGCCTGGCGGCGGTGGCGGCGCAGGATGAGCCCGGAGATCCGGAGGAAGCGGCCGCTTTCCTAGCCGAACTGGACCCCCCCGGTGAGGTCGACGGCGTGGCGCTCGATGCAGCGCGGATCCTCTCCGGCGAAGCCGGGAAGGCGGATCCTGTCGGGACCGCCGCCGTCTTCCTCGACCACGTGTCGAAGCAGATCGGACGTGAGAAGGCTCACCGCGAACGATCGAACAAGCGCAGTTCCAATTGATCATCGACACTACGGCCCGGACGCGGAGGCGGGCTGGATCGTGCCGCCAGGCAGCGCCGCCAACGGCAGCCGACGGCGTGCCGCACCCCGTTGTGGACAAATGACCCGCCACAGCCAGATGCCGTAATGGAGCTTGGCGCTCATCGGGATCGTCGGAGCTTGTCGCAATGTCAGCGATTCGGGTGCCGTTGCCTTTACACGCGTAGCGTGTTCCCGGGGTTTTGCCGAAAGGCGCACCCCAATTCCTCGGAAGGAAAGGACAACGGCATGGAAGTCCATATCGGTCTGGATGTATCGCTGGCAAGCACGGCGGTCTGCGTTCTCGGCCAGTAAGGGAAGATGGTGACGGAGGCGCAGGTTGGCAGTGCGCCGGATGCGCTGGCTTCGTTTCTGCGCGAGCTGCCGCACGGGATCGCCGCGATCGGGTTGGAAGCGGGTCCGCTGTCCTATCGGTTGCACAAGGGGCTGACCGACGGTGGCTTCGAGACCGTGCTGATGGAGACGCGGCAGGTGAAGGCGGCGCTGAAGGCGATGCCGATCAAGACCGACCGCCGCGAGGCGGAAGACATCGCGCGGCTTCTGCAGATGGGCTGGTTCCGACCGGTGCACTGCAAGACGGTGTCGTCGCAGGAGATGCGGGTGCTGCTGACGTCGCGCAAGTCGGTGAAGACCGCGGCCGCGATCTGATCCCGCGTCAGCCCCAGCCCGTGGCGGTGCCGAAGAATGTCCTTGACGTCGTTCATGCCGATCCTCTTCATCGAACCCCTGCCTCCTCGCTTCGGTCGATCGACCGATGAGGCAGTGCCGAGAGAGAATCGGCGCGTGCGGCGTCACCCTCGGTGCCGGCGCCGGTGACCGCCGCCCGGACCGGAAAACCGGACCCAGGCCGTCAAATCACGCCGGATATTCTTAAGGATTGCGTTGGCTCGGCAGAGACCACTCAATCCGTTTGAACGAAGGCGCGTGCTCCGAGACGGGGCGCTGGCTATGTGGAAAGTGCGGCGGTGGCGCGCTCAAGAAGGGACGATTGGCGGGATGCCTGTTGTCGAGCCTGCTGTTCCGGCCCGGGCCGCCGTGGCCGTCGGCACGTAGATCGGGGATATCGGCCGGGTCGAGCGGCGGGGCTTCGGCGATGATCGAGCACGAGCACGAGTTGGACGGCTTGCCGGGGTGACGGCGCCGACGCACCATGCTGAAGCGCGGGGATCGCTCACGACCGCAACCCGTGGTCCGGCCGCTCGTCGGGCGGCGCCCGGCTCGCGTGGGCGGGGCGCTGGCGCGGGATATCTCGGACCGGGCGCAAGCCAGCGCCGCAATCGGGACAGGTCACGGGAGCGGCGCCGGGATCCGCTATTTCGTCGCGCTCACGTTCGTCTTCGGGCGCATGGTCATCCACGCACTCGTCGGGAGCCGAGAGCCTCCCGCGCTCTCCCCAGCGTCCTGGCGCGGCATCCGTTGGAGAGGATGCCGCAGTGACGGATGCGGTGCATCCCGTCGGGCAAAACATGCAGCAGGAAGCGCCGGATGAACTCGTCGACGGCGACGGTGGCGGTGCCGTAGCGGGGCTTGCGCTCGCCCGGTCTCCCGAGATTTCGGTGCCGGAAGGAGACCTTCTCGCCGTCGCATGCGACGATCCGGCTGTCGGAGATGGCGATCCTGTGGGTGTAGCGCGAGAGGTACCGGAACACCTGCTCGGGCCCGTGGAAGGGCTGCTTGGCGTAGACTACCCAGTCCCTGCCGCGGGCGGCGGCGAGGGCGGCCTGGAACTCGCCGGCATTGGCAAGATGGGCGATGTCGCCGTGAAAGGCGATCTCGCCCTTGCCATGCATGCGGGCGAGCTCCTCAAGGAAGCGGCGTCGGAACAGGCTGGCGAGGACCTTGACGGGAGCCAGGAAGGTGCCGCTCCCGGTTTTCCACTCGCCGCTGTCGAGATCGAAGCCGGCATTGGGCACCACCACGTGCAGATGAGGATGGAAGAGCAGCTTCTGGTCCAAGGTATGGAGAACCGCGGTGCCTCCGATACGAATGCCGCCGTGCCGACGATCGGCGGCGATGGTGCGCCGGGTCTCGGCCACGACGCGGAACAGGATGTCGAACACGACCCCGCGGTTGCAGAAGGCGATGGCGGCGATCTCCGCGGGCAGGGTGAAGACGACGTGGCAGTAGGGCACCGGCAGGATGTCGGCGGCGCGCGCCTCGCTCCATCGGTTGGCGGCGAGACCCTGGCAGGCGGGGCAGTGCCGGTTGCGGCAGGAGTTGTAGAGCGGATGTTCGCGCCCGCACCCCACCCGACCCGGCTCCGAGAAAAGCTCCAGAATTTTGTGGAAATCCATGTCGAAACCGAGCGTGCGCGCCGTCGAATTGAGGTTCACGCCGTCGATGGAGAGCGCAATCTTCTCGCCGGGGCGAATATCCATGGTTCTTTAATGTCCCTGGCCGCCCCAATGGGAACAAGATCGGACGGCGCAACGATAACGTTATGCCGGGCGGAGCCCCGATACACGCAGAGGCCGCCGCCCACTGGCTGGGAGCGGCGGCCTCCTCGACAAGGAGATACGTCGTGTCGACCGCAACGCGGCAGACGGGCCATTGCAACGCTCGCACCCATGCGCTGTCAACCGCACCGCGCCAACGGCCGCGCCGAAGGGGCCGCGTTGTCCGGTCGGCTCGCGCAGGCACGCAATACTTCAGTGAAGTCACCCGCGTAGGCGCTGGATCGCGGCCTTCGGCCACCGCCGACCGCGCGTCGGCGATCTCCGTGCTGAGCGCGGCCTCCGGCGGCTACGCCACGCTCTCGGACGCGGCGGCGGTCGGCCGAGCGCAATCGGCCGCCGCGCCGAAGCGCCCGACAAGGTCCCCGAGATAGGCGGCGAACTCGCGGAGAGCCGCCTCCGCCGGTTCCAGAGAGCGCGGGCTGGAGCGCTCAGCTTCCGCCGCCTCGTACATCGCCACCAGGTCGGCGGCCGTGTCGGATACGAGGCTGCGCGACGAATACGGCCTCACCCGCCTGTCGCCAAGGACCAAGCGCCTTCTCCAGGCGAAGGCATGATCTCGTCCGAAAGCCGGATGCGGGAAATCCGCACGTCCGGTTTGATGAGCGGGGACTGGAAACGCGGTCACGGGAGCCGGACTGAGGCCCGGAGCGATAGCGACGGAACCGCCACCGGACCCTGAAGTTGGCGCGCCAGTCCTCGACTCTACGTTGGATTATTTCAGGGGTACAGGATTTCCCACGTCGCGTGTCAACACTATCGCAACACGACGACCCGCCAGCCGATGTCCGTCAGACGACCGCCCCGAGGCCGTTCTTCGCCACCAGCGTCAGGAGCTTCAAGGAGGCGCCACGCGGGCGCTTCTCGCCACGCTCCCATTGACTCACCAGACCCTTCGTCACGTTGAGGTAGCGCGCGAACACCGCCTGGCTGGCGTTCTCGCGCAGCCGGATCTCACGAATCCGCTCCGGCGCCATGTCCTCGACCGGCGTCAGACACATCTCGTCGAACGTCTTCATCGTCCGTTTCGACATGACGCCCGCCTCCGTCATTCCTAGCGCGGTCTCATGCACCGACGCCAGCACGTCACTCCCGTATTGCCTGGGCATCGCAGTTCACCTCGCTAATCGTGCCGTTCGCCAGCATCGCTTCCAGGCCTGGCCCGTCCAGTCCGAGCAACCAGTCCGCCAGCGCCTTCAGCGCCCCGAGTTCGCGGCCCCGGAGGTTGTCCCGATCGCTCTTTCCGAACCCGTGGACGAAGAACGCGCGTTCTTTCCGGCGAAACACCGCGATCACGCGGAACCCGCCGGACCGGCCCTGTCCGCGCCGGGCAACGCGCTGCTTGATGACGCCACCGCCCAGGTCGGCGTTGATCAATCCCCTCCCGGCGCGCTCCACCGCGTCGCACAGCGCCTCGTCGCCTATCCCCTCGCGCCTGGCGAAGCGCGCGAAGGGCTTGGTCTTGAACGTGCGCAACACACACGCACCCCTCGCGCGCATTCCATCATGCCGAATGATATAGCACCGGGTGCTACAACAATCAAGCCGTTGCCGCCGCGAGCGGCGCCCGCCCGTTGCCGTCACGGCAAACGACCGCGCGGGGCGCCAAGTCATTGCCCGGCGCCACCGAGAGGAGAGTGCCGGCCGTGAGCGGGGCGGCAGCGGGGTGTCCGGGGGGAGGGCGTCACGCCGTCGTTTTCCCTCATCGGCACGACGGAGACGGCACCATGACGGCAGGCAGCACTGGCGATGCCCGGCAACACCTTAACCGAGCCGCCAGGCTGTCCGAAAAGGTTGAGCCACCTCAGTCAAGGTCGGCGACATCAAGTCGGACAGGAAGTGCCTGCACGTCCCGTCCGGCAAAGGCGGCGCCGAGCGGATGGCCCCGTTGCCGGACGGGGTCATCCATTCTCGACCAACCCCTTGTCGCGCGGCCGTCGGCTGCGCGCCCGGAGGCCGTGGGCGCCGTAATGCTCCAGAAGATCGGCGGAGGTCTCGTTCAGCACCGGCTCGTAGCGCGACGGCTTTTTGACCGCCGGCTTGATGTTGTCCGGCACCACCGCCAGCGGCACGCAGGCCATCGCCTCGAAGCAGCGCACACCCTGCTCGGCGAGCACGGCCTGGTGGGCTCGATGGGACGCCGCGGCAACCCTTACGCACCCGTCGCAGCGGTACATGTGCCCGCCGAGCGCGGCGGTGCGGCAGGCCTCGTTCGCGCCCATGACCTTGAGCCGCCCGGCGTCGAGCCGGCCGGCCATGCGCTCGCGATAAACGCCGCCGGCGCGGCGGAAGATCTCCGCCACGCCGACGCCCTCGCGCGCCACCCCGCGTCAGCTGCGCAGGACCGGGAAGCCCGACAGGGGGTGGTCGAGGGTCTCGAACATCTTGCCGGTGGCGCGGGCGTAGTCGCGGGTCGTGTCGGCGCTTCGATGCCCGAGCGCGTCCCGGATCACCTCGATATCCGCGCCGCGCTCGAGAAGATGGGTGGCGACCGAGTGACGCAGGCTGTGCAAGGTAAGGCGGGGATCGATGCCCAGCTTGTCGCGCGCCTGCTTGAAGGCCCGGTGCAGGGCCTGGGTCGGCGTGGGCCGGTCGGGCGAAGCGTCGTAGAATAGCCAGCTTGCCGGCTGCGGCCAGATGTTCTTGAAGTAGCTGCGCAGGTAATGGATGACCCCGTCCGGCAACGGGGCCATCCGCTCCGCGCCGCCCTTGCCGGACGGGATGTGCAGGCACTTCCTGTCCGACTCGATGTCGCCGACCTTGCCGGCCACGGTCTCGGAGACGCGAAGCCCGGCGCCGTAGGCGGTGACGAAGGCGGCACGGTGTTGGAGGTCGGGCGTCGCCAGGATCAGGCGCTCGACCTCCTCTGCCGTCATGTGGCGCGGCAGCGCGCGGGGCTTCTTGCGGTTGCGCAACCCGGCCACGCGCTCGGCGCAGCCGAGCGTCTCGACATAGAGGAACCTGAAGGCGGCGAGCGTGGAGTTGGTCGAGGACGGGCTCAGACCCCGGTCGATCAACTTCAGGACCCAGTCGCGCAGCTGCTCGGCATCGAGATCGGCGGGCGAGGTCCCGTAGTGCCTAGCCAACCGCTCGACCTCGAACAGGTAGGCGCTTTGCGTGCTCTCCGCCAGATTGGCGATGCGCATCTGCTCGATCATGCGCTGGCGGAGGGGACTGCCCTTCACCGCGCCGGCCGCTTTCCCGGTCATCATCGATCTCCTCGATCATGACGGCGCGCCGCCGGGCCGATCCGGCAACGGACCGTCGAAGGGATCGATGCTAAACAGGGATCATCGGCGGACCGGCGCGAACTCGCACTCGGGCAAGCCAGCCAAAAC
>MPNO01000065.1 GCA_002239065.1 Defluviicoccus sp. bin129 | reverse complement strand
GACCGGAGCGCGCAGCGCGAAGTGGAGAAACCTCCCTGCCAATGGGGACGAGGTTTCTCCACTCCGCCGTGCTGCGCACGGCTCCGGTCGAAATGACGAGTGGGGGCCGCCGTGCCGCGCACGGATCCGCCCCGGATCGAGTCCGGGGTCCGTCGAAATGACGGGTGGGGGGCCGCCCCGGATCGAGTCCGGGGTCCGTCGAAATGACGGGTGGGGGGCCGCCCCGGATCGAGTCCGGGGTCCGTCGAAATGACGAGTGGGGGACGCCCTACCCGCCTTGCGCCGCCTGGGTCTTGCCGTAGAGCAGCTCCCAGGCCTTGTCGGAGTAGCCGGGGCCGCGGCGGCCCTGCTCGGCCAGGGTCTCGAGCGCGCGCTCGACCGCGGGGCGGGCCCAGATCCGGTCGCGCCAGCGCTTCACGTTGGCAAAATCCTCGATGTCGACGCCCTGGCGCTCGGGGTAGCGGAGCCAGGGGAAGACCGCCATGTCGGCGACGGTGTACTCGTCCGCCGCCACCCAGTCGCGCCCGTCGAGGCGCTTCTCCAGCACGCCGTAGAGCCGGTTGGCCTCGTTGACGTAGCGGTCGATGCCGTATTGCAGCGCCGCGCGCTCGAAGCGCTCGGGCGCGTAGGAGTGGAAGTGGTGCGCCTGGCCCAGCATCGGGCCGATTCCGCCCATCTGCCACATCAGCCATTGCAGGGTGTCGTAGCGCGCATGCGGCTCGGTCGGCATGAATTTGCCGGTCTTGTCGGCGAGATAGACCAGGATCGCGCCGGTCTCGAACACCGCGATCTCGCGGCCGCCCGGGCCGTCGCGGTCGACGATGGCGGGCATCTTGTTGTTCGGGCTGATTTTCAGGAATTCGGGCTCGAACTGGTCGCCCTCCTGGATGTTGACCGGGTGCACCGCCCATTCGAGGCCGCACTCCTCCAGCATGATGTGGACCTTGTGGCCGTTCGGCGTGGGCCATGTGTAGCAGTCGATCATTCGTCCCTCCCCTGCCCTTCGTCGAGCTTCGCGCGCAACAATTCGTTGACCGTCTTCGGATTCGCCTTGCCCCGGCTCGCCTTCATCGCCTGGCCGACGAAGAAGCCGAGCAGCCTGGTTTTTCCGCCGCGGTACTCGGCCACCCTGTCGGGGTGTCCGGCGAGCACGGCATCGACGATCGCCTCGATCGCGCCGGTGTCGCTCACCTGCTCCAGCCCGCGCTCGGCGACGATCGATCCGGGGTCGCGGCCGGTCTCGAACATCGCCTCGAAGACCTCGCGGGCGATCCGCCCCGAAATGGTCCCCGCCCGGATCAGGTCGACCAGCGCGCCGAGATCGGATGCGGAGACCGGCGCGTCGGCGATCGCGAGCCCCGACCGGTTGAGCGCCCCGAACAGGTCGCGGATCACCCAGTTGGCGGCGAGCTTCGCGTCGCGCCCTTCGGCCACGGCCTCGAAATACGCCGCGCTGTCGCGGTCGGCGACCAGAACCTCGGCGTCCTCCTCGGACAGCCCAAGCGCGTCGACGAAGCGCCGTTTCTTCGCATCCGGCAGCTCCGGCAGCGTCGCCCGGATGCCGTCGACAAAGGCCTCGTCCAGCACCAGCGGCAGCAAATCGGGGTCGGGGAAGTAGCGGTAGTCGTGCTCCTCCTCCTTCGACCGCATCGGCCGCGTGGTGCCGCTCCCGGTGTCGAACAGCCGGGTCTCCTGCTCGACGGCGCCGCCGTCCTCGATGACCGCGACCTGGCGCCTGGCCTCGTGCGCGGCGGCCTCGCGGATGAAGCGGATCGAGTTGAGGTTCTTGATCTCGCAGCGCGTGCCGAGCGCGGCGCCCGGGCGGCGCACCGAGACGTTCACGTCGGCGCGCAGCGAGCCCTCCTCCATGTTGCCGTCGCAGGTGCCGAGATAGCGCAGGATCGCGCGCAGCCTGGTCATGAAGGCGGCCGCCTCTTCGGGCGAGCGCATGTCGGGCTCGCTGACGATCTCCATCAGCGCGACGCCGGCCCGGTTGAGGTCGACCCAGGTCCGGCGCGGGTCGCGGTCGTGCAGGCTCTTGCCGGCGTCCTGTTCGAGATGCAGCCGGGCGATGCGCACCGTCCGCGTCGTGCCGTCCTCCAGCGCGATCTCGACCGCGCCGCTGCCGACGATGGGCTGGCTGTATTGCGAGATCTGGTAGCCCTGCGGCAGGTCCGGATAAAAATAATTTTTGCGGTCGAAGACGGAGACAAGATTTATTTGTGCACCGAGGCCCAGCCCGGTGCGGACCGCCTGCTCGACGCAGCGCTCGTTGATCACCGGCAGCATGCCCGGCATCGCCGCGTCGACCAGCGAGACCTGCGCGTTGGGCTCGCCCCCGAAGGCGGTCGACGCGCCGGAGAACAGCTTGGACTCCGACGTCACCTGGGCGTGGACCTCGAGCCCGATCACCGCTTCCCAGGCTCCGCTCTGTCCTTCGATCAGGCTCACGACCCGGCCCCGCGAACGAGAAAGGCGATCAGCAAGGTCAGGATGCCGAACGCCGAGACGCGGAAGATAAACACCCGCCCGAGCCGGTTCCAGTAGCCCCGCCGCGCCGCGGTCGCGGCCCCGGGCGGCGCGCCGCCGTCGAGATTGGCGAGGAACATCGGCCAGCTGCGGCGGTGGACCTCCCACATCGCGTAGCCCTGCACGACGGCGCTCACGGCGATGCAGTAGAGCGCGCCGAGATTGGTGAAGTGGAACACGTCGCGGCCGATCAGCCCGAGGCTGACATGGATCAGCACGTACCAGACGATGGTCACGGGATGCGCCCCCGGCGGTCAGGCGCGCGGCCCGGGCCTGGCCTCGAAGCCGGCCGCCTTCTCGATCGACCGCGCGGCGCGGAACATGGTCTCCTCGTCGAAGGCGCGGGAGACGATCTGGAGGCCGAGCGGCAGCCCGCCTTCCGACAGCCCCGCCGGCACCGACATCGCCGGCAGCCCGGCCAGGCTCGCCGGCACCGTGAGCACGTCGTTGAGATACATCGCGATCGGGTCGTCCGACTTCTCGCCGATGGCAAACGCGTCCGACGGGCAGGTCGGCATCAGCAGGAAGTCGCAGGCCTCGAAGGCGTCGTCGAAATCCCGCGCGACCAGGGTGCGGACCTTCTGCGCCTTGAGATAGTAGGCGTCGTAATAGCCGGCCGACAGCGCGTAGGTGCCGATCAGGATGCGCCGGCGCACCTCGGCGCCGAACCCGGCGCCCCGCGTCCTGGCATAGGTGTCGATCAGGTCCGCGCCCTCGACCCGCCTGCCGTAGCGCACCCCGTCATAGCGGGCGAGGTTGGACGACGCCTCGGCGGGGGCGATCAGGTGGTAGGCGGGGAGCGCGTAGGCGGTGTGCGGCAGGCTGACCTCGACCGGCTCGGCGCCGGCGTCGCGGAGCCAGGCGATGCCGTCCTCCCACAGCGCGCGGATGTCGCCCGGCGTCTCGTCGAGCGCGTATTCGGCCGGGATGCCGACCCGGAGCCCGGCCACCCCGTCATCGATCGTCGCCTCGAAATCGGGCACCGCGATGTCGACCGAGGTCGAGTCCTTCGGATCGAACCCGGCCATCGCGCCCAGCATGATCGCGGTGTCGCGCACGCTGCGCGCCACCGGCCCGGCCTGGTCGAGCGACGAGGCGAAGGCGACGATGCCCCAGCGCGAGCAGCGCCCGTAGGTCGGCTTGGCGCCGACCACGCCGCAGAACGCGGCCGGCTGGCGGATCGAGCCGCCGGTATCGGTCCCCGTCGCGCCGAGGCAGAGCCTTGCCGCCACCGCCGCCCCCGACCGTGCGGACGGCCGGCCCGGGACCAGCGGCCGGTTGCCGCCGCGCCGCCGCCACGGGTTCTCGACGGGGCCGAAATGGCTGGTCTCGTTGGACGAGCCCATGGCGAACTCGTCGAGGTTGAGCTTGCCCAGCATCACCGCGCCGGCCTCGAACAGGTTGCGGCTGACGGTCGATTCGTAGGGCGGCACGAAGCCGTCGAGGATCGCCGAAGCCGCGGTCGACATCACGCCCTCGGTGCAGAACAGGTCCTTGATGCCGAGCGGTATGCCCTCCAGCGCGCCGGCCTCGCCGCGCCGCCGCCTGGCGTCCGACGCCGCGGCGTCGGCGAGCGCGCGCTCGGGCGTCTCGGTGATGAAGGCGTTGAGGGGGCGGGCGTCCTCGATCGCCGCGATATGCGCCAAGGCGAGCTCGCGGGCGGAGATCTCGCCGCCGGCCAGCGCATCGCGCGCCGCGGCGATGGTGAGCCCGGTGAGCGCGCCTCCGGCCATCACTCGATGACCTTGGGGACGGTGTAGAACGGCCCCGCCGCCTCGGGCGCGTTGGCGACGATTTCGTCAGCCATCCCGCCCTCGGTGACCGCGTCGGCGCGGCGCCTGAGCGGCATCGGCTTGACCGCGGTCATCGGGACCACCCCGTCGGTATCGATCTCGCCCAGCTGTCCCATCCAGTCGAGGATCTTGGCGAGCTCGCCGGTCAGCGCCGCCAGCTCGTCGTCGGGCACGTCGAGCCGGGCCAGCATCGCGATGCGGCGCACGGTGTCGGTATCGACGGCCATGTCTCGCTCTCCGGGACGGGGCGGGGGTCGGCGGGAACCTACAACCGGCCCGCCGGCCCGGCAAGCTGGCACGGCGGCGCCGGGGCGTATATGAAGGCCCCGCCAACCGGACGGGAGGGGTCTTGGCGATCATCGATCTGGAGGCGCTGGCGACGCGCGCGCGCCTGATGGCGCTCGATGTCGGGGAGAAGACCGTGGGGATCGCGCTCGGCACCACCGCGCTCGCCCTGGCCTCGCCGCTGGAGACGATCCGGCGCACCAGATTCGCCGCCGATGCCCAAAGGATCTTCGCGCTGGCCGACGAGCACGGGGTGGACGCCCTCGTCGTCGGCCTGCCGGTCAACATGGACGGCAGCGAGGGCAGGCGCTGCCAGTCGGTGCGCCAGTTCGCCGCCGACCTGCTGGCCAGGCGCGACATCGCGGCCGCCTTCTGGGACGAGCGCCTGTCGACCGCCGCGGTGACCCGGGCGATGATCGAGGCCGACCTGTCGCGGCGCAAGCGCGCCGAAGCGGTCGACCGGCTCGCCGCCGCCTACATCCTCCAGGGGGCGCTCGACCGGATCCGCAATCTGAACGGAGAACCCGGATGACCAGAGTGATCAGGCGCATCGTCACCGGCCACGACGCCGACGGAAAGGCCGTGGCGATCGCCGACGGGCCGACCCCCAACGTGTTCAACCCCGAACACCGCCCGGGGGTGCAGATCAACAATATCTGGCGGGTCAACGAATCGCCGGCCCATCTGATGAGCCAGGAGGAGACCCTGGAGGGCCGGATCGCGCTCGAGCCGCCGCCGCACGGCTCGGTCTGCCGGGTGATCGAGTTCCCGCCGGAGAAGGACTACATCGACGCGATCGACCGCGACGCGGCGCATGCCAGCTTCAGCCAGTTCGGCGCCGCCCACGCGGCGGATGCCTCGGACGACCCGCCCCACCCGCTGATGCACCGCACCGAGACGATCGACTACGCGATCTGCCTCGAAGGCGAGATCTGGCTGGTGCTCGACGATTCGGAGGTGCTGATGACGGCGGGCGATGTCTGCGTCCAGCGCGGCACCAACCACGCCTGGTCCAACCGCTCGGACGCGCCCTGCCTCATGTGCTTCGTGCTGGTCGACGGGACCTTCGACGCCTAATGTTTCACGTGAAACATACGTCAACCCTGTTGACCTAAATCGGATGAAGAAAACGCTCTAAACCGGCAAAAAACGCGGCGTGGCCGGTGCCGTGTCCCCTGGGGACACAGTCGTCACCGCCGCGGCGAGCCCGCGTAGGATTCCTGGACGTCGCCGGGTTCGCGGAAATAGAGCCGCGCGGCGTCGCGCACGGGGCGGTAGTCCCAGGGCGTGCGGGCGCCGATGCCGAGCGCCGCGCCGGCGAGGCGCCGCGCCGCCTGGCTCTCCCGCACCGCCCGGTCCAGCGCATCGACATCCCAGGTCCGGGCGACGATGGCTTCCAGCGCCGCCCGCGTTGCGGAGAAGGCGGGATCGCGGGCGAGGTCGCGGCGTTCGTCCGGGTCGGCGCCGAGGTCGAACAGCATCGGCGGGTCGCCGTGGCCCGCGATCAGCTTGTACGGCCCCTTGCGGACCATCAGCTGGGGGGCGCGGACGCCCTCGGCGGTGTACTCGGCGCGGACCAGGTCGGGCCAGTCCGGCGCGCCGGCAGCAGACGCCAGCGGGGCGAGCGAGCGGCCGTCGACCGGCGCCGCCAGCTCCGGCAGCGCGCCGTCGCCGGCCGCTTCGAGCAGGGTCGGAAACAGATCGAGCAGCGAGACATTGGCCGCCACCCGGCCGGGCGCGAAGGCGAACGGCGCGTGCACGATCAGGGGAACCCGCAGCGACCATTCGAAGAACGACATCTTGAAGAACATGCCGCGCTCGCCGAGCATGTCGCCGTGATCGGAGGTGAAGACGATCATCGTGTCGTCGGACGCGCCGATGGCATCGAGGGTCTCGAGCAGCCGGCCCAGCTGCGCGTCGACATAGCTCGTCACCGCGCAATAGGCGCGGCGCATGCGCAGCACGTCGGGTTCGCCGACCGCGTCGCGGTGCCGCCCGGTGAGGAACCAGTGCCGCCGGCTGTGCGGGTCCCGCCCGGCGAGCGGAATGTCGGCCACCGCCGGGCGGTCCATCCCGACCCCGCGATACCGATCCCACCAGGCGGGCGGCGCGAGATAGGGGTCGTGCGGGGAGATGAACGACACCGTCAGCGCGAACGGCCGGCGGTCGCCGCCATCGGCCCGCTCGTGCAGCCAGCGGACCGCCTCGAACCCGACCTCGTCGTCATAGGCGATGTTGACGCTGCGCCGGTGCGGCCCGGAATCGAGCACCGCCCGCATGCCGTGGTACCACTCGAGCCAGCTCTCGTCGTCCAGCCGCCAGTCCGGCGACCACAGGAAGCCGGACGGGTAGACGTCGGTGGTGACGCGCTCCTCGTAGCCGTGCAGCTGGTCGGGCCCGACGAAGTGCATCTTGCCGGCGAGACAGGTGCGGTAGCCCGCGAGGCGCAGATAGTGGTTGAAGGTGGGCACCGAGGCGGGGAATTCGGCCGCGTTGTCGAACGCGCCGATCCGCGAGGCCAGCCGCCCGCTCAACATCGAGTAGCGCGACGGCGCGCATAGCGGAAAGTTGCAACAGGCGTTCTCGAACACCACGCCCCGTTCGGCGAGACGGTCGATATGCGGGGTCCGCGCGGGCGAGCTTCCGTAGGCGCGCAGCATCTGCGGGGCGAGCTGGTCGGCCATGATCAGGAGGAGGTTCGGACGCCTCGCCGTCGATCCCGCCATCGAGCCGTCCCCGCTCCGCGCGCATCGCCGGCCGCCAGTGTTTCACGCGCCATCCCGCCACGCCAGCGCTCGCGGCAAGGGCGACGCGGACCGGCCGGCGCCTCACCCGGCGCCGGCGATCACCCTGATGCCGCCGCCCTTCATCGCCAGCGCGATCTCGCCGTTCTTGAGGGCGAGCGCGTCCTCGCCGAAGATCTCCCGGCGCCAGCCTTTGAGCGCCCGCACCTCGGCGGCGTCGTCGCGTGCGATGGCCTCGATGTCCTCGGCGCTGGCGACCAGCTTCTGGGCCACCCCGTTCTCCTCGCAGCGCAGCTTGAGCAGCACCTTCAGGAGGTCGGCGGCGGGGCCGGCATGGTTGGCGGCGGGCCGCGGCTTGCGCGGCTCGGGCCAGGTCGCGGCGGGCGCGGCCCGGGCTTCCGCGACGGCCTCGAGCAGGGCGTCCGCGGCCGCCTTGCCGATATGGCCCCGGTTGAGGCTGCGCAGGGTCCACAGCTCTTCCCGGGTCGCCGGCTGCTGCGCCGCGATGTCGTTCATCGCCTCGTCGCGCAGCACCCGGTTGCGCGGCACGTCGCGGCGCTGCGCCTCGGACTCGCGCCACGCCGCGAGCGCGCGCAGCACCGCGAGCTGGCGCGGCTTGCCGAGCCGGGTCTTGACCCTCAGCCAGGCCTCCGCCGGGTCGAGGCGGTAGGTCGCCGGGTCGGTGAGCGAGGCCATCTCCTCGGCGAGCCAGCCGGCGCGCCCGTCGCGTTCGAGCCGGGCGGCGAGCTTCTCGTAGACCGCGCGCAGATGGGTCACGTCGGAGATCGCGTAGTCGTACATCTTCCCGGTCAGCGGCCGGCGCGACCAGTCGGTGAAGCGCTGCGTCTTGTCGATCGCGGCGTGCGCCAGCCTGGCTGCCAGCCGCTCGTAGCTCGCCTGGTCGCCGAAGCCGCAGACCATCGCCGCGATCTGGGTATCGAAGACCGGCTCCGGCACGCTGCCGTCGAGGTGGTAGAAGATCTCGATGTCCTGGCGCGCGGCATGGAACACCTTGAGCACCGCCCGGTCGCGCATCAGGGCGAGCAGCGGCGCCAGGTCGATATCCGGCGCCATCGCGTCGACCGCCGCCGCCTCGTCCAGCGAGGCGAGCTGCACCAGGCAGAGGCGCGGCCAGTAGGTGCTGTCGCGCATGAACTCGGTGTCGACGGTGATGTAGCGCGAGGCCGCCAGCCGATCGCAGAGAGCGCGCAGCGAGCCGGTATCGGCGATGAGATGCATGGCCGGGTCTATACACGCTTTCGCATGAGCGGAAAAGCGAGCCCGGCGGGGGGGCGGCGGCGTGCGTCGATACGCGCCATCCGGGCGCTGCGCGGGATGAGGCAGGGCCCGGCGCGTCCCGGGATTGGGGGGAGCGCGGCATGAGGAGAGGGCCTGCGCGTCCCCCAAGTCGTCATTTCGACCGGAGCGCGAAGCGCGACGTGCTGACGCACGGCTCCGGTCGAAATGACGAGAGGGCGGGGCCGCCGTGCTGACGCACGGCTCCGGTCGAAATGACGAGGGGGCCGCCTCAGTTGACGATGCGCCAGGTTCCGTCGGCCTGCCGGCAGGCGCGCCCGACGGCGGTCTCGGTCTTGCCGCCGACGGTGATCGTCTGCTGGAACTCGCGGCAGACGTCGCCCCTGGCGGTCTCGTAGGTGCGGATCGGCTTGATCGTGCCCCGGTTGCCCGAATCGGGGTTGCGCCAGCTGCTCGCGCTGCCGGTGCGGTTGTTCTCCAGCGCGCCCTGGGTCGAGCGCTGCATGGCGAGCCGGTCGGCCCGGTCGAGCGACTTGCCGACCTCGCTGCCGAGCGCCGCGCCGGCCAGCGTGCCGACCGCGACCGCGATCAGCTTGCCCTTGCCCTTGCCGACATGCGCGCCGGCGAGCGCGCCGAGGCCCGCCCCGATCACCGTGCCGGCCTTCTCCTTCTCGCCGCCGCTGCATCCGGCGAGAGCGGCAACCGCCACTATCGCCACCGTGAGTTTGATCGCTCGCATCGCTCGCTCCTGTCCACCGGTGTCGCCGGGCTGCCGGTCGCGTTGCCCCGTCGCTCCTATATCGGCTAGTTTCGGGTCGCCGACAAGAGGGGGTTGCGTGCCCGCCGAGGCCGAGGATCCGATCGCCCTGTTCAACGCCTGGCTGGCCGAGGCCGAGACGGCCGAGCCCGGCCTGGCGACGGCGATGACCCTGGCGACGGTCTCCGCCGACGGCCGGCCGTCGGCCCGGATGGTGCTGCTCAAGGGCGCCGACCCGGCCGGGTTCGTGTTCTACACCAACACCGAGAGCCGCAAGGGGGTCGAGCTCGACGAGACCCGCCGCGCCGCGCTGGCGTTCCACTGGAAGTCGCTCGGCCGGCAGGTGCGCATCGACGGCCCGGCCGAGCGCGTGTCGGACGCGGAGGCGGACGGCTATTTCGCGACCCGCCCGCGCGGCAGCCAGATCGGCGCCTGGGCGTCCGACCAGTCGCGCCCGATGACCAACGCCTTCGAGCTGCAAAGGCGGGTGGCGCGCTTCACCGCCCGGTTCGGCCTCGGCAAGGTGCCGCGCCCGCCGCACTGGACCGGCTACCGCGTCCAGCCCGAGACCATCGAGTTCTGGCGCGAGCGCCCCTTCCGGCTGCACGAGCGCAGGCTGTACCGGCGCGACGGCGAGGGGCGCTGGCGGGTGACCCTGCTGTTCCCCTGAGCGCGGCGCGCGGCCAATTTGCAACTACCGGTGCGGCCCGGGCTCGGATATAACGGCTGGACCCGCAGGCGGCATGGGACAGGCGATGCGCTACAGGACAGTCCTCGCTCCGATCGGCGCGCCCGAGATCGGGTCCTCGATCCTGTCGGCGGCGCTCCAGCTCGCCCGGGCCTTCGGCGCGCATGTCGACGTGCTGCATGTCCGCCCCGATCCGCGCGGCCTGGTTCCCTATACCGGCGAGGGGATGGACGGCTCCATGATCGAGGAGATCATGGACGTGACCGAGCGCGAGGGCGGCGAGCGCGAGACCCGCTCGCGCGAGATGTTCGATGCGTTCGCGGCCGAGAACGGCATCCGCGTGGCCGACGAGCCGGCGGCAGGCGAGGGCGTCACGATGTCGTGGAAGACCACCGTCGGGCGCGAGGACGAGGTGGTCGCGACCCGCGGGAGGATCTACGACATCATCGCCGTCGGGCGCCCGCTCAAGGACGCGGCGCTGCCCTCTCCGATCACCCTCGAGGCGGCGCTGCTCGACACCGGACGGCCGATCCTCGTCGCGCCGCCCGAGCCGGGGGAGGCGTTCGGGCGGTCGATCGCCATCGCCTGGGAGGGGAGCCCCGAGGCCGCGCGCGCGATCGCCGACGCGATCCCGCTGCTGGAGAAGGCCGACAGCGTGACCATCCTGTCGGCCAAGGCGGCCCAGGTCTCGCCGATCGACTCCGAGGATCTGCGGCACCGCCTCGCCTGGCACGGGATCGAGGGGACCGTGCAGGGCTTCGAGTCGCCGGCGAGCGAGCTCGGCGCCGCCTTCCTCGACCAGGCGTCCCGGGCCGGCGCCGACCTGCTGATCAAGGGCGCCTATTCGCAGAGCCGGCTGCGCCAGCTCATCCTCGGCGGCCGGACCCGCCACATCCTGGCGCACGCCACGATTCCCGTGCTCCTGTCGCATTGAGGCATGGCGGAGCCCGCCTCCCAGCACCGCTCGATGATCCTGACCGGCGCGAGCCGCGGGATCGGCCACGCCACCGTCAAGCGCTTCAGCGAGGCCGGCTGGCGCATCCTCACCTGTTCGCGCGACGCGGTGCCGGAGGCGTGCAAGCGCGATCCCAACTGGTCCCACCACATCCCGACCGATCTCGCCGACCCGGCGAGCCTGAGGCGCTTCGTCGAGGAGGCGAACGACCATATCGGCGGCGGTGCGCTGCACGCGCTGGTCAACAACGCCGCCGTCTCGCCCAAGACCGACTACAAGGAGCGGCTCGGCTGCCTGAACGGCGATATCGGCGGCTGGCGCGACGTATTCAACCTGAACCTGTTCGCGCCGCTGCTGCTCGCCCGCGGTTTCGCCGGGGCGTTGAGCCGCGGCAACGGCACCATCGTCAACATCACCTCGATCGCCGGGCATGCGCGCCATCCCTTCGCGGGCTCGGCCTACGCGACCTCGAAGGCGGCGCTGTCGGCGCTCACCCGCGAGCTCGCCGTCGAGTTCGCCGAGCTCGGCGTGCGGGTCAACGCGGTCGCGCCGGGCGAGATCGAGACCGAGATGGTCGGGCCGGAATACGAGGCGCTGATCCCGCGCATCCCGCTCAACCGCATGGGCAGCGCCGACGAGGTGGCGGCCATCGTCCACCGCATGTGCGACGAGGAGTTCGGCTACGTGACCGGGACCGAGATCTTCGTCACCGGCGGCCAGCATTTGCTCTGACCGGCCGGCGGGCCGGGCGCCGCCCCCTCAGCGGAGCGCCGCCTCGCGCCTGACATGCGGCAGCACCTCCTCGGCGATCCGGCGCATCATGCCGAGCTGGTCGGGCGAGGCGATGACCAGCTGGAACACGGTGACCCCGAGATCGATGTAACGGTTGATCTTGTCGGCCATCTCGCGTCCCGGCCCGGCGAGCGCCCAGCGGTCCACCAGGTCGGGCGAGGCCTTGTCCTTGCCGGGGGGCGGGCCGTGGAAGTCGGTGAGCTGGTTCTGCACGCCCTGCCACGCCTTTTGCGGGTCGTCGTCGCAATTGGCGAACCAGTTCATGCCCTTCACCGTCGGGCCGCCATAGGCCGCGCCCGAGCCGGGCGCCTTGCCGGCGTCGGCCGCGATGCGCTCGATGTCGGCCCAGATGTCGCGGTACTCGTCGGGCGCCGGGTGGACGGCGAGCCAGCCGTCGCCCTGCTCGGCGATCACCCGGCGGATCTTCGGGCCCATCATCAGCGTGCCCGCGACCGTCTCGTTCCAGGTGTAGTGATGGGCGCCGACCCCGTCGATCGGGACATAGATGCCGCCGCCGACCAGCACGGGCGGCTTCCCGGCGGGCCGCGCGATGCCGAGCGTCATCTCGCCGAAGCCGAAGAACTCGCCGTCATAGGCGAACTTGTCCTCGGTCCACAGCCGGTTCATCACGTCGAGGCATTCGGCGAACAGCGCCGTGCGGCGGGCGAAGAACCGGGCGGGCCGGAGCGCGTCCCCGGCCTGCCCGCGCACCGCGACCAGGGCGTCGAACTGGCGCTTGAAGATGGTCGACTTGCCCGCCCCGGTGCCGGCGCCGAGCACCGCCCGGCCCTCCGAGACCTCCCACAGCGTCGCCCATTGCTGGGCGACGTGGACCGGGTTGCGGATCTGCGGGATCAGGATGCCGGTGCAGAGCCTGATCCGGCTGGTCTGGGCGGCGGCGGCGGTCAGCGCGCCGATCGGGCAATAGGCCGCCGTGGTGCGCCGCCCGCCGAGCGCATCGTGCACCCAGACCGCGTCGAACCCCATCGCCTCGGCCTCGCGCGCGGCGTGCAGCAATTGCCCGAGGTCGTAGGACCTGCCGGTGATCCCCATCGTGTTGTTGATCGACGTGCCGACCACGATCTCGCTGCCGAGCGCCATGCCTGTTCCTCCGGTTCCACCGCGCAGGCGACCATAGACGCAAGCGCCGCGCGATCAACCCGGCGGCCGGCGCTTTTCAACCCGCCCTGGTTTCCCGATAATCGCGCCGTCACGGCAACCGGCGAGGCAGCATGTTCTACGAACCGCGCGACAACGACCACGGGCTTCCCTTCAACCCGCTGAAGGCCTGCGTGGTGCCGCGCCCGATCGGCTGGATCTCGACGGTGGATTCCGGCGGCGCGGTCAACCTGGCGCCGTTCAGCTTCTTCAACATGCTGAGCTACAACCCGCCCTATGTGCTGTTCTCGTCGGGCATGCACCCCGATTCGGCGCACAAGGACACGGTGCGGAACGTCGAGCAGACCGGCGAGTTCGTCTACAACATGGCGACCTGGGAGCAGCGCGAGGCGATGAACGCCTCGGCCCTGATCGTCGAGCGCGGGGTCGACGAGCTCGCCGCCGCGGGGCTGGAAGCGCTGCCCTCGAGCCTGGTGCGCCCGCCCCGGGTCAAGGGCGCGCCGGTCCATTTCGAATGCCGCCACTACCGCACGCTCGACCTGCCAGGGCGGACCCCGCGGGCGGCGCACAAGGTGGTGCTCGGCGAGGTCGTGGGCGTCCATATCGACGACGCCGCGCTCACCGCCGACGGGCTGCTCGACGTCGCCCGCATCCGTCCGATCGCCCGCCTCGGCTACATGGACTATGTCAGCGTCGAGCAGATCTTCTCGATGGAGAAGGAGATGCCCGAAGACCGCATCGGCCAGGCCGCGGAGTAGGCGGGGGGCGTATCGAGGGACGCCACGCCGCGCCGGTTCCATCCAACCGGCTTGCGCCCCGCTGGGGTGTTCCGGAAATTCCCGCGCCCTCGCGACCCCACCCCCTGTTGTCACCCCGGATCACAGTCCGGGCACGACGATGGGGGTGCTGGCGGCGGCCCGGCGGCGGAGGGTCACCGGTAAGGAAGGACCTCGCGGCGATACCGGCCTGTCGCTTCATCGCCTCGGCAGTGCCCTGACGGACGGCCGAGTCGCGTTTGGCGCGACCGCGGCGAAAGGGCAATCCCGGAGCGCCCGATGTTGAATTCCGACAGCGACGGAGCCTACCTTTCGGCAACCAAACGATTACTGGAAACCCCCGCGAGGCTGGACGAGTGACATCACCGACGCTTTGGCGAAGCATCGAGTCCCGGCTCGACACGTCCCTCAAGGACTGGCGCGGCCGGGTCGACAGCTTCGATCAGGTCGCCGCGGTCGAAGCGAGAGCGGCCGGCCGGGCATGGAGCGACGACGACACGTTCCGGGGGCTGTTGCTCGCCGTGTTGTCGAACAACACGGACTGGTCGAAGATCGAACGCGTTCAACCGGACCTCGCGAAACTGTTCTCCGATTTCAGCCTGAACTCTTACGCCGAGCTCCCGGCATGCGAGGTCAGCGACCGCATCCTGCCCTGGTTTCTCGAGCGCAAGGCGGGTTCCGTCTCGCTTGAGAGAGATCTTCTCAATCTCACCGAAACCGCACGGCTGTTGACCGAACACAGCCGCGTCCACGGTACGGCGGAGAGCTACTTCACGTCGCTCGTGCGGCGAGCCGACGGCGATCCCAAGCAGGCGGCGCTGCTGCTGGGATCTCGCGGCGAGTACAAGCTTCCCGCGTTCGGGGTGGCCCTGGCGGCCGAGGCGCTGAAGAACCTGGGCTTCGACGTGGCCAAGCCGGACCGTCACGTAGCGCGGGCCGTGGCTTCCTTCGGTCTGGTCCATTTCCGGACCTGGCCCGGCAGAGACGCTCGAACGGCGCCCCCGTTGTCGTCCGGGAAGTCGTATCTGGCCGCAATGCGGGCGGTGCAGGACATCGCAAGCGCCGCCGGCTTGCCGGTCGTCATGGTCGACAACGCCATCTGGCTGCTGTGCGCGAAGAGCGGTCTGTACCTGACGAACCCGGAACTCGGCGAGCTGGCCCGCGAGAGCGCGACCGCGACGGGACGGGCAGAGGCGGTCGGCGCGCTGATCGAGTCCTGGGCGGCCATTCGGGACGGCGGCGAGCAACGGGAAACCGTCGACTGTCTCACCGAAGGCCTGGACCGGGAACGGCTGTCCGTGCGGAAGCTCTTTCCCGCGGCGTTGAAGGGCCGGAGCTGGTGACCCGCACGATTCTGCTCGACAGCGGCCCCCTCGGCCTGGTCACCAACCCAAGGGCGTCGGCGCCGGCGGCGGCATGCGGGCGGTGGGTGGTGAACGAAATCGCCCGCGGCGCGGCCGTGCTCGTGCCCGAAATCGCGGACTACGAGGTGCGTCGGGAACTCATCAGGGCGCGCCGCACCGCCGGCATCGCGCGCCTCGATGCGTTCATCGAACAGGTCGAGTTCCTGCCCATCCGGACGCCGGCGATGCGCCGGGCCGCGGCTTTCTGGGCCGAGGCGCGTCGCGAGGGTCGGCCGACGGCGCCCGACCCCGCACTCGACGGCGACGTGATCCTGGCCGCGCAGGCGGCAACCCTGGACCGGGCCGGTGTCATCGTCGCCACGACCAACCCGAGACATCTTGCGCGCTACGTTGCGGCGGAGCTCTGGACCGAAATCGTGTGACCTGGACACGCCATCGCATCGGGCGGAAATCCGACCGCGGCCAGCGGCCCCGGGCGACCCTCGGCGCCGGGAACGGCCCCGGCCGCCTCGCCGGCCCGCTCGACATTGATTTGGCCGGGCAACGGTCCACGCACTAACATTCGCACCGGGCCGGCCGGTGGAGGCGGGTCGATGGAGCCGAAATGATCTATCCGATCAGCTGGGCGCATGCCGCTCCCTATCTCGGCGCCGCCTTCGCGCTCGCCTACCTGCTGGGCTCGATCCCCTTCGGGCTGATCCTCACCCGGCTCGCCGGGCGCGGCGACATCCGGGCGATCGGCTCGGGCAATATCGGCGCGACCAACGTCTTGCGGACCGGATCGAAGCCGCTCGCCGCGGCTACCCTGCTGCTCGACGCCGGCAAGGGGGCGGCGGCGGTGTCGATCGCGGCGTGGTGGGGTCCCGACATGGAGGTCGTCGCCGCGCTGGGCGCGCTGGTCGGCCATCTGTTCCCGGTCTGGCTCCGCTTCCGCGGCGGCAAGGGGGTGGCGACCGGGCTCGGCATCCTGCTCGGGCTGTCCTGGCCGGCCGGCGCGCTCGCCTGGCTCGTCTGGCTCCCCGGCGCCCTCGCCCCCCCTGGCCGGCGCCGGGCGCCGCGGCCCCCGGCCGCTTCTCGTCGCTGTCGGCGCTGGCCGCGTTCGGGCTCGCGCCGGTCTGGCTCTGGCTGCTCGCCGATCCGCAGAAGATGGAGTTCTCGATCCTCATGGCGGCGCTGGTCTGGCTGCGCCATGCCGGCAATGTCCGCCGGCTGCTGGCCGGGACCGAGCCCCGCATCGGCGGCGCGGGCGGGTGACCCGGGACGCCGAGTTTCTGGCCCGGCTCAGGCTCGCGCGCAGCGAGGGCGTCGGGCCGCGCACCTATATGCGGCTGATGGCGCATTTCGCGACCGCCGCCGAGGCGCTCGCCGCAATGCCCGCCATGTCGGCGCGGGGCGGTCGCCGGCGCCCGCTCCGGCCCTGCCCCGAAGGACGGGCCGAGACCGAGCTCGCCGCGCTCGACGCGCTCGGCGGGCGGGTGGTCTTCCCGGGGGGTGGCGCCCACCCCGCCGGCCCGGGCCCGCTCCGCCAACCCCCGCCCCCCCCCCCGGCCCTGCCCGGAAGGACGGGCCGAGACCGAGCTCGCCGCGCTCGACGCGCTCGGCGGGCGGATGATCTTCGCGGGCGATGCCGACTACCCGGAGGCGCTGGGCGCGATCCCCGACCCGCCGCCCGCGCTGTCGGTGCTGGGCGACGCTTCCCGCCTCGCCGGGCCGGCGATCGGCATGGTGGGGATGCGCAACGGCTCGGCGGTGGGGCGGAAATTCGCCCGCGGGCTCGCCGCCGATCTCGGCGCGGCGGGGGTCGTCGTCGTCTCCGGCATGGCGCGCGGGATCGACGGCGCGGCGCATGAGGGATCGCTCGCCACCGGCTCGGTCGCGGTGCTGGCGGGCGGGGTCGACATGCCCTACCCGCGCGAGAACGAGGCGCTCTACCGCCGCCTCGTGGAGCAGGGCGCGGCGGTCTCCGACCAGCCCCTCGGCACCGCTCCGACGGCGCGGCATTTCCCGCCGCGCAACCGGATCATCGCCGGGCTGTCGCTCGGCGTCGTGGTGGTGGAAGCCAATCTGCGCTCGGGCTCGCTGATCACCGCCCGCCTCGCCAACGAGCAGGGGCGGGTGGTGTTCGCCGTGCCGGGCTCGCCGCTCGATCCGCGCGCCGCCGGACCCAACGATCTGCTGCGCCAGGGCGCGGTGCTGGTCGAGCGGGCGGACGACGTGATCGCCGCCGTCGAAGGCATGGCGCGGCCCGCCCCGGCGCCGGCCCGGAAGGCGCCCGAAACCGCCCCCGCTTTCCCGGAGGAGGTCGACGAGGGGACCCGCGGCGCGGTGGTCGATCGCCTGGCGCATACCCCGCTGACGGTTGACGAACTGGTTCGCGAATGCCAATTGTCTGCCGCATCGGTGCAGACGGTCCTGCTCGAGCTGGAGCTTGCGGGCCGGGTTGTGCGCCAGCCGGGGAACCGCGTTTCCCTGATAACATGATGAAATCCCGGAGTTATCGGGGCCCGGGAATAGCCCCGCGCTATCCGGGCAAGTGCCGGGCAAGCGAATGAGTGGACACAGCGCCTGATGGATGTCGTCGTCGTCGAGTCGCCGACCAAGGCGAAGACCATCGAGAAATATGTCGGCCGGCGCTACGCGGTCTACGCGAGCAACGGCCATGTCCGGGACCTGCCCGAAAAGGACGGCTCGGTCAGCCCCGATGACGGGTTCGCCATGCAGTGGCAGGTCGTCGCGCGGTCGCAGAAGAACCTGTCGGCCATCGTCAAGGCGGTGAAGCGGGCGGACCGGCTCTATCTCGCGACCGACCCCGACCGCGAGGGCGAGGCGATCTCCTGGCATGTCAACGCGGTGCTCGCCGAACAGGCGGCGCTCAACGGCGTCGACGTGAAGCGGGTGGTGTTCCACGAGGTCACCGAGAACGCGGTCAACGAGGCGCTGAGCCATCCGCGCGAGCTCGACCAGGGGCTGGTGGACGCCTATCTCGCGCGCCGCGCGCTGGACTACCTGGTCGGCTTCACCCTCTCGCCGGTGCTGTGGCGCAAGCTGCCGGGCGCGCGCTCCGCCGGGCGGGTGCAGTCGGTCGCGCTCCGCCTGATCTGCGAGCGCGAGGCCGAGATCGAGATCTTCAGGCCGCGGGAATACTGGTCGATCGAGGCCGAGTTCCTGACCGCCCGCAAGGCGCCGGTGACCGCCCGGCTGACCCATCTGGGCGGCGTCAAGCTGGACCGCTACGGCATCCCCGACGAGGCGGCGGCCAAATCCGCCCTGGCCGAGATCGAGCGCCACGCATACGGCGTCGCGGCGATCGAGAAGAAGCGGGTCCGGCGCAACCCGCAGCCGCCCTTCACCACGTCTACGCTGCAGCAGGAAGCCTCGCGCAAGCTCGGTTTCAGCGCCTCCCGGACGATGCGCATCGCCCAGCGGCTGTACGAGGGGATCGACCTCGGCGGCGAGACCGTCGGCCTGATCACCTATATGCGCACCGACAGCATCAACCTCGCCGGCGAGGCGCGCCAGGCGATGCGCCGCCTGATCGAGACCGATTACGGGCCGTCCTACGTGCCCGAGCGCCCGCACCGGTTCCGCTCCCGCGCGCGCAACGCCCAGGAGGCGCATGAGGCGATCCGGCCGACCGATTCGGGCCGCCGGCCGTCCTCGGTCGCGGGCGCGCTGGGCCGCGACGAGCACCGGCTCTACGAGCTGATCTGGACCCGGGCGCTGGCGAGCCAGATGGCGAGCGCCGCCCTCGAACAGGTCGCCGTCGACATCGCCTCGACCGACCGCGCGGTCGTCTTCCGCGCCACCGGCCAGGTGGTGCTGTTCGACGGCTTCCTGAAGCTCTACGAGGAAGGGCGCGACGACGCGGCGGAAAACGGCAACGAGCGCATCCTGCCGCCGATGGAAGAGGGCGAAGACCTCGAGCGCGGCAAATGCGTCCCCGAACAGCACTTCACCAAGCCGCCGCCGCGCTTTACCGAGGCGAGCCTGGTGCGCCGGCTGGAGGAGCTCGGCATCGGCCGGCCGTCGACCTACGCCAAGATCCTGAGCGTGCTCCAGGAGCGCGACTATGTCCGGCTGGAGAGCCGGCGCTTCGTGCCGGAGGACCGCGGCCGCATCGTCACCGCCTTCCTGTCCGGCTTCTTCAACCGCTATGTCGAGTACAACTTCACCGCGGATCTGGAGGACCGGCTCGACGGCATCGCCCGCGGGGAGCTCGAATGGCGCGCGGTGCTGGAGGAGTTCTGGCGCGGCTTCTCCGCCGCGGTGGGCGAGACCAGGGAGCTCACGATCAGCGACGTGATCGACGCGCTCGACCGCGACCTCGGACCGCATTTCTTCCCGGCCGAGGGCGAGGACGCCGCCGATCCGCGCAGATGCCCGTCCTGCGCGGGCGGCCGGCTGGGGCTCAAGCTCGGCCGCGGCGGCGGTTTCATCGGCTGTTCCAACTACCCCGAATGCGGCTTCACCCGCCCGCTCACCGTCAACCCGGAGGACGGGGAGGGGCTGGCCGGTCCGCGCGCGCTCGGCGACGACCCCGAGACCGGCGAGGCGGTGACGCTGCGCAAGGGCCCCTACGGGTTCTACGTCCAGGCCGGCGAGGCCAAGGGCAAGCAGAAGCCGAAACGCTCCTCGCTGCTCAAGTCGATGAGCCCGGAGACGGTCACGCTGGAGCAGGCGCTGGCGCTGCTGGCGCTGCCGCGCGAGGTCGGCCTCCACCCGGCGACCGGCAAGGCGATCGCCGCGGGGCTCGGGCGCTACGGCCCCTATCTCCGCCATGACGGCCGCTACACCTCGCTCGGCCCGGACGAGGACCTGCTGTCCATCGGCCTCAACCGCGCGGTGACCCTGATCGACGAGGCGTCCAGCAAGGCCCGGGCGAAGGCGCTGCGCACGCTCGGCGACCATCCGGCGGACGGCAAGCCGGTCGAGATCCTCTCCGGCCGCTTCGGCCCCTATGTCAAGCACGGGCGGACCAACGCCTCGCTGCCCAAGGGCGAGGAGGTGGACGCGGTGACGATGGAGACCGCGCTCGCGCTGCTCGCCGCGCGGGCGGCCAAGGGCGGCGGCGGGTCCCGGAGCAAGGCGGGGCGCGGCAGGAAAAAGACCGGACCGGCCGAAGCGTGAGCCACCGGCGGCGATCTTGAGACGCAGGAAGACCGCGGCGCGCCGTTCCGCGCGTTCGGAAGCGGGCGGGCTGCCCCCGGTCGCCGTGCTGGAGGTCATCGCGGTCGACGACGACGGCGTCGCCCGGGCGCGGCCCACCGGCGGCTCGCGCGGGGTTTCCGTCGAGGTGGCGCCCGACAATCGCGCCGGTTCGGCGCTCGCCGCGGGCGACCGCATCCTCGCGCGGATCGAGGACCTTGGCGCCGGTTCGTGGCGCGCGCGCATCATCCGGCGCCTGCCGCAGGCGCAAGCGAGCACCGTGCTCGGCATCTTCCGGCGGGTCGCGGGGGGCGGCAGGCTCGAGCCGACCAGCCGGCGGATCAAGACCGCGTTCGCGATTTCCCACCGCGACAGCGACGGCGCGCGGCCCGGCGAGCTGGTGCGGGCGGAGACCGTCCCGGGCCGCCGCCTCGGCCTTCCCCGGGCCCGCGTGGTCGAGCGTCTGGGGCGCGCGCCGCTGCACCGGACGGCGAGCCCGATCGCGATCGCCGAGCACGGCATCCCCGACCGCTTCGCGGACGAGGCGATCGCCGAGGCGGAGGCCGCCGGACCCGCGCCGCTCGGCCGGCGCGAGGATTTGCGCGACATCCCGCTCGCGACCATCGACGACGAGAGCGCGCGGGATTTCGACGACGCGGTCTGGGCCGAGCCCGACCCCGCAGGCGGGTACCACCTGATCGTCGCGATCGCCGATGTCGCCTGGTATGTCCGCCCCGGCTCGGCGCTGGACGAGACGGCGCGGCTGCGCGGCAACTCGGTGTATTTCCCCGACCGCGTGGTGCCGATGCTGCCGGAGGCGCTGTCGAACGGCTGGTGCTCGCTGGTGCCGGGCGAGGACCGCCCCTGCCTCGCGGCCCATCTGTGGATCGACGCGGACGGCCACAAGCGCGACCACCGCTTCGCCCGCGGGCTGATGCGCTCGGCCGCGCGGCTGACCTATACCGGGGTCCAGGCGGCGATCGAGGGCGCGGGAACGCCGCACCCGGCGGCCATCGGGGACTGCCACCGGGCCTTCCAGGCGCTGACGCTGGCGCGCCGCGCCCGCGGCACCCTCGACCTCGACATCCCCGAACGCCGCATCGAATTCGCCGGGGACGGCACGATCGCATCCATCGACCGCCGCCGGACGCTCGATGCCCACCGGCTGATCGAGGAGTTCATGATCGCCGCCAACGTCGCCGCGGCGGAGACGCTGGAGGCGGCGGGCGCGACTTGCGTCTATCGCGTGCATGACAGCCCGGACACGGACCGGGTCGAGGAGCTGCGCGAAATTCTGGCGAGCCTCGGGCTGGACCTGCCGCGCGGCGGGGCCCTGCGGGCCGGCCATTTCGCCCGCCTGCTGGAGCGGGTCGCGGGCACGCCGGAGGCGGAGCTGGTCGGCGAGGCGATCCTCAGGGCGCAGGCCCAGGCGGCCTACGGCACCGCCAATCTCGGCCATTTCGGGCTGGCGCTCCGGCGCTACGCCCATTTCACCTCGCCGATCCGCCGCTATGCCGACCTCATGGTCCATCGCGCGCTGATCGCCGCCTGCGGCCTGGGCGAAGGCGGGTTCGACGGCGGCGGGCGGGAGCGCGCGGAAGCGGCGGCGCGGCACATCTCCGGGACCGAGCGCCGTGCCGCCGCCGCCGAGCGCGACGCGGTGGACCGGCTCTGCGCGCTCTATCTCGCCGACCGGGTGGGCGGGGAGTTCGCCGCCCAAGTCACCGGGATCACCCGGGCCGGGCTGTTCGTCAGGCTGGACGAGACCGGCGCCAGCGCCCTGGTGCCGCTGTCGACGATGCCCTTCGGGCCGCTGCGCGCCGACCGCAACGGGCTGCGGCTGACCGACCGGCGCGGCCGCACGGTGGCGCGGCTCGGCGACGCCCTCCGCGTGCGCCTGGCCGAGGCCTACAAGTCGACGGGATCGCTGGTCTGCACCGTCGTGTGAAGGACCGGGAGCGGTATCGGGGGCGGGCATCGACGCGTTGTAGCCCAACGGATACAATGCCGCGTGGTCGAGGTGCGTCCTTCGACACGCGGCCGAGCCTGTCCCGAGGGACGCGTGCGCCGCGGCTCGCGCGAAACCTGCAGGTGGACGCCATGACCAGGACCGTCACTTCGCGCTACGACGTCGCCGAGCACCTTCGCACGCCGGAGGAAATGGCGGCCTATCTGGACGCCTGCATCGAGGAAGCCGGGGGCGATGCCGCGTTCGTCGCCAAGGCGCTCGGCGACATCGCCCGCGCCCGGGGCATGTCGCAGATCGCCTGCGACGCGGGCCTGTCCCGCGAAAGCCTCTACAAGGCGCTTTCGGGGAACCGCAACCCCGGCCTGGAAACGGTTCTCAGGGTGGTCGGCGCCCTGGGGCTGAGGCTGCGCGCCGAAGCGGTGCCGGTTTCCGAGGCGCCCGGCGAGGCGACACCGCCGGCGCCGCGGCCTTGACAGGCGGGCGTCCTCGCCTATCTTGCGCCGCAGACCGATGGGCCCGCAGAAAGCATCGCCATGGCAAAGCCGACCACGACCCTGATCAAGCTGGTGAGCACCGCGGACACCGGCTACTTCTACATCGCCAAGAAGAACACGCGGACGACCACCGGCAAGCTCGAATTCCGCAAATACGATCCGGTCGCGCGCAAGCACGTCGCGTTCAAGGAAGCCCGCATCAAGTAGCCGGGCGGCGCCCCGCCCGGCTCACGGCTTCGCCGCCTCGCTTCCCGGCGGCGGCGCGACGCGGAGCGAGAGCTCGCGCAGCCGGTCCTCGGGCACCGGGGCGGGCGACTGCATCATCAGGTCCTGCGCCTGCTGGTTCATCGGGAACAGCACGACCTCGCGGATATTGGGCTCGTCGGCGAGCAGCATCACGATGCGGTCGATGCCGGGCGCCGAGCCGCCATGCGGCGGCGCGCCGAAACGCAGCGCGTTGAGCATCCCGCCGAAGCGGGCCTCGACCTCGTCGCGACCGTAGCCGGCGATCTCGAAGGCCTTGTACATGATGTCGGGGCGGTGGTTGCGGATGGCGCCGCTGGAGAGCTCAACCCCGTTGCACACGATGTCGTACTGATAGGCGAGGATCGACAGCGGGTCCCGGGTCTCCAGCGCCTCCAGCCCGCCCTGCGGCATCGAGAACGGGTTGTGCGAAAAGGCGATCCCGCCGGTGCGCTCGTCGCGCTCGTACATCGGGTAGTCGACGATCCAGCAGAAGCGGAACTGCCCCTCCTCGACGAGGCCGAGCGCCTCGCCGATGCGGTCGCGGGCGAGCCCGGCGAAGCGCGCCGCCTGGTCTTCCTCGCCGCAGCTGAAGAACACCGCGTCGCCGTCGCCCGCGCCGGCCGCCTCGCGGAGCGCCGCCAGGCGGGGCTCGTCGAGAAACCGCGCGATGGGCCCCCTCGCCTCGCCGTCCTCGAACACGATATAGCCGAGCCCGCCGGCGCCGGCGTCGCGCGCCCAGTCGTTGAGCCGGTCGAAGAAGCTGCGCGGCCTGGCGGCGGCCCCGGGCGCCGGGATGGCGCGCACCACCGCGCCGTTGTCGATCTGGCGGGCGAAGATCTTGAAATCGGTGCCGCGCCAGATCCCGGTCGCCTCGGCGATCCGGATCGGGTTGCGCAGGTCGGGCTTGTCGCTGCCATAGGCGAGCATGGACTCGGCATAGGCGATGCGCGGAAACGGCGGAGTGGTTACCGCGCGGCCGTCGGCGAACTCGTCGAACACCCCGAACAGCACCGGCTCCAGCGCCGCGAACACGTCCTCCTGGGTGACGAAGGACATCTCGAAATCGAGCTGGTAGAACTCGCCCGGCGAGCGGTCGGCGCGCGCGTCCTCGTCGCGGAAGCAGGGCGCGATCTGGAAATAGCGGTCGAACCCGGCCGCCATGATGAGCTGCTTGAACTGCTGCGGCGCCTGGGGAAGGGCGTAGAAGTTGCCCGGGTGGAGCCGGCTCGGCACCAGGAAATCGCGCGCCCCCTCGGGGCTGGCGGCGCTCAGGATCGGGGTCTGGAACTCGGTGAACCCGCCCTCGACCATGCGCCGGCGGATGCTCTGGATGACCGCCGAGCGGAGCACCATGTTGCGCTGCATCTTGTCGCGCCTGAGATCGAGGAAGCGGTAGCGCAGCCGGATCTCCTCGCCGTAATCGCGGTCGCTGTTGACCTCGAGCGGCAGCGGGTCGGCATGCGCCTGCACCTCGAATTTCTCGATCGACAGCTCGACCTCGCCGGTCGGCAGATCCCGGTTGACGGTATCGGCGCCGCGCTCGACCACCCGTCCGGTCGCGGTGACCACGGCCTCCAGCCGGATCGCCTCGACCTCGGCGAAGATCGGGCTCGTCGAATCGATCACGCACTGGGTCAGCCCGTAATGGTCCCTGAGGTCGACGAACAGCAGATTCCCGTGGTCGCGCTTGCGGTGGACCCAGCCCGACAGCCGGGCCCGGCCGCCCTCATGCGCGCGCCTCAGCTCACCGCATGTGTGTGTGCGATAGGCGTGCATCGGTCTCTCTTCCGGTTTTTTCGGGGGTGACGCAGGGCGGGCCGCGAGGCGGGCGCAAGAGCGCACGGGCGGGGGCGTTTGTCAAGCCGGCCGCCCCGCCGGCATGGACGATCCGCGGTCTCGCTCGGCCAACCGCGTCCGGCCGGCCACGGACGGCGGCAAGGCGTATCCCGCAGCCGCTGAGGGCGCATTCCGGGGGCGATGCGGACCATGCCCGGCCCGTCGGGCCGTACGGCGAAGCGCCGCCGGCGGAACCGCTCCACAGCCCCGCCAGGTTGCGTGTCGGCGTCATGGAAGGCTCTTCGACCGATGCGCCGTCCCCCCGCTCCCGTCACCCCGGACCCGTTCCGGGATTGGCTCCCGGCGGCCCGAACCGCCGCGCCGCGGGCGGGCGGCGAATCGCCGGTGAATTAGGGATTTGCCTTTTTTCCGATTCGGCGGTAGAAGGAGATGACAAATATGAGATAGCCGGTAAGATATGCTCCATTCGCATGGAAGGGGGCGACAGACCGGCCCCGTTCCGACGCGTTCAACGGTCCCGGACCAAAACGAGGAGTGCCCCGAGCCAATGTCTAGAAACATGAACCCGATAACGGTTTGCTGCGCCGCCGTGCTGATGCTTGGGCTCGCGGCCTGTGGAAGCGACGACGACGACGGCGGCACCGCCATGATGATGGAGCCGGAGATGCCGGAGATGCCGGTGCCGGAGCCCATGGTCCAGTACGCGTTCGGCGGTATCGACGGCGCGGCGGTCGCCAAGGCCATCGGCGAGGGCGAACCCGAAACGATGACCGCCGTGTTCACGGTGGACGGGGAGACGCTCGAGCCAGCAGCCATGGCGGCAGCTTTCACTGCGGGCATGACCGTGGTTCCCGAGATCCCCGGATGGGCGGGGTCCGTCCATACGCGCGCGAACGGCAGCGTGGCGACGACGGTCGTCAACTACACCGACATCGAAGCCGCGACGGACGCGAAGTACTCGGAGTATTACTCCGTGGACGCCGCCGGGACCCGTGACCTGGTCGCCTCCGCCACCGCGGCGGGCGTGCTGACCTTGGACGTGGACGCCCTCAGCAACGCCGACGAACGCGCGCTGTTTGGGATAGACCGGACCGGCCTGACGGCCGATGGGACCACTACGCGCACGAACCCCGAGATCGACGGCCGGTTCAACGGCATTCCCGGCAAGTTCGAATGCGCCGGCAGCTGCTCCATCACATCGGTGGGCGATAATGTGACGGCAACCATGGGAACGTGGACGTTCACGCCGACAGCAGACGTGGCCGGCATCGTGCTGGAGGGCGTCGTCCCGGACCCCGAGTACCTCAACCTGGCCGTCTGGCTCACCTCCACGACGGCGCGGGACGGGACGGTCTCCCACGAGATCGGCACGTTCGGCCAGAGCAACGATGCCACCGGTTACGGAACCGTAGCCATGGTTGCGGGCACCGCGAGCTACGCGGGTCCGGCGACGGGCATCTACTTGCGCAAGACCTTCGATCCGGACGGCAACGTGACCCCCGCCGCCGCCGGGCAGTTCGTCGCCGATGCCGAGCTCACGGCGTATTTCGGAGAGGATGACAACGTCGCCGCGGTTGACCAGAACACCATCAAAGGGACGGTGGACAACTTCAGGGACAGCGCGGGAGAGACGATCAGCGAGAATTGGACCCTGACCTTGGCCAGAAGCGGGAAATTCGCTACCGCCACCCCTGCCGGCTCTTTCAGCGGGATCACCGAAGCGCCCGAGGGCCAGATCGCCGCCGAGGGCACCTGGAGCGGGCAGTTCCAGGGCGAGCCTGGTGCCAACAACGCGATCCCGAGCGGGGCGACCGGCGTGTTCCACGGGCATTTCGTGAACGGGCATGTGGCCGGCGCCTTCGCGGTGGAGAAGGAAGACTAGCCCGAGGGGGCGGGCCGGGTCCCCGGCCCGCCGCTTCGTACCCTCCGGAAGGGGCGGCGCGCGAGCCCGGCGCCGCCCCTTCTCTTTCCCCTGCTCCGC
>MPNO01000064.1 GCA_002239065.1 Defluviicoccus sp. bin129 | reverse complement strand
GGAAATGCGCGACCCGCCGCATCCGCCCCGAAACAAGCCCCTGGTGACGGTTTCCGTCGGACCCGACGGCAAGCCCAGGGTGGAGGTCGAGGGCGGCAGCGCCCGGGTCCGCATCCTCGACGGCTGATCCGGCCGCCGGCCGGTCGCCGCCGCCGATCCTTTCACACAGATGACGCCCTCCGCTCCGCCCGGAGCGGGGGTCGGCATGCGTCCGGACGAGGCGGGGGCGGGGCGCGGGAGCGTCCCGGTTCCGCATGTCCGGCGTTCAGCAAAAGGAGGCCCAGCCCATGCAGCATACCGACCATGCCCCCGATGGCGCCGGCGTCGCGGCTCCGCCGGATCCGCCCGGCGACGAGGCGCAGAAACGCGCCATCGCCGATGCCGTCTGGACCGACCTGCTCTGGCTGATGCCGACCGGCCGCACCGTCACGGTCACCGTCCGCGACGGCAGGGTCGCGGTCGAACTCGGCCCGCCGGAGCCGGCGCCGGAGATCCCGGCCCACTGACCCGGATGCGTTCGGCGCCCGCCGATCCCGTTTCAATCTTGCCAGCGCCCTCGTCCCGCTCGCCGGGGCCTGCCCGGGACACCGATCCGGGGGCGGGGCGCTTCCGTTCGACCCCATGGAGGACATCGCCATGCCCGAATCCGCACCGGGTTTCGACGAGATGCCGCTTTACGACATGCCCGCGGCGCCCGCCCCGGATCGTGGTCCGGGCCAGGCGTCGTTCCGGCAGGCCGCGAGCCACCGCCGGCTCCGGACCCGCTTCCTGCGCGCCGGGCGCGAGGCCGTCGACGACCGCGATCTGCTTGAGCTGCTGCTCTCCGGCAGCCCGTCGGTGGACGACGGCGGCGCACTTGCCGCAAGCCTGCTCGACACATTCGGCACGGCGCCGCGCGCGCTCGCCGCCCGGCCGGATCGGCTGCGCACTGTGCCCGGCCTGCCGGAAGACGCCATCGCCGTCCTCAAGGCGGCCGAGGCGCTCGGCATCCGCATGGCGCGGGCATATGTGCCGCACACCGTCCGCCCATCCTTCGGCAGCTACGACAAGGTCATCGAATACTGCCGCACCCTCGCGGGCCACCGCGAGGTCGAGGAGTTCCGCATTCTGTATCTCAACCGGAAGAACCGTCTCATCGCCGACGAGTGCCTCCAGAAAGGCTCCGTCTGCCACGCGCCGGTCTATCCCCGGGAGGTCTGCATCCGCTGCCTGGAGCTTCAGGCCAGCGCGATCGTCGCCCTCCATCCGCACCCCGCCGGCGATCCCGAACCGTCCAGGGCCGACATCGACATGACGAACCGCATCCGGGACGCGCTGAAGACCATCGAGGTGACGCTGCTCGACCATGTGATCGTCACGCCGACCGCCTCCTTTCCAGTGCGCGGCCTGCTCTGACAGCCGGCCCGGTCGGCCGCACTTCTCCCGGCAAGAACTCCCCGGGGCGCGATCGCCCCCGCCCCTTCCACCAAGAGGAAACCGACCATGCCCGAACCCGGCAACGCCACCGCATTCGGTCCCGTGATTTTCGCCTATACCCGCGCCCAGGCGATCGAGGACGGCATCCTCGTCGACGTCTCCGAAACCGCGCGGGAAGCCGGTTTCAGGATTCCCGTCGCGGTCACGCGCACCGTTTGGGAACGCCTGGTCGCCGTGCCCGAGGGTTACCTCGGCTTCCAGGACGAGCGCGGGCGTTTGTGGGACGTCCTCTGGATGGCGCGCCACTACGCGCTCCGCGCCTCCGACAGCGACCGCGTGAGAATGTGCGTGCTGGTGCGCGACATCCGCAAGGATCTCCGCGACAGCCACCGGCCGCCCCGCAGGCACTTCCCCATCGTGGCGATCGGGTCCGGCGACGACGGTAGCCCGGTCATCACCATAATGCTCCCAGAGGACGACTGAGCATGCGGACCCTCAGCCCAGAGCAGAAACTCGAGATCGCCCGCCGCGTCCACGAGACCTTCGACCGCCCGAAGCGCTGGCACCAGGGGGGATGGGGGCGCGACGACGACGGCGGTTTCCACGTCGTCGACAACGACGACGTCCGCCACCCGCCCGCCTTCCGCCTCGCCATACCCGAGAGCCCGCGCTGCTTCTGCCTCGGCGCCGCCATCCGGATCCACACCGGTTCGCTCCTCTGGCGCGACCCGTCCCATACCGGGGAGGCCACCGAGACCATGTGCGAGGTCTACACCAGGCTCGCCGGCATCGACACCGGCGCCCGGGAACTGGACGCACTGGTTTCCGAGCCGCATCTGAACGGCCTCATCGAATGGAACGACTCCGACGAGCGTTCCTGGCGCGACATCCGCGATCTCACCGCCGCCGTGCTGCGCCACCTCGACGCGCAGCGCTGGTGACCGCCGCCTCCGAAGGCCGCGCCTCCTCTCCGCTTCGTCTCTCCGTGCCGCGCATCCGTGCGCCGCCCCGCCCGGAGTCCGGCCAGCCGGCGCCGGGCAGGCCGGCGGCGCGGCGCGGGAGTCCCGCCGTGCCGGACGCCCATGCCCCTCCAGCCCCGAGACCGCCATGCTCCACCGGATCACCGGCCGCGCCACGAAGTGCGGCCCCTCCGCGATTTCCGCCATCGCCGGCGTGCCGACCCACGAGGCCGCCGCCGTCATCCGCCGCCTGTTCGACCGGCCCTCGGTCAACGGCGTCTTCATCGACGAGCTCGCCGCCGCCCTCGAAGAGTTCGGCTGGGTGCCCGACTACGCGCTCCGCCATCCGAAATACTGCGAACGCCGCTACGCGCGCCTCGAATCGAAATGGCGGCGCATCTTCGTCGGGGTTCCCTTCGACGTGCGCGCCGTCACGCTCGGGACGTTCCTCGACCCCGCGCCCGCTGGGACCTGGGCGATTTCGGCGAGCAATCACTTCGTGGCGTATGCCGCCGGCTTCGTCGCCGATTCCGGCGCCATGTTCTCGCGCAAGCCGGCCTTCTGGTTCCGCGCCATTCCCGACCACGACCGCGTCACCCTGCGGCGCGTCCGCGAGGCCGTCCGGTTCGTGCCTGTCTCCTCGGCGGCCGCCCATAGCGGCCCGATCCAACAGGAGTGCTGAGCCATGCCGCAGGTCATCGAGATCACGGTCTACACGATCGACGAGCTTTCCGACGCGGCGAAGGAAGCGGCCCGCGCCTGGTATCGGGAGGCCTGTCTCGATTACGAATGGTACGACTTCGTCTACGAGGATTTCCAGACCATCTGCGGTATCCTCGGCGTGACGCTCGCCACCAGCCCTGTGCGCCTTTACGGCGGCGGAACCCGCGAGAAACCCCATCTGTACTGGACGGGATTTTGGAGCCAGGGCGACGGCGCGTCGTTCGAAGGCTCGTATGCGCACGCCAAGGGGGCGGCCGGGGCGATCCGCGCCCACGCCCCGCAGGACACCGAACTGCACCGCATCGCGGATGCCCTGCAGGCGGTCCAAAGGCGGAATATCTGGCAACTCCACGGGTCCATTCGCCACCGCGGGCGCTACTGCCACGAATACACGATGGCGATCGAGATCGAGCGCGACAGCCCGACCTGGCAGCCGCCGACCGACGATGCCGAGGACGCGGTGACCGAGGCCATGCGCGATCTCGCGCGCTGGCTCTACCGCCAGCTCCGCTCGGAATACGAGCACCAGACCTCCGACGACGCCGTCGACGAGATCGTCGGCATCAACGAATGGACCTTTCAGGCGGATGGCACACGATTTGGCTGACGCCGCCAGCTGTCCGTATCGGGCGCTGACCCCGCCGGTCTGACCGAACCGCCTCTTCCTTCCTGAACCCGTCCGCGCGCCCGCATGCGCGTTCGGCTCCGCCGACGCGCCCTGCGCCGGCGGGAGTCCGGCCAGCCGGCCGGGGGCGGTCCGGCGGGGCGGGGCGGGGGGACGCGGCCCCGCACGCCCCCCCCCGCCCCCCGCACCCCCCGCCCCCCCCCCCCCGCCGCTGCCCGCCGCAATTCCAGCACGGAGATCGTCCATGCTCGACGCCCCCCAGGCGCCGGAGGCCCTCGCGCGTCCGCCCCTTCCCCCCGCCGCCATCGACCCGTCCGCATCGCAAACCCGCCCGGTCCAGGGCGACGCCCTGTTCGCCGCGGCCCACGCCCTGCTGCCGGTTCTGGAGGCGGGCAGGCCGCTCGATGCCGCGACCCTCCGGGACGCCATGACCGAGGCCTTCGGCGGTTCCGATACTTCCGGCGCCTGGGTCTGGAAGGACGCCTACGAGGCCGCCGAGGCGGCGTGCGTGCTGTTCCTCCAGCGCTACGGCCGCGGCATGCGCCGCAATGCGGGCGCCGGCGGGCCCCGCCGCATGCTGGCGATGCTGGAAGCGGTCGCGGCGCTGGAGCCCTCGCATACCAGGCGGTCCGAGGAGCAGGTCCGGCTCCAGCAGTTCTCGACCCCGCTGCCGCTCGCCTATGCCGCCCTCCAGGCCGCCGCCATACGACCGGGCGATATCGTGCTGGAGCCCAGTGCCGGCACCGGCATGCTGGCAGTAATGGCGCAGTGCGCGCTCGGCACTTCCGTCACCGGCAATCTCCATCTCAACGAATATGCGCAGACCCGCGCCCGGCTGCTGACCAGGCTGTTCCCGCAGGCCGTGGTGACGGCGTTCAACGCCGAGTCCATCGCGGACCGGCTGCACGACGTCCGGCCGACCGTGGTGCTGATGAACCCTCCATTTTCGGCGACCCCGGGAGTCGACCGCAGCCGGCACGACGCCGACTTGCGCCATGTCCGCTCGGCCGCCTCGATGCTGCCGCCCGGCGGGCGGCTGGTGACGATCACGTCGGCCCATTGCGTATTGGGCGATGCCGTCGGCCGTCTCGATCCCCCCGCCCGCTGCATCTTCACCATGGCCATCGACGGCCGCGCCTATGCAAGGCGGGGCACCGGGTTCGACACCCGCCTCACCGTGCTGGAGCGCGGCGTCGGACCCGCTGTCCAACTGGACGGGACTGCCCGCGCCGCCAATGCCGCCGAATTGCTCGATGCCGTTATTGCGCAGGTGCCGAAGCGCCAGACGATCGCGCCCGCCCCGGTTCCCGCCGGCCCCGCCCGCGACCTGTTCGGCAAGACGCTCGCGCCGAAGCCGGTCGCGCCGAAGCCGGCGAAGCGGGGTCCCAAATCCGCATCGACGCCCGAGACGCGGCGGGCCCATGACTGGGGGCCGGTCTCCGAACTGGTCGTCGAGACGAGCCCGGTCGAGCCGGTTGCCGATTCCTCTGACAATGACGCCGGTCCCTACGCCCCCTGGCGGCCGGGCGTCGTGCGGGTGCCGGGGGCGGTCGAGCATCCGACGCCGCTTGTGCAGTCCGCCGCCATGGCCGCCGTGCCGCATCCGGTACCGGCCTGGCGGCCGATGCTGCCGGAGCGGGTGGTTACGGACGGCCTGCTGTCCGACGCGCAGCTGGAGAGCGTCGTCCTGGCGGGCGAGGCCCATTCGCGCCATCTCGCCGCGCAGTACCGCATCGGCTCCCAGTGGGAGACCGTGCACCGCTGCCGCGAGGACGGCGACGACGAGGAAGAAATCGACACCTCCTTTGTCACCGCGGAAGGCGAGACCCTGTCGGAGCCGGTGCGCTTCCGCCGGGGCTGGATGCTGGGCGACGGCACCGGCTGCGGCAAGGGCCGGCAGGTCGCCGCCATCATCCTCGACAACCGGCTGCGCGGCAGGAAACGCGCCCTCTGGCTGTCGCAGTCCGACAAGCTGCTGGAGGACGCGCGCCGCGACTGGACAGCCCTGGGCGGGCTGGAGAGCGATGTCATCCCCCTCGGCAACTTCCGGCAGGGGATGGAGATACCCCTCGACGCGGGGATTCTTTTTGCGACCTACGCGACACTGCGCTCGCCGTCCCGCCAGGGGAGGCCCTCGCGGCTGGAGCAGATCGTGGAATGGCTGGCCGGCTCATTGGACGAGGAGGATCGCCACGCCTTCGACGGGGTCGTGGTGTTCGACGAGGCGCATGCGATGGCCAACGCCGCCGGCTCGAAGTCCGAGCGCGGCGAGGTGAAGCCCTCGCAGCAGGGCCGCGCCGGTCTGCGGCTCCAGAACGCGCTGCCGGACGCGCGCATCGCCTATGTGTCCGCGACCGGCGCCACCACCCTGCCGGGCCTTGCCTATGCAGGCCGGCTCGGACTGTGGGCCGCCGGCGAGACGCCGTTCGAGAAGCGCACCGAGTTCGTTTCCGCCATGGAGGCCGGCGGCGTCGCCGCGATGGAGGTGGTCGCGAGGGACCTGAAGGCGCTCGGCCTCTACCAGGCGCGGGCGCTCGCCTATGACGGCATCGAGGTCGACATCCTCGAACATCCCCTCACCCCGGAGCAGCGGCGCATCTACGACGCCTATGCCGGCGCCTTCAAGGTGATCCATGCCAACATCGAGGAGGCGCTGAAGGCCACCGGCATCGTCCAGGGCGAGGACACGCTCAACAAGAATGCCAAGGCCGCCGCCCTTTCGGCCTTCGAGGGCACCAAGCAGCGCTTCTTCGGCCATCTGCTGACCGGGATGAAGTGCCCCTCGACGATCCGGGCGATCGAGGCCGACCTCGCCGCCGGCCGGTCGGCCGTGGTCCAGCTGGTCTCGACCGGAGAGGCGCTGATGGAGCGGAGGATCGCCGAGGTTCCGGCCTCGGAGTGGGACGACCTCAACATCGACCTCACCCCGAGGGACGCGATCCTGTCCTACCTGATGCACGCCTTCCCGGTGCAGTTGCAGGAGCCCTTCACCGACGACGGCGGCAATCTCCTCAGCCGGCCGGCCAGGGATGGCGACGGCAACCCCGTCATCTGCAAGGAGGCCGAGGACCGGCGCGACGCGCTGATCGAGAAGCTCGCCGCGCTCCCGCCGGTGCCGACCGCCCTGGACCAGATCGTGCAGCATTTCGGGCACGAGGCCGTCGCCGAGGTCACGGGACGGTCAAGGCGCGTGCTCAGGATCACCGATGCGAAGGGCGAGCGGCTGGCGCTGCGCAGCCGGCCCGCTTCGGCCAACCTTGCCGAGACCGCCGCGTTCATGGACGGCGAGAAGCGCATCCTGGTGTTCTCCATGGCCGGCGGCACCGGGCGCAGCTACCACGCCGACCTCTCCTGCGGAAACACGGAGCGCCGCATCCACTATCTGCTGGAACCCGGCTGGCGCGCCGACCAGGCGATCCAGGGCCTCGGTCGGACCCACCGGACGCACCAGGCCTCCGCGCCCATGTTCCGGCCCGTCACCACGGACGTGAAGGGCGAGCGCAGGTTCATCGCGACCATCGCCAGAAGGCTCGACTCGCTCGGCGCCATCACGCGGGGCCAGCGGGATTCCCAGACCGCGATGGGCGGCAGCGACGCGGCGCTGTTCCGCGAGAGCGACAATCTGGAGAGCGTGTACGCCAGGGCCGCATTGCGCCAGTTCTACGGCGCGCTCTGGCGCGGCAGCATCGAGGGCTGGACCCTGGAGCGCTTCGAGAAGGCCACCGGGCTCAAGCTCACCTGGGAGGGATCGCTCAAGGAAGACCTGCCGCCCATGCCCCGGTTCCTCAACCGCCTTCTGGCGTTGCCCATCGCCGAGCAGAACCAGCTCTTCGCCGAGCTGGAGAGCCGCATCGCCGCCAACATCGAGCAGGCCATCGAGGCCGGCAGCTACGAGGTCGGCGTAGAGACCGTGACCGCCGATTCGCTCGCCGTCGCAGGCCGGGAAACCCTCTACGAGCATCCCGGCACCGGGGCCGCCACCGAGCTGGTCGAGATCGTTCGCCGCGACAGGCTGGCGCCGCTGACCGCCGATGCCGCGCTGGAGATCGCCGAACGCGATCCGGGACCGGATAGCCTGCCCCGGACTGGATCCGGGGGCAAGCCCAGGCTGGCCGTCAACGCCCGCTCGAAGCGCGCCGCCGTCATCCTGCCGGCATCCTCGCGCATGCTCGACAATGGCGGGGTGACGGAGCGGGTGCGGCTGATCCGGCCCGCCACCGGCGAGACCATGGCGAGGGCCGAGCTGGACGCCTCCAACTGGCGCCGCGCCGACGAAGCGCAGTGGCGGCGCGTGTGGGACGCCGAGATCGTCGGCCTGCCGTCGCACCGGGAGTCGCGCTTCTGGCTCGCCACCGGCCTGCTGCTGCCGGTCTGGGACCGCCTGCCGGCCGAGAACATGCGGGTCAGGCGCCTCACCGGCGATGACGGTATCGCGCTCATCGGGCGCGTGCTCGACGCCGAGCAGGTGCGCTCAGTGCGCGCTGGCTTCGGTCTCGACGGCGGCCCCGCCATGACCGGCAAGGAAGCCTTCGAGGCGGTCATGGGACGCGGCAACGCGCTCGCACTCGCCAACGGCTGGCGGCTCGCGCGCCGCCGCCTGATGGGCGCCGACCGCATCGAGATCGAGGGACCGGCGGACACCGACATGGACGCGCTGAAGCGCATGGGATGCCAGACCGAGATCGTCAACTGGCGGACCCGCGTGTTCGCGCCCAGCGCGGAGACGATGGAGCGCCTCCTCGACCGCTGCCCGCTCGCCGCCTGAGCGGCCCGCGTGATACCTATGGCCGGCCCGGTGCCCGCCGTTTCTTCAATCGCCGCCGCGCCGGAGGTACCTACCGCCGGCCCGTCAACCGCCAACCTCCGTTACACGGACAAGGACAGACGCCATGACCGCGCAGACCCTCCCCGACGAACCCAATTTCTGTTTCGTGCCCGCCTACGATGTCGAAACCGACGTGCAGCAGATCAGAATCGTAATCGAGGGCCTCGCCGGGCATGTCCCCACCGCGCTGATCGCGCTCGATCTGGACGATGCTCTCGCCATTTGCGACAAGCTGAACCGAAGGATCGGTTACGACCGCGAGGCCTGGACCGCCATGGCGGCCGCCTCCATCCAGGCCGAGGACGACGATCCGGAGATCGACCCCTGGCACTGAGGCCGCCATCCCGCAAACGCCACTCCACGTGTCGGCGCTCAGGGAGCTGTTTTCCCTACAGCGCCCGCAATTTTTTCCGGAGCAATGCGCTGCCGCGACAGGCAGCCCGATACGCCCATTCCGTCCCTGTGCAATGCCCACGGCGCACCCGGGGTTCACGCAGCAACCACCTCCCAGGAGCGTCAGGCATTGGGACCCTCAAACCAGTCGGGAATCGGGTGTTTCCGTATCCCCGTTTCCCGGGCGAACTCCCGGATATGGCGCCACTTTTGCAGAAAGACCTTGCAAAAGGGATTTCTCGCGCCGAGGTCGAAGATGCCTCGGCCAAGACATTCAACGGCAACATCGTTGTCCAGCAATGGCGCCGGGCTCCAGTTGTCATAAATGACCAGCCAGTTGTTCTGGTATTTCGCGAAGCCCTGCTTTCTGAACCTTTCCCCCTTTTCTTCAACGCGATCCAACACGGCCTCGACCCAGTTGCGCTCTATCGAGTTTTCCATGTCAGGAACAGCCTGTATCTGTCCCCTCGCGACCTTCTCGATCTCGGACCTCGAACGAGGCGGGTCGCTGACCCGGTGGGGCGGGATGTAGCGGAATCTATGGATTCCTTTCTCCTCGGAATAGGCCTTAACCCGGGCCCAATCCTGGGGGACTACCTGGCTGATCTCGACTCCTACCCGTCCGGTAGGAGGCGTCAGAACGAGATCGGGTCTTTCGCCTGTCTCGACTCGCAGAGGGTATTCCAGGAGACCGGCTTGGGAGATCGCGCCAAGGAAACGGCACGTAATCCATCTCTCGGAAAGCACCTTTCGATCCCGGCCCCGACCGCGCCCCGGTGGAGGAACCCGAACATCGTTGGCGCGAAGCTTCGCGGCGAGTTCCGACGACGACCCAACCTGGAACGGCCTCATTTTTTGCATCGCCTTCAGATCTCCCGCCCTACCGACTGCAACGGTCTACGCATTTCTGGCATGAGAATGCCGTGCAGTCCTACGATCCTTACTCCATGGTCCGAACGCCGCGAGCCACGCAGCCGGCCCGGGCTCCGGCCATTCGTTTCCGGTCGCGTCGTTTGCGCCAGCTACAGGTGACGTGTTCGCCGACGCGCATGTCCAGAAGGCCGACCTTGTCGACCGCATCGACGCCGTCCTCCGGCAGCAGGGTATCGCCAGGGCCGATGCCCGGCAGCCTGACACAAAGCCCTATTTGAAGATCTGTAGCATGACGACGCTTCGATCTTGCCACTCCAGGCCCGGAGCCGCTCAACCCGACCGTCTCAGCGCCGGAGGTGAAGCGCCGTGTCGCCGTCGACAAGGAATGGTCGGGCCGAGCGCTCAATGTTTCGTCGAATACAGGGGCTCCACCTAGGATGAAACGCCGCATGAAGGGCTGCGCAGGCGCCGCGATCGCCGCGATCCCGAAGCAGGTCACCGCCCCTACCGACGATCCGTGTCTGACGGCGATGGACATCGCCGACGTCTCCACCTGAATTCGGGACTTGCGACGGGGCCTGCAATCCTCTATGGAAGGCGTTCTGGCTCGCGACGAGCCTTTGGTTGCCACGAAAGCGTCCGCGCCGGCAAACGAATCGTCGCAAAATGCGGTTCTCGCATTCGACTACCGGTTTTCCAGTTCTGATCTTGCGCAAGCGGACGTGTGCGCTGGAGAACCGCTATGGCTCGACAGAAGCCCAACAAGTTCCTTCCGTTCGACAGGTACCATGTCGCCCCCATCGGCGGCATCGACCCCGAATCCCTCAAGAATGCTGCCAAGCTCGCGCGAACCAAATATCGCGACGATGAACGCAAGCTGCCCCACAGCCTCGTTCTAAACCACATCGCCAAGTCTCTGGGCTTTCGCGCAGGCTGGGGCGGATATGTCCCCGACTACAGGGACCGGCTGGAAGTGTTCATGCGGGAGCACGGCCTCGTTTCCAGGTCCGACGTGCTCTCTCCCGTTGCCCCCGTCGGGGATGCCACCGTCCGGTTGACCTACAGGCAGATCGCCGACCGCCTGTTTTCGTCCGGGCATCCCATGCCCAAACGGATATTCGTCGGCGCGGGTGTCGACGTTTTCGACCTGCTGGAGGCTGCACCGGCCCAAGGCCTCAAGGTAGGGTTCATGACGTCGGGAAAGAGCCTGGCTTTCGCGGACGTCAACCCCGCCAGGATCGACCGCACTGTACCGCCTGCCAGCTACTCCATACATAGTCCCGAGGCCGAACTATGCGTTTCCGAGGCAACGTTCCTGTTCGGCAATCTCATCGGGGATCAGCTCTGCGATGCCGGCAGCGGCGGGCGCATCGTTGCTCAGGCCTATAACATCGATGACGCCTCCCGCGAGGGGCTGCGGGCGTCCGGCAGGCTCCTCCGCCGCATCCTGGAGGCCTGTCCCTCCGGATGGGTGGAAGTCATCCCCTACAACGACCGCCTCGCCTTCCTGAAAGGTCCCGGCGGCGGATACGAGTTCGTCTTCAAGGGCATGCGCGACGCCGCGTTCAGACGGAATGTCCATGCCCCGTTTCTCCGCGACAAGGACGTCTCCAAGTCCGAGGACGCAAACGATTTCGAGCTCCACCTCTACTTCAACTATCGCGGTTGGCTCGAGAGTGACCGGCATGAAGCCGAGACGGCCTTCTATGCGAACGGCGGTTCGTTGGCCACCTACCCCGGAGCGGATGAGATTCTGAAGTCCCGCCTTGCCTGCAATGGCAGGTACGACCCGCCTCCGAAGAAGGCCTCCAGTCGCCCTCGTTACACCCTGGCCGAACGCGCCCGGCATCGGCTCTTCTTCTCGGAACTCGTTACCGTCGGGCAACTCAACCGCTTTCTCTATCACAACCCGGACTATGTGGCGCACAGGCGGCGCGTTCTCGGTGACGAACCTCTGGAGACCGTCAACGATGAGCCCCCGCATCTGCCGGCCGCCACAACTTGGTACGACGCGAAAGCCTACGCCAGATGGATCAAGCGCACCCAAAGGCTTCCCGTCCGGCTACCCACCGAAGAGGAGTACCTCATCCTCGCCGCGGACCTCATCCCCGACCAAATCTCCGGTGAGGAACTCAGGGAAGCATTCGGGAAACGCCTCTGCGTCTTCTTCGATGCCCAAGGCAACAGGTTCGACGGGCATCCGCCCTATATGTCCCGGCCCGGATTCGCGCGCTTGCAATGCCGCTACGACAGGGACCGCATCGAGTGGGCTGAAGCAGCGACAGGGCTGAAAACCATCCGCTCCGCGTGGTTCGGCGAGTGGCTCTTCCCTGTTGGGGCGGCGATCAACGGCCTGTTCATGTGTTCCCAATACAATGTGCACCTCGCGGCCGAAACGAGGATTTCCGCCGAGAGAGGACGCTTCCCTGCGAGCAGCACCGGCAAGTACAGCTCGATGAAGATCGGGTTCCGCCTCGTTTACGAGGCGGCTATCGGTAATTCCACGAGCAGCGGCGTTTCGGGTCGCTCCGGGGATCCCGGGCGATGAAGTACAGCAGCTCGAAAGAGATACACGGTTTGATCCGTAAACTGGTTCGTTCGGGATGGACCTTCCGCCACGGAAGAAAACACGGACGGATATATCCCCCGGGTGGCAAGTACTTTGTCACGGTGCCGATTTCTCCGAGCGACCGGCGAAGCCGCAATAACTTCGAACGGGACTTGCGACGGATGAGCAGCGGAGAACGGGTTCCCGAACGGTCTTCTTCGCAGGATCAAGCGTAACCCGGGCATGACGATCGCGGAGGAGGCAGGCGCAGCGGCGATCCTGGCCAACGCCGCGACTTCCGGTTCGAAATGCCGATGTACACTGTTGCAATGCGGGACGAGGCACCCGCCAATGCCGTCGCGCCCACCGCCTCATGCAGGACAGCGGTCGCGCCGGCCGCGTGCAGAGGACTCTCCGCACGTCCTTTGTTGCGCAGCCGGCTTGGCCACCACCGTTCCCGACCTCCCGGGCGCCTTGGCTTCCGAGCCGGAACGCCGCCGCTATTGCGCAGCGGTCGGGATGGGGTCCACCCCCCTTCCCTTGGGACAAGTATTCGCTTGCCGCTTGGAAGCTGCGCGCGCGGAACGTTGCGATACTCGGTGTGGCGGCCGGTCGGCCCGTCGATGCAGTCGTCACTTGGAGCGAAGCCGGCCCTGTCGCCGGCGGCACGGGCCTGACCATCCGCCGACCCGCCGACCGCGGGCGCGGCGCCGCCATGCCGGGGAGCACGTGCCGCCGGCCCACCGCCGGCGGATACCGCCACACCCAAGGGAACCATCCGCCATGACCGTGCAGACCCTGCCCGACGAACCCAATTTCTGTGTCGTGCCGGCCTACGACGTCGAGGCCGACGTTCAGCAGATCCACTTTGTCATCGACGGCATGGCCGGCCATGTGCCCACGGCATTGGTGGCCCTGGCGATGGACGATGCCCTGAACATCTGCGGCAAGCTGAACCGCAGCCTTGGCTATGAACGCGAGGCTTGGACCGCCATGGCGGCAGCCTCCATGCTTGCCGAGGACGACGATCCCGACAGCGACGCTTGGCATTGAGGGCCGTTCATTGCTCCGCAGCCGGCCCGCCGTCCGCCCGCGGCTTGCCGGCTGTCTACACAATCGCTATATCCTGAAGCCAAGGCAGCGCCCCGCCCAACCCGCAGGAAGGAGACCGCCATGCCCCAGGTGAACCTGCGCACGTCCAGCGAGCGCCTGGCCGTCATCGACCGCGCGGCGGCGATCCGGGGCGTGAGCCGCACCGAGTTCGTGCTCCGCTCCAGCGAGGCGGCGGCAATCGAGGTCCTGAACGAGCGCCCCGTCATCGCCCTCGACGACGAGGCCTGGGACGATTTCGCCGCCGCGCTCGACGCGCCGGTGGAGATCGACCCGGCCGTGAAGGCGCGCTACGCACGCCGGCCCCAGTGGGACCGCTAGGCCCGCCCGAGCCGCTCGCGTCCTGCCACGACATCTCGCAGTTCTCCTCGGGCGTCCCCACCCTCGACGCATGGCTCAGGGGCAAGGCGCGGCTGAACGAGGCCAGGGGCGGCGCCCGCACCTATGTCGCCTGCGACGGCGACCGCGTGGCCGGGTTCTACAGCCTCGCCGCCAGCGCCGTGGAACGGCGCCGGGTGTCGTCCCGGATCGGCCGCAACATGCCGGACCCGGTTCCGGTCATCCTTCTCGGCCAGCTCGCTGTGGACGAGGCCTGGCGCGGCCGGCGCCTCGGCTCGGACCTCCTGATCGACGCGGCCAGGCGTTCCCTGGCAGCCGCCGGCACGGTCGGCGCCCGCGCCGTCGTCGTGCAGGCCATCGACGAACGCGCGCGCGCCTTCTACGAACGGTTCGGCTTCCGCCCGTTCTCGGAGCGCGAGCCGCTCATGCTGGTCCTGCGCATGTCCGAGATCGCCGGCCTGCTGGACGCGTGAGCTGCACAGCCGGCCCGCCGTCCTCCGGCATCAGCCGCGCCGGACCAGCCACCACAAGGCGCCCCATACCGGCAGGCTGAGCACGATCGCACAGACAGCGATCGCGAGCGGTCCCAGCAGTCCCGCGACCACCGACGCCGCGACCGTGACCGCGCCCGACCCGATGCCCGCCAACCACGCGCCGCGCCGGTAGCCCAGCCGCCGGAGGCGCCGGCAGCCCAGCGCGAGCGGCAGACCGCAGGAAACGACCGGGATCAGCCATCCGGCTGCCATCAGCAGCGACGGCCACATCTGCGGGTCTCCGGTCACGACCGTTCCCGGACCGAACCGCAGCGCCGCCTGCGCGAGCGCCCCGGCCGGCAGCCACAGCAATGCCAGCGGCCAGAACCCGTGCCGCGCGATCCATCCCCGCCCGTTCATGCCATGGCGATGCACCCGCCGCGGCGGCAATGCAAGCACCCCGGAACCACCGCAGCCGAAGAGGAAGAGGAGAGCGGACCGGGAGCGAAGCCGCTGTCGGAGAGGGAGCGGCAGCATTCGCTATCGGGGAGATCGGGACATGGCAACATTGACCTATGCGGGGATCGGGGCACGCGCGACCCCGGCCTCCGTGCTGACGGACATGACGGTGATCGCGGAATGGCTGGCGCGGACCGGCTGGACTCTGTCGACCGGCGGAGCGGACGGGGCCGACAGCGCGTTTGCGGCGGGGGCGCCGGTGCAGCAGAGGACGATCTGGCTGCCGTGGCGGGGCTATAACGGACATCGCGGGCCGGACTGCCGGGTGCTGTCGGCGGCGGCGATGGCGGCGTGCATGGAGATCGCCGCCCCGTTGCATCCCGCCTGGGACCGCTGTTCGCCGGCCGTCCGCAAGCTGCATGCCAGGAACGCGGCGGTGCTGGGATTGACGACGGATCGACCTATCGATGCGGTCGTGTGCTGGAGCGAACGCGGCGCGGTTACCGGCGGCACGGGCATGGCCATCCGTATCGCCGAGGCAAACGGCATCCCGGTTCTCAATCTGGGATCCATGTCGCCGCGTGCGGTGTGCGAACGGCTGGCCGCGATCCGCCGGTCCGCCTCCGTTTCGTAGAGGAAGAGGCGAGCGCCTGCCGGGCGAGTGTCCGGCAGGGCGGAGGGAGAGGAACTCCCGCGCCGATGCCGGATCGGTGTCCGGCACAGGTCGCCGGGTAGGGCAACGGCAAAGGAGTTCCCGCCATGTTTCGTCGCGATACATCTCTCGACATTCCGATCGGCAGCGATCTGCTGCGCGAGATCGGCGTCGATCGCCGCACCGTCCACGAAATCGCCGAGGACGAGCGCGCCATCCGGTGTTCCGACCGGGGCGCGGTCTATCCGGAATACGGCTTCGCGAGCTTCGCCCCGGAACCGGCGTTCGGGATGGCCCTCCAGGACGCGGCGCCCCCGGATCGGTGTCCGGGGCAGGCTCTGGAGCCCTGGGACCCGGCGTCGTCGCTCCCCCCGGCGTAATGGAGGTGGAGGAGGGCTTTTGGAGATTGAACGGTCGGGGGTTCGGGGGAGTGAACCCGGCCCCCGGTCGTTCGCAACCCATCGTCAACACCTGGACCCATGAGGAGATCGTCATGGCCTTCGGATTGAACAAAGTGCAGATCATCGGCCGCCTCGGCGCCGACGTCACCGTCAACCACCTCACCTCGGGCGGCCGCGTCGCCAACCTGAGCATCGCGACCGACGAGTCGTATATCGAGAAGTCTTGTGTTCCATGATGCACCTTGTTCGCTCTGTGTGGATTTTCCGGGGGATCTGCCGATCGTGCTGTCCCCTCGCACTCCATATGGATCAGCCGAAGACAAGCCGCATCGTTCCATTTCCTCCGATACCGGGTCTGGCGTCAGACCGGAGTTGGAGTGAAGCGCGGGAAGGGTGAACGGAGAAGGGGACGGAGAGAGTCGTCCCGGCCGTTCGCATTCCATCGTCATCAACCAGACCTGAAGGAGAAGACCATGAGCTTCGGACTCAACCGCGCGGAAGTCATCGGGCGCCTGGGCGCCGACGTCACCGTCAACCATCTCGCCTCCGGGGGCCGCGTGGCCAACATGAGCGTGGCGACCGACGAGAGCTACATCGACCGGAACGGCGGCGGCGAGCGGATCGACAAGACCGAGTGGCACCGCTGCGTGACGTTCCAGGACGGCCTCATCGACATGCTCGAGAGGCACGCGAAGAAGGGCCGGCTGGTCTATGTCGCGGGCAAGATGCAGACCCGGCGCTTCCGCAAGGACGGCGAGGACTCGGACCGGTTCTCCACCGAGATCCTGCTCGTGCCCGGCTCGCGCATCCAGTTCCTCGACAAGCCGAACGGGGCCAACGGCAACGGCGCGCCCGCCATGGCTGAGGCCGCGAACGGTTCGGCCATGTCCCCGGATCCGGACGATTCGATCCCGTTCTAGGGACCGTTTCCCTTCGTTCCTCCCTCCCAACTCGGGGGCCGGCGTTTCGGAGACTGTGAAACTATCAACTTTTCACAGTCTCTTCGGCGCCGCCCCCTTTTTTCATGCAGCCGGGCGGGTGTACGGCCGTCCGAGCACTATGGGTCCGCGGAGGCGGAGGAAAGTCGATCGCGGGCGAACGCCGCGAAGCCGTGCCGAATGACGGGAAAACACAACTCCCAGAGCAATATTACGCAGTAACCGTCCCAGTCCGCCGTTTTTGGAGGCAATGCTCCCTGAATGCATCCGCGCCCAACTCGTTCATCACCCGCTTGAAGTTGTACCCCAGTGTCATCAGGCTGAACTCGCCGCGGCACTTGTCGAGTCCGCGCATCAGGAAATGGTCCATTCCCGCCCATCGCTTGATGGTGCCGAAAGGATGCTCGACGAGCGTAGCTCTTTGGCGCACCCATGGTGCACTGGCGCTCATCTTCGTGCGATGCCGGTCGATCACGTCCTCATGCTCCCAGCGGGCCAATCTCCGCCTTGACTGCGCTTTTGTCAGGCATCGGTCCCTCAGCGAACAATCCCGGCAAACCGCGGTCACCGAGCTATATCTGAAATACCGCTTGCCCTCCCTTATACGGGGCGATCCCCTTCGGGTCAGTCTCTGACCGGCCGGGCAAACATACGTGTCATTTCGGGCATCGTAACGGAAATCGTCGTCTCTGCTGAATCGCATGACGTCGCCTTTACCCCTTCGTGGGGGCGGAGGTCTCGGTATCGGGACGTACACGTCCAAGCCCTTGTCTTCACAACTCTTCAACTGTTCGCCGCTGAAGTAACCGGAGTCCGCCAGACCGATCAATCGCTCGGCGCCCATGGCTTCGCCGGCTTTCGTCATCATCGGCTCCAGCTGGCCGGCATCATTGCCGTCCTGCACGACATCCTCGGCGACAATCAGCTTGTACCGGTCGTCCACTGCGATCTGGCAGTTGTAGCCGCCCACTGCCTTACCGGACTTCCTCAGCACCCGCGCATCCGGATCGACCTCCGATATCTGATTCTCCTCGCTTGCCTGCAAGCGTTCCTGCAAAGACTGCTTGTGCTTGCGCCTTTCCACCAGAGCCTCGATCTTCGCCGCCAGTTCCGGATCCTCCCCGCTGTCCCCTCCATCCTCCGATCCTGCATCCGCCTCGTCCAACAGCCTGTGATACTCGGCAATCTTTTCGTCCAGACGCTTCAGACCCTTTCCCAGGCTTGCCTTCGTATGGATGCTGTCCGCATTTGCATTGGCCTTCAGAAAAGTCCCGTCGACAGCCACCCGGCGACACTCCAGCAGGGACAACTCCCGGCATAGCAGAATGAACTCCCGGTTGGCTGCCCGCAGCGCAGATGCATTGTCCTTGCGGAAATCCGCGATCGTCTTGTAGCTCGGCGTGGCCCCCTGGCACAGCCAGATCACCTCCAGGTTCCGTCGCGTCTCCGCTTCCAACCGGCGCGAACTGCGCACCCGGTGTTGATAGCCGTACAGATACAGCTTCAGCAGTAGTCTCGGATCGTAGGCTGGCTGGCCGGCCCCGCAGTGTTCTTCCGCATGCCGAAAGTCCAGCTCCTCCAGATCCAGCGTGCCGACGAACGCATCGATCGCGCGCACCGGATTGTGTTCGGACACATAGTCGTCCACGCAGGGCGGAAGAAGCATCAACTCGCTTCGGGACCGCACCTCCCGGTAACGTCGCTCCGGCATCGCGGTAAACCTTGTGGCTGCCTGGGTTGCCCGCGAGCATAGCATTTAAGGCTGCAAAAAACCGGGGTACGGGCGGACAAAGACGCTTCATTCGCCTTCGTCAGCAACCTGGCTTGTCGAGATCTCTGTCATCGGCTCAGAGGTCCGCCCTGTTCGGGCTCACAGAAATACTTTCACAGTCTCTTCGGCGCTGGCCCCTTTTTTGGTGAGGGCTTCGAGTCTCCACCGACGCCCGGGCCGACCGGCTGCCGCGACGGTGTCGTTCTCTGGGGGCAGTTTCAGCCTCACGATGCGGGTTCCGACAATGGCGCCGATTCCCCGGCGCAGTTGGCTCTGTACATGCAGTATCGTCGCCGGCCTTCGGTCGGGACGATGACCCGCTCCACCCGCACGTCGGTTGCCGTTCTGCCCAGCCGCCGGAGGACCCTCTCGTTGAAGCCGAGTTGCGCGGCTACTTCGCGGGCGGTCGCGAAGCCCTGGTCACGAAGCCGCTTCATCTCACGCTCGGTGTGGTTGGGCAAGCCGTAAGCCCGCCGTATCCTGCCCACGTGCGCGGCCGTGTAGGGCTCGCCCTTCCAGTTTCCGCGCCCCATCGCGTTCAGCTCACGCGCGGCGCCTTCGTCGCCGTGCGTTTCGAGCAGCCGGTCGACCGCGGCGACCGTCTCCGGGGGTGTCTTGCGGATCTGTGCAATGGGCTTCGGCAGCCGAAGGGTCTCAAGGCTCAGCGATCTCCCTCCGCGCATGCGAAGCTCGATTCTCACCTCGCAGCCGTCCCGGGTCAGCGTCGCATCCTCGATCAGATGCCCGAGCAGCCGCTTGCGATCCGCGTTGCCGGTCCGGGCGGCGTTCCATACCTGCTCGAAGTCGCGCGCCAGATCCCGGATGCGCTCGACCTGCCGCTCGGAAAGCTCGATCTCGCGCGCCGCGGCGCGGGCCTCGCGTTCCGCGCAGGCCTCTTCCAGCTCGCGCAGGCGCTCGTTCCAGTCGGCCTCCAGCGATGCCGCCACCAGCCGGTTGGCCGGGTCGACCTCGAAGAACCTGCGCCGCGCCAGGTCGGCCTCATAGCGGAAGCCTTCGATGCGCCTGGCGCGCTGCGCGTCGGCCTCGGCGAACTCCGCCTCGACCTGCTGCTGGACCGCCAGGGCAAGATCGATGTTCTCGCGGTTCATCGCGTCGATCGCGAAGCGCGATATCTCGGCGTCGACAAGATCGCCGCGCATGCTCTGGCAGGTCTTCCGTCCGTAGCGGGCCAGTTCTTCCTTGCAGACGTAGAAGTAGCGCGCGGGCCGGTTGCGATGCGGCAGAGCGCGGTTGTATTGCATCCCCATGCGCCGGCCGCAGTAGCCGCAGATCACCCGCGACTGCAACAGCGCCGCCCCCTCGCGGGGCGCCGCGGTGCGCGCGCCAGACGGACGGAAGGCGGCACCGTTGCCTGCCAGCGTGGCTCGATTGCGAAGATACTCGTCCCAATCGATGAAGCCGACATGGGCGTCCGGGATGCAGACCCGCCAGTCCTCCATCGGCACGAGATGGCGTATTGCGGTCCCGTCCGCCCGCCGCTCGACCCGTTTCCGGCCATAGACGTAGGCGCCGGCGTAGCGGGGATTGCTCAGGATGCGCCCGACTTGCGCCTGCCGCGGAAGGGTCCAGTGCGGCTCGCCGTAGGCCGGTCCGCTTCGCGGCCGTGACGGCAGCGCGATGTTCTCGCGGTGCATCCATTTCATCACCGCTTTCGCCGACCCCATCCGGCGGAAGCTGTCGAACACGAGACGGATGGCGTCGACCACGGACCGGTCGGGGTCGAACACAACCTCGTTCCTGTCGTTGTAGGCCAGGCCGACCGGCAGCCGCATCTTCAGCGCGCCGCGCGCGGCGGCGCTGCGCTGGCCGCCGACCAGCCGCGCCTTGATCCCCTGAAGCTCGAACTCGCTGAGGGTTCCTTTCACGCCGAGCAAGAGCCTGTGGTTTACATCGTTGGGATCGTAGATGCCGGTCTCGTCGAGGATCAGGGTATTGGTGATGCCCGCGATCCGCAGCAGCTGGTGCCAGTCGGCGTTGTCCGAGGCAGTCCCATACTGCCCGTTTTCGCCGTGATGAAGTCACTGTCCATTATCGCTTTCATCCGTTGGCGGGCATCCCTGTGCGCTTCTATCGGCGTCACAGGTTTCCCGAGCAGACGGTTCTCATTGTCGAGCGGCCGGACGGATCGATTGTCCACGTTCCGGAGTGGATGACGCTGCCCGAGGCGGGGGAGATTGAACTCGAGGATCAGCCGAGGCTTTCGCTGCAGGCTCTTTGCGATTTGCGCGTCTTGGTAGACGCGTTTCTTGTCGCGCTTTCCACATCGACGAAGGGAGAGTGCGATGGAACGGTCTCGGGAGCCGCTGCAGGGGAACTTGTTTCTCCCGGAGGATCTTCCTCTGCCGGTGATCACCCGGAAGGCAATGGTGCCGCTTGTTGCGGCGCTGATCACGGCAGTGATGACATCGACGTGTCCGCCGCCCGCGGCGCAGACGGGAGGCGGTGATGACGACTGATGGCGGGAAGATCACTGCTGATCATGTGTCGCGTACGGCCTATGTCTATGTTCGGCAATCGACCGGTGATCAGGTTCAGAACAATCTCGAGAGCCAGCGGCTTCAGTACAGGCTCGTCGACCGTGCGCGGGATCTGGGGTGGAACAAGGTCCAGGTGATCGACGACGATCTCGGGCGTTCCGCAGGCGGTTCCGAGCGACCCGGCTTCGAGAAGCTTCTTGCCGCGGTCTGCGCCAAGGAGGCCGGCATCGTGTTCTCGACCGAGGCTTCGAGGCTCTCAAGAAACGGCCGTGAGTGGCATACCCTGCTGGAGTTCTGCGGTTTGGTCGGCTGCCTCTTGGCGGACCGCGAGACGATCTACGACCCCCGTCTGGCCAATGATCGTTTCCTGCTCGGGATGCAGGGTTCCGTCTATGAGCTCGAACTCTCTGTACTGCGCCAGCGCTCGCGCGAGGCGCAATGGCAAAAGGCTGGGCGCGGCGAGCTGTTTACGACAGTCGCGATCGGCTACGTGAGGGTCGGGCGCGACCGGATCGAGATGGATCCCGACCAGCGAGTGCGCGACGCCATCGCCCTTGTGTTCCGCAAGTTCGCGGAGTTTGGGAGCGGTCGCCAGGTTCACTTGTGGCTGCGTCAGGAGGGGATTGAGCTTCCGGCGGTCCGCTATGGCCCGCGGGGTCGTGAGGTGGTCTGGAGGCTGCCGGGCTACAACAGTATCAAGAAGATGCTGGCCAATCCGGTTTACGCGGGCGCCTATGTGTGGGGGCGCAGCATCGTTCGGATCGAGCTGGATGGGGGACACAAGCGCGTCGTGCGCGAGCAGCAGCGCAAGCTTGAGGACTGGCCGATCTTGATCCGGGATCATCATCCCGGCTACATCGACTGGGACGAATACGAAAGAAGCCAGCGCATGATCGCCGACAACGCCGGTTCCTTGCCGACGGCGCGCCGGGCGGTTCGCCACGGAAGCGGTCTCCTCGCCGGACTTTTGCGCTGCGGTCATTGCGGCCGCAGGCTTCAGGTCAACTACCGGGGAAGGCGCAGCGCTCGCTACAAATGCCGGGGCAGCGAGGGCGAAGACGGCGGGCGCTGTGTGTCGTTCGGCGCCTTGCGCGTCGACGAGGCCGTCGGTGAGGCCGTGGTGCGTGCCGTCCAGCCGCAGGGAGTGGAAGCTGCGCTGCTGGCGATCGAGGCCGCGAACACGGCGTCTTCTGAGACTGTCCTGCAGGCGGAGCGAGCTCTCGAAGAGGCTCGATTCCGCGCCGACGAGGCACGCTGGCGCTATGAAGCCGTCAATCCCGATAACCGCCTGGTGGCGGACAATCTGGAGCGGCTATGGAATGACCGGCTTGAAGAACTGCAGACGTGCGAGGATCGGCTGTCACGTTCGCAGGCGCAATCGCGACCCCAGGAGTTTACGCCGGAAGACCGGGAGGCCTGGCTGTCGCTGGGCGCCGACCTGGAGCGCGCCTGGCGGCACGCGGCGGCACCTCCCGAACTGCGCAAGCGCGTACTGCGTGCGGCCCTCGTGGAAATCGTCGTGACGGTCGAGGACAACATCGTGACGCTGGTCCTGCACTGGCAGGGCGGGAGCCATACCGAACTCCGGGTTCGCAAGAACCGCACCGGCGAGCACCGGATGGCGGCGGATGCCGAGACCGGGAACCTGATCCGGCAACTGGCGCGCATTATGCCCGACCGGCTGATCGCGTCGTTCCTCAACCGCGCCAAGAAGACGACGGGGCAGGGAAATGGCTGGACGGTAGCGCGCCTGAGGGCGTTCAGGTCCAATCATGGCATTCCGGTCTATCGCGAAGGCGAGATGCGAGAGCGCAACGAGATGAAACTGGAGGAAGCGGCAGTGCATCTCGCACTGAGTGAAAAAACCGTGCGCCGCTTGATCCAGGACGGCGTCATCCCAGCTCGTCAAGCCTGCAAGGGGGCGCCTTGGGTGATCGACGCAACGGCTCTGCCGGAACGGGTGCAGGACGTTCCGCCGGCAACAGATCCCCGACAGGAAATGCTGGATTTACAATGACGTAGAGAGGTGGTCACTATGAACCCGCGCCGTCCCGCGCCAGGCGCGAGACTTCCAGGCCGAGAACGATGCCCACCTCGCCGGCGGCGATGCGGGCCATCAGATCGCGGAAGCCGCTGCGGTTTCCGCTGTAGGCCCCCGACTTGCCCTGGTCCTCGTCGATCACCCGGATGCATCCCGCCGGCCAGCCGAGCGCCGTCGCCCTCTGGCTCAGCCCGTACTGGCGCCGCGCGCTCTCGGTGTTTTCCACAACCTGGCGAAGCGAGGACTGCCGCACGTAGAGGCAGGCCTCGCGCTCCAGATGATGCGGCGCGATCATCCGCGCTTCCGCTTCAGACATGACGACTCTCCCCGTGCTCCCGCGCGATGTCGGCGACCGCCGGAAGCCACGGCACGCGCAGCAGGCGCCGGACTTGGCTGGCGGCCTCCGCGATCACGGCGTCGGCGATAGGCAGTTCCTCGCTGTTGGACGAAGGCAGCGTCCTCGGGCAGGTGCGGCTGCACGCCGCCTCGACCATGGCCAGGGCGGCGCGCAGACCGTGGAAGCGTAGCGCGGCGATGGCGTTGCTGTCGCCGCCCGACAGCCAGAGCCCGCGCCAGCTCTCGTAGGTCTTCCAGGCGTCTTCGCGCATCATGGTTTCGATTCCAGCGGTTTTTTTTGAACCCGCTCGAGCGCCTTCTCGAGACCGCGTGGATGGACCCTGACGCCGAACTCGGCCTCGATCAGCGGCGCCAGCCGGCGCGCGCCCACCCGTCCGTGCACGACCCTGTAGTCCTCGACGAAGCGCAGTATCTCCGGGCTGATCTTGTGCGGCCCCCGCGGCCCGCGCCGCGCCGGGACGAGCTCCTGCAGCCCGCCCCCGTCGAACGCTTTGACCATGCGGAAGCAGGTCGGCCGCGAGACCCCGAACCGTGCCGCTGCCTGCGCGAGCGTGGCCTCGCCCCGCCGGACCAGCCGGACCATCTCGTAGCGGACCTGGAGCAGGTCGCGGGCATCGAAGAAGTCGCCGGCGGCGAACATCGGGTCGCTGACCTTTTCCGGCGTCCGGTTGAGGGTGCCGGCCTTTCTGAGCCGGCCCTGCTTTTCGGTGTCGTCGCGACGGTCTGCCATGGCGGTGCAATCCTTCGGAATAGGTTCAATAAATACTACGCTTTTATTTCCTTCCGAGTCAACGATCGACTGCGGCCGTCTCGCTCTGTGTGCGGTAAAAACGGCAAGTATTCGGTATCCCATGCCAGGCACCGCCGCGCATGAGCGCCCTAATTTTTGATCATATAGCGCCATTATTTCTGATTACGCTTTGCCGGCGGCGCAAGAAGCGAGTCCACAACCTCGCGAAGCGCTACCAGGTCGTCCGCCCGGAACAGGCTGCGCCCCGACGCAAGCCGCTCGAAGTCGTCGACGCGCCGCAGGGACGTCCAGGAAACCGGCACGCTGAAAAGGATTGCGCCGGCCGGCCCGTCCGCGAAATAGCGGATGATCGACCTCCTGCACCCGCCCACACCGTCATGAAGCCGAAGCGCCCGGCCCCTGTGCGGATGGAACGGATGGGTGATCACAACGTCACGAAAATCACCCGCTGCGGCGTAACGGCCTGCATTTGAAAACGATCGATAAGACCGGCGAGCGGGTCGATCGCGTGGAATGGCACAAGGCGGTGACCTTCCAGAACGGCCTGATCGACATGCTCGAAAAGCACGCGAAGAAGGGTCGCCTGGTCTATGTTAGTGGCAAGCTCCAGACCCGCAGGTGGCGGAAGGACGGCGAAGACAGCGACCGCTTCTCCACCGAGATTCTGCTGGTGCCCGGTTCGCGGATCCAGTTCCTCGAGCGCCCCAACGGCACCGCCGCCACCCAAGGCGACGGGACGCCGGCAGACGCCGGCCATGCCTCCGAGTCGCCGTTCTAGCGGCACGGTCGCGGTCTGCTCCGAAGCGGGCCGGCGCTTCGCGTGCCGGCCCATCCTTCCTGGCTCAGCACCCGGTGCCGACGAAAGTGTAAACAATGCCGCCCTCAACGGGGCAATCTCGACGGCATTGTTTACAAGAGAACCGCACGGAGCGGCACCGGAACACCAAAAACCCGTTGTAAATCAAATCACTCATTCAAACGTTACACGGCCTAAGGGCCTATAACCATTCTAAAGAGGCCCATTGCCGAAACTGTAAAGCCCGCGGGGTCAACACCCTGCGGGCTTTCGTTTTCCGCGCTCTCCCACTCCGTAACCTTTCCCCTCCCGACATCGTTCCGTCGGGCCCCTTCCTCCCGCCGACCCTGGCCGGTTCCGCGTTCCTCCCGCGCGGGACCGGCTTTTTTTGTGCAGCCGGTCCGGGGCCGGCCCCCGGCCGGACGCGCAGGCCCACGCCGCCCGCCGCCCGTGGCTGGTTCCGCGTTCCTCCCGCGCGGGACCGTCTTTTTTTGTGCAGCCGGTCCGGAGCCGGCCCCCGGCCGGACGGCACGGCTCGCGCTTCGCGCATCGCCCGCCGTCCCGGCGCCGGCAGGAGGCGGAGGCCGGCCGGTATCGGGCGCCCCGCATGGAATAGAAGGAAGGCCCCGCATGCAGCACGAACCGTCTCCCGCCGCCGGCATCGCCGCGGCGCTCGCCGCGCGCGCCGAGGATGTATGCCGGCGCTATCTCCCCAATGGCCGCCGGCTGGGCCGCTACTGGATCTGCGGCGACCTCGACGGCGCCCGCGGCCGCTCGCTCTTCGTTCGCCTCTCCGGCTCCGGCAAGCCGGGCGGCTGGACGGATGCGGCAACGGGGCAGCACGGCGACCTGCTCGATCTCATCCGCCATCGCAGCAACGCGCCGACGCTGCGCGCCGCGCTCGACGAGGCGCGGGCGTTCCTCGCCCTGCCGGTTTCACCGGCGACGGAGTCGGACGCACCTTATGACGCGACCGAGGCGGCGCGGCGCCTGTGGCGGCGCTGCCGCGCCGTCGCCGGCAGCCATGCCGAGCGCTACCTGCAGGCGCGGGGTCTGTCGCGCTGCCGCTTCGCGGCGCTGCGCTTCCATCCCGAGCTTCGCTACCGCGAAGGCTCCACCGTGCGCCGGTTCCCGGCGCTGGTCGCCGCCGTCACCGCCGACGGCGGGCGGATCTTCGGCGTGCAGCGCACCTGGCTCGATCCGCACCGGCCCGCCAAGGCGGGCGTCGCCGTCCCGCGCAAGGCGCTCGGCCGCATTCACGGCCTCGCGGTGCGCTTCGGCGCGCCTGCCGGCGATGCGCCGCTCGTCGTCGGCGAGGGCATCGAGACGGTGCTCTCGCTCGTCACCGCCGTGCCGGAGATCCGCGCGGCGGCCGCGCTGTCGGCCGGCAGCCTCGGTGCCTTTGCGCCGCCGCCCGGTATCGCGCGCCTCATCATTGCCCGCGACAACGACGAGGACGGCGCGCTCGCGGCCGAGCGCCTCGCCCGGCGCTGCGCGCGGCTCGGCATCGCCGCGACGGTCGTCGTGCCCGTCGGCAACGACTTCAACGACGATCTGGTCGACCTCGGCGCCGCCGTCCTCCGCGCCCGGTTGGCGCCGCTGTTCCGCTGCGCGGGAGGAGGAGAGCGGGGGGGCGGGCGAGCCGGCCCGCGGAGAGGGGGGGGGGCGCTGTGCGGCGGCGCGGGAGGAGGAGAGCGGGGGGTCGGGCGAGCCGACCCGAGGAGAGGAGGGAGATCGTGAGCGCTGTCATCAATCTCAGGCACGAGCCGAAGCTGCGCGAGGAATTCGAATATTCGCAGGTCGTGGGCAACACCGTGCTAATCGACCGCCGCACGAAATGGGGAAACCCGTTTCGCGTCAACCGCGGCCAAAGTGCCGAGCAGGCGGTCGCCCGCTACCGCGTCCATCTCTGGCAGCGCATCCGCGCGGGCGAGATCTCCCTGGAGGAGCTCGCCGAACTGGAATCCTGCTGGTTGGCGTGCTGGTGCGTTGGTGGGGACAAGCCTTGCCATGGCGAGGTGCTCGAACGGGCCGCGGCCTGGGCGGCGCAGGTGCTGGCGGAGCGGGCCGATGCGTGACGCGCCTCCGTGCCTCCTCCCGAACGCCGTACCGGGCCGAACCGCCGATGGGGGCAGTGCGGGTGGAGAGAATTGGCCGACGACGTGCTGTCCCATTGTGCCACACGTGCTCCCTCCGCCAACCCTGCGGGTCCTCCGCTGCGCTCCGGCGCGGGGAGGCTCCGCTAGGCGCCGCGCCG
>MPNO01000008.1 GCA_002239065.1 Defluviicoccus sp. bin129 | reverse complement strand
CTGCTGGACTGGGCCTACGAGGCCTTCGGGAACTACGTGCTGTTCGCGCGCGGCGCCGTGGTCGAGCATGCGGATGTCTGGCTCGGCGAGGAAGACACCGTCCCGCTGGTCACGGAAAGCGACATCGGGATAACCCTGCCCCGGGGCTCGCGCAGGGGCCTTGAGGTCAAGGTCGTCTATGAGGGCCCGGTGCCGGCGCCCATCCGGAAGGGCACGCCGATCGCGCAGCTGGTTATCGCCGCCCCCGGCTTCGAGACCGTGGAGGTCCCGCTCGCAGCCGGCGCCGAGATCGGCAGGGTGGGGATGTTCGGCCGTCTGGGCGCGGCGATCGGCTACATGATGTGGGGCGCGGGCGGGTAGCCGCGATGCACTGCCCGATCCCGACGGGCGGGTCGGGCGCATCGTGTTGACGGCGGGGTCGGGAAGGAGCGGCACAAGGTGTCGACCAGGGCGGCCGTCATGCGCCCCACCTCGCTACTGGACGGCGCGTTCTCAAGCCGGCTCATGATCGGCTGGAAACACAGATCGCGGCCGCTCTCCACGCCCTGGCCGACGGCCAGCCTGAACAGCGGATCGGCGCGCAACTCGTCGCAGTCGTCGGCGTCCTCGTAGCCGCAGGCGATCGCGAACATCCGAAAGCGCAGCATGGCCGGCTGTTGACGACGGCGTAGAAGCGCGCTTTTTCGGCGGTGTAGCAGGGACGTTGTTTTCGGCTGACGGTTGGGCGCCGATCCGCGGGGTCGACCGGGGCGCGATTTTGTCGTTGGTTTCGGCCGCGGTGGGGGCTGCTCAGAGTATTCGCCGGTCGTCGGTGCCCATTGGTTCGCCGGCGCGATCCCGCGAGAGCATGTCGTTCCAGTCGTCGAGGGCGGGGCGGACGCGGACGACCCTGTTGTCGTTTCGCAGCAGCCGCTGCGCGGCCTCTTCACCGTCAGGGGTTGCGTCGTAGGCACAGAAGATGCGGCGGGGGTTCCAGGCCTCGATCCAGGTGGGGACGGTTGCCGGTGGCGGGATGGCGGCGGCGGAGATCACGGCGCATCGCTTGCGCCTGGCCGGCACGAGCTGGAGGGAGAGGATGGACAGGGCGTCGATGGCGTTCTTCGCGACGATCACGGAGATCGGCCACTCGGGCTCCCAGGACATCCAGAAGCTTCCCGGCGCGGGCGGGGACGGCGCCGCTTCGCCGGCGGGGTGCGGCTGTGAACGCTGCCCGCCGGTGGGAAGGATCTCGGCGCCGGTTTCCTCACCGGCGGCGTTTCGCCTGAGGAACACGGCGTTGGCCTGGCGGTCGGCGTAGAGGAGGCCGAGGTCGCGGCACAGGGCGATGAGCACGGGCGGGAGGCCGCGCCGGTCGACGAGGTAGCGTTCCACTGCGCGCCACTGGCGCTGCGATGGCGCCGGTGGACACGGCCGATGGGCGGTGCGGCGGGAGCGGTCCGGCAGCTCGGAGAGGAAGGCCAGCGCGTCCGGCACGGAACATCCGTGCCTATGGACCACCAGGTCGACGGCTCCGGCGCCCCACCCGCCGCACAGATGGTCGTAGAACATGAAGCCGTTGATGCTGACGACCGATTCGGGATGCCTCCAGCGCGCGCCGTCTTCGGGATTGCGGCGGTAGCCGAGAGCGCGGACGACGTCTTCGAGGGGGTAGCTTCGCAGCGCCTCCGCCCGCACCCGGCGATCCCATGGATGGAGATGCCGCACGGTTACGCCGGCTCGGGTGCAAAATCTGGCGACACTTGACGGCGATTCCGGCGACACTTGACGGAAGTTCTGGCGACATTTGACGGCGAATCCGGCGTGATTTGACGGCCCGGTTCCGGTTTTCCGGTCCGGGCGGCGGTCATCGGCGCCGGCACCCAGGGTGACGCCGCACGCGCCGATTCTCTCTCGGCACTGCCTCATCGGTCGATCGACCGAAGTGAGGAGGCAGGGGTTCGATGAAGAGGATCGGCATGAACGACATCAAGGACATTCTTCGGCACCGCCACGGGCTGGGGCTGACGCGGGATCAGATCGCGGCCGCGGTCGGCGTGAGCTCGGGCACGGTGTCGCACGTTCTCGAACGCGCGTCGGCGGCGGGGCTGACCTGGCCCTTGCCGGAGGATATCGACGACGATGCGCTGCGCGCCCGGCTCTACCCGCCGTGCGAGCGCGACAGCGGGCACGTGCAGCCCGACTGGGATGCGGTCGTCAAGGAACTCGAGAAGCCCCGCAAGCGCCGCCGCGCCCGGCTGACCCGGCGCCAGCTGTGGAAGGAGTATCGCGACGAGGCGGTGGCGCGGGGCGCGACGGCCTACAGCTACAGCCAGTTCTGCGCCCGTCTTAAGGCGCGGCTGAAGGGCGGCGCCGGGAAGACCGAGATGCGCTTCGAGTACGCGCCGGGGCTGTGGGGCCTGTCCGACTTCTCCGGCAAGACGCTGGGCCTGCGCACCGGGCGCGGCGAGAAGGATGTCGAGATGTTCGTCGCGGTGCTGGCGCATTCCGACATGACCTACGTCGAGGCGGTGCCCGACCAGAGCGCGCGCCACTGGACGATGGCGCATCGCCGCGCGGTGGAATACTTCGGCGGGGTGCCGGAGCGCTGGATCATCGACAACCTCAAGGCCGGTGTCGACAGGCCGGACCGCGAGGAACCCCGGCTCAATCCGAGCTTCCGCGAGCTCGCCAAGCACTACAACACCGCCGTGCTGCCGGCGCGCTCGGGCCAGCCGACCGACAAGGCCAAGGTCGAAGCCGCCGTCGGCGCGATCCAGACCCGCATCCTGCTGGAGCTGCGCCACGAGATCTTCTTCTCGCTGGACACGATGAACGCCGCGATCCGGTGCGAGCTCGACCGGTTCAACGAGGCGCCGATGGCGTGCGGCGAGAGCCGCCGTGCCATCTTCGAGGCGAGCGAGCGGGCCCATCTCCAGCCACTGCCCGCGCACCCCTGGGAGTGGGGCGAGTGGCTCGAACGCAAGGTCGGGCCGAACGGCCATGTGCGGGTCGAGAGGAATTACTACTCGGTGCCCGAGGGCTACAAGGGCCACGACGTTCACGCGCGCCTCGGCGAGCGCATGGTCGAGGTGTTCCTCGACAAGGGCGGCAAACAGCGGATCGCCGTCCATCGCCGCAGGAACGGGCGCAACCAGTACGCCACAACCCCCGAGCACATGCCGGACCGCCTCAAGGCGGTGCAGGACATCCGCAAGCCGGACTACGACGACATCCTGCTCGGGCGCGCCCGCCAGATCGGTTCGAACGCGGTGGCCTGGGCCGAGCGGTGCTTCGCCTCGCGCGACTTCCCCGAACAGGCCTTCGCCACCGTGCAGGGCATGATCCGTCTCGCCGACGACCACGGCGCCGAACGGCTCGATGCGCTCTGCGCCGAGGCCCTCGACCTCAACCGCCTCGCCTCCGGCTTCCTCAGGGAGCGCATCAAGAACGGCGGCGGCGGCCCTCTCCGGCCGCGCGCGCAAGCGCCGGAGACCATCCCCGACCACGGCAACATCCGCGGCGGCAACTATTACGGCAACGACGAAGGAGCGACACCATGACCCTTGGACAGCCCAATATCGACCGCATGCTGCAGCTCGGCCTCACCGGCATGGCCGAGGCGCTGGAGGAGCAGCAGAGCATCGCCGATATCGCGCAGCTCGGCTTCGACGACCGGCTCGCCATGCTGATCGAGCGCGAGGCCGAGCACCGCGACCAGAAGAGCTATCTCGGCCATCTGCGCCAGGCCCAGCTGCGCATCCGCGCCGACATCCAGGACGTCGACTGCCGCGCCGGCCGCGGCATCGCGCGGACCACCCTGACCCAGCTCGCCGCCGGCGACTGGATCCGCCAGGGCCTCAACCTGATCGTCGGAGGGGCAACCGGATCGGGAAAGACCTTCGTTGCCTGCGCGCTCGCCCACCAGGCCTGCCACCAGAAGCAGTCCGTGCTGTATCGCCGTGTCCCCGAGCTGGTCGCGGCCCTCGCCCGCGCCCGCGACAAGGGAACCCATCCTCGCCTGATGGGCCGGCTGGCCAGGGTCTCCCTGCTGGTGCTCGACGACTGGGGGCTCCAGGGCTTCTCCGCCGAAGGCCGCCGCGACCTGCTGGAGATCGCCGAGGCGCGCCACGGACGCAGGTCCATCCTGATCGCCAGTCAGATCCCCGTGGAGAACTGGCCAGAGGTGATCGGAGAACCAACAATCGCGGACGCGGTACTCGATCGAATCGTCCACAACGCCTACCGCATCGACCTCAAGGGCGAGTCCCAGCGCAAGCGCAACAAGCCGCCGCCGCTCGAAGGCGGCAACGACAAGTGAGGGGGCCCGGCCTGGCGGCCGGGTCCATGGGCGCCTGCGGCGCCGTCGCAGACCCAACCACCGGGGCGCGCGGCGGCATGCTGAATGGAGGAGCTTGCCGCCGCGCCCGCAACCGCTTTACAGCACGATCAGGGCTCGCTTACGCTCGCATCGGGCTGGCCTCCGGCCAGCCCCCAACGTCGCAAAGGAGGTAGAAACCCCGGCACCCGTTCCGGGAGAGACAGCGCGGCAGCGCGATCCACCGCCGTCAAGTGTCGCCGGATTCGCCGTCAAGTGTCGCCAGAACCTCCGTCAAGTACGCCAGAATCAGCACGCAAGAGGCCGCGCTTCTTGGCTTTGCCGCCGCGCCGACGCGGCTTGCGGTCCAGCTTCCGCTCCCCTTCCGGCTCTCCAGAACGAAGGTCTCGTCCGCCTCGACGATCCCGGCAAGCCGGTCCGGCGCCTGGCGCACCTCCGCCAGAAAGCGGTGGCGCCAGCGATGCGCCGTACTCGGCGCAATCCCGCAGCGCTCGACGCATTCCTTGATCGTCTGCCTGCGCCAAGCGAGGCGCCAAAGGACAGCCAGCGCTCCTTGTGGTGCAGACCCGACAACGCCGTGCCCGTGAGCGCACCGAAGGTCTTCCCGCACTCCTTGCACCGGAAGCGGCGAAGACCGCGCGCCTTGCCCCACAACACAGCGCCGCTCGTCATCCACGCCCAGCTCGATCGCCGCCAACGAGGCCGCGCCCTCCGGCGGGTCCGACAGCACCGCCGTCACCTCCTTGCGCTGCGCCGCCGTCAGCTCATCGACACGCGAGAACCAGTCCCGAAACCGCTCGTGACCCATCTCTCTGTCGCCCAAAGCGAATCGGGCATGATTCTACCACTAAGCCTACGATTTACGAATTGAGCCTTCAGATTTGCATGATATCGGCGACGGCCTGCCCCACCCTTTCGGCGGCTTCCTCGATTTCCCGGTCTCCGAGATGGGCGTAGCGGAGCGTCATGCTCACATCGGCATGACCGAGCAGGCGCGACACCACCGGCACCGGCACGCCGTTCATCACCGCGTGGCTCGCATGGGTATGCCGCAGGTCGTGAAGCCGTACGTCCTCGATGCCGGCCTCCTTTCTGACGCGGGGCCAAAGCCCGAGCTCGGCGCCGCGCGGGCGGGCGGGATCGAACGGCGAGGGAAACACGTACGGGCCCCCCATCCGGGGCTGCCGGTCGAGGATGTTCCGGGCATGGGTATTGAGCGGTACCTTCCTCGGCCCCGTCTTGGCGTCGGCGAGAACCAGGAATTCCTCGTGAACCTCCGACCATCGCAGCCGGAGGATCTCGCTCTTGCGACACCCGGTCAACAGCAGAAGCCGGACGATGTCGGCCTGCGCCCGCTGGCCTTTGGCGGCGTGGTCGTCGAGCACCCGGTGAAGGCGGGCGATCTCGTCCCGCGACAGGAAGCGGGTGAGCGGGGGACGCCTATTACGCCTGATGCCGCGCGAGGGGTTGGTCTCGATGTGGCCGCGCGCGGCGGCGAAATTCATGATCTGGCGGAACAGCTTCAGCGCGTTGTTGGCGTTGCCCGGCGCAGTGCGGCTGAAATCGTCGAACCAGCGCCTGACCTGGGCCGGGGTGATGCGGTCGAGTGGCGTCGATCCGAACGCCGGCAATATCCTGACGGCGAGCAGGGACCCGAAACCCTTCTTCGTGGACGACTTGTAGCGCCGGAAATGAACCTCCGTCCACGCGCCTTCGACGAACTCCCGGAACAGCGGAACGATGGGCGGCGGATCGTGCTCCGCCTCCGGGCTCGCCCGACGCGCGTGGCAGTCCCGGCGAACCTCCTCGATCCTCTTGTCGGACACCGGACCGAGAGAGACGCGCCTCGACCCCTCGGGTGATTGGTGCATCAGGACATAGATCTTCCCGCCCGCGGGCCGAACCCGGACGCCGAGACCGGGCAGGCGGCTGTCCCAGACCGTGTATTCCCGCTCGCGGGGACGCAGCCGGGCGATGGCGGTGTCGGTGAGCCGCATGCGCTCCGTGCCGGCCATCGGTCAACCTCCCAGCACTGCGCCGAGCGTCTCCGCGGCGTCCTTCACCATCGGGTCGGCGGGGTGGGTGTATTTGAGGGTGGTCTGCGGATCGGCATGGCCGAGCAGCCGGGCGATGGCGAGGACGCTTACTCCCTGACGCAGGGCGATGCTGGCATGCGTATGCCGCAAGTCGTGGAGGCGGACATCGGACAGACCGGCCTCGGTGCGGACCTTGTGCCAGAACCGTTCCAGCCAGCCCGCAGTGCCGGGTCCGCCGGAGCCGGGCGCGGGAAACACCCACCGACTCTTGCGCTCCAACCCGTCGAGAATGTTCCGGACCGGTTCCGACAGCCAGACGGTGCGGGGGCCGGTCTTGGAATCGCGCAGGAAGAGATGGCCCTCGCGGTAGTCCGACCAGCGCAGCGTCAGGACCTCGCCCTTTCGGCAACCGGTCAGCAGGAGAAGGCGGACGATCGCGACGCGAAGCGGATACTGTTCGGAATACGCCGACAGTCTCCCGGATAACCGGCGGATCTCGTCGTCGGACAGGAAGCGCTCGCGCGCCCTGCGGCGGTATCGCCGGACGCCCCGGCACGGGTTGGAGCGCTCGGGCCGAAAGCCCATCGCCTCGGCCTCGCGCATGATGACCGAGAGCACGGGCATCGACCTGTCGGCGGAGACCGGCGTCTCGTGCAGGGCGGCGAACCAGTCGCGGACTTCCCGCCGGTCGATGTCGGCGATCGGACGTCCGGCGAAATACGGCAGGAGCTGTTTCTTGAGATAGTACCCGTTCACTTCGAGCGTCCGAGGCTTCCAGATCCGTTCGTGGCGTTCGAACACGGTCTTGGCGACCGCTTCGAAAAGCGTCTCCTCGGGCCGGGCAGGTGCGGTCCCGACCCGCCGGATCGAGGCAAGCATCTCCGCGGCGCGCGACCGCGCTTCCTTGACGTTCACGGTCCCGGCGTCGCCGACGATCTTCCAGACGCGAACGCCCCGATGCTGGCAATGGATGAAGAACTGCTTGCTGCCCGAGGCCAGCACCCGGAGGCCGAAGCCCCTGAGCTTGCCGTCGCGGATGTCGTAAGGGGTCTTGCGAGGCTTGAGCGCGTTTACACGGGCGTCGGTAAGGTTGGGTCTGGGCATCCTTCTCTCCCGGTTGCGGTTGCAGCCGAGGGAACCGACAGTTGCAGAATCAGTTCCCAGATTGCGGAACGCGGGAGAAAAAACGACCCTAATTCAAATACTTAGCACCGCAGGTGCGCCCCTTGGTGTGGATCGCGCCCGAGAGCGCGGCCTCGCCCTCGATGCTGACCACGCCGGCGCTGCCCGGGCCGATGGTGGCGGTGATGCGCTGCGGGAAGCCGTAGGTGAGCGGCCCGGCGCTGACCACGGCGAGCCCGTTGACCTGGCCCACCTCGGTCCCGTCGGTGCGGATGCCGATGGTCCCCTCGGCGATCCTCTGACGGAAGCGGCGGGCCGGCAGGTCGGCGCGCCGCCGCCCGCGGCGGATCGCGTCCGCCACGTCCTCGCCGGCCACCGCGCGGCGGTTCGCCTTGCCGGCGAGGAAGGCGGCCTCCCGGGCGATATCGGCGAGGCGCCCGAAACGGGTCGTCAGCCGGTCCTGGCGCCCGGCGATGCGGGCGCCGTGATCGACCAGGGCGACCACCGAATCGCGCGAGAACGGCAGCAGGCCCTCGTCGCGGGCGAGCCTGGAGATCACGCCGGCGTAGTAGCGCACCCCCGTCCCGTCCCGCGCGATGGTGGTCTCGAAATCGGCCAGCACCTTGAAGAGCTGGCCGAAATCGGGATCGGCCGCGCTCAGCATCTCGTAAAGCCCGCCGTCGCCGATCAGCACCACCTTGACGTCGATCGGGATCGGGTCGGGCTTGAGGAAGGGCGCGCCGAAGGGCGAGGTGAACTCGGCCGGCACGATCTCGATCGAGCCCGCCCGCAGGCTGCGCAGCAGCATCTTCCAGGCGCCGGGCTCGGCCAGCACGTCGCGCGCCTCGAGGATCAGGAACCCGCCATCGGCCTGCAGCAGCGAGCCCGCCCGGATCATCATGTGGTCGGCATGGAGCCCGCCCTCGGCGACGAACTCGCGCTCGATCTCGCCGAGCAGGTTCCTCAGCGTCGGCGTGTTCTCGATGACGATCGGGCAGCCCGCCTCCGCGTCGTGCTCGAATAGCGGGTTGACCCGGTACTTGCGCGTCGCCTCGGCGATGCGCTCCAGCGCGCCCAGGCGCTGCACCAGGTCGGCGAGAATTTCGGCGAGGAAATCGCTCACCGCCGGCAGGTCGAACTCGGCTTCGATCGCCTCGATCTGGAAACCGAGCAGGCGGCGGGTCTCGGATTCGAGCAGCGCCCGGATGCGCCGCCTGTGGTCGAGGCGGAGCTCGGCGATGTGGCGGTTGACGTCCTCGAATTTCAGGGCGAAGTCCGCGATCCGCTCGCGGATGCGCTCGACCTCGGCGGCCTCCAGCTTGCCCTGGGCCGCCAGGGCTTCGAGCCGCTCGAACGGGACCGCCTCGCCGTCGACGACCGGCGTGATGTCGTGCTGCAGCCCGCTGCCCGTCTGGCGGGTGACCATGGCGAGCCCGGCGACGCGCAGCTCCTTCTCGAACGGCGCGCCGAGCTCGCGCATCACCTGCTGGGCCGCGGCGTCCAGCGCGGCGCGCTGGGCGCGCACCGAGTCCGAGTTCAGCGTCTGGGCGAGCTCGTCCTCGATGAACTCGATCAGCGCGTCGACGCCGTGGCGGAAGTCGCGCCCGCGCCCGCGCGGCAGGGAGATCAGCCGCGGCCGGCTGGGCTGCGCGAAGTTGTGGACGTAGATCCGGTCCTCGGCCTCCGGGCAGGACGGGCTGATGTCCTCCAGCAGCTGCCGGACCAGGGTCATCCGCCCGGTGCCGGCGATGCCGCGGACATAGATGTTCTGCCCCGGCGCGAACAGCTCGAGCCCGTAGCGCAGCGCCTCGATCGCGTCGTCCTGGCCGACTACGCCGGTGATCGGCTCGACCTCCGCGGTGGTCCCGAAGGGCGGCATCAGCGCCTCGCAGCACCAGCGCAGCGCGCCGCCGCCGAGTCGGAGATCGGAGCTGGGTTCGGCTTCCATGGTCTGACTCCTTCACCACTGATCCGGGGCTGGTGGCTCGGGGGGAACGCATGGGGCTGCGGGAACGGCACGCGATCCCGCGGAACAAGAGACTAGCCGGGATTTTCCCCGGCGAACAGGCACCCCGCCGTGTCCAGCGCAGCGCCGCGCTCGCGCTACGGGTGCCCGGAGGAGGGACCGGCCCCGCGATTCGGGAATCCCGGCGCGGGCGCATGCGCCCGACGCGCGACCGGTCGTAGAATGGCCGGCGCGGCGCCGTTTCCCGACCGGGCCGCGTCCGGGAGGACTCGCCGATGGAGAACGTCACGGTCATCGATCACCCGCTGGTCCGGCACAAGCTGTCCCTGATGCGCCGCAAGGAGACCGATACGGCCCGGTTCCGCCTGCTGCTGCGCGAAATCTCCCTGCTGCTCGGCTACGAGGTGACGCGCGACCTGGCCACCGAAACGCGCGTCATCGAGACGCCGCTCTCGCAGATGCAGGCGCCCTTCCTGGCGGGCAAGAAGCTCGTCCTGATCTCGATCCTGCGCGCCGGAAACGGGCTTCTGGAAGGCATGCTGGATCTGGTTCCCTCGGCGCGGGTCGGCCATGTCGGGCTCTATCGCGATCCGCGGACGCTGGAGGCGGTGGAGTACTACTTCAAGGTGCCGGAGGATCTGAGCGACCGCCCGGTCATCGTGCTCGATCCGATGCTGGCGACCGGGAACTCGACGATCGCCGCGGTCGGGCGGATCAAGGAGGCGAAGGCGCGGCGGATCAAGGTCCTGTGCCTGCTGGCGGCGCCGGAAGGCCTCGCGGCGCTCCGCGCGGCGCACCCGGACGTGCCGGTATTCGCCGCCGCGGTCGACGAACGCCTCGACGATCACGGCTATATCGTTCCCGGCATCGGGGATGCGGGCGACCGCCTGTACGGCACCAGGTGACCCTGCCCGAGCACGAGAGTCGGACCTTTCCCGGGGCCGGCGGATCGCGCTAGTCTGAAGGTTTCCGGCGCGGAGCCGGCTTCGGCAGGGAGCGTGGCGGCATGAAGCTGGAACTCGGGCGCGCGCTCGGCGCCGATCCTTCCCTCGCCGGGCTGCGCCAGGCCGGCGATCCCCGCAATCCGGCCAACCGTGCCCGCGCCGCTCGATAGACCGGTGGAACCGGTCATCGAGATCGGCAACCTGTCCCTCACCTTCCAGACCAGGGACTCGCCGGTCTACGCGCTGTCGGGTGTCGATCTGCGGGTCGACCGAGGCGATTTCGTTTCCCTGATCGGCCCGTCCGGCTGCGGCAAGACCACCCTGCTCCGGGTGATCGCCGACCTGGAACAGCCGACGGACGGCCGCATCGCGGTCGAAGGGGTCTCGCCCGAGGAAGCCAGGTTGCGGCGCATCTACGGCTACGTCTTCCAGGCCCCGGTGCTCTATCCGTGGCGCACCGTCCAGCGCAATCTCACCATGCCGCTGGAGATCATGGGCATCTCCCGGGCGGAGCGCCAGGAGCGCGCCAGGCACTATCTCGAGCTGGTCAACCTGACGGGGTTCGAGAGGAAGTTTCCCTGGCAGCTGTCGGGCGGCATGCAGCAGCGCGTCTCCATCGCCCGCGCCCTCAGCTTCGAGCCCGATTTGCTGCTGATGGACGAGCCGTTCGGCGCCCTGGACGAGATCACCCGCGACCATCTGAACGAACAGCTCCTGCGCCTCTGGGAGCGCACCGGGAAGACCGTCGTGTTCGTCACCCATTCGATACCCGAGGCGGTGTTCCTGTCGTCGCGCATCGTCGTCATGTCGCCGCGGCCGGGGCGCATCGTCGACGTGATCGACAGCGGCCTGCCGAGGGACCGGACCCTGGATATCCGCGAGACGCCGGAGTTCCTGGAAATCGCCCTTCGCGTCCGCCGGGGCCTGCGGGCGGGCCACAGCTATGACGACTGACGCGGCCGCGGTGCGGGCCGGCGCCTTCCGGGAAGGCCTGCGGCAGGGCCGTCTCGTGCCGATCCTGACCGTGCTGGCCGCCATCGTCGTCGTCTGGTACGGCGCGGCGGTCTATCTGAACGCGCCGCGGCTGATCGACGGCTACGAGCGGCGCGATCAGGCCTGGGACACCGGGCGCCTGATATCCGACGCCTATTCGATGCGCCGCCCGGTGCTGCCGGCGCCGCACCAGATCGTCGTCGAGCTCGACAAGACGGTCCTCGACACGCCGGTCACCTCGCGGCGCAGCCTGGTCTACCACGCCGGCGTCACGCTCTCCTCCTCGCTGCTCGGCTTCGTGCTGGGATCGCTGCTCGGCATCGTGCTGGCCGTCGGCATCATCCACATCCACACCCTCGACCGGTCGCTGATGCCCTGGATCGTCGCCTCCCAGACCGTCCCGATCCTCGCCATCGCGCCGATGATCATCGTCGTGCTGGCGTCGATCGGCCTGGTCGGGCTGATCCCCAAGGCGATCATCTCGACCTATCTGTGCTTCTTCCCGGTCGCCGTCGGCATGGTGAAGGGGCTGCGCTCGCCCGATCCGCTGCAGCTCGACCTGATGGAGACCTACAGCGCGTCGAAGGCGCAGACCTTCTGGATGCTGCGCTGGCCCGCCTCGACCCCGTTCCTGCTGGCCAGCCTGAAGGTCGCGGTGGCGCTCAGCCTGGTCGGCGCGATCGTCGGCGAGCTGCCGACCGGGGCCAGGGCGGGGATCGGCGCCCGGCTGCTCGCCGGATCGTATTACGGCCAGACCATCCAGATCTGGTCCGCGCTGATCGTGGCGTCGCTGATGGCCGGGTGCCTGGTCTGGCTGGTCGGCGCGGCCGAGCGCCAGGTGCTCAGGCGCATGGGCAGCCGATGACCGGGAAGCCGCCCTACCCGGTCGCGGCGTTCGCGGCGCTCGCCGTGGCGGGGGTCGTCCTGCCGCTTCCCCAGGGGTCGTGGATCGGCACGCCCGCCCTCGTCCTGCCCGCCGCCATCGCGCTGGCGGGTGCCGCGGCCCTGATCCTCCTCCGCCGCGAGAGCTGGGGCATGGCGGGGCTCGCCGTGGCATCGACCGTCATCGGCGCCGTGGCCCCGCTGGAGGCGATCCGCCTGCTCGGGACCGGCGTCGGAATCGCTGCGCCCGGGGTGTGGCTGTTCGTGGCCGGGCTGGGCTTCCTGTCCTGGCATGCGATGGCGCTGCTGTCGCTTCTGTCCGGCCGGGCCGATGCCGGAGCGGCGCGCTGGCTGGCGCTGACGGTCCCGGCGGCATTCGGCCTCTGGGTGCTCTATCTCTGGCAGATTCTCGTCGTCGGGTTCGGCATTCCCTCCGTGCTGCTGCCGGCGCCGAGCGCCATCGGCCAGGTGCTCGGCGGATCGCAGGAATTGCTGCTGGCCGATTTCCACCAGACCTTCATCAAGTCGGTCCTGCCCGGCTTCGCGATCGGCTGCGCGAGCGGGTTCGTCGTCGCCGTGCTGGTCGACCGGGTGCCCTTCCTGCAGCGCGGATTGCAGCCGATCGGCAGCCTGGTCAGCGCGCTGCCGATTGTCGGCATCGCCCCGATCATGGTGATGTGGTTCGGCTTCGACTGGCAGTCCAAGGCCGCCGTCGTGGTGGTGATGACCTTCTTCCCCATGCTGGTGAACACCATCGCGGGGCTCGGCGCCACCGGCGCCATGGAGCGGGATTTGATGCGCTCCTACGCCGCCGGCTACGCCACGACCTTCGTCAAGGTCCGCCTGCCCAACGCCTTGCCCTTCGTCTTCAACGCGCTCAAGATCAACTCCACGCTGGCGCTGATCGGAGCCATCGTCGCCGAGTTCTTCGGAACCCCGATCGTCGGCATGGGCTTCCGGATATCGACCGATGTGGGGCGCATGAACATCGATACCGTCTGGGCGACCATCGCGGTCGCCGCGCTTGCGGGATCGGCGTTTTACGGCGCACTCGCGCTGCTCGAACGCAGCGTCACCTTCTGGCACGCTTCCTATCGCCAGAGGCGATAGCGCGCCCCACCCTGCAACCCCGGAATCAGGAAGGAGAACGGGCTATGGCATTGAAACGAGCCGCATTGCTCGGCGCTGCGGCATTGCTTGCGCTGTCGGCCGGCACGGCCGCGGCGAAGGACAAGGTCACGCTGCAGCTCAAATGGGTCACCCAGGCCCAGTTCGCCGGCTATTTCGTCGCCAAGGACAAGGGCTTTTACGGCGATGTCGACCTCGACGTGTCGATCAACCCGGGCGGTCCGGATATCGCGCCGCCCCAGGTGATCGCCGGCGGCGGCGCCGACGTGATCGTCGAATGGATGCCGGCGGCGCTGGCGGCGCGCGAGAAGGGCGTCGCGCTGGTCAACATCTCGCAGACCTTCGAGAAGTCCGGCATGATGCTGACCTGCCGGAAAGACAGCGGTGTCACCAGCCCGGACAAGTTCGCCGGGCAGACCCTCGGCGTCTGGTTCTTCGGCAACGAATACCCGTTCCTCAGCTGGATGGCCAGGCTCGGCCTCTCCACCAAGGGCGGGGACAAGGGCGTGACTGTGCTCAAGCAGGGTTTCAACGTCGATCCGCTGCTGCAGAAGCAGGCCGCCTGTATCTCGACCATGACCTATAACGAGTACTGGCAGGTGGTCGACGCCGGCTACGCGGCCAAGGACCTGGTCGTGTTCAAATATGCCGATCAGGGCGTGCAGACCCTGGAGGACGGGCTCTACGTCCTGGAGGACCGCCTGAAGGACGCGAAGTTCGTCGATCGCATGGCGCGTTTCGTCGCCGCGTCGAACCGCGGCTGGGCCTGGGCCCGGTCCAACCCCGACGCCGCGGCCAAGATCGTGCTGGACAACGACGAGACCGGCGCGCAGACCGGGAAGCACCAGAAGCGCATGATGGGCGAGATCATCAAGCTGCTGGGCACCAAGGAGCTCGGCCGGCTGGTCGAGGCCGATTACGAGCGCACGGTGCAGGTGCTGCTGGGCAGCGCGTCGACCCCGGTGATCTCGAAGAAGCCGGCGGGCGCGTGGACCCACGCGGTCTCCGACGCGGCCAAGGCCCACATGAAGTAGCCGACGCCCTCTGGAAAAGGCCCTCTCCCGGCGACCCGGGAGGGGGCCTTGTTCGCCGGCGATGCGTGCCCCGCCGCCTACTCCGCGGCGCCCGACACGAGACGCGGGCTTCACTTCCGGGGGCCGATCGCATACACACGCGGCCCCGGCTGGCCTATAGTCCGGCCACGCGACGAACGCTCAAGACGAACAGGGGATGAAGCATGGCCACGAGGGTCGAATCCGCCGGCGCGCACAAGCCGCGCAGATGGGGCAAGTTCAACTGGGAAGACCCCCTGGCGCTGGAGAGCCAGCTCGCCGACGACGAGCGCATGGTGCGCGACACCGCGCGGCAATACGCCCGCGACAAGCTGATGCCCCGGATCGTCGAGGGCTACAACAACGAGGAGTTCCACCCCGAGATCATCGCCGAGCTCGGCGAACTCGGCTTCCTCGGCTCGACCATCCACGGCTATGGCTGCGCCGGGGCGAGCTATGTCTGCTACGGGCTGATCGCGCGCGAGATCGAGGCGGTCGATTCGTCCTACCGCTCGACGCTCTCGGTCCAGTCGAGCCTGGTGATGTGGCCGATCTACAACTACGGCACCGAGGAGCAGCGGCGGAAATACCTGCCGAAGCTCGCCACCGGGGAGTGGGTCGGCGCCTTCGGGCTCACCGAGCCCGACCACGGCTCCGATCCCGGCGGCATGACGACGCGCGCCAGATCGGTCGACGGCGGCTACCTCCTCAAGGGCTCCAAGATGTGGATCTCGAACGCTCCGCTGGCCCATGTGATGGTGGTCTGGGCCAAGGACGACGAGGGGACGATCGGCGGCTTCATCCTGGAGCGCGGCATGGAGGGGCTCACCACGCCCAAGCTCACCGGCAAGCTGTCGCTCCGCGCCTCGATCACCGGCGAGATCGTGATGGACGACGTGTTCGTGCCCGACGAGAACCGGCTGCCGCACGCGCGCGGGCTCGGCGGGCCGTTCGGCTGCCTCAACAACGCGCGCTACGGCATCGCCTGGGGGGCGCTCGGCGCGGCCGAGTTCTGCTGGCACGCGGCGCGGCAGTACACCCTCGAACGCACCCAGTTCGACCGCCCGCTCGCCGCCAACCAGCTGATCCAGAAGAAGCTCGCCGACATGCAGACCGAGATCGCCATCGGCCTTCAGGCCTGCCTCCAGCTCGGCCGCATGATGGACGACGGCAGCTGCTCGCCCGAGACGATCTCGATGCTCAAGCGCAACTCGACCGGCAAGGCGCGCGACATCGTGCGCGAGGCGCGCGACATGCATGGCGGCAACGGGATCGTCGACGAGTACCATGTCATGCGCCATCTGATGAACATGGAGACCGTCGTCACCTATGAGGGGACGCACGACATCCACGCCCTGATCCTGGGGCGGGCGCAGACCGGCATCCAGGCCTTCATGTAGGCATGGCGGGTCCCCTCAACGGGCTCCGGGTCCTCGATTTCAGCCGTATCCTGGCCGGCCCCTGGGCGGCCCAGACGATGGCCGATCTCGGCGCAGAGGTGATCAAGATCGAGCGCCGCGGCACCGGCGACGACACCCGCCTGTGGGGCCCGCCCTTCATCGCCGACGCGGACGGGCGCGAGATCCCCGACGCCGCCTATTTCCACTGCGCCAACCGGGGCAAGAAGTCGCTCACCCTCGACCTCGCCTCGGCAAGGGGGCAGGAGATCGTCCGCCGGCTGGTCGCGACCTCCGACATCCTGGTCGAGAACTACAAGCGCGGCGGGCTCGCCCGCTATCGCCTCGGCTACGAGGATCTGCGCGCGGTCAACCCGGGGCTGATCTACTGCTCGATCACCGGCTTCGGCCAGACCGGGCCCTATGCCGACCGCGCGGGCTACGACTTCCTGATCCAGGCGATGGGCGGGCTGATGTCGATCACCGGCGAGCGCGACGATCTGCCGGGCGGCGGCCCGCAGAAGGTGGGGGTCGCGGTCACCGACGTGCTGACCGGGCTCTACACCGCGATCGCGGCGCTGGCCGCGCTGCGCGAGCGCGAGAAGACCGGCGAGGGCAGGCATGTCGACATGGCGCTGTTCGACGTGGCGGTGGCGTCGACCGCCAACCAGGCGATGAACTACCTGGTCTCCGGCGAGGCGCCGGGGCGGATGGGCAACGGGCATCCCAACGTGGTGCCCTACCAGTCGTTCGCGACCGCCGACCGCCATGTCGTGGTCGCGGTGGGCAACGATTCCCAGTTCGCCCGGTTCTGCGAGGCCGGCGGCAGGCCCGGGCTCGCCGGGGACGAGAGGTTCCGCACCAATGCCGGGCGGGTGGAGCATCGCGACGCGCTGATCCCGGCGCTGTCGGAGATGATGCTAACCCGGACCCAGGCCGAGTGGATCGCCGCGCTCGAGGCCGTCGGCGTCCCCTGCGGGCCGATCAACGGTCTCGACCAGATCTTCGCCGACCCGCAGGCGATCGCCCGGGAGCTGCGGATCGACCTGCCGCACAGCGAGGCGGGGACCCTGCCGGGCGTCGCCAACCCGATCCGCTATGTCGGCCAGCCGCACGACTATGCGGGCGGCGCGCCGGTCCTCGGCGAGCACACCGAACAGGTGCTCGCCGGCATCCTCGGCATGGACGAGGACGAGATCGCCGCGCTCAGGGAAGACGGGGTCGTCTGAGTCCGGTCTGGTCGGCCGCTTGCCTCGGGGCCTTGTGCCGGGTCGGCGCGAACGTCGCGTTCTGAGGCCCTATCCCCGTCTCAGCCCACGGTAGCCGCCCGTGTAGGCAGATCGCGGATCGCCGCGCCGGACGCCTCATGGGCCTTCGCCAGTTCGTACCGGGACTGAAGGTTGAGCCAGAATCCGGGGTCGGTGCCGAACCAGTGGCCGAACCGAAGGGCCGTATCGCCGGTGACGGACCGCTTGCCGGCGATGATCTGGCCGACGCGGTTGGGCGGCACGGCGATCTGGCGGGCGAATTCGGTGGGGCTGATGCCCAGCTCCTTCAATTCTTCCCCGAGCACCTCGCCCGGATGAACCGCTCTCATCAACATGCGGGCGTCTCCGTTCATCCGTGGTAATCCACGATTTCGACGTTATGCGGCCCCGGCCGGCCTTCGGGCCACTCGAAGCACAGCCTCCACCGTCGGTTGATGCGGATGGAGTACCCACCTGTCCTACACCGCCTCCGCACGGTTCTCCAGCACGCCCGATTCGCGGATCGCCAGCGGGATCGCCGACAGCCCGACCGGGGCCATCAGGTGGACGCCCGACACCCCCCTGACGCCGGCGAGCTCGCGGATCAGCTCGGCGCAGATGGCGATTCCCTCGGCCTTCGGGTCGGCCGCCCGTTCCAGGCGCTCTATGATCGGATCCGGTATCTGCACGCCCCACAGATTGTCGCGCATCCAGCGCGCCGAGCGCGCCGAGGCGATCGGGCCGATGCCGATCAGCAGGAACGCCCGGTCGGTGATCCCGGCCTCTTCCAGCGCCCGGGCGTAGCGCCGGACCACGTCGATGTCCCAGCATAGCTGGGTCTGCACGAAGCCGGCGCCGGCCTCGATCTTGCGCGTGAGACCGGTCGGCCGCCAGCCCGGCTCCGGGTCGACCGGGGTGTCGGCGGCGCCGATGAACAGCCTGGGCGGGGTGGCGATCTCGCGCCCCGAGGCGAACGCCTCGCCGGCGCGCATCCTGGCGGCGAGCTGGATCAGATCGCGGCTGTCGACGTCGAAGACCGGCTTGGGCGGCGGGATCTCGGCCGGGTCGGGCTCGTCGCCGCGCAGGATCAGCACGTTGCGCACGCCGACCGCCGAGGCGCCGAGCAGGTCGGCCTGCAGCGCGATCCGGTTGCGGTCGCGGCAGGTGAACTGGAGGATCGGCTCGATCCCGGCGCGGTCGAGGATGGCGGCGCCGGCGAGCGCCGACATGTGGACCATCGCGCGCGGCCCGTCGGTGACGTTGAGCGCATCGACCAGGCCGCGGAACGGCTCGGCGAGCGCCAGCAGCTCGTCGGGTGCGCCCGAGGCCGGCGGCACCAGCTCGGCGGTGATCGCGAACTCGCCGTTCAGCAGGGTGCGCGCGAACCCCGATTCCGCCGCCGTTTCGTGGGACAGCACCATCGCTTCACCCCCTCCGCCGGGAGACGACATAGGACTCGTCGAAGAACCACAGCCCGCCATGCCGGTTCAGCACCTCCCGGGTCGCGTCGAGATAGCCGCCCTCGGCGATCACGTCCTCGAGGCGTTCGTCCTCGATCTGGGCGACGTATATGGCGGCGTTCCAGGCGGCGAACAGGGTGGAGGTGCCGATGCTCCGCCCGCCGACCTCGCTCGGCAAGGTGTGCATGTCGTAGCGGAAGATCGACCGCTTGTCGGAATAGGCGTTGAAGTTGAGGTCGCGGCCGTCGCGCCCGAGCGCTTCCTTGAGCGCCTTGAGGAGCTCGTGCCGGTTGGTGCGGAACGGGTCCTCGCCCGGCCATACCTTGCGGACGATGTCGAGCCCGGGATCGCCGCCGCGGGAGTGGATGCCCAGAAGCCGCCCGCCGGGGGCGAGGCTGCGGGCGAGCGGGGCGAGCACCTTCTGCGCCTTGAACGAGACCGGCATGCGCGCGCGGTAGGGCTGCGAGGCGATCACCAGGTCGTATCCCGCCTTCACCGCGCCCGGGCGCGGGATCACCCGGTCGAGCAGGAACTTGTGGTCCTCGCGATAGACCACCAGCACCGAGGGCCGGACATAGAGCGGGTTGCCGGTCTTTTCCGACGGCCTGACCTGCCAGGTCTCGGCGAGCCGGGGCTGGAGGCCGGCGATCTGTTCGTGGAACTCGTGCGAGGAATCGCCCTCCAGCGCCACCTCGATCCAGTTGAGCGCCGCCGCCGCCTCCATCGAGCGCGGCATCAGCCAGGGCGCCTCGGTGTAGTAGAGGTTGGTCAGCACCAGCACCGTCGCCGGGTGTTCGTGGAACCGGTCGGGCATGCGTTCGAGCCCGAGGCGCACATCCTCGAGGCTGATCTCCTTGCCGACGATGTAGAAGGGCAGCGTGCGGAAGCGCCGGTGCATCTGGCGCATCACCCCGGTCAGCACCGTGCCGTCGCCCATGCCGGCGTCGAACACGCGGAGCGCCGGCGGCTGGGGGTGGACATGGGCGAGCTCCATGCCGGCGCGCTCGGCGACTACCCACTTCTCCGAGCAGGTGTTGACGAAGGCGAGGTATTTCTGGCGGTTGTCGTAGAACCGGAAGGGCGTGCGGGGGCCGGCCTCGGGCGCGGGCTCGGCGGGTTGCGGGCGCGGCGCCGGTTCGGGCTTGCCGGGCGCCCTGCCGTTGTCTTCGAGGAAGCGGCGCACCTTGTCCACCGTGGCGGTGGTCACCCGCCTGCCGCCGCGCAGCCGGCCGACGAACTTGCCGTCATTGACGACGATCCGCCCGAACGTCGTCTCGGCGATACCGGCGTCGCGGCAATAGCTCTCGATCTCGCCGACCAGATCGTCGCGGACGTCCAAGATCCGGCCTCCATACTCGATGGCGTCGGACTTCGGTATCGCGGCCGGAAACCCCTGTCAAACGGAATTTCCCATCTACAGTCACACGGCAAGAAGTGGGATATTTCCCATAACGACGCGACAAACCGTGGGATACTGCGCCGGTCTTGCATGGGACCACTCCCACTACGCTACAGTGGGACGGCGCCGGGTCCGCGCCGGGCTCGAACGCGAGACTACGCGCTCTCCGTCTTGCCGTAGCTGTCGGCGAAGCTGCGCAGGGCGGCGAAGAGCTCCCGGTCGTTGACGATGCGGGGCACCTTGTTCTGGCCGCCGAGCTTGCCGCGGCTCTTCATCCACGCGGCGAACCCGCCGGCGGGGAGGACGCACACTTGCGCGGCGTCCATGCCGTAGCCGCCCGCCCGGTGGGCGGCGTAGTCGTCGTTGAGGCGGCACAGCGCCGCGTCGAGCCGTTCGGCGAAACGCGCGCGGTCCGATCCGCTCTCATCGACCCGCGTCCCGAACTCGACGATGTAGAGATGCCCGCCGCGCGCGCCGCCTTCCTCGGGAAACACGCTCCCGGCGGCGAAGTCGGTGACCGTCGCGCCGATCGCCCGCGCGGCCTCGGCCACGGCGCCCTCGACCTCGACCCCGATCACGTGCTCGCCGAAGGCCGACAGCATGTAGCTCGTCCGCCCGGTGACGAGCACGCGCGGCGGGTCGCGCTCGACCAGGGTGACCGTGTCGCCGACGAGGTAACGCCAGAGCCCGGCGCAGGTGGTCACCGCGAGCGCGTAGTTGACGCCGGGCTCGGCATCGCCGACCCAGCGGCAGTCAGGGTTCGCGCTGCCGAGCTCGTCGAGGGGAACGAACTCGTAAAAGATCCCGCTATCGAGCTGGAGGCGGAGACCCTCGCCATCCGCGCGGTCCGCGTTGGCGAAGAACCCCTCGCTCGCCGCATAGACCTCGCGGGTCTCCGCATGGCTGCCTTCGAGCAGGGCGGCGAAGCGGTCGCAATAGGGCGCCCAGGCGACGCCGCCATGCGACAGCATCTCGAGCCCGGGGTAGATGTCGGCGATCCGCTTCCCCCCGGCGATCCCGGCCAGGCGCTCGAAGAAGATCAGCAGCCAGCTCGGCGTGCCGGCGACGGCGGCGATCTCCGTATCCAGCGAGCGTTCGGCGAAGCGCTCGATTTTCTCCTCCCAGTCGGCGATGCTCTCGATATCGCGCGGCGGGAAATAGCGCAGCCTCGCCCAGCCCGCCATGGTCGCCGCCGCGATGCCGCTGAGATCGCCGCTGTAAACGCCCCGCGCGCGGCGCTCCAGCCCGGTCGAACCGCCCAGCATGAAGACGCGCCCGGCGAGCAGCCGGCTGTCCGGCCGGTTGGCCAGGTGGAAGGCCAGCAAATCGGCGCCCGCGCGGACGTTGGACCGGCGCATCTCCCGGCTCACCGGAATGTATTTCGTGCTCCCGGTCGCGGTTCCCGACGACACCGCGAACCACGGGATGCGTCCCGGCCAGGTGCAATCGTCGAGAAGGGGGAAGGGCTGGCGCCAATAGGCGTCCCAGAACGCATCGTAATCCCGGAGCGAAACCCGCGAACGGTAGTCGTCGAGCGACCAGGCGGGGGAGAACCCGTGGTCGCGCCCGAACTTCGTGCCCCGCGCGCGCCGGATCAGGGACGCGAGCACGGCGCGCTGGGCCTCGCGCGGGTCCATCCGCGCCAGATGCCGGATGCGCTTCCGGGCGTAGAGGCGGAGAAGCCAGGTCGCGTCGTACATGGTCCCCGCGCCCCCGGGTCAGTTCTCCAGCGCCAGCGCGTGCGGGAAGGTCGCGCGCACTTCGGACGGCGTGAGCGGCACGCGGACGTAGTCGCCGCTGCGCCACAGCGCCCACTGGTCCATCATCGTCGACGAGTTGAACCACCCGTCCTGCCCGCCGAGAAGGACGAACCAGTTCGCGTCCGGGTCGGACATGTCGGAGATGTGGCGCGCGTTGGACCCGTAGGTCACGCCGTGGCGCTCGGCGGTGGTGTTGTGCGCGGTCTTCATCACGGTCTCCGAGCTCCCGCCGACGCCCGCCTCGGCGAAGCGGTAGCGCCCGCCGATCAGCGGGATGCGCGACAGCGGATGGGCGAGGCCGAGGCGGTGCATGTCGCCCCAGCCGGCGAAGCTGTTGAGACCCTCGGCGGCCACGCGCAGCCCGGCGGCGAGCGCTTCGCGCAGCGTCTCCTCGTCGGCCGCGGCGATGTCCTCTTCGAGCAGCGTCGTGCCCCGGCGCATCGAGGCGAACGATTTGCCGTGCTCCTCGCCGTAGAGCAGCGCGTAGAAGCGCGAGACGAAGCCGGTTCGGAACTGCTCGAAGGCGACCGCGCCCAGCGAGTCGCGCCGGTACTGGCCGTCCCAATTGCGCAGGCGGCCGATCGCCTCGGCGCCCGCGGCGTCGGCCGCCGCCGTCATCTCCAGCGCATCCAGCCTGGCGACGAACAGATCGCGCAGCTTCGCCGAGGACGCCATGTAGACGTCCCGCTGCAGCGCCTTCAGGGCCGCGACATCCACCGTCGCTTCGCGCTCGACCAGCGCGGTCAGGCGGCGCACCCGGTCGTCGGGGGAGAAGAAGAAGCTCACCGGCACGTCCGTCTCCGCCGGCCGGTTGTTGGCCGAGACCAGGAAGCCCCGCTCCGGGTTGAGGCCAAAGGGAAGATCCGCGCCTGAGCGCATCGCGCCCCAGGCGGCGTCATGCGTCTCCCGGTCGAGGAAAATGTCGGCCGGCGCGCCGCTTCGCGCAGGCAACCGGACCGCCATCACCTGGCCGATATTCCCGCCGGTGTCCGCGAACAGCATGTTCTGCCCCGGCACCGCGAAGCGGTCGAAGGCGGCGCGGAACTCCGGGAAGCTCCGCGCCCGGCTTACCGCCAGCATGGCGCCGATCTCGTCGCTCGCCCCGTGGCCGGTCCATTTCAGGGCGAGCGGTGGCAGGTCGAGATCCGCGAGCAACGGCGTGTCGGTCACGATCGGCCCCCAGCCTGTCTCGTGGACGACCGCCTCGCTGTCGAACCACCAGCGCACGCCGATGCGCTCGCGCCGTTCGGCGATCTCCGATCGCGGCAGGTCGCCGACATCGTAGAGATCGCTGGAGGCGGCGCGCATGTTGGTGCCGCCCCAGGCGATATGCGGGTTGCGGCCGATGGCGAAGACGGGCAGCCCCGGCCCCATCAGCCCGACCGCGTGATAGGAGGGGGATTTGACGCCCGCGATCAGCCAGAGATTGGGGATGACGATACCGAGATGGGGGTCGTTGGCGATGAGCGCGCCGCCGGTCGCGCTGCGGCGCCCCGAAACGGCGACGCTGTTGCTGCCCGATTTGGAGGTTCCGCCCAGCAATCGCTGCATGGCGGCGGTTCGCGCGCCGCCGTCGAAACTGGCGAACGACGTCTTCCCCCGCTTCACCAGCCGCGCCCAGAGCTCGGGCCAGTCATCCCGCGCGCGCAGCTTCAGCAAATCGGCCCAGACCAGCCAGTTCACGTCGGTGCCGGCGAGGCGGCCGATGGCCAGCACGTCGCCGACCGTCCAGGGCTCGCGCTCGAGGCCGAGGACGCGGAAATCGTGCGGCAGCTCGGCAGCGCCGTCCTGGTAGTGGTTGATGCCGTCCACGAAGCGGCGAACCCAGTCGAGCGCGGCCTCGTCCATGCCGCGCTCGATCTCGGCGGCGGCGCGGCCGTAGGAGAGGGTGCGGAGCCCGCGGTCGATATCGATGCCGAGCGGGCCGATCATCTCGGACAGCCGGCCGCGCGCCAGCATGCGCGCCGTCGCCATCTGTCCGAGCCGCAGATGCGCGTGCACGAGGCCGAGCGCGAACGCCGCGTCGCCGTCGCTCTCCGCCTCGATGAAGGGAACCTGCCGTTCGCTCCAGTAGACCGTCACCCGCCCCTCGAGCGGCAGGCCGCGCGTGGGGAACGCCTCCAGCCGTTCGGCCACGTCGCGCGGCTTGGGCAGCGGCGCGAGCAGCGCGCAGGCCGAGAGCACGAGCCCCGCCGCGGCGATGGCGAGCCCGGCGGCGGCGGAGCGTGAACGGGGCGGCATGCGGTCCTCCGATCGGTGGCGTCAGCGGCTTATATGGGGGCCGGCTCCCTGTTCAGAAAGAGCGGGCCGCCGGGCGGATCCGGGGGCCAACTGTCTCACCGTTCGGGCCGAAGCATCCGGCGCAGCACGTCGGTCTTCACGATGAAGTGTTGATAAAGGGCGCCGGCGATGTGCAGCAGCACCAGGGCGAGGATCGCCATTTTGGCCGCGCTGTGCACGTCCGCCATCGCCTCGACGCCGCCGAACCAGGCGAGGCCGCCGGTCACCGGCATCAGCAGGATGATGGCGTAAAGCGCGAAATGGGTCGCCCGGGCGGCCAGCCGCAGCGCCGGGTGTTCGTCCTGCGGCGGCGGTGGAACGCCGCGCCGCAGGCGCAGGACCACGCGCAGCAGGGCGAGGGTGAAGATCGCGATGCCCGACGCGACGTGAATATCGGCCAGGAACAGCTCGGACTCGGTTGCCGCGCCGTCGCCTCGCCCGGCCGCGTAGGCCGCGACGATGCCGTCGTGCAGGACGAATTGCTGGATCACCAGCACCGCGATGATCCAGTGAAGCGCGATCTGCGCCCCGGAGTAGCCGACTCTCGTTACCGACATGGCGAGAACTCTCGTTACCGAACCGGACGGGTCGTCGGGCCTGCGCCGCCGCCCTCCGACCACGATGCGGCCACCCTGCGGGCGCTTCTTTGCCAGCATGTTTCAGGACCGGCGGGAGTATGTAACAACGTGTTACAGCGCCCGGCGCGCCGCGAGATTGTGCGCGCAAGGTCGTTCGTCTACAAACGAATCCGGCCGCAATCCATGCTGGGAGCCTGCCATGCCGCACAGCCTGAGGACGTTTCTCGAATCGATCGACAACCGGATGCTGCACATCCACGACCCGGTCGATCCGGTGCGGCAGGTCGGCTATCTCTGCTCGGAGAGCAGCGGGCCGCTGATGTTCCACAACCTCGCCGGCTATCCCGGCTGGCGGCTCACCGACATCCTGATCAAGGACCGCAACGGCCAGGCCGCGGCCTTCGGGCTCGACGACCCCAAGGGGGTCTGCCCCTATCTCGCCGAGCGCATGGCGACCCAGCGCGGCAAGTCGGTGTTGGTGGCCGACGGGCCGGTCAAGGAAAACCGGATGCTGGGCAAGGAGGTCGACCTCCACAAGCTGCCCATCCCGCAGCACTCGGTGGGCGATGGCGGGCGCTATCTGGGCTCGGGGCTGACCATCACCAAGGACCCCGAGACCGGCATCCGCAACGAATCCATCATCCGCATGATGCTGACCGACGACCCGCAGAAGGCGACCTTCTGGATGGCGGCGCGGCACAACTACGCGCATTACCTCAAATACGTCGCCAAGGACGAGCCGATGCCGATGGCGTTCGCCATCGGCATGCACCCGGTCTACGAGATCATGTCCAACTGGTCGGGGCGGCACGAGGATTTCGACGAGCTCGAATACGGCGCCGGCATCCTCGGCGAGGACATCGAGATGGTGAGATGCGACACCATCGACCTCGAGGTCCCGGCCCATGCCGAGATCGTCATCGAGGGGCTGGTCCACCCCCACGACCGGGTGCCGGAGGGGCCGTTCGGCGAGTTCACCACCTTCGGATCGGGCGCCGAGGGGCCGGCGCCAGTCTACCAGATCACCGGCATCACCCACCGCGACGACCCGATCTTCCGCCACATGCAGGCGACCTGGTTCACCGATCACCAGCCGCTGATCACCCTGCCCATGGAGGCGACCTACTACAACCGGCTGCGCGACACCCACGGCAACACCAACATCAAGGACATCTTTGTCCCGCCCTGGGCATCGCAGTTCATGATGATCGTGCAGATGGAGGCCAAGTGGGACGGCCAGGCGCGCGACGTGCTGATGTCGGCGCTGACCGGGCCCAATTTGCACGTCAAGGTGGCGATCGCGGTCGACGAAGACGTCGACATCTACAACGCCGAGGACGTGCTGTGGGCGATCGCGTGCCGCACCAACCCGGCCGAGATGGTCCACATCATGCCGGGGTCGCGGCTGCACCCGCTGGACGTGTCGATCCCCGAAGTCGGCGACGAGTACACGGTGATGCGGATCGGCGGCAAGATGGCGATCGACGCCACCAAGCCGCCCACCTGGCGGGCCGGGGAACGCGCCAAGATGAGCCGCGTCGACCCGATGGGGAAGGGCGATCCCGAGATCGCCCGGATCCTCGAACAGGTGCGCATGCCGCGCTAAGGGGCCGCGTCATGGCCGGACTCGTTCCACCGGTGTCCGGTCTGGACTTTCCGACCGCGCTCCGCCCTCTCGTCATTTCGACCGGTGCCGCGCCTCCGGCGCTTCGGTCCAAATGACGAAGGGGGGCTGGGCAGGGCGTCGCAATAGACGCACCGAGCCGATCGAGATGCTGGAGTGCCGGGCGTGCCCGGCAGCGGGAGGCGCGTAGATGGCCAGCGTCCTCTCGCTCCCCCGGGCCGAGCTGAAATCGGTCGGGCTGATCTCCATCGGCCACGGGTTCAGCCATCTCTACATGCTGGTGCTGCCGCCGCTGTTCACCCTGATCCGCGCAGACCTCGGGGTGAGCTGGACCGATCTCGGCCTGCTGATCGCGGTCTTCTCGGTCTCCACCGGCATCGCCCAGCTGCCGGCCGGCATCCTGGTCGACCGGATCGGCGGCAGGCCGGTGCTGTTTGCCGGGCTGGTGCTGCAGGCAGCCCCGTTCGCCCTGGTCGCGCTGTTCCCGACCTATTGGGGGCTGATGGCGATGGTGCTGGTCGCCGGGATCGGCGTCGCCGTCTTCCACCCGGCCGATTACGCGATCCTCGCCGCCCAGGTCGACGGCGAACGCCAGGGCCGCGCCTTCGGCATCCACATCTTCGCCGGCTATGCCGGCTGGGTGGTGGCGCCGCCGCTGATGCTGGCGCTCGCCTCGGTGCTCGACTGGGCCGCCGCGGTCTCGGTATCGGGGCTGATCGGCCTGCTGTTCACCGCAATCGCGGCGCTCTACCGCGGGGCGCTGGACGACCGCGCGATCCGCGCCGCGCCCGGGGACGGCGGGGAGGCGGTCGCGCGGGGCCTGCGCGCCCGGGTCCGGTTCCTGCTCTCGCCGCCGGTGCTCCTGTTCCTCGTCTTCTTCACCGCGCTCGCCACCGGGACGTCGGGCATCCACGCCTTCGCGGTCGTCGCCCTGGTCGAGCTCTACGACGCCTCGCTCGCCGCCGCCAACGCGCAGCTCACGGGCTATTTCGCCGCCGCCGCCGTGGGCGTGCTGATCGGCGGCGTGATCGCCGACCGGGTGCGCGATCAGGAGGGGCTCGCCGCGCTCTGCTTCGTCGCCTCGGCCGCCTTTCTCGGCGTCATCGCGCTCAAGCTGCTGCCGCTCGCATACGTGATAATCCCGATGCTGGGGAGCGCGGTCACCATCGGATTGATGAGCCCGTCGCGCGATTTGCTGGTGCGCAAGATCTGCCCGCCGGGCACCATCGGCACCGTGTTCGGCTTCGTGACCACCGGGTTCTCGGTCGGCGCCGCCATCGGCCCGCCGATCTTCGGATACGTCGCCGATATCGGCAGGCCCGATTTGATCTTCTGGCTTTCGGGCGCCTTCACCCTGCTCTGCATCGTCTCGATCTACGCCGCCAAGGCCGTCGCCCGCTGAGGCGCCCGCTTTACCCGACAAATCGGTTCGCGTAGGTATTTCGGGGACAGCCGGAGGAGGGCCATGCGGCCGGACGATCTCGACATGCGGGCGCTGCTGCCGCGCAAGGAAGAGCGCGAGCAGATGTATGCCGGCTGGCTCGCCGAGGATATCGGGCGGGGCGACATCACCACCGACTTCCTGATCCCGGAGGACGCCACGGCGCGGTTCGTGATGAACACGCGCCACGACGTGGTGGTCTGCGGCGTCGAGCTCGCGCTCGAGATCATGCGCTTCCACGAGCCCGGCTGCGCGACCGAGGCGCTGATGCCGGACGGCGCGAGGGCGGCGGCGGGCGCGACGCTGGCGCGCGTCGAGGGGCCGGCGCGCGGGCTGCTGACGGCCGAGCGGACGGCGCTCAACCTGTTCCAGCTGCTGACCGGGATCGCCACGCGGACGGCGGAATACGCCAGGCTGGTCGAGGGGACGGGCGCGACGCTGATCGACACGCGCAAGACCATCCCCGGCTACCGCGCGCTCTCCAAATACGCCTCCTGCGTAGGCGGGGCGCGCAACCACCGCATCCGGCTCGACGACGGGCTGCTGGTCAAGGACAACCACATCGCGGTCTGCGGCTCGATCGCCGCGGCGATGGCCCGCGCGCGGGCGCTCACCCCCTCGCTCACCAAGATCGAGATCGAATGCGACACGCTCGACCAGGTGCGCGAGGCGGCGGACGCGCGCGCCGACGTGATCCTGCTCGACAACATGGACGCGGACACCATGCGCGAGGCGGTCGCGATCGTCGCCGGGCGGTGCGAGATCGAGGCCTCCGGCGGGATCACGCTGGAAACCATCCGCGAGAAGGCCGAGAGCGGGGTCGACTACATCTCGGTCGGGCGCATGACCCAGTCGGCGCCGGCCGCCGATATCGGCCTCGACGTGACCATCTCCGCCTGAGCCGATGGCGCGCGGCACGCTCTTCCTCGTCGTCGGGCCGAGCGGCGCCGGCAAGGACACGCTGCTCGCGGGCGCGCGCGCGGCGCTGGAGCCGGGCGGCGCCTACGTCTTCCCGCGCCGCGCGATCACCCGGCCGGCGGCGGCGGGCGGGGAAGACCACGAGGCGGTGTCGCCCGAGGCCTTCGCCGAACGCGAGGCGGAAGGCGGGTTCTTCGCCAGCTGGCGGGCGCACGGGCTCGCATACGGGCTGCCGGCGTGCATTCCGGCTGCGCTCGAATCCGGGCGGCATGTCGTCGCCAATGTCTCGCGGACCATCCTCGCGGAAATTGCCGAACGCGCGTGTCCCGCGGTGATCGTGGAAATCTCCGCCCCGCCGGCGCTGCTCGCAGACCGTCTCGCGAAGCGCGGTCGCGAGGACCGGGCCGACGCCGCCCGGCGGCTCGCCCGGGAAGGCCCCTCCTTTCCCGACAGGGTGACGATACGCCGGGTCGTCAACGACGGCACGCCGGCGGCCGGCATCGCCCGCCTCCTCGCCGCGTTGAGCGATGCTTAGGCTCGCCAGGCTCGCCATCGACACCTGGCGCGAGCCGGTCGCCTATCTCAACCGGGGCTGCACGGCATACGCCGCCGAGAGCTTCCTCGGCCCGCGCAAGGTCGAGGTGGCGGGCGGCGGGCGCGCCGTCACATGCGCGCTGAACCTGGTCGACGACGCGGCGCTGGTCGCCCCGGACGCGCTGGCGCTGTCGGCGCATGCCTTCGCGCTTCTCGGCCTCCAGGAGGGCGCGCCGGTCACCATCCGCCGCGCCCCCGAGCCGGCCCGCGGGGCGGCCGCCCCGCCCCCCGCCGCCCCCCCCCCCGAGCCGGCCAGCCGGGCGGCGCTCCGGGCCCGGATCGCCGGCCGCCGCCTCGGCGACGCGGACGTCGACGCCGTGGTCGAGGACATGGTGGCCGGGCGCTATGCCGGGCGCGAGACGGCCGGATTCCTGGTCGCCGCCGCGCAGACCCTCGACGACGACGAGGTGATCGCCTTCGCGAGCGCGCGGGCCGGGCGCTCGGCGAAAATCGTCTGGCCGGACGGGATGGTGGTCGACAAGCACTCGATGGGCGGCATCCCGGGGACCCGGGTCACCATGGTCGTGGTCCCCATCGTGGTCGCGCACGGGCTCACCATCCCCAAGGCCGCCTCGCGCGCGATCACCTCGCCCGCCGGCACGGCGGACGCGATGGAGGTGCTGGCCAGGGTCGATCTCGACGCCGACGAGGTGCGGCGCGTGGTCTCCGAGGTGGGCGGGTGCATCGTCTGGAACGGCCGGCTCAGCCATTCGCCGATCGACGACGTGATGAACGCCGTCACCCGTCCGCTCGGCATCGTCTCGGACCGGCTCTCGGTCTCCTCGATCCTGTCAAAGAAGGCGGCGCTCGGCGTCACCCATATCGTGTTCGACATCCCGGTCGGGCCGACCGCCAAGGTGGCGACGCGGGCGGAGGCGGACGCGCTCGCCCGGCTGTTCGCGGTCACCGCGGAGGGGCTCGGCATCGCCGCGCGCTGCGAGATCACCGACGGCAGCCAGCCCATCGGCCGCGGCGTCGGTCCGGCGCTCGAAGCGCGCGACGTGGCGAAGGTGCTGGCCGGCGATCCGGATGCGCCGGCCGATCTGCGCGACAAGGCGCTGATGCTGGCCGCCCGGGTGCTCGCCTTCGCCGGCATGGCCGAGCCCCGCGAACGCGCCGAAACCCTGCTCGAGAGCGGCGCGGCGGCGCGCGCGATGGAACGGCTGATCGACGCCCAGGGGCGCAACCCCGACCCGCCCGGCCCGGGCAGGCTGACCAGAGAGGTCGCGGCGGAACGGAGTGGAACGGTCGCCGCCATCGACTGCTACCGCATCGCCGGCATCGCGCGCCGCGCCGGCGCGCCGCTCGAGAAATCCGCCGGAATCGACCTGTTCAGGCAGCGCGGCGACAGGGTCGAGGCGGGCGAGCCGCTCTACCGCATCCACGCCGAGGAGCAGGCCGACCTCGCCGAGGCGGCTGGTTACGCGGAGCAGGGGAGCGGGTACGAGATCGCCGTCGGGTGAGGAGTGGTGCGTTCTTCGATACGCCCCGGATCGAGTCCGGGGCTACTCAGGGTGAGAGATGGGTTGTAGGCAGGCAAGAAACCTCCCTCATCCCGAGTGGCAGCGAAGCCGCGTATCGAGGGGCGCCCCCCTCGCTTGCCGATCCGCCGCGGCGCGCCTATAAACGCGTCGATCCCGAAGCATTCCGAGAACATCCGAGGAGCCGGACATGGCCGAGACTGCGCGCGACGCGGTAGCCCGGACGGGCGGCAATCTGCGGGCGGTGCTGCCCTATGCCGATCTGCGCGAGTGGCTGGCCGAGGCCGAGAAGCTGGGCGAGGTCACGGTCGCGAAGGGGCTCGGCAAGGACGCCGACATCGGCCAGGCGGCCGAGCTCGTGATGCACTCCGACGAGGCCGACTGCGTCGTGTTCGACGAGATCCCCGGCCACGAGCCGGGCTATCGCGTGCTGGTCAATTTCTTTGGCGGCAAGCGCAAGAACATGACGCTCGGCTTTCCGACCGAGCTCTCCAAGATCGAGCTCAGCGAGGCCTATTACGCCGCCCAGCTCAAGGACATGATCCCGATCCCCTACGAGACGGTGGAGGACGGGCCGGTCACCGAGAACGTGTTCGAGGGCGACGACGTGGACCTCGGCCGGTTCCCGGCGCCGTTCTGGCACCCCGACGACGGCGGCCACTATATCGGCACCGGAAGCTACGACGTCACCGTCGATCCCGACACCGGCTGGATGAATCTCGGCACCTACCGGGTGATGGTGCAGGACGAACGGACGGTCGGCTACTACATCTCCCCCGGCAAGCACGGCCGCGTGCATCGCGACAAGTATCTCGCGCGCGGCGAGCCGATGCCCAGCGTGATCGTGGTCGGCGGCGATCCGATGACGTTCCTCACCGCCTGCACCGAGATGCCGCCCGGCGTCTGCGAATACGACATCGTCGGCGCCATGCGGGGCGAGCCGCTCAAGGTCGTCAGGGGCCGCCATACCGGCATCCCGTTCCCGGCCGACGCCGAGATCGTGCTCGAGGGCTTCGTCGATCCCGAGGAGCGCCGCCCCGAGGGACCGTTCGGCGAATGGACCGGCTATTACGGCTCCGACATGCGGCCGGAGCCGGTGATGCACGTCAAGGCGGTCTACCACCGCAACAACCCGATCATCCTCGGCTGCCCGCCGCAGCGCCCGCCCGACGAGATGTGCCGCTACCGCGCGGTGACCCGCTCGGCGATGCTGCGCGACGCGATCGAGAAGGCGGGCGTGCCCGATGTGAGCGCCGCCTGGGCGCATGAGGTCGGCAACAGCCGGATGCTGCTCGCCGTCGCCATCAGGCAGCGCTACCCGGGCCACGCCAAGCAGGCCGGCCACGTCGCCGCGATGTGCCATGTCGGCGCCTATGCCGGCAAATACGTCGTCGTCACGGACGAGGATGTCGACATCTCCAATCTCGAGGAGATGACCTGGGCGATGATCACCCGGTCGGACCCGGCGACCTCGATCGACATCATCAAGGACGCCTGGTCGACGCCGCTCGACCCGCGCATCCCGCCCGAGGAAAAGGCCAAGGGCAACATGACCAACAGCCGGGCGATCATCGACGCCTGCCGGCCGTTCCACTGGAAGGACTCCTTCCCGCCGGTGAACGCGCCGACCCAGGAGGTCGCGCGCCGGGCGCGCGAGAAGTTCGGCTACCTGCTGGAGGGCGGGGAGGCGCCGTAGGGCGGGCCAGCCCGGACTTCTCACCACCGTCACGGCCTGCGTCGCGCCCAGGCGCCCGCCCGCCAGGAGCGGGCCGAAAAGCGTAGCGGGGACTACGGTTAAGGCCCGCGACGCAGCGGGCGGGCGCCTGGGCGCGACCCTTCGGGCGGCGCTCTCCGGCCGACAGGGTGCGTCGAGGCGCTTGCCCGATGTCCCCGCATCGCGCTGCGCGCCTCTCCTGCCCTGTCGGCCGGACAGCGCCGCGCAGGCCATGACGGTGGTGAGAAGTCCGGGCTAGCGCGAGGCTTCGGCGATCTCGGCCTCGACGTCGCCGAGGCGGTCCTTGCCGAAGAAGATTTCCTCGCCGACGAAGAAGGTCGGGCTGCCGAAGCCGCCGCGCGCGACCGAGGCCTCGGTGTTGGCGAGCAGCTTGTCCTTGACCGCCTGGTCCCCGGTCCGCTCCAGCAGGGCCGCGCCGTCGATGCCGTCCCCGTCGAGGGCGGAAACGATGACCTCCGGCTCGTCCATCTTCCTCGACTCTTCCCACATGTGGCGGAACACGGCGGCGACGTAGCGGTCGAGCCAGCCGTCCATCTCCGCCGCGACGGCGCCGCGCATGATGCGCAGCGTGTTGACCGGGAAATGCGGGTTCCAGCTGTAGTTGGCGATCCCGTGGCGGCGGATGAAGCGGTCGGTCTCGATCCGCGCGTATTCCGACTTGTTCTTCACCCCCGCGGTCTGGTCCATCGGCGGGCGGTTGTTGGTGAGCTTGAACACGCCGCCCAGCAGGATCGGCACATAGGCGAAGCGCGCACCCGTCCGGCGCTCGATCCCGGGGATCACGCAGTGGCTGAGATAGGCGTTGGGGCTGCCGAAATCGAAGTGGAATTCAACCTTTACCGTCATTGTCCTACCAGGGCTCCATCCAGGGTCTGAGGTCCATCTCGAAGGTCCAGGCATCGCGAGGCTGCATGTGGAGCTGCCAGTAGATTTCCGCGATGTGGTCCGGGTTGACGATGCCGTCCTGCTCCTTGAGCGCGTAGCGGTCGGGGAAGTTGGAGCGAACGAACGCGGTGTCGATCGCCCCGTCGACCACGACATGGGCGACGTGGATGTTCTTCGGCGCCAGCTCGCGCGCCATGCTCTGGGCGAGCGCGCGCAGGGCATGCTTGGCCCCGGCGAAACCGGCGAAGCGCTCGCGCCCCCGCAGGCTCGCGGTCGCGCCGGTGAAGATGATGGTGCCGCGTTCGCGGGGTGTCATCCGCCGCGCCGCCTCGCGGCCGGTCAGGAAGCCCGCGAAGCAGGAGAGCTCCCACATCTTGAAATAGCGCCTTGCCGTCTCCTCCAGGATGCTGCCGGTCGAATTGGCGCCGATGTTGAACACCGCCACCTCGACCGGGCCGATATCGGCCTCGATCTCGTCGAACAGCGCGACCACCGCGTCCTCGTTGCGCGCATCGGCGCCGAACGGATGCACGATCCCGCCATCGGCCTCGATCTCGGCGACGAGGCCGTCCAGGTTCTCGCGCTTGCGCCGGACCGGGCAGGTCGCGTAGCCGCCGCGCGCGAACCGCCGCGCCACCGCGCCGCCGGTCGCATCGCCCGCGCCGACGACGATCGCTGCAGGCCTGGTCATTGCTCCTCGCTCGAAGTCCGCGCCAGTTTGCTCATCGGGGCAAGGAGCCGCCACCCGTCATTTCGACCTCCCCCGGGCGAGGCCGGCGACCGCGGCGGCGGTCAGCGCCGCGCCCATAGCGACGGCGGCGAAGCTCCAGATCCAGGCGGCGGGGTCCTCGCGCCCGCCGGCCGCTTCGAGCGCCGTCCCGAAGGCGACCGGCCCGACCAGCGCGCCGGCGAAGCCGATGAAGGCGAAGATCCCCATCGTGGTGCCCTGGAGCCTGGGGTCGGCATTGAGCAGCGCGCCCGTCGTCGTCGGCCCGTTCCGCCCGTAATTGAGCACCGCGCAGGCGGCGAGCAGCACCACGACGAGCCAGTAATCGAGCCCCACCGCCGCCCCGGTGACGATGGCGACGGCGAAAGAGGCGATCGCGGCGCCGATCATCACGGTCCGGATGCCGAAGCGCTCGCCGAGCTCCGATATGGCGACCGCCCCGGCCACGCCGATGAAGGCGATTCCGGCCGCGATGGAGGTCGGCGAGAGGAAGGCGGGCTCCTGGCCCGGGCGATCGAGAAGGAAAACCAGATAGGGGACGAGCCAGGTCCGCAGCCCCACCGATTCGAACAGACCGCCGAAATTCGCGAGCACATAGGCCATCACCCCCCGGTTCGCGAAGATCGGCCGGATTTCGAACGGGCCGGGCGCGCCGCGCGCATCCGCCGCCTGCCGGGGAAGGATCACAAAGATCAGCAGAAACGCGAGCGCGAAGCCGAGTCCGGCGACCACGAACGCCCAGCGCCAGCCCCATCCCGCCGCCGCCTCGCCGCCGACGATGAAGGAGAGCGCCGAGCCGATGGCGAAGACTGACGCGTAGTAGCCCGACGCGCGCGAGCGCATCGCGTCGGGCAGGTTGTCGCTCATCGCCTTGAGCCCCGGCATGTAGGTCCCGGCGAGTCCGACGCCGGCGAAGAAGCGCCACAACAGCGCCGACCAGAACCCGTCCGCGAACGCCGCGAACCCGAGAGACGCCGCCACCCCGATCAGGGCCGATCCGAGATAGATGCGCCGCGGGTCGATCCGGTCCGCGAGGCTCGACAGCACCGGGACGGTGGCGATATAGCCCGCGAAGAAGATGCCGCCCAGCCAGCCCGCCTCGATATCGCTGAGCGACCATGCCTCGATCAGGGTCGGCAGCAGCGCCGCGACCACCATGAAGGACAGGTTGACGCCGGTCAGCGCGAGGCAGAACGCGGCGACCAGGGCGACCGGCGGGACGGCCATCGCCATCCGGGATACGCGGGGGCGCGCTCAGTCGACGGCTTGCGCGGCCTTGATCTCGACCTCCACGACCATCTCCGGCTGGGCCAGCGCCGAGACGAAGAGCAGCGTCGAGGTCGGCTTGTGGTCGCCGAGGAACCGGTTGCGGATCGCCATATGGGCGTCCCGGTCCTCCACCCGGGTGAGGTACTGGGTGACCATCACGATGTCCCCGATCCCCATCCCGTTGGCTTCGAGGATCTTCGCGACATTGTTCCACGCCGCCTCCGTCTGGGCCTCGACCCCGTCCGGGATGGTGCCGTCGGGCAGCGTGCCGACCTGGCCCGAGACCACCAGCCAGCGCGCGTTGGCGGGGACTTCGATGGAGTGGACGTAGTGGCGGAAGGGCGGGCATACGCCTGCCGGATTCATCGCTTTGAACATGCGGGCTATCCTTGTATTTCGCTGAGAAACGCGGTCATGGCGTCGTCGAAGGCGCCGGGGTTGGCGACGGTACAGATATGGCCGGCGCCGGGCAGCGAGACATGCCTGGCGTCCGGCATCGCGTCGGCCATCGCCTGCATCGCCTCCGGCGGCGCGCCGACCCTGTCCTCGGCGCCCGAGACCAGCAGGGCCGGCACGCCGATCGCCGGAAGCCCCGCCGTATAGTCCATCGTCAGCAGCGCCGCTATGCAGCCGAGATAGCCGTCGACCGACGTCTTCAGGATCATCCGGCGGATCTTCTGCATGACCTCGGGGTTCGCCGCGCGGAACGCCTCGGGGAACCAGCGCTCCGCCGTGGTCTCCGCTATGGCGCCGATCCCGCCCTCCCGGGCGCGTTCCATCATCGGCGGCCAGATCGCGCGGTATTGCGGCACCGGCTCGGAGCGGCAGGCGACCGGGACCAGCGCGTCGAGCCGGTCGCCATGCGCGATCGCGAGGCCGATCGCGACCACCCCGCCGAGCCCGAGCCCGACCAGGGTGGAGCGTTCGATGCCGAGCGCATCCCACAGCCCGACGATGTCGCCGATCAGCATGTCCAGCGTGTAGGGCGGAGGCGTCGCCTCGCTGTCGCCGTGGCCGCGCGTGTCGAAGCGCAGCAGCCGGTGCGTCGCGCCCAGCGCCGCGACATGCGCATCCCACATCGTGAGGTCGTTGGTCATCCCGGTGGTGAAGGTGATCCAGGGCGCGGTCTCCGGCCCGTCGATCCGGTAGTTGAGGCCGATGTCGCCGACCCGTGCGACTGGCATGGTCCCTCCCGCTTTGTCCGGGGCAATGTTAGCGCGGTATTCTGGGTCGTTGCGAATTTGTCGACGGGGGGAGGGGCATGAGCCGGCGCGAGCTCGAATCGAAAGTCGCCATCGTCACCGGCAGCGTGCGCGGCATCGGCCGGGCGATCGCGCTCGCCTTTGCCGAAGCCGGGGCGTCGGTGACGGTGAACGGCAGGCGTTCGGCCGACGCGGCCCGGGATATCGCGGGCGGGATCGAGGCCGCGGGCGGCAGGGCGCTCGTCCACCTCGCCGATGTCAGCGACCCCGACCAGGCGCGGGGGCTGGTCGAGGAGACCGTCGCCGCCTTCGGCCGGCTCGACATCCTGGTCAACAACGTCTCCCACCGGATCGCCAAGCCGGTCGCCGAGACGGCTTACGAGGAGTGGCGCGACGTCCAGGCCAACACCGTCGATTCGGCCTTCCTCTGCATCCGCAGCGCGGTCCCCCACCTGATCGCCGCCGGCGGCGGGTCGATCGTCAATATCGGCGGGGTGTCGGGCCATCGCGGGGTGAAGAACCGCGCCGCCGTCGCCGCCGCCAAGGCTGGGCTCGCCGGGATGTCCGCGGCACTCGCCGTCGAGCTCGCGCCGCACAACATCAACGTCAACTGCGTCTCGCCCGGCAGCATCGACAACTACGAGGCTACCGGCCACGTGCCGGCGCATTTCCGGGATAACCCGATCCCGATGGGGCGGATGGGCACCGTGCGGGAGATCGCCGCGATGGTGCGGCATCTCTGCGGGCCGGACGGGCGCTACGTCGCCGGCCAGACCATCCATGTCTGCGGCGCGTGGAACGTGTCCATCGCCTGAGGGTTCAGTCGGCGATGAACGCCACCGCCTCGATCTCGACCAGCCATTCGGGATCGACCAGCGAGGCCACCGCGACCTGCGTGCTCGCCGGGTAGGGCTCCTTGAAGGTCTCGGTGCGGATCCGGTTGATCTCGTCGCGATAGCGGATGTCGGCGGCAAAGACGGTGATTTTGACGACGTCGTCGAGCGACCCGCCGGCTTCGGCGAGCACCGCCCCGATATTGGCGAAGACCTGGCGGGTCTGGCCGGCGACGTCCCCCTTGCACACGGTATTGCCGTCCGCATCCCACGGGATCTGGCCGGCGACGAACACCGCCCGGCCGCCGGACACCTCCCAGCCCGGGCTGTAGCTGCCCTTGGCCTGGACGGTGGCGGGTTTGAGCACGCGTTTCGCCATGAGCGATCTCCCTGGCTCGTTATGGACCGGCCCGACCGATGCGCGGTCAGATCTCGCGGGAAGCGGTCTCGACCAGCTCGACCTTGTACCCGTCCGGATCCTCGACGAACGCGATCACGGTGGACCCGCCCTTCACCGGCCCCGGCTCGCGGGTGACCTTGCCGCCGGCGGCCCGGATCCGCTCGCAGGTCTCGGCGACATCGTCGACGCCGAGCGCGATATGGCCGTAGGCGGTCCCGAGATCGTAATCCGAGACCCCGTGATTGTAGGTCAGCTCCAGCTCGGCCTCGCCGTTCTTGTTGCCGCCGCCGAAGCCGACGAAGACATTGGTGTATTTCTGCGCCGGCCGCTCCGCCGTGCGCAAGAGATCCATGCCCAGAATCCGGGTGTAGAAATCGATCGAGCGCTGCAGGTCGCCGACGCGGAGCATGGTGTGCAGGAGATTCATGGCCGTTCCTCGTCTCGTGTCGCGGTGAGTCCGCCGACCGCCTTATATCAGACAGCCGGGATCGGGGGGCGGGTCAATGCGTGTCGAACACCGCCTGGTAGCGCGCCAGCGCCTCCCTGATCGCGGCGAGCTCGGCGTCGCTCGGGTTGTCCGGGTCGGCGGCCGGCGGCAGCGCGCCGAAGCGCAGCAGGCAGGCCATCAACAGGAGCCGCGCCTTGGTCGCCGTCAAATTGGCGCCCGAGACCTGGTAGTCGCTGTAATCCGCGAAGCCCTGGGTGTGGCCGCGCCCGACCCGGACCACGGGGATGCCGCAGGCGGTCGCCCTGAGCAGCACCGAGTGCCGCGCGGCGGAGGTGTTGAGACCGTAGGGCACGAGCCCCTCGACCACGAAGCCGGCGAGCCGGCCGAGCGAGAGCTTGTGTTCCACCGACGCGGCGAGGTCGCGTTCCAGCGCCGGGTCGTCGCCGATCTCGAGCCCGGCATAGCAGCCGTTCTTCTCGATCGAGACCACCGGGATGGCGTCGGCCAGCAGGTCGCCGTCCGCGTTCTTGACCGCGATTTCGACGCGCTCGATCCGCCCGTCCGCGCCCGCCCTGACCGCGGTCGTCGAGCAAGGCAGGCGGCTCAGATTCACCTCCGAGCCGAAGGTGTGCCGGTAGACCGGCAGGTAGGTCAGCATGAAGCGGCCGGTGTAGTGGACCTGGCCGATGATCCCGCCATGCCCGCCGGTCGCGACATAGCCGCCCGGCCGGGCGTCGACCTTGGCGACCTCGCGGGCGGCGAAGACCTGCTGTTCCTGGATCACCACCGCGCCGCAGCGGTCGCGCCCGTCCCCGTCGGCCCAGACGCGGGACGCGATATAGCGCACGCAATCGACGATATTGGCCGGACCGTCATTGCTGATCTGACCCTGCGGGCGCTGGGCGGCGACGCCGCAGATCGGCTTTTCCGTGTCGATCAGCAGGTTGAACCAGTAGGCGCTGTCCTCCACATCGGGGCTGCCCTGGGTCCAGATCACCCCGTCATAGGCGTCGTCGGACACCAGCGCCTGCATGTCGTTGGTCGCCTTGGCGAGCGTCGGGCGGGGCGGCGGCGCGGTCAGGTGGTAGGGCTTGTAGGGAAAGAAGTCCGCGCCCCGGCGCTCCGCCGGGATGTCGCCGTCGCCGATATCCGGCCGTTCGGCCTCGGCGAGGCCGCCGCGGTAGCCGCCGGGCGGAACGCCGCGATAGAAATCGACATCGGCCAGCGCCGAGATCGAACTCGCGATCCCGGCGTCGTCGACCATCAGGCGGTCGATCTCCTCGAAGCTGCGCGAGCCGTCGGGATAGAACCCCTGGCGCGCCGCTTCGTCGGGCGCGCCGGGTGTCGCGCATTCCTCCTCCCAGGCCGCGCCGTCCGCCTGGCGCGCCATATAGGGCAGCGGATAGAGCCCGTCCTCGGGCAGCATCTCGATCTCGTAGACCGGCTTGTCGCCGGGCGACCGCCGTTCGGCGCTGAACACGCCGTCGGCGCCGATATAGCCGTCCGCCGGGGCGTAGAGCGCCGCCGCATCCGACTCCAGCGGGTGAGCGGAAAACTGCTCGACGTAAACTTTGGCCGGCGCGGCCAGGCGCTGGCCGCGCAGCGCGTCGTATGGCAGCGGCGTGCCGTCCACCCCGGCCAGGAGCGGCAGGCCGTGCCTCCGCCTCGCCTTGTTCGAAGTCACCAGCGGCGGGGTGTTCTGGATCGTCGCCGTCGGCCCCGCCAGATGCGCGATGCGCAGCTTCTCGGCCATGGTCTTCCTCCCTGTCCTTTGCCGGGAGTCTATTTTGCGCCCGCGCGTGCAGGCAACCGGGCGTCGAGCGGCCTTGTCGCCCGGAAACCGGGTTGCTACCGTCTCGCCACGCCAATCGGGGCGCCGTGCGACCCGCCTGAGAAATGCGGGCGAACCGGAGGGAGGACCATGACCGTCAAACGCCGTTCGTTCATCAAGACATCCGCCGCGGGTGCGGCGGCGCTCGCCGCCGGGCCGTATTTCTGGCCGAAAGGCGCGTCCGCCGCCGACACCATCAAGGGCGGCGCGATCTACGATCTTTCCGGCGATCTGCAGCTCTTCGGCAAGAACCAGTGGGCCTGCGCCGAGATGGCGATCGACGAGATCAACGCCGCCGGCGGGGTGCTCGGCAAGAAGCTCGAGGTCAAGACCTACGACTCACAGTCGCAGATGCAGGCCTACAACCAGTACGCCCGGCAGATGGTGCTGCGCGACAAGGTGGCGGTGGTCCAGGGCGGGCTGACCAGCTCCTCGCGCGAGGTCATCCGGCCGATCCTGCACAAGCTCAAGACGCTCTACTTCTACAACACTAACTACGAAGGCGGGGTGTGCGACCGCAACTTCTTCGCCACCGGCGCCACGCCGGGCGGCTATGTCGACCTGCTCTCGGGCGAGGCGATGAAGCGCTGGGGGAAGTCGGTCTACATCATGGCCGCGGACTACAATTACGGCCAGATCACCGCCAAGTGGATCCAGAAGGCGGTCAAGGACGCCGGCGGCAAGGTGGTGGGCGAGGAGTTCTTCCCGCTGACCGTCAACCAGTTCGGCCCGACCATCAGCAAGATCCAGGCGGCCAAGCCCGACTTCGTGATGAACGTCTTCGTCGGCCCGGCGCATGCCTCGTTCTACGGCCAGTGGGCGTCGGCCGGCATGAACAAGGAGATCCCGATGGTGTCGACCACCTTCGGCGCCGCCGGCGAGGTGGTGCGCATGCCGCCCGAGATCGCCGACGGCATCATGACCTGCTACTCCTACTACGAGGATCTCGACATCCCGTTCAACAAGAAGTGGCTGGCCGAGTTCCGCAAGCGCAACGGCACCGATTACGGCTATCTCACCGACGTGCCGCCGAAGGACTGGTATGGCTGGATCTTCTGGGCCAAGGCGGTCAACGAGGCCGGCACGACCGAGCGCGAGAAGGTGATCGAGGTGCTGGAAGGCGGTCTCACCATCGACGGGCCGGGCGGTCCGCTCACCATGGACGCCAAGACCCATCACTGCACGATGGACATGTATATCGGCCAGGCCAAGGGCGGGAAGTTCGAGATCCAGAAGAAGGTCGCCCAGGTGCCGCCGACCAATACCGGCAACCAGTGCGACCTGATCGCCAGGCCCGACACCAACATCATGTACGAGCCCAAGATCTGATCCGGAAGGGGGCGGGATTGCAGCCGTAACGGGCCGCTCATGGACCTTGCGGTCGTCGTCGTCATCCAGATTCTCTACGCGGTCGCCAGCCTGGCGCTGATCAGCATCGGGCTGGCGATCATTTTCGGCATGATGGGCGTGATCAATTTCGCCCATGGCGAGTTCCTGATGATGGGCGGCTACGCCTTCATCCTGAGCTACAACGCGGGCGTCAATTTCTGGATCGCGATGCTGGTCGTGGCTCCGCTCGCGGTCACCGTCATCGGGGTGGCGGTCGAACGGCTGATCATCCGCCATCTCTACGGCCGGGTGATCGAGACCGTGCTCGCGACCTGGGGGCTCAGCCTGTTCCTGATCGGGCTGGCCGCGACCGTGCTGGGTTACCACCAGAAGGGCGTGACGCCGCCCTTCGGGACGATCCGCATCGGCGCCTACCAGGAAGGCGGCTACACCTTCTTCGTCATCCTGGTGACGCTGGCGCTGATGGCCGCCCTCTATGCCGGGTTCAAGTACACGCGCTGGGGGCTGATCGCGCGCGGCACGATGCAGAACGCCCGGATGGCGTCGGGCATCGGGGTCAACGTCGACCGGGTCTATGCCACCACCTTCGGGATCGGCGCCGGGCTGAGCGGGCTCGCCGGCGCCATCCTCGCCCCGATCGCCGGCGTGCTGCCCGAAATCGGCGTCACCTACGTGGTCAAGGCCTTCATCACCGTGATCGGCGGCGGCGCGGTGGCGCTCGCCGGCACCGGGGCCGCCGCCTCGCTGTTCGGCGCGGTGAGCCAGGCGGTCACCTTCCTCAGCCGCCCGGTGGTCGGCGAGGTCGCGCTGCTCGTCGTCGCCATCGTGCTCCTGCGCCTGCTGCCGCTCGGCATCACCGGGCGTTATTTCAGGCGCGGCCTGTGAGGATGAGCCGCAGCGCGGCCGGGCTGTGGACCATGGCGGGGCTCTCGCTCGTGCTGGTCTTCGGCGTCCCCGCTTTGGTCGAGCCCTTCGCGCTGATCGACTTCACGCTGTTCATCTCGATGGCGATCCTGTCGCTCAGCCTCGCCTTCGTCTGGGGGTTCGGCGGCATATTGTGCTTCGGCCAGTCGGCATTCTTCGGGCTCGGCGCCTACACCTACGCGGTCGCCGTCATCAACATGGGCGACAGCACGCTGCCCATCCTGCTCGGAATCCTGCTGCCGGTGATCCTCGCTCTGGTGCTCGGCTATTTCATGTTTTACGGCCGGGTGAGCGACGTCTATCTCGCGGTCATCACGCTCGCCGTGTCGCTGGTCTTCTACTACCTGATCGGGGCGTCGGCGGGGGACGAGTACCGGATCGGGGCGGCCCGGCTCGGCGGCTATAACGGCATGCCCTCGGTGCCGCCGGTCAACGTTCCCGGCGACCCGTCCAGGCCGGTCGAGTACGAGGCGCTCTACATGCCGGCGGCGGTGCTGCTGGTGATCGTCTATTTCGGCCTGCGCGCATTGCTCGCGACCAATTTCGGCCGCGTGCTGATCTCGATCCGCGAGAACGAGGCGCGCACCGAGCTGCTGGGCTACGACGCCCGCCTCAACAAGACGCTGGGGGCCGCGAGCCGGGCGCCGCCCGCCCGCCGCCCCGGGGGGCGCTGGCGCTCGCCGTCGGCGCCGGCATCGCCGGGCTCGCGGGGGTGCTGTTCTGCGCCTGGGGCGCCTATGTCAGCCCGACCGTGTTCTCGCTCGTGTTCACCGCGCAGATCATCATGTGGATCCTGGTCGGCGGGCTCGGCACGCTGACCGGCGCGATCCTCGGCTGCGTGCTGATCCAGTATCTCGCCACCTGGCTCGGCGAATCCAAGATCGCCGAGGTCAATATCGTGCTCGGCGCGATCTTCGTCGCCATCGTGCTGCTGGTGCCGAGCGGGTTCGTGCCGATGTTCGGGCGCATCGCCGACGCGCTCGTCCGGCGCCGGGGCGAAGCCCGGTCATGAGCGATGCGCCGCTTCTGGAGACCCGCGGCCTGACCATGCGGTTCGGCGGCGTGACCGCGGTCGCCGGCGCCGATTTCTCGCTCGGCGCCGGGGAGCTCCGCTGCCTGATCGGCCCCAACGGCGCGGGAAAAAGCACGTTCTTCAAATGCCTGACCGGCCAGCTCCGCCCGACCGAAGGGGAGATCCTGCTCGACGGCGCCAGCATCGTCGGCGAGGAGCCGCACCAGATCGCCCGGCGCGGCATCGCCATCAAGACCCAGGTGCCGAGCCTGTTCGACGGGCTGAGCGTGGCCGAGAACCTGCGCCTCGCGGCGGCGCGGACGCGCAATCGGGCGGAGACCAGGATTGCGGTGGACGAGATCGTCCGGCTGGTCGGCCTCGCCGACCGGACGGGCAGCATCGCCAGCCAGCTCCCGCACGGCCAGCGGCAATGGCTGGAGCTCGGCCTCGTGCTGGCCTGCGATCCCCGGCTGATGCTGCTCGACGAGCCCACCGCGGGGATGACCAAGCAGGAGGTCGCGCGCACCGCCGAGATCATCCGCGAGATCGGCCGCGACCGCTCGATGATCGTGGTCGAGCACGACATGCAGTTCATCCAGATGATCGCGAGCCGGGTCACCGTGTTCCACCAGGGGCTGATCCTGGCCGAGGACACGATGGACAACATCCTGGCCGACCAGCGGGTGCGCGACGTCTATCTCGGCAAGCAGGCCGGCGGCGCGCGGGGAGGGGGCGATGCTTGAGGTCTCCGGCCTGCGGGCGGCCTATGGGCGGATCCCCATCCTCCACGGCATCGACCTCGAAATCGGCGCCGGCGAGGTGGTCGGCATTCTCGGCCATAACGGCATGGGCAAGACCACGCTGATGAAGACGCTGATCGGGCTGGTCCCGGCGACCGGCGGGTCGATCGTCTTCGACGGCGCCGACGTGACCCGCGAGAAGGCCGACCGGCGGGCGCGGCGCGGCATGGGCTATGTCCCGCAGGGCCGCGAGATCTTTCCCCGGCTCAACGTGCGCGAGAATTTGCGCATGGCGGCGCTCGCCGGCGGCGGGTCGGACGAGAGCGCGGTCGACGAGGTGCTGGCCGACTTCCCCCGGCTCGAACCCCTGCTCGACCGGGAAGGCGGCGCGCTGAGCGGCGGCGAGCAGCAGATCCTCGCCATCGCGCGCTGCCTCTGCACCCGTCCCCGGCTGATCCTGCTCGACGAGCCGACCGAGGGCATCCAGCCCTCGATCGTCGAGCAGATCGCCGAGAACCTTGCCGCGCTGCGCGCCTCCCGCGGGCTGACCATGGTGCTGGTGGAGCAGAATCTCGACTTCACCGCGGCGCTGTCGAGCCGGGTGCTGCTGATCCAGAAGGGCGAGATCGTACGTGCGCTGCCGCCCGACAGCCTGCGCGATCCCGAGATCGTCGCGGAGTTCGTCGGCGTCGGCGCGGGGACCGACTGAGAGGGCAAGAATGTTCAGGACACCGACCCTGCGCCAGCTTCGCGACTGCGCCGCCGATCTCGGCATGCACCCGTCGGACGCGTATCTCGAATCGACCCAGGCCATCGTCGGACCGCTGGTCGATGCCTACCGCCAGCTCGAATCGATCCCGGACGATTTGCCCGAGGTGCGCTACCCGCGCACCCCCGGCTACCGGCCCGCGGCGGAGGAGAACCCGCACGGCGCGTGGTACGTCAAGACCGCGATCAAGGGCGCAAGGCGCGGCAAGCTCGCCGGCAAGCGGGTCGCCATCAAGGACAATATCTGCGTCGCCGGGGTGCAGATGATGAACGGCGCCTCGGTGATGGAAGGCTACGTCCCCGATGTCGACGCGACCGTGGTGACCCGCATCCTCGATGCCGGGGGCGAGATCGCCGGCAAGGCGGTGTGCGAGTATTTCTGCGTCTCCGGCACGAGTTCGACGAGCGCGACGGGGCCGGTGCACAACCCGCGCAGGCACGGCTACTCGGCGGGCGGCTCGTCGTCGGGCAGCGCCGCCGTGGTCGCCGCGGGCGACGTCGAGATGGCGCTCGGCGGCGACCAGGCGGGCTCGATCCGCATCCCGTCGAGCTATTGCGGGGTCTACGGCATGAAGCCCACCTTCGGCCTCGTCCCCTATACCGGCGCGGCGTCGCTGGAGACCACGATCGACCATTGCGGGCCGATGACGGATACCGTCGCCAACAACGCGCTGCTGCTCGAAGTGCTGGCCGGGCCGGACGAGTACGATTCGCGCCAGCGGAACGTGCGGACGAGCCGCTACACCAGGGCGCTGGGGGAGGGCATCGAGGGTCTCAGGATCGGCGTCGTCCGGGAGTCCTTCGGCCTCAAGGAGTCGGAGGCCGATGTCGACGCCAAGGTGCGCCAGGCGGCCGACCGCCTCGCCCGCCTGGGCGCCGAAATGGTCGAGGTCTCTGTGCCGATGCACGCCATGACGCGGCCGATCTGGATTCCCATCGGCCATGACGGCGGCTTCGTCACCATGATGACGATGAACGGCGGCGGGCTGAACCACGAGGGGCTCTACGTCACCTCGATGCTGGAGCGCGCCGCCGGCTGGCCGGGGCGCGCCGACGAGCTCGCCGACACGATCAAGATCATCGCGCTGTTCGGCTATTACTCGCTGAAAACCTATCGCGGGCGCTACTACGCCAAGGCGATGAACCTCAGGCGCCGGCTCCGTGCGGCCTACGACGCGGCACTTGCGGATTGCGATCTGCTGCTGATGCCGACTTTGCCGATGAAGGCGTCGAAGCTGCCGCCCAGGAACCCGACGCCCGAGGAGACCACCAAGGTCGCCTGGGAGATGCTCGCCAATACGTGCGGCTTCAACCTCACCGGCCACCCGTCGATGAGCCTGCCCTGCGGGATGGAGGACGGAAGGCCGATCGGGCTGATGCTGACCGGCCGGCACTGGGAGGAGGGCACGATCTATCGCGCCGCCCACGCCTTCGAGCAGTCCGGCGACTGGACGACGTTCTAGCGGTCGCGTGGCCGTGCGTCTTCGCCGCGCCTTGTGGGCGCTTCCTTGCCTGGCGCTGGCCGCCGGCGGCGCGCATGCCGCCGAGCCGCGCCACGGCATCGCCATGCACGGCGGCCTGAAATACGGCCCCGGTTTTCCGTATCTCGACTACGTCAACCCCGACGCGCCCAAGGGGGGCGAGCTGCGCCGCGCCGTGCGGGGGACGTTCGACAACCTCAACCCTTTCCTGATCAAGGGCGTGCCGGCGCATGGCCGGCATCTGGTGTTCGAGAGCCTGCTCAAGCGGACATGGGACGAGCCGTTCTCGCTCTACGGGCTGATCGCCGGGACCGTCGCGGTGCCGGACGACCGGTCCTCGGTCACCTTCACCCTCAGGCCCGAGGCGCGGTTCCACGACGGGCGGCCGATCACCGTCGACGACGTGGTGTTTTCCTGGGAGACCCTGAAGGAGAAGGGGCGGCCCAACCACCGGCTCTACTACAAGCAGGTCCGGCGGATCGAACGCCCCGGCGAACGCGCGATCCGCTTCGTCTTCGATGCCGCCTCGCCCGACCGCGAGCTGCCGCTGATCCTCGGGCTGATGCCGATCCTGTCGAAGGCCTACTACGCCAAGGTGGAGTTCGGGAAGACCACGCTGGTCCCGCCGGTCGGCAGCGGCCCGTACCGCGTCGAGGCCGTCGATCCGGGGCGGCGCATCGTCTATCGCCGCGATCCCGGCTACTGGGGCCGCGATCTCGCGGTCAACCGGGGGCAGCACAATTTCGACCGCGTGCGATACGACTACTATCGCGACGGCGACGTGATGATCGAGGCCTTCAAGGCGGGCGAGTACGACCTCCGCCTCGAATTCTCCGGCAAGCGCTGGGCGACGGCCTACGGCTTCCCCGCCGCGGCGGACGGCAGGGTGAGGCGCGAGATATTGCCCAACGGCCGCCCGTCCGGCATGTCCGCCCTGGTGTTCAATTCCCGCCGCGAGATCTTCGCCGACCGCAGGGTGCGCTACGCGCTGGCGCACGCCTTCGACTTCGAGACCGTCAACAAGACCCTCCTGCACGGCGCCTATCGCCGCACCAACAGCGTCTTCGACAACTCGGAGCTCGGCTCGCGCGGCATCCCGGAGGGCCGCGAGCGCGCCTTGCTGGAGCCGTTTCGGGGGACCCTGCCGGCAGAATTGTTCGAGACGCCCTACCGCCCGCCCGGCGTCGCGGGCGGCATCCGGGCGAACCTGAGGGCGGCCAAGCGCATCCTCGCCGGGGCCGGCTGGACGGTGCGCGACGGCGCGCTGCGGCGCGCCTCGGACGGGCTCGGGATGGCGTTCGAGATCCTGCTGGTCGACCCGGCCAACGAGAAGATCGCGCTCGCCTTCGCCCGCAACCTCCGGCGCCTCGGCGCCGCGGCGCGGGTCCGCACGGTCGACACCTCGCAATACCAGTACCGGCGCAACACCTACGATTTCGACATGATCGTCTATCGCTGGGGCATGTCGCTCTCGCCCGGCAACGAGCAGGCGTTCTACTGGGGCAGCAAGGCGGCGGGGCAGGAGGGGACGCGCAACTACCCCGGCATTCGCAGCCCGGCGGTCGACACGCTGATCGAGCGGATGACCGAGGCGCGCGAGCGCGAGGTCTTCGTCGAAATCGTCCGCGCGATGGACCGGGTGCTGCTCTGGGGACACCACTTCGTGCCGCTCTACTACCTGCAAGGCGACCGCGTGGCCTACTGGGACAGGTTCGGCCGCCCCGCCGTCACCCCGCTCTACGGGCTGGTGATCGATGCCTGGTGGGAGGACCCGGCGAAGGCGGGGGTCAACCGGTAGCGCGCGCCCGCCGATTTGCCGGTTTGCCGGACCCCTGCACAACCTCTAGGTTGCGCGGAACGACGTTCCGACCGACAGGGAGACCGAGACGAATGAAAACCGTATCCAGAGGCTTCATTGGCGTATCCGCGGCGGCGTTGCTCGGAACCGCGATCGCCGCCGGCTCCGCGCCCGTGAGCGCGGAAACGATCAATATCCGCATCGCCTCGGGCCATCCGCCGACGGTGGTCTATGCCGGGCTGATGAAGAACTTCTTCCAGCCCGAGCTCAAGAAGGCCATCGAGGCGAAGACCAAGTACAAGGTCAACTTCATCGAGGGCTACAGCGGGTCCATCGTGAAGGTCTTCGATACGCTCGAAGGCGTGCAGAACGGCGTCGTCGATATCGGCGGCTTCTGCTACTGCTTCGAGGCCTCGAAGCTGCCGATGCACGCCTTCCAGATCATGCTGCCCTTCGGCACCATGGACCCGGTGCAGAGCGTCGCGGCCGCGGCCGACATCTACCGCCAGTTCCCGGGCCTGGAGAAGCGGTTCCACGACTTCAACCAGACCCTGATCGCCATCATCGGCGACGGCGGCTACAACCTCGGCACGCAGTTCGCGTGGAAGAAGCTCTCCGACCTCAAGGGCCGCAAGATCCTGGGCGCCGGGCTCAACCTCAACTGGATGAAGCAGGCCGGGATCGGCATCGTGCCGGTCACCGACGGTCTGCCGGGCTGGTACCAGAAGCTCAAGACCGGTGTCGCCGAGGGCGGCATCATGTTCCCGAGCGCCTGGGGCAAGACCTTCGGGCTGTGGGAGGTCGGCAAGTTCTACACCACGATCGGCTTCGGCTCGATCACCTGGCACGGGCTGACGGTGAACAACCGTTTCTGGCAGAGGCTGCCGGCGGAGGTGAAGCCGATCGTCCAGGAGGTGGCCGACCGCTTCGAGATCAAGACCGGCTCCGCCAACAAGGTGGGCTACGACAAGGACATGGCGTGGCTCAGGAAGAACATCACCGTCAGCGACCTGCCGGCCGATGTCAGGCTGGGCTGGGCCAAGGGGCTGGCGCATTGGCCGCAGGCGCACGCCAACGAGCTCGAGAAGAAGGGCTTCCCCGCCAAGAAGATCCTGAACGCCTATCTGGCCGCGGCGGAAAAGCAGGGCTACAAGTGGCCGGTCCGCTACGTCGTGAAGTAGCGGCGCAAGGCCGGCCGGAAGGGGTATCCGGCCGGCCGCCCGCTCGACCGGGGGCCGGCGGCGGACTGGCATGAACCTGATCACGCTGACCGACCGCGTATCCAAGATCCTCATGGTCCTGGCGGCGGTCTGGGCCTTCGCCCTGGTCTTCCTGGTTCTCGGCGACATCATCGGCCGGGGCGCGTTCGACCGGCCGATCTACGGCACGGTGGAGATGGTCAGCGCCTCCGTGGTGATCATCGTCTTTCTCCAGGCGGGCTACGCGATCCGCAGCCGGTCGATGCTCAGGGCGGATTTCCTGGTCACCCACCTGCCCGACCGGGTGCAGCGGGTATTGCTCGCCTTCGGCTATCTGCTGGGCGCGGCGTTCTTCCTGATGGTCATCACCGGCGGCTGGGAGGAGAGCATCCGCTCCTATGTCGAGGGCGAGTTCGAGGGCGAGGGCGCGCTCAGGGTGCCCTCCTGGCCGGCCCGCTGGACGGTCCTGGTGGGCAGCGCGCTGGCCCTGATCAACTATTGCGTGATGGCCTATCTCGACGTGTTCAGACCGGAGCTGGCGCAGTCCGAAGCCGACGCCGGCGGCCCCGGGCTGTAGCGGCGCGCGGGGGCCGGGACAGTGTTCGACGCCAATGTCGCCATATTGCTGGTCGTCTGCCTGGTGGCGCTGGTGGCCGTCGGGGTTCACATCGCCATCGCTCTCGGCATGACCAGCGCGCTCGGCATCTTCATGGTGACGGGCGCGGATTCCTACGCCTTCCACTCGGTGCAGACCATGCTGGCGGCGACCGCCTACGAGGCGATCCGCGCCTATGTCTTCGCGGTGATCCCGCTGTTCATGCTGATGGGGGAGTTCATCGGCAAGTCGGGCACGGTCACCGACGTCTATCGCGGCATCAACCGCCTGCTGCACCGGCTGCCCGGAAGGCTGGCGATCGCCACCGTGCTGGGCAACGCGCTGTTCTCCTTCGTGACCGGCGTCAGCATCGCCTCGGCCGCGGCGTTCTCGCGCATCGCCTATCCGGAGATGAAGCGCTTCGGATACCATCGCGGGTTCGCGCTCGGCACCGTCGCCGGGTCGAGCTGCCTCGGCATGCTGATCCCGCCGAGCGTCCTGATGATCGTCTGGGGCATCCTCACCGAGCAGTCGATCGGCCAGATCTTCGCCGCCGGCATCCTGCCCGGGTTCCTGCTGACGGTGATGTTCGTCGCCTACGTCTTCGCCATGGCGCTGCTGAAACCCGAGCTCGTCGGCGCGGGCGCGGAGCAGGCCGAAGCCGCGAGCGCGGGGCCGGATGTCGAAGAGGTCTCGACGCTCCAGTTCCTGGTCAGCCTGTTCGGCATCGTCTCGGTGATCGTCGTGGTGCTGGGCGGTATCTGGTTCGGTGTCTTCACGCCGACCGAAGGCGCGGGCGCGGGCGCGTTCATCGGCCTGGTCCTCGCCGTTCTCAAGGGGATGCGGCTGCGCGACTTCATCGACTCGATCCTCTCCGTCGGGCGCACCTCCGCGCCCATCCTCCTGCTGCTGATCACCGCCGCGCTCTATTCCCGCACGCTGGCCATGACCGGCATGACCAACGCCATCGAGAGCCTGTTCCTCGGCTCCGGCATGCCGCCCTGGGCGATCCTGACGGTGATGGTGCTGGTCTGGTTCGCGCTCGGCATGATCATCGATTCGATCTCGATCATGCTGCTGACGGCGGCCATATTCGCGCCGATCGCGGTCAAGCTCGGCTACGAGCCCATCGCGTTCGCGATCATCGCCATCATCGCGATCGAGGCGGGGCTGCTGACGCCGCCCTTCGGGCTGCTGGTGTACACGGTGAAATCGGCGATCCAGAACTTCGATTCCGAGATCAACGTCATGACGATCTTCAGGAGCTCGATCCCCTACTGGATCATCATGTTGATCGGAATGGCCGTGATCATCCGCTTCCCGGAGATCGCCACCTACCTTCCGGACCTCCTGTTCCAGCCCGGTTGACGCGGCTCCCGGCCCTCAGCCCCGCTCGAGCGCCTTGCGTTCGGCGCGCCGGCGGTGGAGCACCGGTTCGGTATAGCCCGACGGCTGTTCACGGCCCCGGAAGACGAGCTCGCAGGCGCCCTTGAAGGCGGGACCGTCGAAACCGGGCGCCATCGGCTCATAGGCCGGGTCGCCGTCGTTCTGCCGGTCAACCACCCCGGCCATCTTGCGCATGGTCGCGCGTATCTCGTCCTCGGTGCAGATCCCGTGATGCAGCCAGTTGGCCATGTGCTGGCTGGAAATGCGGCAGGTGGCCCGGTCTTCCATCAGCCCGACATCGTCGATGTCCGGCACCTTGGAGCAGCCGATGCCCTGGTCGATCCAGCGCACGACATAGCCGAGGATGCCCTGGGCGTTGTTCTCCAGCTCGGCGCGGACGTCGTCCGCCGACCAGTTGGGACGCGTCGTCACCGGGATCGCGAGAATGGCGTCGAGCTCGGCCCGCGCGCGGGCGGCCAGCTCCGCCTGGCGCCGCTCGACATCGACCCGGTGGTAATGGGTGGCATGCAGCGTGGCGGCGGTGGGGGAGGGCACCCAGGCGGTATCGGCGCCGGCCATCGGGTGGCCGATCTTCCGCTCCAGCATGTCGGCCATGAGGTCCGGCATGGCCCACATGCCCTTGCCGATCTGGGCGCGGCCCGGCAGGCCGCAGGCGATGCCGATATCGACGTTCCAGTCTTCATAGGTGGCGAGCCAGGGGGCGGCCTTCATGTCGGCCTTGCGGATCATCGGGCCGGCTTCCATCGAGGTGTGGATCTCGTCGCCGGTCCGGTCGAGGAAGCCGGTATTGATGAACGCCACCCGGTTCCGCGCGGCGCGGATGCACGCCTTGAGGTTGACGGTGGTGCGCCGCTCCTCGTCCATGATGCCGATCTTGATGCGGTGGCGCTCGAGGCCCAGCATGTCCTCGACGCGGGCGAACACCGTGTCGGCGAACGCGACCTCCTCCGGGCCGTGCAGCTTCGGCTTGACGATGTATATCGAGCCCGCCCGGCTGTTGCGCCAGACCCCGGCGCCCCGGATGTCGTGGAGCGCGATCAGGCAGGTGAACACCGCATCGAGTATGCCTTCCGGCGCCTCCCGGCCTTCGCCGTCCAGCACCGCCGGGTTGGTCATCAGGTGGCCGACATTGCGGTTGAGCATCAGCGAGCGCCCCGGCAGCACGATCTCGCCGCCGTCGGCGCCGGTATACCGGCGGTCGGGGGCGAGCCGCCGCTCGACCGGCTCGCCGCCCTTGTCGAAGCGGGCCGCGAGGTCGCCCTTGATCAGCCCGAGCCAGTTTCGATAGGCCAGGACCTTGTCCTCGGCATCGACGGCGGCGACGGAATCCTCCAGGTCGACGATGGTCGTCACCGCCGATTCCAGCAATACGTCCGACACCCCCGCCCTGTCGGTCCGGCCGACCGGGTGGGCGCGGTCTATTGCGATCTCGATATGCAGGCCGTTATGGCGCAGCAGCACGGCCGACGGCGCCGCCGCGCCCCCCCGGTAGCCGACGAAGCGGCCGGGATCGGCGAGGCCGGTCGCGCCGCCCGGGAGCTCCGCCGCGAGGGCGCTCCCCTCCACCCGGTAGGCGAGGACATCGGCGTGCGAGCCGGCGGCCAGCGGCGCCGCCTCGTCGAGAAAGGCCCGCGTCCAGGCGATCACCTTCGCGCCGCGCACCGGGTTGTAGCCGCCGCTCCCGCACGCCTCCCCGTCGGCCGGGATCGCGTCGGTCCCGTAGAGCGCATCGTAGAGGCTGCCCCAGCGCGCATTGGCCGCGTTAAGCGCGTAGCGGGCGTTGGTCGCCGGCACGACGAGCTGGGGGCCCGCGATATGCGCGATCTCCTCGTCGACATGGGAGGTCTCGATGCTGAAATCCGGCCCCTCCGGCACCAGATAGCCGATATCCTCGAGAAAGGCCCGGTAGGCGTCCGGATCGACCGCCTGCCCGCGGCGGGCCTTGTGCCACGCGTCGATCTCCGCCTGCAGCGCCTCGCGGCGGGCGAGCAGATCCCGATTCGCCGGCGCGAGGTCGTGCAGCAGGGCATCGAAGTCCCGCCAGAAGACTTCGCTCTCCAGCTCGAGCCCCGGCAGAACCTCGTCCTCGACGAAGGCGTGGAGCTCGGCGGCGACCTGGCTTCGTCCGGCTCGGATTCTCTCGACCATCTGCCTGCTCCCGATCGCGGGGTGCCGGTCTACCGGGCCCCGTCGCGCGCGGCTTCCGCTCCCGCGGCCCTTCGCGCGGGCTCCTCGGCCACGGTGTAGCGGGCGTAGAAATCGCCCCTGGTCTCCTCCGCCACCCTGCGCCAGGCGACCAGCGCCGTGTCGCGGTCCGAATACGGACCCATCACGCGTTCGCTCCCGCTGACCAGCCGGTTGAAGTCGGTGTCCGTGTAGGTCCCGCCAACGACCCAGAATTTCGAATTCATCTCGGTGTCCTCCGTCGATCGATGGATGCTATTCGGCCGCGATGGCCGGGGTTTCGAACTGGGCGGTTTCGGTCGATTCTGCGAGCGCCCCGGTCGAGGATTGTCCGCCGGCGATGGCCTGGCCCACGGCGTCGAAATACCCGGTGCCCACCTCGTGCTGGTGGCGCGTCGCCGAGTATCCCTCGGCCTCCGCCGCGAACTCGGCGGCCTGGAGCTCGGCGTAGCCCGCCATCCCGCGGTCCCGGTAGGCCCCGGCAAGCCGGAACATGCCGTGGTTGAGGGAGTGGAACCCGGCCAGCGTCACGAACTGGTAGCGGTAGCCCATCGCCGCCAGCTCGCGCTGGAAGCGCTCCATGGTCGGGACGTCGAGATGGGCCGACCAGTTGAAGGAGGGCGAACAGTTGTAGGAGAGCATCTTGCCCGGATACTCGGCGTGGATGGCGTCCGCGAAGCGCCGCGCCTGTTCCAGATCGGGCGTCGACGTCTCCATCCAGATGAGGTCGGCGTACTCGGCATAGGCCAGGCCGCGGGCGACGCAGCGCTCGAAGCTCGTGCCCTCCTTGAGCCGATAGAAGCCCTCCGGCGTGCGCTCGCCGGTGAGGAACTCGCGGTCCCGCTCGTCTATGTCGCTGGTGATCAGCCTGGCGCTTTCCGCATCGGTGCGCGCGAGGATGATCGTGGGCACCCCCATGACGTCGGCCGCGAGGCGGGCCGCGAGCAGGTTGCGGATATGCTGCTGGGTGGGGATCAGGACTTTCCCCCCCATGTGGCCGCATTTCTTCTCGGAGGCGAGCTGGTCTTCGATATGGATGCCGGCGGCGCCGGCTTCGATGAACGCCCGGGTGACCTCGAACGCGTTCAGCACGCCGCCGAACCCCGCCTCGGCGTCGGCGACGATGGGGACCAGCCAGTCGATGCCGCCGCCGCCGTCGAGCGTCTGGATCTGGTCCGCCCGGCGCAGCGTGTTGTTGATGCGCCGGACCAGCTCGGGTCCGCTGTCGCTCGGATAGAGGCTCTGGTCGGGATACATCGAGCCCGCCTTGTTGTTGTCCGCCGCGACCTGCCAGCCGGACAGGTAGATCGACTCGAGCCCGGCCCGCACCATCTGCATGGCCTGGTTGCCGGTCACCGCGCCGAGCGCCCGCACGGGCTCGTCCCGCTGCAACAGATCCCAGAGCCGCTCGGCGCCCCGGCGGGCGATCGTGTGTTCGACCCGAACGGAGCCCGAAAGCCGCTCCACGTCGGCCAGCGTGTAGTCCCGGCGAACCCCCGCGAAGCGGCCTGACGGCGCCTGGCTGTGTCGTTCCATTTCCCGCTGCATCGGACTGTCCTCTTTTCCAAAATCGAACCGGATACCGTGTGGTCAACGGAACATATTTGACAAAAATCCAATCGGTCTATACCTCTTTGAATGAAATCAGGTTATTCGGTCAATTTTGCGAATTTCCGTTTTGTTAATCTGTAAAGACTGAAAATATCGGGACCTTCCCCAATGGCGACGACAGACCGGTCGGTGGAACGAAAGGTCCTGCTGGGCCACAAGATCCGCCGCTTTCGCGAGGATCTCGGCCTCAAGCAGAGCGAGATGGCGGAGCAGCTGGAGATTTCGCCGAGCTACCTGAACCTGGTCGAACACAATCGGCGGCCGGTGACGGTCCAGTTCCTGTTCCGCCTCGGGCAGGCGTTCGATGTCGATCTCAAGGACTTCGCCGAAGACGACGACGCGCGGCTCTATGCGGGCCTGCGGGAGGTCTTCGGCGACCCGCTGTTCGGAGACCGCCCGGTGCGGGACGCCGACATCCGGGCCGTCGCCGAAGCCGGCCCGACGGCGGCCGAGGCGGTGCTCGCGCTCTACAAGGCCTATCGCGAGCTGCGCGAGGACTCCCAGATCCTGGCCGAGCAGGTGGCGAGCCGGGATACCCCGCAGGGGATCGGCGGGCAGGTGTTTCCGGTCGAGGAAGTGCGCGAGTACTTGCAGGCGCAGTCGAACCACTTCCCCGAGATCGAGGCATGCGCGGAAGAGCTGTGGATCGAGGCGGGACTCGATCCGACGGACGTGTTTCGCGGTCTCGGCGCCTATCTGCGCGAGGTGCACGGGCTCGAAGTGCGCGTGCTGCCCGTCGACGTCATGCCCGAGACCACGCGGCGCTTCGATTTCCACCGCCGGCGCGTGCTGCTCTCCGAGCTGCTCTCGCCGGCGGCGCGGTGCTTCCAGCTCGCGGTTCAGGTCGCCCTCAACACGCAGCGCGACCTGCTCGACCGCCACGTGGAACGGGCGGAGCTATCGAGCCCGGAGGCGGAGCGCCTGTGCCGGCTGACGCTCGCCAACTACCTCGCGGGCTGCGTCATGATGCCCTACGGGCGGTTCCTCGACGCCGCCAGGACGCTGCGCTACGACATCGAGATCCTGCAGCGGCGTTTCGGCGCCAGCTTCGAGCAGGTCTGCCACCGCTTGACCTCCCTCGGCCGCCACGGCGCGCGCGGGGTGCCCTTCTTCTTCATCCGGGTGGACAATGCGGGCAACGTCTCCAAGCGCCTCAGCGGGGGCGGGTTCCACTTCGCCCGGTTCGGCGGCACCTGTCCGCGCTGGATCGTGCACGACGCCTTTCGCATGCCGGGACAGATCCGGACCCAGCTCGCCGCCATGCCCGACGGCTCGCGGTACTTCACCATCGCCCGGACCGTCGACCCGATCGAAACCCGGACATGGGAGCAGCCGCCGCAATACGCCATCGGGCTGGGCTGCGATGTGCGCGACGCCGGGCAGCTGGTCTACGCGGACGGGCTCGATCTCGGAAACGAGAGGGCGGCGACGCCGATCGGCGTGGCGTGCCGGGTGTGCGAGCGCCTGGACTGCCGGCAGCGGGCCCACCCGCCGCTCAACTACCGCCTGAAGATCGACGAAAACGTGCGGCGGACCACGCCGTTCACCTTCGCGCCCGCGTGAGGCGGAGCGGACCGTCGGGCGGTTACCCCGGGCCCGCCCTACGCCTGCAGCAGCTCTCCCGCCGCCTGGCCGCGCTGCTCCTCTTCCAGCAGCCGGGCGACGATGTTGCGCGCCGCCACCCCGCCGGCATCGGCGTTGATGTCGATGCACGGCGAGCCGGGGGCCGCGTCCATGCGCTTCTGCTGGCCTTCCAGCATCCACTTGTCCTCGAGGAAGGTCTTGTCGACCCCCTTCTTGAAGTAGTCCGAGAGGTCCGAATCCTCGAGCTGGTGATTGCGCGGGAAGGTCCAGAAATAATGCGTCGAGCTCCCGGTCTCCGGCGTCAGCGCGTCGATCACCGTGTGGGTCACGCCCTTCGAGCGGTCGCCCTCGGGCGCGCCGCTGCCGGCGAGCGCGACACCCACGTCGAGCCAGACATGCGACGGCGGCTCGAAGCGGATGATCTGCCAGCGGTCGACCGTCTCCCCGGTCTTGTCGAACCCGCCGGAGCGCGCATAGAAGGGCGGCGGTTCGATGCCATGCATCCAGCGTGTCGCGGTCACGCTCGGGAGGTCGCGCGCGACCCGCTCCAGCGCCGTGCCCTTCACGCCGTCCATCGTGTTCCGCTCCACCCTGGCGAGCGGCGTGTTGGCGACGTGCTCGTTGCCGATGGTGGAGGCGTGCAGGAAGGTCTCGTGGGTGAGGTCGAGCAGGTTGTCGACCAGCAGCTGGTAATGCGCGCCCACCTGGAGATAGCCGGAGACCATCGTCCAGCCCGGATCGTCGTGCCAGTGCAGCTCCGGGATCTCCGACTCGTCGGCCGCCGCCGGATCGCCCATCCATATCCACAGGAACTGCCAGCGCTCCACCAGCGGGTAGGTTCGCACCCCGGAGCCCGGCGGGATCTGGGTCTGGCCCGGGATTCCGATGACCCGCCCGTCGGGTGCGTAGACCATGCCGTGATAGCCGCATTGCAAATTGTCGCCGCTGACCCGGCCGAAGGAGAGCGGGGCCTGGCGGTGGCAGCAGCGGTCCTCGAAGGCGACCGCCCTTCCGTCCCCGGTGCGGTACAGGACGACCGGCTCGCCCAGGATGGTGCGGGCGAACGGCTCGCGGCCGATCTCGTGGTCCCACGCGGCCACATACCAGTAATTCCTGAGAAACATGGTCCGGCTCTCCGTTCGATCGGGCGCGACGCTATCAGCCGCGCGCAAATCCCACAATCTCGCTCTACCCCGTCTCGCCCTGGCTCTGCCAGTCGCAGGACTGCTCATAGGCGTGCGCCGCGCGGTAGAGCGTGGTCTCCGCGAAATGCCGTCCCACCAGCATCAGCCCGACCGGCTTGTCGCCCCCGCCCAGCCCGCAGGGGATCGAGATCGCCGGGTGGCCGCTGACATTGAACGGCGCGGTGTTGCCGATCGCCTCCCAGCAATGGCCCATGGTCTCGAGGAACGGCGCGTCGCGCGGCGGGATCTTCGAGGTCGTCATCCGCGCCGTCGGCATCAGCAGCAGATCGTGCCCGGCGAGCACCGCGTCATAGGCCGCCTTCAGCGCGCGCCGCTGGTTCTGCGCCCTGGCGTGGAAATGCCCGCCATAGGCCTTGTCGGTATAGCGCCCGAGCAGCAGCCCGAAGCGGAAGGTATGCGGGAACTCCTCGGCGCGGGACGCCGCCCGGGCCATCGCGTCGACCAGCGAGGTGGGGTAGACGCCGCCGATATTCTTGCCGAAGCCGTAGCCGCGGAACATCGTGTAGTACATGCCGTCGGCGCAGATCCCGCCCCAGATCGAAAGCCCGGTCGGGTGCATCGGGATCGAGACCTCCGTGACCTCGGCGCCAAGCGATTCGAGATGCCTCGCGGCGGCGCGGACGGTTGCATCGACATCCGGCATCGAGTCGTGGCGCCCGAAGCCCTCCGGGACCAGGGCGATGCGCAGCCCCGCAATGTCGCCGCCGAGCGCATCGGTGTAGCTGTCGACGCTGGGCACGCGCTGGCGCGGGTCGAGACCGTCCTCGCCGGCCATCGATTCGAGGAACAGCGCGTTGTCGGCGACGTTCGCTGTCAGCGGCCCGGTGTGATCGACCGTCGTCTCGATCCCCATGATCCCGGTATAGGGGATGAGGCCGAAGGTCGGCTTGATGCCGACGATGCCCGACATCGCCGCCGGGATGCGGATCGATCCCGCCTGGTCGCCGCCGAGCGCCATGTCGACCTCGCCCGAGGCGACCAGCGCGGCGCTCCCGGTGGACGAGCCGCCCGGCGTGTGCCCCGGGTTGCGCGGGCTCTGGGCGATGTCCGAGGCCGACGTGTTGCTGCCGCCCGAGACGCAGAAATACTCGCACACCGACTTGCCGAGGATGGTGGCGCCGGCATCGAGCAGCCGGGTGACCACGGTCGCGTCGATATCGGGGACGTAGCCTTCGAGCACCGACGCGCCGTTCATCATCGGGATTCCGGCGACGCAGGCGCTGTCCTTGATGGCGACCGTCTTGCCACTCAGCGGACCCTCCGTCGCGCCCTCGATCCGCGCCTTGACGTACCAGCCGCCATGCGGGTTCTCCGCCCGGTCCGGGCGCGACCACGCGCCGCGCCGGTACCTGACGGGCGGCAGGTCGTCAGGCGTCTCCTCCAGCTCGTTGAAGGCGTCCGTGAAGGGCGCCCAGAAAACCCGCATGTCTTCCGCGGTCGCCTCGTCGACGGCGAAGCCGAGCTCGTTGGCGATTTCCCGGATCGTGCCTGCGCTGGGCGTTTCGTATTTCATCCTTCCCTCCCTGAAATCAGTCGGCCGGCGCGAGCTCGCGCGCGGCGGTTTCCGCCGCCACCAGCCCGAGCAGAAAGGCCTTGATCAGACCGCCGGTATAGGCGGCTTCGGGGCCGCCCTCGACCCCGCCCACCGTCGAACCCGCGGCGTAGAGGCCGCGGATCGGCGCATCGTCGGGCCTGAGGACCCGGGCGGCGCCGTCGACCGCAATGCCGCCCATGGTCACGGTGATGCCGGCGGCGAGCGGGACGGCATGAAAGGGCGGGGTCTCGATGGGCACCGGCGTGTAGCGATCCGCTGTCCGGCCCGGCGCGAGCGCCGCCGTGCGGCCCGCCTTCGCGGCGGCGTTGAATTCCGAGACGGTCACCTCGAGGGTCCCGGTATCGAGCCCGGCGCGCAGCGCGAGCTCGCCGATGGAGCCCGCCTCGTGCAGCGTTCCCCCGGCCTCCACCAGCAACGGGTTGGGCGGCACCAGATCGGCCTCCCTGGCCTGTTCCCAGACCGTCGAATCGAAGATCGCGGTCGCGCTCAGCGGGTCGTCGAGGCGGGCGATGGCATTGGTCATGTACACCCCGCCGACACCCTCGTCGGCGAAGCGCCTGGCATCGGCGCCGACCACGATGCCCGAAGCGCAGATCACGTCGACCTGCGGGTAGGGCCAGAGCTCGGGGTTGGTCATCACGTCGCGCGACAGCACATGGCCGTAGAACTTGTCGAGCCCGACGAGCGCGGCGCCCGCCTCCTCCGCCATGCGCAGCCCGTCGCCGCGCCCGGTCTCGGTGTTGCGCTGGCGGATGCGCTCCGGCCGGCCGGTGACGTGCCGGGCGAGGCGCGCGCGGTCGGCCTGGAAGCCGCCATCCGCGATCACCACCGCCCGCGCTTCGACCGTGGACAGGCCGTTCGCGCCCCGGATCTCGACGCCGCGGCATGCCCCGTCCCGCATGACCAGCGTGCCCGCTTCGGTGCCGCGCAGGAATTTGCCGCCGGCCGCCTCCAGCCGCGCGGCCAGGTTTTTCAGGAGCCGGTCCGGCCCGTTCCCCGGCCAGTCGAGCCCGGCGCCCATGCGACGGGTCGGAGCCAGGGTCGGCAGGCCGTAATTGCGCCGCGGCAGGGTTTCCAGCGTGGCGCCGTGGTCGGCCAGCCAGGTGGCCGTGCGGGCTCCGTTCCCGGCGAATGTCCGCGCGAGGTCGGGGCGCGCCGTTCCGCCGGTTGCCGCCATGATTCGCTGGTAGACGATTTCGGGCGGGTCGTCCGCCGGGGCGAGAGCCGTATGCACGACGCCGGTACAGACCCGCGAGTTGCACATGTAGTCATCGCCCGCGCCGCGCTCGATCGCCGCGGCCGTCAGGCCCAGCTCGGTGGCGCGGACCGCCGCCGTGAGCCCCGCGAAACCGCCGCCGATGGCCGCCAGATCGACCTTCATCCCAGCCCCTCGATCGCCTCGCCCGCATTGCGGGGGACGCCCCGCGCTGGCATCGTAGCCGCGAACTCATCAACGAGACTAGGGGGCGAAGATGGCGATCGAGAGACACCAGGCGAGGCACGGCAGGGTCGTGAACGGGAAGCAGATGCCGTCGATGAGCGGCATCGTCGTCCATGGCGACACGATCTATCTCGCCGGCCAGGTCGGCCATGGCGGCGGCGACATCAAGGCCCAGACAACGGAAATCCTCGACAATATCGACGCCCAGCTCGCCTCCGTCGGCAGCGACAAGTCGAAGATCCTGTCGGCCAATCTGTGGATCACCGATTTCGACAATTTCGGTGCCATGAACGAGGTGTGGAACGCCTGGATCGACCCCGACAACATGCCGGCGCGCGCCTGCGTCCAGTCCGGCCTGGCGCGGCCCGAGTTCCTCATCGAGATCATGGTGACCGCGGCGAAGTAGCCGCCGGCGTCTCTCGGTACGGCCCTTCGAGCCTGCTCGGGATGAGGAAAAAACCCTTATCCCGAGTAGCCCCGGACTTGTTCCGGGGCGTATCGAATTGGTGGCTCAGGCGCCGAGCAGGTCGTGCGCCTGGGCCTGCCGGTCGGCGTCGATCAGGGTCTGCTCGCCGACATCGTCGAGCATGTTCCAGCTCCGCATCCACTCATAGGTGCGCTGGAGTTCGTGCTCGGGGATCGGCGCCGGGTCGGTGACCTGGATCCGGCTGAGCCTGAGGTCGTCGACCGTGAGATCGGCGAGCCCCGGGTGCTGGCCCTCGTGGTAGTCGAGGAAGATCTGCGCGTATTTCCGCTTGTCCGCGTCGATCAGCCGGACCGCTTTCGAGACCGCGCGGTTGAACGCGGCGTAGGTCTCGGCGTCGACCGTGTCGGCGACCACCTCGGTGCCGTGATAGAGCGCCTCGCAGACCACCCGGCAGCCGGTCTTCTCGGCCAGCGTGATATAGGGTTCGGTCAGCGTCGTCGCCTCGATCTCGCCCGAGAACATCGCGTCGTAGCGCGCCGCCGAGCCGTTCGGCGCACGGCAGGTCTCGATCCGGTCGCGCGGCATGAAGCCTTCGAGGAGATGCATTGTGAGGTAGTGGGTGCCGAAGAAATACGGCACGCCGATGGTCCGCCCGGCGAGCTGCTGCGGGGTGAAGACATCCGAATCGGGGCGCACCGCGATCGCCGCGCAGGTGACGATCGAACGCCTGCCGACCTGGCGGCCCCGGGCGGCGCTGTCCTGGACCCGGCGGTAGTTCCCCCACTCGCAGGCGTTGTACATGTCGGCCCCGCCCTGCTCGAAGGTGTTGCCGTGGCTGCCGAAGGCGGAGAACGCGTCGGGCGAGGTCTCGTTGGTGTCGATCTCGCGCGGCGTGTTGACCCTCCCCACCCATTCGATGCGGACGCCCTCGGCCTCGAACAGACCTTCCCGGTCCGCCACGAGTTCGGCGAGACCCTGGAAAGGCGCCGTGGTTTCCAGCCTCAATGTCTTCATGGGGTCCTCCCGGGATAGCGGCCGAGGATATCAGCAGAGCGGCGCAATCGGCAATCTCCAGCCTGTGGCGGGTGGCGGCACCGATTCCGATACCGGCTACGGCTTCAGGTGGCGGTCCAGGAAGTCGATGGCCTTGGCCCAGGCGTCTTCGCTGGCTTCGGCGCGAAAGCGGTCCGGGTTGGCGAAATTCTGAAACGCGTGGCCCGCCTTGTCATAGCGATGGAACTCGTGGCGTTTCCCGTGGCGCTGCAAGGCGGCTTCCAGCGCGTCCACGTCTTCCGGTGACGGGCTGGCGTCCTCGTTGCCGAAGAACCCGGCGACCGGGCAGCCGATGTCGGCCACCCGGTCGAGCGGCGCCGGCATGCCCGCGCCCCAGGGCGCGTTCACCCCGCCGCCCCAGAAATCGATCGCCGCGCGGTAACCGCCGTCCCGGGTCGCCGCCAGGATCGCCATGCGCCCCCCGGTGCAATGGCCCAGCACGCCGATCCGGGCGCCGTCCACGTCGTCCCTGGCGGCCAGCAGGTCCCGTGCCGCGGCGAGATCTTGCATGACCTGGTCGTCATGCATGTGGCGGCGCTTCTCGGGACGGTCCCGCTCCACGGGCTGGCGATGGAAGACCTGGGGCACGGCGCAGACATAGCCGGCCGCGGCGTAGCGATCCGCGACGCCGTCGGTGAACGCGTCGGCCTTGAGTCCCCGGTCGGCCGGCAAATGGGGTGCGATGACCAGCGCCGGATGAATCCCGGGCTCCCGGGGAGCCGCCACCAGGCATTCCATCCGGCTGCCGTCGACGGTGAGGAAAATCTGTTCGGCCAAGGGTTGGCTCCTTTCCGCGGGATCAGCCGCGCAGATCGGGCGCGGAATTCACCGTCGCATGCAGGTTGCGCGCGAAATCCACCGCGCTCGCGATGTCCATCGACAGCGCGGAGCGGGCGTACTCCTTGACCGCCAGGATCGCCGGGCGCGGCGCCTTCTCCAGGGCTTCGCGAAGCTCCGCCACACGGGCTTCGAGGTCTTCGGGCGGGACCGCGTCGCTGACGATCCCGAAGGAGAGCGCCTTCTGCGCGTCGATCGCCCTGGTCGAGTAGGTGAGGTACATCAGCGCCTTGCGCGGCACGCGGTCGACGAGCGAGGACATCGCCATGGTGGGCATGATGTTGTGGCCCATCTCCGGCAGCTGGAAAGTCGCCGCCGTGCTCGCCAGCGTGATGTCGCACAGCGATGCCAGCGCGCAGCCGAAGCCGAGCGCGCGGCCCTGGACCACGCCGACGACCGGGACCGGGGAACCGCGAAAGGCGCCGTAGCACTCGAAGATCACCTCGTTCTGGGCGCGGCGCTCGTATGCCGGAGGACGCCCGGCGGGCCGGGCTCCCATGACCGCGCGGCCGGTGCAGAAATCCTCGCCCGCGCCGCGCAGGACGATGAAATGGGACTCGGCCGCCCCGGCGATCGCCTGTGCGAGCGCGGCCGCCATCTCGTTCGTCACGCCATTTCCCGCGTCCGGGCGGTTGAGGACGATTTCCGTCGCGCGGCCGGATGTCCGGACCAGGATGTCGTCAGCCATGGTGCTCTTCCTCCTGCTTCAGGCGCCGCCCTTCGCCGCCCGGATGGCGCGCCACACCTTCTCGGGGGTGACGGGCATCTCGAAATGGTCCACCCCGAACCCGGCAAGCGCGTCGACGACCGCGTTGACAAAGGCGGCGAGCGACGGGGTCGTGCCGCCTTCGCCGCCGGAGCGAATCCCGAGCGGGTTGTCGGGGGTGGGAACCTCGCTGATCTCGGTGCGGAAGGACGGCAGATGATCGGCGCGCGGCATCGCGTAATCCATGAACGAAGCGGCGAGCGCCTGACCGCTCGCCGGATCGTAGACGCTCTGCTCCATCATCGCCTCGCCGAGCCCCTGGGCGATGCTGCCATGCGCCTGGCCGTGCAGGATCATCGGGTTGATCGCGCGCCCCACGTCGTCGACCCCGGTATAGCGCAGGATCTCCACGGCTCCGGTCTCCGGGTCCACCTCGACCTCGCACACATGGCAGCCATAGGGGAAGGCCGCGACGCGCACCGTCTGGTCCGAGATTCCGGCGAGCGGCCCGCGCAGCTCGTCCGGCAGCCCGTCGCCGCGCTCGGCGGCGCGCTCGGCGGCGCGGGCGGCGTCGAACAGGCCGACCGAACGGTCGGTGCCCAAAACCTCGAAACGGCCATGCGCGAAGGCGACGTCCTCTTCCGCCGCTTCCATCAGGCAGGCGGCGATCTTGCGCCCCCGCTCCAGGATCTCGTCGGTGGCCTTTCCCATGGTGATCCCGGCGAGACGCATCGATCGTCCGGAATGCGAACCGCCCCCGACGGAAACGATATCGGTGTCCCCGGTGATCAGGTTCACGTCTTCGATCGCCACGCCGAACCATTCCGCGGCGAGCTGGGCGAAGCTCGTCTCGTGGCCCTGTCCGCTCGACAACGTGCCGATGACGACGTCGATCCGCCCTTCCGAGCGCACCGTGATTTCCGCCCGTTCACGCGGCGCGCCGGTCGAGGTCTCGATGTAGTTGGCGATGCCGATGCCGCGGCACCGGCCCCGCGCAAGCGACTCCGCGCGGCGTTCGGCGAACCCGTCCCAGCCGGCGGCGGCGACCGCCGCGTCCATCGCCGATCGGTAGTCGCCGCTGTCGTAGGTCATGCCGAGCGGGTTGGGAAACGGCATCGCGCTTTCCGGCACCAGGTTCCGTCGCCTGAGCGCCAGCCGGTCGAAGCCGTGCGCGGCGGCGGCGATGTCGACCAGCCGTTCCAGCACGAACATGACCTCGGGCCGCCCCGCGCTGCGGTAGGGGTTGGTGGGCGGCGTGTTGGTCATCGCCGCGCGGGCCCGGAAATGGGCTGCCGGCACTTCGTACAGGCCGGTCATGATCTCGACCCCCTTGATCAGGGGCACGAAGGAGGCGGTGTGCGCGCCGACATTGCTGGTGTTCGAACCGCGCATCGCGAGGAACCGCCCGTCCGGGTCGAGGGCGAGCTCGGCCGCGACCGCGAGGTCCCGGCCCTGGTAGTCGCTGAGAAACGATTCGCCGCGGTCCGCCGTCCACTTGACCGGCCGGCCGAGGCGCCTGGCGGCCCAGGCGACGAGGGCGAATTCGGGATAGAACGCGTTCCGGGTCCCGTAATTCCCGCCGACATCGGCGGCGACCACCCGCACCCGGTCCTCGGCCACCCCGAGTATCTGGGCCAGCTCGCGCTTCGGCCGGACCACCCCGCCGCCGCCGGCATGGAGGGTGTAGCGCCCGGTGTCGGGATCGTGGACGGCGAGGGCGGCGCGCGGCTCCATCGGAACGCCGGTCACCCGCGGGATCCAGGTTTCCAGCCGGACCACGTGACGCGCGCCCGCGAAGGCCCGTTCGGCCGCCCCGATGTCGCCCACATCCGCATCGATGCAGAGGTTCGAGGCGGCGTCCTCCCGGAGCAGGGGCGCGTCTCCGGTACACGCCTCGGCGGCCCGGGTGACGGCGGGCAACGGCTCATAGGCGATGTCGAGAAGTTCGACGCCGTCTCTCGCCCGGTCCGGGGTCTCGGCGATCACCATGGCGACGGCCTCGCCCACGAACCGCGCCCGGTCGGCGGGCAGCGGAAAATGCGGGACTTCGCGCTTCGCCGAGCCGTCCCGGTTGACCAGCTCGATGTCCGGCGGGCTGGTCGGCGCCGGCCGGTGGGGGATGCTGGCGAGGCCGTCGTCGAGCAGATCGGCGCCGGTCAGCGCGGCGAGCACGCCCGGCAGGGCGAGCGCGGCGGCGGAATCGATTCCCGCGATCCGCGCATGGGCGTGCGGCGAACGCGCCATCGCCGCGTAGACCTGCCCGGGCAGGTTCACGTCGTCGGAGAACCGGCCGCGCCCGGTCAGCAGGCGGCGATCCTCCTTGCGGCGGAACGGCCGGCCGATCGCCGGCATCAGACCATCAACCCCAGGACACCGGGCAGCCACAGGCTGAGGGCGGGGAAGATGGCGACGATCGCAAGACGCACGAGATCGGCGACGAAGAACGGCGCGATGCCGCTGAATATGGTTTTGAGCGGCACGTCCGGCGCCATCCCGTGCAGCACGAACGGAATGATGCCGATGGGCGGCGTGATCTGGCCGATCTCGATGACCATGATGTTGATAATCCCCCACCAGATCGGATCGAAGCCGAGCCCGACGACCAGCGGGAAGACCACGGGCAACGTGATTATCATCGCCGCGACGGTCTCGAAGATGCTGCCGAGGATGATGTACATCACCAGCAGCAGGACGATGACCATCCAGGGTTCGAGCCCCGAGTTCTCGATCGCGCCCACCAGCACGGTCGGCATCTGGCTGAGGGTGATGAAAAACGTGAAAATCGTCGCGCCGATGATGATTATGTAGATCAGCCCGGTCGAAGCGGCGGTCTGCACCAGAACCTCGCGCAGCACCTTGACCGTGAGGCGTCCGCGCAGCCAGGTGAAGCCGAACGCCATGAAACAGCCGACCGCCGCCGCTTCGAGCACGGTGAACACGCCGCCATAGATCCCGCCGGAGACCACCGCGGCGAGCACCAGGACGCCCCAGCAGCTCCCCACCACGGCCAGCCGTTGGCGCCACGGCATGCGGGGCCCCGCCGGACCCGAGCCGGGCCGGACCCGGACATAGGTCGCGATGGTCGCGAAATAGACCGCGATGCAGATGAGCCCCGGTATGACGGCCGCCGCGAACAGCGCGATCACGAACTGCTCGGTCAGCACGCCGTAGAGCAGCATCAGGTTGGACGGGGGAATCAGGATGCCGAGGGTGCCGCCCGCGGCGATCGAACCGGCCGCGAGGGACGGGCGGTAGCCGCGTTCGCGCATTTCCGGCAGCGCGATGCGCATGAACGTGGAAGCGGTCGCCAGCGAGGAGCCGCAGACCGCGCCGAAACCGCCGCACCCGCCGATCGTGGTCATCGCGAGACCGCCGCGATAATGCCCGATCAGGGCGTAAAACAAGCGGTAGAGGTCGCCCGACAGCCCGGCCGCCGACGCGAAGCTCCCCATCAGCAGGAACATCGGGATCGCGCCCAGCTCCTGGGTGACCAGGACCTGGGTCGGCGCGGTGGCGAACATCTTGATCGCGGGTTCGAGGTCGAGCAGCAGCCAGACCCCGAAGAAGCCCGCCGTCGCCATCGCGATGCCGATGGGCACGTGCAGGGCGATCAGCGCCAGCATGCCGGCGATGCCGATGGTCGCGATGATCACCGGGTCCATCGGTTCACCGCCGGTCCCGGAGGCCGGATCTTCTAGACACCGGAATCGACCGCGGCCGCCGGAGCCCTGGGCACGCCGCGCCAGGCCCGCACCCCCGCTTCAAGGAGCACCACCACCTGGATCGCCGTGCAGACGAAGATTATCGCGGTGACCATCCACCACCAGGGCGCCTGCGGGAGTTCGAGCACCGCCGTCGCCAGCCCGGTCAGGGTGACGTCGTGGAGCGTGAAACGGAAGAACTGCCAGCTGAGCAGCAGGAAGATGCAGAGCGTCACGAAACCGCCGAAGGCTTCGAGCCAGAGCGCGCGGAGCGGTCCGAGCGCGCGGCCGAGAAACCGGATGGTCACGAAATGCCCGCCGATCAGGCAGACCGGAAAGAAGCTGCAAACGATCACCGCGAGGTTGTACTTGCCGAGATCGTCGACCCCGAGGATCGGCGCGTTGAACAGCCAGCGCATCAGAACGTCGACCACGATGGCCGCCGCCAGTCCGAGGATCGCCGTCGCGCCGATCAGCGCGATCCAGTTCGCCGCCGGGCCGAGCGTGCCGTTCGCATCGAACGGCACGGTCCCTTCCGGCTCGCCCGGGCGCTCTGCCATGGGCTTCAGTTCGCGGCGCGGAGATCCTTGAGGATCGCCTGCAACGCCGAGTACTTGCGCTGGCCGTCCTCGTTCTTCGCGATCCACTCGGTGTGATAGGCCTTGAAGATGTCGTTATAGAGCTGGTCGTGATCCTTCTGCGGCAGGCGAACCACGCTGCGTTCGCCCGGATCGGCCCGCAGCTGCCTTCCGTCGGCTTCGTAATAATTGCCCATCGCTCTGCTGAGCTTGAGGCCGCCGTGGCGGGCCAGGGCGTCGCGCGCCTTGCCGCCCAGCTGGTTGTAGACGTCCTTGCGCATGGCGAGGATGAACGTGCGCACGCCGAGCGGGATGTCGATATGGGTCTTGATCAGCGGCGTGATGCGGAAGGTGCCGAGCGCGGACCATCCGGCCAGCGCGCCCTGGATGACGCCGCGGTTGAGAGACTCGGCCACCTGGCGGATCGACATGCCGACCGGGGTTCCGCCGAGCTTCTTCACCACATCGGCCTCGGCCTTGCCGGGCACGCGGAACTTGAGCCCCTTGATGTCGCCGAGGGACGAAATTTTCCGGTTGAGATGAATGCCGCTGTTGTCGTTGGTGTAGACGGCGAACACATGCACCTGTTCCAGCCCGCCGAGATGGCCCTGTTCGTACATCTTCCAGATCGCCACCGCGGCTTCCGCGGAGCCCGTGTCGCGGAAGGTGTAGGGCAACGCAAAGATGGTGAAGTCGGGAAACAGCTTGGGCGTATAGGCCGGCAGCACCTGGGCGGCGTCCTGAATCTTGTTCATGACGCCTTCCCACTGCTTGCGCGGGCTTCGGATCAGCGCGCCGCCCCAGAATTCCTTGAACTGCACCTCTCCGCCGCTGTCCTTTTCGACGGTGCGGAGAAACGGAATGATGATTTCGCGAAGGTATTTCGCCTTGGGCGGCGTGAACGAACCGATCTTCACGGTCACGGCGTCGGCGGCCATGGACGGCGTTGCCGCAAGCACGGCGGCGGCACCGATCGCGCCGACGAAATATCGTAGCTTCATCTGGTTTTCTCCCTCGATATGTGTCTTGGGGACCCCGCGCGGCGCAATGCGAATCGGCGGTCAGGTCCCTTCGTTGGGATCGTGGTAGAGCTCGCCCACGATCGCCGTCAGCCCCTTCTCCCCCTCGGCGGCGTGGTAGCGGCCGTCGCGGTCGCGTCCGAGCCTGCCCCGGTCCCGCAATTCGTCGAGCGCGCAGGCGACCTCCCGCCCGTCTTCGCTGCCGATCGCCTCGACGATCTCTCCGAAGAAGAGCGGACCCGCCTCGAGCGCCTGCTCCACCGTCTGGAACCGGGCCTGCCCGTTGAACGACTTGGCGGCGCAGCGCGTGAAGCGGATATCCTTGTCCGCGCCGAACGGGCGGGTGCAGTCGAACCCCGCCTTGGCGCCGGTCCGCCGCCCCTTGAGCGACGGGTCCATCGGCATCGACATCGTGCCGGTGAGCATCACGATGTCCTCGTCGGCCTGGAACCGGGTGCCGAATGCCCATTCGACCTGCCGGTCGTCGCGGATGTCGATGTCATCGTCGAACACCCAGACATGCTTCAGCCGGCGGAGGCCGCCGAACAGGGCGGAAATCGCATGCCTGGGCTCGCCGATCTCGTGCTGCCTGATCGACACCCGGAGCGCGTTCATGCCGCCGCCGGTCGGGCGAAGACAGGCCGCCACGGGCTCGCGCACGGCGCGGTTCAGGATCCGCATCGCTTCCGCCTCGATGCGAAGCGCGGTGATGTTGGCCGAATCGGTCTGGTCGAGGACGAAGGCGCTGCCGTGCTGCAATGTCTGGTGGAGCACGTCCTCGCGCATGGTCATCGCGGTGCAGGTGAAGACGGGGTCCATGTGGATCGAGCCGTAATATCCCATGTACTCGCCGAACGGCCCTTCGGGTTCGACATAGCCGCGCTCGTCGAGATAGCCCTCGAGCACGATCTCGGCGTCCGCCGGCACGCGGATATCGTTGGTCAGGCTCTTGACCACCGGCGCGGGCTCGCCCCTCATCGTCGCGATCAGGCTCAACTCGTCGCCGGGGATACGCGTCGTCGCCGCATACATGTCCAACGGGTGGCTGCCGATCGTGAAGGTCACCGGAAGACGCTCGCGGCGGGCGGCGCAGCCCTGGTAGATCCGCTTGAGGTCGGAGGGTGCGGTGACGTTGGTCCCCGCCTGGTACCGGTTGCGCAGCGACAGGCGCCTGCTGCCGACATTGGTCCGCCCGGTCTCGGGATCGACCGTGTAGTCGATGCCCGACGAGATGTAGCAGCTGCCGTCGAACTCGTGCTGCAGGTGGAACGGCAGCTCGGTCAGGTCGACGTCCTCGCCGGTGATCTTGACGGCGTGCACCGGCGCTTCGTCGGACGGCACCTCGACGACTTCCTGCGGATTGGCCATCCGGCGGTAGAACTCGTCGTAGATCTCGTCCTCGCTGCTGTCGAATGCGGCGATCAGGCGGCGGCGGCCGGCGGAGGCCTTGGCGACGAGCTCCAATTGCTTGGGTCCGGCCTTCCTGAACAGGACGGCTTTCGGCGTCGCCTCGATGATCGGGCTCAGCCCGGTGAGCGGCACCGGTTCCTCATGGATCTCGACTTCGTCGATCTCGATCAGGCGTTCGACGAAACGGCGCAAGCGGAACTTCTCGAAATCCAGCTCCTGGACGTTTGCCATTTTCACGCCACCCCCTTGCCGGTCGGTTTTCGAGTCAATCACACGCGATATGCGGACGCAAACCGGGGCCTCAGCCGTCGGCGGTCCTGAGCCAGCCGAGCTGGCGCATCACGGGTTCGTCGGTCATCGCGAACAGGACGGCGTCGGTCTCGGCGCGATGCGCGAACGAGCGCCAGGCGGGTATCGCCATCACGTCGCCCCGCGACCAGGAAAACGCCTCGCCGTCGATCTCGCTGCGGCCGGTGCCCCGGGCGACGCAGACGATCTGGTTGGCGGTGCTCCGCGTCGCGCGGGTCCGCTCGCCGGCGGGCTGGCGCTGCATGAAGAGCGCGATCGAGGACAGCGCCGGCGCGCCGAGCTCGATCCGCCCGAAATGGCGGCCCTCCGGGTCGGGCGCGGCGCCGTCGAGGCGGGCCAGCGTGTCTTCCCAGCGGAAGATGAAGGGCGATGCCGCCGGCGCCGTCCGCACCGTCTCGTACTCCTCGGGATGGGGCTCGAAGAACATCGGCTCCAGCAGCTGGACCAGCGGCGCATCGAGGCAGTCGAGCCACAGGCACAGCCCGTCCGCCTCGCTGCCGTGGCCGTGCCAGCACCAGTTGGGCGTCAGCAACACGTCGCCCGGGCGCATCTCCAGACGCTCGCCGTCGACCACGGTGTAGGACCCTTCGCCTTCGAGGATGAAGCGCAGCGCGTTGGGCGTGTGCCGATGGGAGCGCGCGGTCTCCCCGGGAAGGATCGCCTGGTAGGCGGCGATCAGCGTGCGGACGGTCGCGTAGGAATTGCCCTCGACCGGGTTGAACAGGATCAGGTTGCGGCGTTCCGCGAACTCGGTGTCGACCAGCCGGCCGGCGGCCTCCAGCGCGGCCCGGCCCTCGCTCCAGGACCAGCGGAACGGGACGAAGTTGCGCCTGGGCTCCGGCCACAGCGACGGCGTCGGCTTGGCCCAGCCCGCGTTGATGCTGAGCGGGGCGAGCCCGGCATAGAGCGCATCCAGGGTCTCGGTCCCGGAAAACGCGGGTGCGATCGCTGCGGTCATGCCGTTCCCCCGGTTGCTCGCGGTGGATTGTAGCCGGTCACGCGGCGCCCCGCACACGATCCACCAGCCGCAACGGGTCGGGCGGCGCCGCGTCGCCCCGCCAGGCGACATGCCCGTCGGGCCTGACCAGCACCAGCTTCCTTGCGTAGAGGCGCGCGACGTCGGGCCGCTCCAGGGTCACGGTCTCGACCGGCATGCGGCGCATCCGGGCGGCGCGCAGTACGGGTTCCGGATCGGGCGGCGAGGGGCCGAACGCGATCAGCACGAAGCCCCGGCCGAACAGGTCGAGCGTCGAACGGCCGCCGCCGAGATCGGCATGCGGGGCGCGGGAGCCCGGCCGGGCCGCCGGTTCGTAGACCGCCGGATCGAGGCTCGGCGGCGGCGTGTTGTCGGCGACGCAGATCGGCGACCCCTCGTAGCAATAGCCGAGATGGATGCCGAGCGTCCGCCATTCGCGCAGCATCGCCGTCGCCAGGTCGCGTCCCACCCGGGCCCGCAGCGCGGCGCCGCCCGGTCCCCGCTCGAGCAGCCCCGGCCGGGCGCCCGGCGAGAGCATGCGGCCGAGATTGCCCGACGCTTCGCGGACATTGCGCTCGGCCACCGGACGGCGTTCGGCGGTGTAGGAAGCGAGCAGGTCCGGCCCGGCCCAGCCGGCCAGCCCCGCGAGATCCACCCCATCCCCGACGCCTGTGTTCATCCCGAATCCGCCGGTGGGCGACATCGCATGGGCGGCGTCGCCCGCGAGGAACAGCCTCCCTCCGGGCCCCGACTGGAAGGTTTCGGCGACGAGTTCGCGGCGGCGCCACGGCATCACCGAGACAAGCTCGTATTCGAAGTCGCATCCGACCGCGCGGCGGATGGCGTCCCGCATTTCGTGCTCGGGCAGGGCACGGCCGTCCGCGCTGGAACGGATGATCGACATGCGCCATTCGTCGTGGCCGTTGATCGCGACGATCGTCGCCCAGGTGCCGACGTCCTCGTCGAGCAGGATGAAGCGGTATCCCGGCGGCTTGCCGTGCAGCGCCTCGAAGCCGGCGCGGCGGAAGATCAGGTTGGTCGTGTGGGTCAGCACCGGCTCGCCGACCAGCGCCACCCCGAGCGCCCCGCGCAGCGTGCTGCCGGCGCCGTCGCAGCCGACGACGAAGCGCGCCCGGACCTCCAGCCGCTCGCCGGTATCGCTGCGCTCGATATCCGCGACGACGCCGTCCCGCTCGCTTCGAAGGCCGACGAAGCGGTGCCGGTACAGAAGCGAAACCGAGGCGTGCGAGCGGGCGAAGTCGCGCAGGATGGGATCGAACATGTTCTGCGGGCAGCGCTCGCGCCGGCACGGGCTCTCGGGCGGCGGGCGCGCGTCGTTCATGCTGGGCGAGGGGTAGCGGCCGATCTCCCATCCTTCGGCGAGCGAGCCGGCGATGTAGACATTGTCCTGCGGGTAGTCGCGGTTGTAGGGCGCGGCCTCGACGGCCTCGACCAGCCCCCAGCGGCGGCAGAACTCCATGGTGCGGATACCGACCAAATCCTGGCGCGGCTGGACGATCTCGCCGTCGCTTCGTTCGACCAGCACGCAGTCGCGGCCGCGCCAGCCCAGATCGCCGGCGAGCGCGAGTCCGACGGGCCCGCCACCGACGATCAGCACCGCTGTCTCGATCATGCCGGCCCTCCCGTCGCGCCCGGGATGCCGCCTCATCCCTCTCCAACCCGCGGCTTTCGATGGAGGCCGTTGCCGGCGAAACCGAGCCGGCGGGACAGACCGTCCGCGAATTCCTTGAGCTCTCTCGCGGCGTCCCCGTCCCACGCGACATCGAGGGTCTCCTGCCGCCCCATGATCCCGACCACCGTCGACAAATCGCCCCTGTGGTCGAAAATCGGTGCGGCCAGGGCGTTGACGCCGGCGAACAACGCTCCCCTGACCCGCGCCAGCCCGCGCTCGCGGACCTCCCGCAGGAGCGTGGCGGGTTCGCCCTTCGACAGCTCGACGGCGGCGGCCGGTCGCAGTCGCGATTGCTTCCTGTCCCGCTCGTCGAAGCGATCGACCCGGGCCGGCGGCATGTAGGCGGCGAAGACCTGTCCCGCCGCGGTGGACAGGAAGGGCAGGACCGAACCCACGCGGATGCTGATTGTGACCGGGCGGGCGCTCTCCTCGAAACCGATGCAGGTCACCCCCATGTCGCCCCAGATCGCCAGGAACACGGTCTCGTCCACCCGGTCGCGCAGTACCGGCAGGGCCTCGTAGGCGATGCGGATCGGATCGACGCGGCGCAGCCCGGCCAGGCCGATCGAGATGGCGAGCGGGCCGATGCTGTAAGCGCCGTTCCGTTCCGGCTGCGCGACCAGCCCGGTGCGGGTCAGGCTGATGAGGTAGCGATGCACCTTGGCGCGATGCATCCCCGCGGCGACCGCGAGCTCGCCGAGCGGCATCTGCCCGCCGCCTTCGGCGAGCGCGCCGAGGATGGCCGCGGCGGTCTCCACCGACCCGATCCCGAGCCGGTCCGGCTCCTCGCCAACCATCGCGTCTCCCGCCTCCGACGGCAATTGACGGGTATTGTATGACCGATCATACTACCTATGACAATTGCCAAGGGGGACAGGATGCAGTTCGTCGGCATCGATTCGGTGGTTTTCGGAACGCCCGATCTTCCGGCGGCCGGGAAGTTCTTCGCCGATTGGGGCCTTGAGAGGGTCAAGAACGGGCGCTCGGAAAAGATATTCGCGACCGAGATCGGCAGCCGCATCGTCGTCCGGGCGGAGGGCGCGCGCGGTCTCGCTCCGCCGCTCAGCCCGGCCGGCGGGTTCCGCGAGGTGGTCTGGGGGGTGAAGGGCAAGCGCGATCTCGCGCGGATCGCCAGGGAGCTCGGCACCGACCGCGAGCTCAAGGTCGACCGCGACGGGACGATTCACACCCACGATCCCAACGGGATCGGCATCGGATTCCGGGTGTGGCCGCACCGCAAGCGGCTCTCCGTGAATGCGGCTCTATTCAACACAGGCGCGGAACGGAAGAGGGTGGATACACCCGCGCCGCTCTATGACGAGGGCGCGTCTCCGCTGCGCATGGGCCACGTGGTGTTCCTCGCCGCCGACATCGAGGCGGGCGAGAAGTTCTACCGCGACCGGCTGGGCTTCCGCCTGTCCGACCGGTATTCGGGCAACCGCGCGGTGTTCCTGCGCTGCTCGGCGGAGAACGAGCACCACAATTTGTTCTTCCTCAACACCAACGGCGCCAAGACCGAGCTCCAGCACGTCGCCTTCGAGGTGCGCGACATCCACGAGGTGTTCGGCGGCGGCGTGCGGATGCGGGAGCTGGGCTACAGGACCGATGTCGGGCCCGGCCGCCATCCCGTCTCGTCGGCCTATTTCTGGTACTTCGAGAGCCCGCTCGGCGGGGCGGTCGAGTACTACGCCGATTCCGACTACGCGACCGAGGCGTGGAAGCCCCGGACCTTCGAGGGTCTGCGGTTTTCCCAGTGGCACGTCCAGGATGGCGTCGGCCCGGCCGTCGGCGGGCGGGTCAAGGAAGAACGGCCGGCCGTCTGAACCGGAAGGCCTATGGCAGCATGTCGGCGTATTTGGCGCGGATGCGGTCGTCGAGCTCGCGCGACGAGCGGGCGACGGTGGGGAAGCTGTCGCGCCGGTTGAACGGGATGCAGGCGTCGATCACCACGCGCGCGCTGCGCCGGTCGGTGTCGCCGTCATAGCACATCGGGTCGAGATGGCTGCTCCAGCCGCCGCGGATGGTCTCCATGTCCTCGCGCGGGTCGAACCGGGTGCACATCGCCCACACCACGTCGTCCATGTTGGTCGGGTCGATATCGTCGTCGACCACCACCACCCAGCGGTTGCAATAGGCGCCGGCGTGGCATGAGGCGGCGATCATGCCGGCCTGTTTCGAATGCCCGCCATACATCTGCCTGATCGAGACGGTGAGCCACATCCGGCTCCCCCCCGCCTCGTGCGCCCACACCCCCTTGATTTCAGGCACGCCGGCGGCTTCCAGCTGGTTCCACACCGCGCCGCAGCGATAGGTGCCGAGATAGAAGGTGTTGTCGTTGGGCGGCACCGCCGGGATGGCCCCGGTGAGCACCGGGTTGTCGCGGTGCATGAAGGTCTCGATGCGGATCGCCGGCTCCTCGCGCTGGCCGCCCGCGTAGTAGCCGGTCCATTCGCCGAGCGGCCCCTCCAGCACCGTGTCGTCGGCCTCGATGTAACCCTCGAAGGCGATCTCGGCGGCGGCCGGCACCGGGAGCCCGGTGCGCGGCATGTTGACGATCTCGATCGGCTCCTCCATCAGCCCGCCCACCGCGTCGAACTCGTTCTTGCCGTAGGGGATCTCGAGCCCGGCGATCATGAAGAAGGCGGGGTGCATTCCGGCGACCACCGCGACCGGGCAGGCCTCTCCGCGCTTGTGGTACTTCTCCATGATCAGCCTTCCGTGCTTGCCGGGCGACATCATCACCGTCGCCACCGCCGGCTCGTGCGACTGCACCCGGTAGCAGCCGAAATTGACCCAGCCGGTGTCGGGGTCCTTCATCACCACCATGCAGCCGGTGCCGATGAAATGCCCGCCGTCGTGCTCGTGCCATTTGGGGGTCGGGATGGTGGTGATGTCGACCGCCGCGCCCTCGCTCACATTGTCGAGCAGCGGCCCGCCATTGACCTCGCGCGGCGCATGCGTCGGCGCGTCGCCCATGTAGTCGCGCCACCAGCGGATCAGGTCCATCTCCGAGGCCTCCGGGTCGAGGCCGAGCGCGACGTTGATGCGCGGCACGGAGGTCAGGATGTTGGCGATCACCCGGTGCCCCTTGGGGAAGCCGGGCACCTCGTCGAACATCACCGCCGGGTTGCCCATCCTGCGCTGGAAGATGTCGACCAGGCCGCCGATCTCCTCGTGATGCTCGACGCCGGTGATGGTCCGGAGCTCGCCGATGCGCTCCACATCGTCGAGCCAGCTCCGCAAGTCCCTGTTCGCCACTGCACCCCTCCCTGACCGGCGCGCAGTGTAGCGGCGGCGGTGGCTCAGGCGAAGCGGCGGAGGCGCAGCGAATTGGCGACCACGAGCACGCTCGAGGCGCTCATCGCGGCGGCGGCCGGCATCGGGTCGAGCAGCAGCCCCCGGAGCGGGTAGAAGATGCCCGCGGCGACCGGGATCAGCGCGATGTTGTAGCCATAGGCCCGGAACAGGTTGATGCGGATGGTGGCCAGCGTGCGCCGCGCCAGGCGGTTCGCGGTCACCACGCCGCGCAGATCGCCCGCCATCAGCACCACGTCCGCCGACTCGATCGCGATATCGGTACCGCTGCCGATGGCGATGCCGGTAGCCGCTTCGGCGAGCGCCGGGGCGTCGTTGATGCCGTCGCCGACGAAGGCCGCGCCCGCGCCCGTCGCCACCAGGCTGTTCATCCGGGGCGCCGCATGGCGCAGCTCGGCCCAGCCGAGGACGAAGAACCCGCGCCCCGACCACAGCACCACCGGCGCGGCGAGCAGGAGCTGGACCCAGAGCCAGGCCTGTTCGCCCGCAGGCGAGGCGGGGCGCGCCTTCCCGCCTGTATTGTCCGCCGGGAATTGAAGGCACAATGTGCCGCGCGAGGGCTGCGGGGAGCGAAGGCGATGCGGATCAAGGCAATTCTCGGGGCGTTGTGCGTGGCGCTGCCGGTCGCCGGCGCGGCGGCCGGCGGGTTCGAGCCCGCCATCGTCTTCGACCGGGGCGGCCGGGCCGACCGGAGCTTCAACGACGCCGTCTGGCAGGGCGCGCAGCGGTTCACCGCCGAGACCGGGATCGCGGTATCCACCGACGAGGCGGCGAGCCCAGCCGACCGCGCGCCCGCCATGCGCCGCGCGATCGCGCGCGGGGCGACGCTGACGATCGCCGTCGGGTTTTCCTATGCCGAGGCGATCGAGGCGGTGGCAGCCGAGAACCCCGGCCGGTCGTTCGCCATCATCGACGTGAACTGGCTCGATCTGCCCAATCTCCGGCAATACGCGTTCAGGGAGCATGAGGGCTCCTATCTGGTCGGGATCGCGGCGGCGCTGACATCGAAGACCGGCACGATCGGCTTCGTCGGCGGCATGGATGTGCCGCTGATCCGCCGCTTCGCCTGCGGCTATGCCCAGGGCGCGGCGGCCGCGCGGTCCGGGATCAAGATCGTCCGGGACATGACCGGCAGGACCCCCGCCGCCTGGAACGACCCGGCCAGGGGGGCGGCGCTCGCGCAGGGCCAGTTCGCGCGCGGCGCCGACGTGGTCTTCCACGCCGCCGGCGGGACCGGGATCGGCGTGATCCGGGCGGCCGCCGCGGCCGGCAAATACGCCATCGGCGTCGACCTCAACCAGAACGGGATCGCGCCCGGAACGGTGCTCACCTCGATGGTGAAGCGGGTCGACGTCGCCGCCTACGAGACCCTGAAGGACGCCATGCGGGGCCGCTTCTCGCCCGGCGTCGTCACCCTCGGGCTCGCCGAGGGCGGGGTCGACTGGGCGCTCGACGAGCACAACCGGAAGCTCATCGCGCCCGCGGTCCGGGAGGCGGTCGAGGAAGCCCGGGCCGGCATCGTCGCCGGCCGCATCGCCGTCCACGACTACGTGACGGACCGGCGCTGCCCGCGGTGAGAAATGCGGGCTACCCGGGCCGCCTTGCCTCCTGCGCCACCGCGGTGTCCTGGTAGCGCGCCCACATATCCTTGAGGAAGGCCATGCAGTCGGGGTCGAGATCCTGCTTCGGCAGGGGGTCGGCGTCCCAGTGGCCGTAGCGGTCCTCGCCCCGCATCGGCAGCGCCGTCCGCCGTCCGATGGTCGAGCGGCAATGGGCGGGCATGTAGAAATAGGCGATGCCGACCCTCGGCCCGTCGGTCTCGTTGGCGAGCGAGCCATGCGCGGTGCGCTCGTGGTGCAGCGAGAACTCGCCCGCCTCGAGCTCCATATAGACCGCGCGCTCGTCCTCCAGCCCGTGGATCGTCTGGCCCCGCGCCAGCAGGTTCTCCGGGTCGTACGTCTCGTCGTGGTCGAGGTCCGGCCCCCGGTGCGAGCCCGGCATCACCCGCATGCAGCCGTTCTCGCGCGTCGCCGGGGTGAGCGCCACCCAGGCGGTGACTTCCTCATGCGGGTCGAGCCCGTAATAGGCCGAATCCTGGTGCCAGGAGACGAAGCGGGGATCGTTGCCCTTCTTCGAGAACAGCGAGGTGCCGAACAGCAGGATGTCCCCGCCGATCAGCGACTCGACGGCATCGAGGATCGCTTCGTTGCGCGCCAGATCGACGATCCAGGGCGCCGCGACATGAGCCTTGATCTTGAGGTAGGTCTGCGGCTCGACCCCGAGCACGGTCTCGTAATGCTCCAGCAGCAGGCGGCAGCGCTCGGCCTCTTCGGCGTCGATGGCGCGCCTGGGGAACAGGTAGCCGTGCTCCTCGAAATGGGCGACTTCCGCCGCGCTCAGGCTTCCCGCCATGCCGCTATCCTCTCCCGTGCGCGGCGATGGTAGCAAGAGACCCGGCGCGGGACGAGCCGCCTGCTCCCGGCCGTCATTTCAGCTTCGCCACCGCGAGCGGAACGTCGAACTTCTTGCACCAGAGCCAGACCTCGTTGTACCCGGCCGGGTCGATCCTGCCGGGCAGCCGGTAGCGCGCGGCGCCCTTGAGCGACTTGAGCCGCCCCAGCGTCGTGCTCGCGTCGTAGCCGTCATTGCCGAAGGCGATTCGCGGGTCGGGCGCGCGGTCGAGGCGGAAATCCTCGGCGAACCGCATCACCCAGCGCTCGCCCGCCCGCTCGACGGTCACCCCGCCCGAGGCCTCGTGCCCGCCCCTGCCTTCGAAAATCCCCGTCCGCGCCTGCTGCGCCTGCGCCGCGGCGGCGATCGTCAGGGCGGCGAGCGCCGCCGCCAGAGGCTTCGCCAGTCTCAATGCACCCAATGCACCCATGGCCATTCCCTTTCACATCCTGGCCTTCAATATGATGCGCGAACGATGACGGTCAAAGGGGAAGCCCGCCATGCCGGTGCGTTACCAACACGCGACCTCGGTCCGCGCCGGGTATGAGCGGCCGGCCGGGAGCAGGCACGCATGAGCTGGAAGCTGGTCAAGGCCATCGTCATCCTTCCCGGAACGGCGCTGGTCTACGTCCCGGGCGCGATCCTGTGGCTGACCGCCGGCCTGCCGGGCGGCATGGCGCCGGTCGGCATGGGCGAGCCCAGGTTCTGGATCGGCGCGGTGCTGGGCGCGGCGGGGTTCGCGGTTGCGGTCTGGACCGTGCGCCTGTTCGCGACCGCGGGCCAGGGCACCCCCGCGCCATGGGCGCCGCCGAGGAAGCTGGTGGTCCGCGGTCCCTACCGCCATGTCCGCAACCCGATGCTGTCGAGCGTCAACGTCATGCTCGCCGGCGAATCCCTGCTCCTGGGCTCGTGGTACATCGCCGCCTGGATGGCGGTCTTCGTCCTCCTCAACACCACCTATTTCATCCGCAGCGAGGAACCCGTCCTCGAACGCCGCTTCGGCGAGAGCTACCGGCTCTACAAGGCGAACGTGCCGCGCTGGATTCCGAGATGGCGGCCGTGGAATGGGCCTTGACATCCAGCGAATAGAGTTACAATTGTATATACACGGTTGTCGTCCGAGTTGCGTTTCGAGTGGGAAAGGAACCACTTCCATGCCTGTCTCGAAAGAGCGCTTGGCAGACATCGACGCAATCCCCGACGACGGGCTCGACACCTCCGACATCCCCGAGATGGACGAGAAGTTTTTCGCGACGGCAAAGCTGGTCATGCCGCCGGGGGCTTCCAAGAAAGCGGTCTCGCTGCGCGTGGACGAGGACGTGTTCGACTGGTTCAAGGCGCAGGGCAAGGGCCACCTGAGCCGGATGAACGCCGTCCTGCGCGCCTATATGCTTGCCAATCGGGGCGCATAGGTCGCTACCACCGATCCTCCCTGACATAGGGCAGCCCGAGCGCGCCCGGCGCGGCGGAGCGGCGCTTGCCCGCCACGCCGACCCAGACCAGCACGCCGAGCGTCACCAGGAACGGGGTCATCTGGAGGAAATACTGCGGCACCGGCCAGCCGGCGGCGAAGATGCGGGGGATCAGGGCCTCGATGCCGCCGAACAGGAGGGCGCCGAACACCGCGCGGCCCGGCATCCAGCGGGCGAAGATGACCAGCGCGATGGCGATCCAGCCGCGCCCGTGGGTCATCTCGTTGACCCAGATCTTGGCCGCCGCCAGCGCGAGGTAGCCGCCGGCGAGCCCGCACAGCGCGCCGCCCGCCGCGACCGCCCAGAAGCGGTAGGCGTCGACCGCGATGCCCGCCGCGTCGGCGGCTTGCGGGTTCTCCCCCACCGCGCGCAGGTTGAGCCCGGCGCGGGTGCGGAACAGGAAATACCAGACGCCGAAGGCGATCGGCACCGTGAGGTAGACCATCGCGTCCTGGGCGAAGACCACCTTGCCGAAGAACGGGATGCCGGAGAGCAGGCCGAGGTCGAGCTTCCGGAAGCCGGCGATCGCGGTGTCGTTCCAGCGCAGCCCGATCAGCCCGGTGAGCCCGGCGCCGAAGAAGACGATGGTGATCCCGGTCACCACCTGGTCGGCGCGCAGCACGACGACGACGAAGGCGAACAGGAAGGCGACGAGGAGCCCCGCGATGCCGGCCGCGGTCATGCCCACCGCCGTGCTCTCGCCGAACTCGATATAGCAGGCGACGCCGGCCAGCGCGCCGCACAGCATCATCCCCTCGGCGCCGAGATTGATCACCCCGGCGCGCTCGTTGACGATCAGCCCGAGGGTGGCGAGCAGCAGCGGCACCGCGAAGACCGGGGTGAAGGCGAGCCAGTTGGCCAGGAACTCGATCATCGCGCGGCCCCGCGCAGCCAGTGCACCCGGTAGCGCACCAGGAAGTCGGACGCGGCCACGCACATCACCACGATCGCCTGGATCAGCGAGACCAGCGCCTGGGGCAGGCTGTAGAACACCTTGACGCTCTGCCCGGCTGCATACAGCCCGCCGATCATGAAGGCGACGACCAGCACGGCGACCGGGTTGTTGCGCGCGAGGAAGGCGATCATGATCCCCGAGAAGCCGTAACCCGCCGCCATCGTGCCGGTCAGCCGGTGCTCCTGCGCCGCCCCCATGACGAAGCCGGCGGCACCCGAAAGCGCGCCCGACAGCCCGACCGCGAGGAAGATTGTCATCGCCACCGGGATGCCGGCGGCGAGCGCCATGTGCGGGTTGGCGCCGACGAAGCGCATATAGACGCCGAAGCGGCTGCGCTGCATCAGCCACCACACCAGGGCGACCGCGGCGAGGCTGATGACGAGCCCGAGATGGACCTTCTCCCAGCCCAGCAGCGGCAGGCGCTCGGCGGCGTCGAACGCCTCCGAATGGGGGAAGCGGTCGCGCGTGTCCTGCCAGGCGCCGTAGATCTGGTTGAGGACGAACAGATAGGCGACGTAGTTGAGCAGCAGCGTCGAGATCACCTCGTTGACGCCGAGCCTGATCTTGAGGATGGCCGGGGGCGCGATCCACAGGAAACCGCCCACCATGGCGAGGATCAGCATCAGCCCGATCCTGGTCGCCGGCGGGCCGACGTCGAATATGGCGATCACCGTCGCCCCGATCGCGCCCCAGAAGAACTGCCCCTCGATGCCGATGTTCCAGAAATTGACGCGGAACGCGACGGCGGCGCTCAACCCCACCAGGATCAGCGGGCTGCATTCGATCAGCACGCTGGACAGCCCGAGACGGTCGAAGAAGGTCAGCACCACGAACTCTTCGAAGATGTTGGCCGCCTCGACGCCCGCCGCCATCAGGATGGCGACCGAGATCGCGAGCCCGATACCGAGCCCGAAGGCGATGAAGGCGGCGTGCTTGACGCGGCCGATCGACTGTCGGACTTCGAGGTTGAGGCGTCCGAGGCGGCGGGCGCGATAGGCCCCGGCGGGCGGGGCGGCGGCGTGGTCAGGCATGGCCGACCATCAGCCGTCCGACCGCGTGGCGGTCCGCCGGGCGGGCGAACTCGCCGACGATGCGGCCCCGGTTGAGCACGCCGACGCGGTCCGACAGATCGAGCACCTCGTCGAGATCCTCGCTGATCAGGAGTACCGCCGCGCCGCGGTCCCGGGCCTCGAGCAGCTGGCTCTGGACCGCCGCGCAGGCGCGCAGGTCGAGCCCCCGTGTCGGCGAATGGGCGACCAGGATGCCGGCGCCGCCCGACAGCTCGCGGGCGAGCACCAGCTTCTGCGCGTTGCCGCCCGACAGCAGGCGCGAGCGCGTCGCCGGTCCGCCGCCCTGGATCTCGAAGGCGGCGATCGCCGCCTCGGTGTCGCCGCGCATCCGCCCCGACGCCACCCACCAGCGCCCGTAGCGCCCGGCGGCGAGCCCGGCGAGGGCGAAATTCTCGGCCACCGACAGGTCGGCGGTGAGGCCGTGGAGATAGCGGTCGGCGGGGATGGTGCCGAGCCCGCCTCTGCGGCGCTCGCCCGGGTGGGCGGCGGTGCGGTCGGCGCCGTCGAGCGCGACGCTTCCGCCGGTCGCCGGGCGCACCCCCATCAGCACCTCGGCGAGCTCGGTCTGGCCGTTGCCGCCGACCCCGGCGACGCCGTAGATCTCCCCTTCCTGGACGGCGAAGGTGATCCCGGCGAGTGCCGCCAGGCCGTCGTCGCGCGCGGCGCCGAGGTCCCGGATGTCGAGCCGTATCTTGCCGCCGCCGCTCCGCGCGGCCACCGCGCTGCGCGGCGCGGAGCCCACCATGAGCTCGGTCATGCGCCGGTCGGACAGCGTCTTCGGGTCCTCGTCGGCGACCGTCCGCCCGGCCCGCATGATGGTCACCCGATCGGCGAAGTCGCGCACCTCGCGGAGCTTGTGGGTGATCAGGACCACCGCCGCGCCGCGCCCGGCGAGGCCGCGGACGACGCCCAGCAGCCGGTCCGCCTCGTCGTCGGTCAGCACCGCGGTCGGCTCGTCGAGAATCAGGATGCGGGCGCCCGACATCAGCACCTTGACGATCTCGACCCGCTGGCGTTCGGCGACCGAGATCGAATCGATGCGGGCCCCGGGGTCGAGCTCGAAGCCGAGCTCGCCGCAATGGCGTTCGATGGTTTCCGCCACCCGCGCCAGCTCGTCGGTCCAGCGCCCGCCGAGAGGGTTCGCCATCGCCACGTTCTCGGCGACGGTGAACGGGCGCACCAGCTTGAAGTGCTGGTGCACCATGCCGATGCCGAGCGCCCGGGCATGCGCCGGGCCGGTGACCGCGACCGGCGCGCCGTCGACGGCGATGCGGCCCGCATCCGGCGCGTAGAGCCCGCAGACCACGTTCATCAGCGAGGACTTGCCGGCGCCGTTCTCGCCGAGCAGCGCGTGGACCCGCCCGTACCCGGCCCGGAACCAGGCCCCGTCGAGCGCCCGGTTGCCGTCGAACTCCTTGCTGACGTCGCTCATCTCGAGCGCGGCGGTCATGTCCGGCGCTCCAACGGAACGCGCCCGGCCGGCGGGGACCGGCCGGGCGCGAAGGCTGGCGTCGGCTATCGGCTCAGAGCTGGCCGATGACGCCCTTGACCAGGTACTTCATGCCCCAGAGATCGGCATCCGACGGGGTCTTGCCGGCGGCGACGACCTCTTTGCCCTTGTTGTCCACGATCGGGCCGGTATAGACGTGCCAGCCGTCGATGATCTTCTGGCGCGCCGCCATCACCCTGTCGGCCACCGCCTTGGGCACGATCTCGTTGCAGCAGGCGATGTCGGTGCCGCCGTGGCCGAGCCCGACGAACTCGCCATAGGGCTTGGTCTTCCAGCTTCCCGACGAGATCTGCTTGTAGAGCGGGATCAGGAAGCGGTCCCACACCCAGACCGAGGAGCAGAGCGTCGCCTTGGGCGCGAACTCGCGCATGTCGCGGTGATGGCCGGTGCCCCACACCCCCTTCTCCTGGGCCGCGACCTGCACCGCCGGGGTGTCGACATGCTGGCCGATCACGTCGACGCCCTGCTCGATCAGGGCGAGCGCGGTGGCCCGCTCCTTCACCGGGTCGTTCCAGGAGCCGGTATAGACCACGTTGACCGTCGCCTTCGGGTTCACCGCCTGGGCGCCGAGCGCATAGGCGTTGACCGTCCAGGTCACCAGCCCGAGCGGATGGGCGGCGACGAAGCCGAGCTTGTTCGACCTGGTCATCGCGCCCGCCACCATGCCGCAGAGATACTGGCTCTCGTATGTCCGGCCGTAATAGGACTGGAGGTTGGGGCCGTTGGTGATCCCGGCCGGGTTGACGAAGGCGATGTCGGGATATTCCTTCGACAGATCCTTGAAGGTGTCGCTATAGCCGAAGGCGGACCCGTTGATGACGTTGAAGCCCCGGCTGATGAACCGTTCGACCACGGGGCGGATGGCGGAGGCCTTCTCCGGCACCCTCTCGGCGAATGGGATCTTCCAGCCGAGCTCCTTCTCGACCCGGATCCGGGCCTCGTCGATCGCCTGGGTCCAGCCGCCGTCGTTCTTGGAGGCGAAATAGACGAAGGCGACCTTGGGATCGCCCTTGAGCTTGAACTGGGCTTCCGCCGTGCCCGCCGCGCCGAGCGCGAACGCCGCCACGGCCGCAAGCAATGTCGCAAATCTCATTTTCCGTCTCCCCTGTTCGGAAGTCCCGCTGGTTCGCCATACTAGAGAACTTGCCGCCCGCGGGGCGAGCGATTCGTGCGCCGCGCGCGTCAGCCGGGCGGCGAATCCGGCTGCCTCGCCGGGTGGGCGGCGGCGAAGGCCTCGAGCGCGTCGCACGCCTCGAAGATGCGCATGACCGTCTTGTAGGGACCGGTCGGGCATTTGAAACGCTGGGCGTTGAAGACCTGCGGCACCAGGCAGGCATCGGCCATGCCCGGCGCCTCGCCGTGGCAGAACGTCCCGGTGTGGTCGCTCCCGGCGAGCAGCCGTTCCAGCGCGACGAAGCCCTCCGCGATCCAGTGGGCGTACCAGGCATCGCGCGCCGCGTCGTCGTGGCCCAGCGTCTCCTGCAGGTATTTGAGCACCCGGAGGTTGTTGAGCGGGTGGATGTCGCAGGCGACGATCTGCACCAGCGCGCGCACCCGAGCCCGCTCGACGGGGTCGGCCGGAAGAAGCGGCGGTTCGGGCCGGGTCTCCTCGAGATATTCCATCTGCGCCACCGACTGGATCAGCGTGCGCTCCCCGTCGATCAGCGCCGGCACCAGGCGCTGCGGGTTGACCGCTTCGAATTCGGCCGCGCGATGCACCCCGCCCGGCAGGTCCACCGCGACCTGCTCGTAGTCGAGCCCCTTGAGGTTGAGCGCGATGCGCAACCGGTAGGCGGCCGAAGACCGGAAATAGCTGTAGAGCTGCATGGGACCTCCCTCGGGCAGACGCACGGGTTTTAGTGCGTCCCCAACAGCCCGTCCACATGCCGGGAGGGCCGGGAGCTTGACCCCACCCCGCGCCGCCTCCATCGTTCGTATACAAACGATTTCGCGAAGGCGTCGAATGAAACGGGTAGCGACCGCGCGGCGGGACGACGCCGGCCCGGCCTATGTGCTGGAGGACCAGGTCGGCCATCTGCTGCGCCGCGCCCACCAGCGCCACGCGGCGATCTTCCAGGACATGATCGGCGATGCCCAGCTCACGCCGCTGCAATTTGCTGCCCTGGTCAAGCTGCACGATCTCGGCGAGGTCTCGCAGAACGAGCTCGGCAGGCGCACCGCGATGGATGCGGCCACCATGCAGGGGGTGATCAAGCGGCTGCTCGCGCGCGGGCTGATCGACCGCAAGCCCGACGCGGAGGACCGGCGCCGCGTCGTCCTGAGCCTCACCGGCGACGGGCGCTCGCTGATCGCCGCCGCCATGCCCGACGGCCACGCGATCAGCGACGAGACCCTGGCCGGCCTCGACGAGGCCGAGCGCCGCGCCTTCCTCGCCCTCCTGAAGCGCCTCACCTAGCGCCCATCCGCGCTGCTTCCCTGCGTCCGGCAAAAGCACGACGACGCTATGGAAATATCGGTTCTCGCCTGGGCAATCCTCAATTTCTGTGCGAGCAACCGGGCCTCGTTCGATTCGCCGTTCCCCTTCACGCATTCCAGCAGCCCGTGCACCGACCAGACGTTGTCCGGATGCTGGCTGCAGCGGGCGATGTCCCCGGTGTAACCCAGATCCGTTCGGTAGACCGATTCCGCTTCCTCGAACCGGCCCTGTTCGACCAGCAGCGCCCCCAGCGCATGGCGCGGCGGATGCATCCATGCCCACGGCTCGGTGAAGTTGAGATCGTCGTCCCGTTCGACCGCCAGGCGCAGGGCATCGAAGGCGCGTTCGTGATTTCCCTTGCGATACTCCAACTCCCCTTCGAGCATCGCCTTGCCGACGTGCAGGATGTCCCGAACGGAATTGCTGAGAAAAATGGCGCTCTCCGGGATCGTTTCGAGAAACCGGTCGAACTCGCCCTTCGCGGCTTCCGCGTTGTCGATGTCGCCCAGGGCAGAGTAGGCCACGCCCTTGCCGTAGTGGTGCATCGCGACCCGGATCGGCGTTCGTTCGGGGGAGTCCGGCAGCCCGTCCTCGATCAGCTCCCGCCATTTTCCGAACCGCACGAACACATGGGTACGCATGGCGGAATAGCCGTCCAGGATGCTGGCCATGAAGGGGTAGCTGGAGGCCACCAGGTCCGGCGTCGCCGTCGCGCAGATGCGGTTCGCGGCTTCGATGGCCGAAGCATAGTGGCCGAGAAACATGGCGGTGTACATGTGCAGATGAAGATCGTGGCACCGGGCGGTGGTGTAAAAGTTGAAGGGGCCCGCATGGTCGAGATACCTGTCGTCCGCCTCGACGGCGCGACGGCATTGTTCCACCGCCTGCGCGTAGTCGCCGCACAGCACGTAGATGTGCGCCGCGATATGCTCGATATGGCCGCCATCCGGCACCAGCCCCCGCACCATGTCCGCGGCGCGCAGCGCCCGCTCCGGAAAGGGGGACATCTCCATCAGGTGAATGTACATGTGGAGGATTCCGGGATGACGGGTCCCGGTTTCCGCGATCTCCGCCAGCGCTCTCTCCAGAACGACGATCGCTTCCCCGGTCAGGGCGTCCGGGTTCGGCTGTCCCGTCTTGAGGTTCCACAATTGTCGCGGCGTGCAGGTGACCGCCGCTTCCGCGAACAGGGCGACGATATCGAGGTCGCCGGGGAAGGCGGCGTAGACCGCCCGCATCTCGTCCGTGAACGCCCGGTGCCAGCGGTTCAGGACGCGATGGCTGGTCTCGCTTCGCGACCGGTAGCGGGTCGATATCGCCTCGATCAGGGCACGCTCGTCCGGCCTGCCGTTCTCCGCCCTGTCCAGCGCCCGGCGCGCCTCCGATGCCGCGTCATGGCAGAGCGGCAATGTCTCGGCGATCTCCCGTTCGGTGTAGCGGATCCAGGGACGGTTGTAGAACGGCCCCGCGGCGTAGGCGATGCCCCACCAGGCCATCGCGCAATCCGGGTCGTGTCGGAGGGCCTCGCGGAAGCAGGCCACGGCTTCTTCGTGGTTGTACGCATATGTCCAGTTGAGACCCAGATCGAACCAGGCCTGCGCCTCGGGCGAGGCGGTTGCGACCGGTCTCCCCCAGTCGCCGAGCGCGAACGCGTATTCGGCGGGATCTTTCGGATGATCCGCTGTCACCGGTCGACCTTCATCATCGGTGTCTCACGTCTCGCGAGGGTCAGGCGGCGCGCATACTCAAGGCTGAATCTCACGTAGCCGTCACTGGTCTGCCCGAGATGTTCCCTGACCAGCCGATGCAGGTCGGGGAGCCGAAAAAAGGGCACCATCGGCAGCGTATGGTGCTCGATGTGATAAGGCATGTTCCAGGTGACGAAACGGACGACCGGGTTGGTGAGCACGGTGCGCGAATTCTCGAACATGTCGGCGACGGGCGGGCAGAGGCCATGCTCCGCCAGGTGGTACAGTCTGAGGATCGGGAATCCGACGACCAGCGGGACCAGCCAGACCCAGATCGGCGCGGGTGACACCCCGATCGAAAAAGCCAGCACGGCCGCATAGATCGCGAGCGAGGCCCGGGCTTCGGTTCGCAGCTGTCGACGGGCCTTTTGCGGGACGAAATCGTCGAAATCGCGACCCCGTGCGTTCCGAAACAGAAGGACGATCTTGTTTCTCCAGTAAATCGGTCCCGATGCGAAAACGATGTATTGGGCGACCGTTTCGGGTTTCGGCTTGCCGGTCAATTCCGGATCGCGTTCGGGATCGTTGGTGAACCGGTGATGGGCGAAATGAAAGTGCCTGAACCACTGGAACGGCTGCAGGATCAGGAACCCCGAGATCCGGCCGCTCCACTCGTTGACCCAGCTGGTCCTGAACGCGGTCGTGTGGGTGCATTCGTGCTCCAGATTGAACAGAAAGGCGAGCAGGATGCCGAGTGGAACCATCAGGACCGGCCAGCCCGGTACCCGAAGGGCAATCGGCACGGCAAGCAGCAGGATCAGCGAGACGTACACGGCCAGGTGGCGCAGGCCGGGCCCGTCGCTTTGCTCGGAAAGCGCCTTCCGGTCGGCCCGGGAAAGGGATCTGAGAAATTCCCTGTGATCCACCTTCCCGTTCCTCACATGGTCCGCGGCAGCCAGAGCGCGATGGCGGGAAACAGGATCACCAGGGTGAGCCGGACAAAGTCGGCGAACAGGAAGGACACGATTCCCCGGAATATCGTGCCGAGCGGAATATCGCTCCTCACCCCGTGCATCACGAAGACGTTGATGCCGATCGGCGGCGTGATCATGCCGATCTCGATCACCATGATCATCACGATGCCCCACCAGATCGGGTCGTAGCCCAGCCCGTCGGTCACCAGCGGAAAGACGAAGGGGAGCGTTATGACCATGGCGGCGACGGAATCGAATATCGCGCCGAGCCCGATATAGATGGCGGCCAGCACGAATATGATCGCAAGCGCCGGCAGGCCGAGGCTTACCACCCAGTCGACCAGCGCGGCGGGCATCCTGGTGATCGCAATGAAATTCGAAAATATGTGAGCCCCGATGAGGATGGTGTAGAGGAGGCCGACATTGCCCGCGGTTTCGCCGATCGTCCGGAAGAATGTCTTGCGGTTCAGCCTGCCCCGGGCGATCGCGAATATGAAGGCGATGAATGTCCCCGCCGCCGCCGCTTCGATGACCGTGAACACGCCGCCATAGAGTCCGACGGTCATGATGAGGATGATGGAAACGATGCCCCAGCTGTTCGCCGCGGTCCTCGCGGTCTGGGCCCAGCTCCGTCTCGTCCCCGCCGGCGCGAGCGCCGGGTTGCGCCGCACGACGATCTGAATGGCGACGAAGTAGATCGCTATCGTCAACAGGCCGGGAATCACGCCGGCGATGAAGAGCGTGATGACGAACTGCTCGGTCAGAAAAGCATAGATCAGCATGATCGACGAGGGCGGGATCAGCGAGCCCAGCGTGCCCCCGGCGGCGATCGAGCCGGCGCTGAGGCTTTGCGCGTATCCCCGCCGCTCCATCTCCGGGAGCGCGATCCGCGCCATCGTGGCGGTCGTGGCGATCGACGATCCGCAGGCGGCGCCGAACCCGCCGCATCCGGCGACGGTCGCCATGGCCAGCCCACCGCGGCGGTGCCCGAACAGGGAATTCGCGAGATGGTACAAATCGCTCGCCAGCCCCGACACGCCGGCGAACGAGCCCATCAGAAGAAACATCGGAATTATGATCAGGTGAGGGCTCGATATCGCGGTCGCGGTCTCCGATCCGAACATCGAGACCGCGGCATGGATGTTGCCGGTCATCGCGTAGAAGCCCGCGACCCCGGCGATCGCCATCGCTATGCCGACCGGAACGTGAACCGCGATGAGCGACAGCATTCCCAGGAACGACAGGAGACCGAGGGCGATGGGGTCCACTATTCCCGGTTATCCCCGCCTGCGTCCCGGAGCCCCGCCTCGGGACCCGCCAGGGAACGATTGTGTCGGAAATTCCCGAAAACCTCTGCCACGACCAGCGTCTGGATCGGCAGGCACAAGGCCAGCAGCAGGGTCGAAAGGATCCAGCTCGGCCAGATCGGAATACGCAGCAGCCAGGTGAATTGCCGGTGCTCGACAAGGCCGGCCGTGTAGCGCCCGACCTCCCAGACGATCCCGGCCATGACCAGCAGGGCGGCGAACTGGCCGAAGAGCTCCACCAGCTGCCCGGCGCGCGGCTTCAGCGACCGCCCCAGGAAGCGGATGGATATGTTCTGCATCGTCGCCAGGGTCACCGGAAAGCAGGACGCCACGATGACCGGCGTCAGGACTTCCAGGAGGTCGCTCAGCCCGTATATCGGCGCATTGAAGGCGGTTCGCGTCAGCGCATCGGACAGGATGGCGGTGGAAATCAGCAGCAGGCAGATCAATCCGAGGACCGCCGAGTACTTTCCGGCGGTCCCGATCAGCCGGATCATGTGCCGGCCCCCATGCGCTCTCCGGGAACGCCGGAGCGCCGGTCAGCGCGGACCGGGGCTCATTGCGCGCCCCGAACCTCCTCGATCGCGGCCAACACCTCCCTGTACAGGTTGACCCCCTTCTCGTTGACCTTGTCGTGCTTCTGGACGATGGGAGCGAGTCTTTCCCGAACTTCGGCGATGGCCGCCTCGTCCCACTGGTGAATCGTATGGCCGCCGGCGGATCCGAGCTTCTTCACCGCGCCGGCCAGCTGCCCGTCCAGGCCTTCGCCGAGCCGGCGGGTCAGCCATTCGCCCGAGTACCGGTCGAAGGCCGCCTTCGCCTTCGCCGGGAGCTTGTTGTAGGTGTCGCGGCGCATCGGGAAGATCACGGCAACCGAGCCGAGCTTGACGTCGAAGTTGTGATGCTGCGCGGCGTCGGCGATACGGAAGGTGTAGACATTGCCGGGCGCCATCAGGGTTCCGTCGATCACGCCCCGGCTGATATTCGCGGCGATCGCGGGTGCCGGAACGTTACCCACCGGAACCGCCCCCAGCCGCGACACGATCTCGTTCTGAATCGGACCGGCCGCCCGCAGGCGCAGCCCGGCCAGGTCCTTGACCGACCGGATCGGCTTGGTGGTCGAGATTCCGTAGGGTCCGGACATGATGACCCCTACCAGCATCAACTCGTCGAAATCCGAAACCAGGCCCTTTTTGTAGATCTTCCACGCGGCCAGGCCGGCCTCGACATTGCTCCTGGCGAGGAAGGGAAGCTCGAAAAGCGACAGCTCGGGAAAACGTCCCGGCGAATAGGCGACCACCACTTCGGCGATGTCGGCCACCGCGTTCTCGACCATGGAAAGCTGCTGAACCGGGCCCTTGCCCAGCGTTCCGCCGGGATAGTGTTCGATCTTGAGCGTGCCCCCGGACGCTTCCTCGATGGCCTTGGCGAAGGCCGGGACAGTCACCGCGTTGTTCGCGCTCTTCGGCGAAACGAAGCTCGCCCAGCGCAGCGCGGTCGCCTTGTCCTGGGCGAGAACGGCCGGCGGCATCGCGGCGCTCGCGATCAGAGCAACGCCCAGCGTCAACGCAGCGCATTTTGCCCGTGTCATCTGTTCCTCCCGTTTCGTCGGTCAGGCGTGTCCCCCATGCGGAAACCCTTTCACAACACCCGCCCCGTTGTCCAATCGCCAATAGAATTTAGTGATATACAAGCGTGGAAAGGGTCCTGAACGGGCTCAGGCGGAGTTCGTCATCGCAGAGGCGCAGAGGCGTAGAGGCGGTATGGCCCATCTCGACCGGCTCGGCCGCGGCCTCGTCCCGTTCCCGACATCGACCCAGCTGCGTCTTCGGATCGGGGATTGACGGGATGAGCGGCACGACGGACACCACCCGCATCGACAACAGTCGCGAGATACGCGCGCCGCGCGGTGCCGCGCTGACCTGCCGGAGCTGGCAGACCGAGGCGCCGATGCGGATGCTGATGAACAATCTGGACGCCGAGGTCGCGGAGAAGCCCGAAGAGCTGGTGGTCTATGGCGGCATCGGCCGCGCGGCGCGCAACTGGGACTCCTTCGACCGCATCGTGGCCGCGCTGCGGACGCTGGAAGCGGACGAGACCCTGCTGGTCCAGTCGGGCAAGCCGGTCGGCGTGTTCCGCACCCATGCCGACGCGCCGCGGGTGCTGATCGCCAACTCCAACATCGTGCCGCACTGGGCGACGCTGGAAAAGTTCAACGAACTCGACCGCCTGGGCCTGACCATGTACGGCCAGATGACGGCCGGGTCGTGGATCTATATCGGCAGCCAGGGCATCGTCCAGGGCACCTACGAGACCTTCGTGGAGCTCGGGCGGCGGCACTATGGCGGCGACCTCTCGGGCCGCTGGATCCTGACCGGCGGTCTGGGCGGCATGGGCGGCGCCCAGCCGCTGGCCGCGACCATGGCGGGGGCTTCGCTGCTCGCCGTCGAGTGCCAGCCGAGCCGGATCGAGATGCGGCTGAAGACCGGCTATCTCGACCGGCAATCGACCGACCTCGACGAGGCGCTGGCGATGGTCGCGGATGCCTGCGCGCGGAAGGTCCCGCTGTCGGTGGGGCTGCTCGGCAACGCGGCCGAGATTTACCCCGAGCTGGTGAAGCGCGGCGTGCGGCCCGATGCGGTGACCGACCAGACCAGCGCCCACGATCCGCTGAACGGCTATCTGCCGGCGGGCTGGTCATACGCGGAATGGCAGGAGAAGCGGGAACGGGATCCGGCCGGCACGATGGAGGCCGCCAAGCGATCGATGGCCGTCCAGGTCCGGGCGATGCTGGCTTTCTGGGCGCGCGGCGTGCCGACCCTCGATTACGGCAACAACATCCGCCAGATGGCGCGCGAGATGGGCGTCGAGAACGCCTTCGACTTCCCCGGCTTCGTGCCGGCCTATATCCGCCCGCTGTTCTGCCGGGGGATCGGGCCCTTCCGCTGGGCCGCGCTGTCGGGAGACCCCGACGACATCTACCGGACCGACGCGAAGGTCAAGGAGCTGATCCCGGACAACCCGCATCTGCACAACTGGCTCGACATGGCCCGGGAGCGCATCCGGTTCCAGGGCCTGCCGTCGCGCATCTGCTGGGTCGGGCTGGGCGACCGTCACCGCCTCGGGCTCGCCTTCAACGACATGGTGGCGCGCGGCGAGCTCAGCGCGCCGGTGGTGATCGGCCGCGACCATCTGGACAGCGGCTCGGTCGCGAGCCCCAACCGGGAAACCGAAGGGATGATCGACGGCTCGGACGCGGTGTCGGACTGGCCGATGCTGAACGCGCTGCTCAACACGGCGTCGGGCGCGACATGGGTCAGCCTGCACCACGGCGGCGGCGTCGGGATCGGGTATTCCCAGCACGCCGGCATGGTGCTCGTCTGCGACGGCACCGAAGAGGCCGCCCGGCGCATCGAGCGGGTGCTGTGGAACGACCCGGCGAGCGGGGTCATGCGCCATGCCGATGCCGGCTACGACGACGCCATCGCCTGCGCCCGCGAGCACGGCTTTAACCTGCCGTTTTTCGGCGGCTGGGGGGGGCCGGCGAGCAGGGCTTGACCCTGCGGTTTCGGGGCGGCTGAGGCGGCCCGCCGGCGGTGACGCCGGTGAGAAAGGCGGGTCAGGCCGGCCGCTCGTACCCGTGTGCGATGGCGTCCCGGCTCCACGACTCCGTTGCTTCGTAGAACCCGGTCTCCGGTACGACGAACCTGCGTATGGCCAGGTCTTCCATGACCGTCCTGGCGGCGGGAGCCAGGTGAGCGTGCAGGGCCGAATTTCGCAAGCTCTCGAGGTCCCCGGCGGAAATCCCGCGCGACGCGACAAAGGGCGGCATCGGCGCGGGATCGGATACGGCGATCGTGCGTATCTTCGACGCGAGCTCCGGGCGATGGCGCTCCAGCAGCAGGTGGAAATATCCATCCACGGGGCCGACATCGATTTCATTTTCCAGCAATGCGTTGATGATCCCGATCGGCGATTTGTATGGGCCGAGACTTTGGGAAAACAGGGGTTTGCCGGCCCTCTGAAAATGGGGCAGCAGCATCCATCTCGGCGCGTTGTAACCGGAATGGGAATGGTCGACGGTCCAGCCCAGCCGACCCTCGAAGAGATCCTCGAGCCGGCCCGCCTCCTCGTCGCCGCGCACGACCATGTCGGTCCAGTACAGCGCCCGGTCGCTGCAATAGTCATGATCGAGGACCGGAGCGGCAACCAGGTTGGGCCGCGGATCCGACCGCCAATAGGGCCAGCCGCACATCTGGACCAGCCCCATGTCGGGCCGATTCCATAAGTCCTCGATGGGCGCCGGAGCCGCGTGTTCCACGATCTCCAGCGGAACCCCCGAATCGCGCGAGACAAACCCCACGAGTTCGGTCCAGAGACGGCGGCATTGCTCGCCCGCCCCGTACATTCTGGTATTGGCGATCAAATGCATCGCGCGACCGACACTGACAGGGAGATGTACCGAGGGTCCATCGTCTTCGGGGACATGGTCGTTCTCCCGTGCCGCGGCCACCCTCAGCATATCGCATTTCCGGCGCAATTTGAGAGCGACATTATGCGCCGGAAGGCTGGCCCTGGTGGCTGGATGCGGGTCGTCATCAGGTCGTCCTTCCGCGCCCGATCGAGCGCGGCACGCCGCGCCGCCGGCGGCTTCCGTGGAACGACCCTTCAGCCGCATTGTCATGGGCGTACATGGATCGTTCGCGGTCCCCGTGCCATTCTCCCGCCCGGGCCGGGCGATGGCCGTGCCCGTCGCACCGCGCCTAACCCCGCGCGAACCGGGGTGGGGCCCGAACGAGGACGCGTGCCGCATGAGCGAAGGGCTGGAGATACTGTATCTCGATCGGGACGATATCAGCCGGATCGAGATAGAGGATTCCGAGATCGTGGAGGCGGTGGAACAGGCCTTCGCGGCCCAGGGGAGGGGAGAATACGTCCAGAATCCCCGTGCCAACCTGCGTCACGATCCCACCAACCAGGGCTTCTTCAACATCCTGGCCGGATATCTGGCGCATCTCGACCTCGCGGGCTTCAAGGTCGTCGGCGATTTCGTGCCGAACTACAAGCTGGGTCTGGCGTCCGAGCTCGGGTACATCCTGCTCATGCGCCCGGATTCGGGCGTGCCGGTCGCGATCGTCGATGCGTCCCACATCACCGACATGCGCACCGGCGCGGTCTCGGCGACGGGCGCGAGGCACCTCGCGCCGCGGGCGCCTAGGGTGCTTGCCAATATCGGCGCGCGCGGGAGCTCCTACTGGAACGTCCGGCTGATCGCCGCCCTGTTCGACTTCGAGGAGATCCGCATCCATTCCCGCCGCGCGGAAAGCCGCGAAGCGCTGGCCGCGCGTCTGGCGGGCGAGGCGGCGGCAAGGGTGGTCGTCTGCTCGACCTGGGAAGAGGCGATCCGCGGCGCCGACGTGATCGTCGAGGCGACGCGGCTTGTCCGGCCCGAACCGCTGTTCAGGTCGGAATGGGTCAAGCCGGGATCTCTGGTCATCCCCTACGGCAGCCAGAGCGCGCTGGAGGACGGATTCCTCGACGTCTGCGACAAGGTCGTCATCGATACCTGGTCTCATGCTCACGCCGGCCCCTACGGCGCGCTGCGCCATCAGGTCGACAGCGGCGCGCTCACCCAGGAGAACCTGCACGCCGAGATCGGCCAGATCGTCAACGGCGACCGGCCCGGGCGTGAAAACGATGCCGAGACGATACTTTTCTGGCACCGCGGCCAGGCAATCTCCGATATCGCCCTGGCGGCCATGTTCATGGCAAAGGCGCGCCGTGACGGTGTGGGCCGGGTGCTTCCGTACTGAGTTGCGCGCCCGCGCGGCGCCTGGCGGACTTCCGCTTATGGAATTTCGGTCGCCAGGAGCCGTCTCATAGGCTTTGATGGGGACGAGACGGCCGAACGCCGGAGTCCTTCCGGCGGGGCGGACGAACTCGCAATCACGGACGGGAGACGAGTGATGAAAACTTGCTCGCGAAGAGGGCTCGCCGGCTCGGCGGCCCGCGCCGCCCTCGCCGCCGCCATTCTCACGGTGGCCGGGGGTGAAACCTTCGCCGCGGACTTTACGCTCAAGATCCACCATTTCCTGTCGCCGCGGTCGAACGATCACACCAGGCATCTCGTGCCCTGGGGCAAGGCGGTCGAGGCTGCGTCGGGCGGGCGCATCGCCGTCCAGGTGTTCCCGGCGATGCAGCTCGGCGGCAAGGCGCCCAATCTGGCGAAGCAGGTCGAGGACGGGGTGGTCGACGTGGGCTATACCCTGCCCGGCTACACCCCCAACAAGTTCAAGGGCTCCGCGGGGCTCGAGCTGCCCTTCATCGGCCACGGCTCCGAGGTGATGAGCCAGGTGGCGATGGCGTTCTACGACATGCACCTGCGGGACGAGTACGCCCAGTACCACGTGATCTCGATCCACTCGACCGATCCGGCGACGATCCACACCCCGAAGCGCCCGGTCCGGCGGATGGAGGATTTCAAGGGGCTCAAGGTGCGGGTTCCGTCACGCTATGTCGGCATGGCGGCGCGCCTGCTCGGCGCCGTGCCGGGCGGGTTGCCGCTGCCCCAGGTCTACGAGGCGCTGTCGCGCGGCCAGTTCAACGCCCTGATGATCAACTGGGGGGTGATGACCCCGTTCAAGCTGCACGAGGTGACCAAGTACCACACCGACGTGCCGGTCTATAACACGATGCTGGCGACGCTGATGAACCGCAAATCCCTCGATCGCCTGCCGGCCGATCTGCGCAAGCACATCCTCGACCGCTCGGGGTTCGATTACGCGCACAGCCTGGGCAGGATCTGGGACGAAGCGAACCGCAAGTCCAAGGACGCGGCGCTCGCCCGCGGCAACGAGATCATCCGGATCGGGGATGCCGAGCTCGCGCGCTGGAAGAAGCAGGTCGAGCCGGCGATCCAGGCCTGGGCCGAGGAGATGTCGAGCCTCGGCAAGGACGGCCCGAAGATGCTGGCCGATCTCCGCGCGCTGGCGGACAAGTACCGGAAATAGAGTTCGCCTCGGCATGCGGAACGGAGGGGACGACGGCGCGCCCGCGGCCGGGATGGGCGCGCTGCTCCGCCGCGCCTGCGAAGTGACGGCGCTGGCCGGCGGCGCGCTCCTCCTCTGCGCCATGCTGTTCGTATCGGCCAACGTGGTCAGCGCCGCCGTCTTCGCCGCCCCGGTGCTCGGCGATTCCGAGGTGGTCGAGCTGCTCGGCGCGGTCGCCATCGCGGCCTTCCTGCCCTACTGCCACTTCGAGCGGGCCAATGTGATCATCGAGCTGGTCGAGCGCCTGGTCGCGGCGCGCACGACCGCGCTGCTCGATTTCGCCGCCGGCGTGCTGTTCTCCATCGTCGCCGCGGTCGTGCTGTGGCGGCTGATCGCGGGCGGCATCGATGCCCATATGGCGGACGACGCCACGATGTTCCTGCGAATCCCGCTGTCGATCGGATATGCGGGCGCGATCCTTCCCTGCATGCTCTGGGTGGTGGTGGCGCTCTACGTCAATGTCGTTCAGTGGCGCCGCGTGGCCGGCGCCGTGTGAGCGCGGCGCGGGATGGAAGGGTTCGCGGTCGGCGCGTCGCTGTTCGTACTGACCCTGGTGCTGGCCGGGCTTCGGGTCCCCATCGCCGTCGCGATGCTCTTTTCGGGCGGGCTCGGCTATGCGCTGCTCGCCGGGCCGGCGGCGTTTCTCGACGTCATGAAGTCGCTCACCTACGAGCGCTTTTCCAGCTACTCGCTGATCGTCATCCCCCTGTTCGTCCTGATGGGGCAGTTCGCGACCAAGGCCCGGATCAACGAGGCGCTGTTCGACTCGGCCCGCGCCTGGATCGGCCACTGGCGCGGCGGGCTCGCCATGGCGACGGTCGGCGGCTGCGCCATGTTCGGCGCGATCTGCGGCTCGTCGCTGGCGACCGCGGCGACGATGACCCAGGTGGCGCTGCCCGAGATGTCGCGCCGCGGCTACGACCCTTCGTTCTCCACCGGCGTGCTGGCGGCGGGCGGAACGCTGGGCATCCTGATCCCGCCCTCGGTGATCCTGGTGATCTACGCGATCTATACCGAGCAATCGATCGGCGCGCTGTTCATCGCCGCGGTGATCCCCGGCTTCCTCGCCGCGCTGGGCTACATGGCGGTGATCGCGATCGTCGTCCGCCTCAAGGGCGGAAGCGCCCCGGCCGACGAGAGAATCGGCTGGGTCCAGCGGGTGTTGAGCCTGCGCGGGATCTGGTCCTTCGCCCTGATCTTCGGCCTGGTGATCGGCGGGATCTATCTCGGCTGGTTCTCGCCCACCGAAGGGGCCGGGGTGGGCGCCAGCGTGATCGCGATCATCGGTCTCGCGGGCGGCAGGCTCGGCTGGCACGAGCTGCGCGACAGCCTGCTGGAGACCGCGAAGACCACGGCCTTCATCGCGCTGATCCTGCTCGGCGCCACCGTGTTCAACGCCTTCCTCGCGCTCAGCCAGCTCCCGGTGACGCTGGCCGAGCTGATCCTCGCGCTCGACGTGCCGCCGCTGCTCCTGGTGGCGGCGATGCTGCTGCTCTACGTCGTGTTCGGCTGCGTCATGGAATCGCTCTCGATGATCCTGCTCACCATCCCGGTGTTCCTGCCGATCCTGCTCAGGATCGACCTCGGGCTGAGCGAGGCGCAGATCCTGGTCTGGTTCGGCATCATGTGCCTGACCGCGGTCGAGGTGGGCATGATCACGCCGCCCTTCGGGCTTAACCTGTTCGTGATCGGCGCCGCGGCGCGGGACGTGCCGATGACCGAGACCTATCGCGGCGTGCTGCCGTTCGTGGCGAGCGATATCGTGCGCATCGGGATATTGCTCAACTTCCCGGTCCTCAGCCTGCTGCTGCCCGGGATGTGGTGACGGTCGAGGCGGATTCGAGGCGGAAATGTCGAACAAACCGAGCCTGAGGCAGTTTCTCGACCGGCTGGAAGGCGCGGGCGCGCTCCAGCGGGTGACCCGCCGCGTCCACCCGGAATTCGAGATCGGCGCGATCCTCGGGCTGCGCGACACGGGCCCGGCGCAGCTCTTCGAGACCGTCGACGGGCCGGGGCTCGCCGTGGTCGGCAACGTTCTCAACTCGCGCCCGCGCTTCGCGCTCGCCTTCGGCATCGCGCCCGAAGCCCTCGACGACCATTGCGCCGCGGCGGTCGCGGGCCCGGTCCCGCCGGTGACCGTCGATCACGGCCCGGTGCAGGACGAGGTCTTCGACGGCGCGCCCGACCTGGCTGCGCTGCTGCCGGTGCCGCGCTGGTTCGAGCGGGAGACGGCGCCCTATATCACCGCCGGCGTGATCGTCGCCCGCGACCCCGAGACGGGCCGTCGCAACCTTTCCATCGCCAGGCTGAGGCTCGAGGGCGGCAACCGGGTGATGGCGGGGATCGCGGCCAACCATCATCTCAACATTCTGGCGCGCAAGGCCGGGGCGCGCGGCGAGCCGCTGGAGTTCGCGGTCGCCATCGGCAACCACCCCGCGGTGCTGCTGGCCTCGCAGATGTATGTCGATCTCGGGCGCGACGAGTTCGGGATCGCGGGCGGGTTGCTGGGCGAGCCGGTGGAGCTCGTCCCCTGCCGCACGGTCGGGCTCGAAATTCCCGCCGAGGCCGAGATCGTGCTCGAGGGCGTGCTCCGCCCCGACCAGCCGATCGAGGAGGGCCCGGTGTCTGAGTTCCCCGGGTTCTATGTCCGCTACGGGCCGGGCATCGCGGGCGAGATCCGCTGCGTGACGCGGCGGAAGGACGCGATATTCCAGGCGATCCTGCCGGGCTTCGCATCGGAGCATTGCCTGCTGGGGGCGGTCGCGATCGGGGCCACGCTGCGCCATGAGCTGTCGCGGACGATCCCGGCGGTACGCAGCGTGGTTGTCACCGACGGGGGGATGGGCCGGCTGCACGCGGTCATCGCGATGCACCGCCCGCGCCCGGGCGAAGGCAAGCGCGCGGTCATGCTGGCGATGGGGCTGGTCAATCTCCTGAAGCTGGTGATTGCCGTCGACGACGACGTCGACCCGCATGACTGGAAGCGGGTCGAATGGTCGCTCGCCGCGCGCTTCCGCGGCGAGGAGGATCTGATCGTCCTGCCGGGCGTCAAGGCCGACCGCTGCGATCCGGTGCACGAGAACCTGACGGTGACCAAGATCGGCATGGTCGCGACCACCCGTCCGGGCGACGGAGAGCCCGGCAGCCGGTCCGAATTCGCCCGCCCGCCGGCAGATGTGCTCGCGCGGATTCGCCGCGACCTCGACCTCTATTGAAGGATCGGAGCCTCGAGAATTCGTTTGCGCCGAATGAGCCGCTGGGAAATCCTCGCCTCATGTCCGATTTCGATCTCGTCCTGATCGGCGACATCGTGCTCCCCGAGCGCGTGGTCGAGCGCGGCCATGTCGCGATGCGCGACGGCAAGGTCGCGGGGATCGGCGACGGCCCGGCGCCGGGCGCAGCGACGGTGGAGGACTTTACCGGCGGGCTGATCCTGCCGGGCGCGATCGACGGGCAGGTCCATTCGCGCTCCCAGGCCGACCAGGAGGATTTTCTGTGGTCGACGCGCTCGGCGGCGGCGGGCGGGGTGACGACCATCGTCGACATGCCCTATGACGACGGCCAGCTGATCTGCACCGCCGGGCGGCTGAAGACGAAGGCGGAGCAGGCCGCATCCCAGGCGCGGATCGATTTCGCGCTCTACGGCACCGTCCACCCCGACGACGGACCGCGCCACATCGCCGCCATGGTCGAGGCCGGCGCCGCCGCCTTCAAGTTCTCGACCTTCGGCACCCACCCGGAGCGCTTCCCGCGCATCCCGCCGCAGACCATGCATGACTGCTTCGCCGAGATCGCGCGCTTCGACCTGATGGCCGGCGTGCACAACGAGAACGAGGAGGTGATACGGGCGGCGCTCTCCGAGACCCGGGCGAGCGGGCGGGCGGACTACCTGGCCCATGGCCTGTCGCGCCCCGCGATCTCGGAGCTGCTCGCGATGGCGGAGGTCTACGAGCTCGGCGTCGCCACGGGCTGCGCCGCCCATGTCGTCCATTGCTCGCTCGGCCGCGGCTACGAGATGGCGCGGGCCTACCGCGACCAGGGCTACCGGGCGACCGCCTAGGCCTGCATCCACTATCTCACGCTGAGCGAGGAGGACGACGTGAGCCGGCTCGCCGGGGTGGCCAAGATCAACCCGCCGATCCGCGGACGGGCGGAGCGCGAGGCGCTGTGGCGGCACCTCGCGGACGGCAACATCGCCATCGTCTCGACGGATCACGTGAGCTGGTCGCTGGAACGCAAGACCCGGAACGACATGCTGGACAACGCCTCCGGCGCGCCGGGGCTGGAGGCGCTGGTTCCGCTGCTTGCGACCGGACTCGCGGAACGCGGTCTGCCGATGACCTGGGCGGCGCGGCTGCTGGCGGAGAACCCGGCCCGGCTGTTCCGCATCGACCGGCAAAAGGGTGCGCTGGCGGCGGGCCGGGATGCCGATATCGCCGTGCTGGTGCCGGACGAGCACCGCTACGACCCCGCGGCGTCGGGCAACAATGTCGTCGACTGGAGCCCGTATGCCGGGCGCCGCCTCGCCTACCGGGCGGAGGCAACCTATCTGCGTGGACGACCGGTCTGGACGCGCGGCGGGAGCGTGGCCGAGCCGGGCACCGGCGCCTGGATCAGACCCGAAATGCCACGGGGTTCCGCGTGAGCGGGGCGGGGGTGGACGAAGCGCGCCTGTGGGCGGACCACGAGGCGCTGGCCGGGCTGACCGAACCCGAACGGCGGTTCACGCGCCGCTCTTTCTCCCCGCTGTTCGCGGAGGGGCGCGGCTGGCTGGAGCGGCGCTTCCGGGAAGCCGGCCTGAGGACGCGGATCGATGCCGGCGGCAACCTCATTGGCCGGCTTGAGGGAACCGATCCCGGGGCCGGGACGCTGATGACCGGCTCGCACAGCGACACCGTGCCGTCGGGCGGACGGTTCGACGGTATTTCCGGCGTGCTCGCGGGGATCGAGGTCGCGCGCTGCCTCACCGCCCGCGGCCGCGCCCTGCGCCACCATTTGGAAGTCGTGGACTTCCTCGCCGAGGAAGCCAGCGAGTGCGGCGTCTCCTGCATCGGCTCGCGGGCGATGACCGGGCTGCTCGACGACTCGCTCCTGGCCCAGACCTTTCCCGACGGGCGCACCCTCGCCCAGGCGCTCGAAACGGTGGGAGGCAGTCCGGGGGCGCTCGCCGAGGCGGTGCGCGGCGACATCCGGGCGTTCCTCGAACTGCATATCGAGCAGGGCCCCGTTCTGGAACGCGCGGGCGCCTCGATCGGCGTGGTCGCCGCGATCGTCGGCATCACGCGGGTCGAGATCGTCTTCGAGGGCAAGGCGGGCCATGCCGGCACGGTGCCGATGGAGGGCCGCCGCGATGCATTGGCCGCTTGCGCCGCGCTGGTCGGCTGGGTCAAGGAGAGCGCGACCGAAATCGCCCGCCGGGCAAGGGGCCATTTCGTAGCCACCGCGGGCGTGCTCCAGGTCGAACCCAACGCGCCCAACGTGGTGCCGGCCAAAGCGCGGCTGGTGGTCGACGCGCGATCGGACGACAAGGGCCAGGTCGAGCGCTTCGTCGAGTCCTTGCGGATCGAAGCCGAAGCCGCGGCCGCGCGCCAGGGCGTCCGGTTGGCCATCTGCGGGCTGCTCTCCGACAGCCTGCCGGTGACCTGCGACGGCCGCCTGCGGCGGGCGATCGCGCGGTCCGCCGACGGCCTGGGCCTCTCTTCGATGTCGATGGCGAGCGGCGCCGGGCACGATACCTCGTTCCTCGCCCGGATCTGCCCGGCGGCGATGGTGTTCGTGCCCTGCCGCGACGGGCTCAGCCACCATGCCGACGAATGGGCCGAACCGGCCGACCTCGCCGCCGGCGCGCGGGTGCTTCTCCGAACGATCGAAGCGGTCGATCGCGACGGGCTCCGCTGACACCCGACCCTTCGGCTGCTCGCCCGTGCATCTGCCCCGGTCGACCGTATTCCCAAGCGGAACGATCGCCGCGGGCCAAAAGGTCGTCCGGGACGCGCCGGCTTGATTGTCGGGTCGTGTGACGCAACCTTCCCGGCAACGCTTGAAGCATCGGAGGCGCATGATGAAGAGGCTCTTGTTCGTCACGGTACTGGCCCTGGGACTCACGGCTCCGGCTGTCGGGACCCTGGCCCATCACGGCTGGTCGTGGACCACCGGCGGCAATATCGATCTGACCGGCATCGTCAAGACCGTCCGCCTGGGCAATCCCCACGGCATCCTGAAGATCGACGTGGAGGGCGAGGAGTGGAGGGCCGAGGTCGGTCAGCCCTGGCGCAACGAGCGCGCCGGCCTCAGGGACGGCGATCTGGCCGAAGGGGTCGAGATCCGGGTGATCGGCGAGCCGGCCGCCGATCTGTCGGAGAAACGGGTCAAGGTGGAACGGCTGTTCCTGGGCAAGCGCGAATACGTCCTTTACCCCGGGCGCGACTGAGACCTTGGAGTCCCTGTTCGCGGCGCTGGAGGGGACGGCCCTGGCGCAGGCTCTGCGGGGTTCCCGCTGGGTCTATGCCGGCGTCAGCGCCGCGCACATCTTCGCGATCGCCCTGCTGGTCGGCTCCGTCGTCCCGCTCAACCTGCGGCTTCTCGGCGTGTGGCGGGGCATCTCCCGCGAAGCGGTGGTGCGGGTGCTCGCGCCCGTGGCCGCGAGCGGGCTGGCCCTCGCCCTGCTCACCGGACCGCTGCTGTTCTCGGTCCGGGCGCGGGAATACAGCGGCGTCGGGTTCCTGCAGCTCAAGCTGGCCTTCATCGCCGTCGGGGTCCTGTCCGTGCTCGCCCTGTGCCGGACCCACGGGTTCCTGCTCAAGGACGCCCCGCGCGCCCGCCTGGCGGGTCATGCCGTCCTCTCGACGGTTTGCTGGCTGGGAGCGCTGGTCTGCGGACGATTGATCGCGTTCGCGGGGGATTGAGGTCGATATCCGTTGCCCGGCCCCTCACGACGGCGCGATGCGCTTCCATCCGGAGCGGACACGCTCTAGAACCGGAGCAGGCGTCCCCCGACGGGGCCGCCCGGAGGAACCGCCATGCCTGACGTCGGAGCCCCCGACAGCCTCGCCGTGCTGATCGATGCCGACAACACCAGCGCCCGCCATGCGCAGGCGATCTTCGAGGAGATCGTGAAGCTCGGCGAGGCCAACGTGCGGCGCATCTACGGCGACTTCTCCCGCAACCGGCTCGCCGGCTGGGACGATGCGGTCAAGTCGCTGGCGATCCTGCAGCACCAGCAGCGCAACAACACGACCGGCAAGAACGCCGCCGACATCGCGCTCGTCATCGATGCCATGGACCTGATGCACAAGGGCAGGCTCGACGGTTTCTGCCTGATCAGCTCGGACAGCGACTTCACGCGGCTCGCGCAGCGTCTGCGCGAAGACGGGCTCGCGGTCTACGGTTTCGGCGAGCGCAAGACGCCGGAGGCGTTCCGCAACGCCTGCAACCGCTTCATCTATGTGGAGAACCTCATCGAGGATGTCGCGGAGAAGGACAGCGCGAGCAACGCCGCCGCCGCGGAGACCGAAAAGGAACCGCCGTCGAAGGCCGTGGACATCGTCGTCAAGGCGATGGAGGGCGAGGACGACGACGGGTGGGTGCATCTCGGCAGCGTCGGCAGCCGCATCCTCGGCGCGGCGCCCGATTTCGATCCGCGGACCTACGGTTGCCCCAATCTCAGCACGCTCGTCACCAAGTCCGGCGGGTTCGAGGTTCGCAAGGATGCCGGCGGGGCGGTGTCGATCCGCCGCAAGCCGGCCGCGAAGAAGGCACGCGGCAAGACCCGGTAGCGGAAAGCAGGGTCAGCCGCCGTTCGCCTCCAGCGCCGCGAGCATTGCCGCGGGGGTGGCGAACTTCCTGCGCGGCGCGCCGTCCGGCGCGGCCTGCTCCTCGAGGCGATCGATGACCTGCCACTCGGGATAGGAGACGACGCGCAGGCCGCGCTCGGCGGCGACCCGGTCGAAGCCGCCCGGACCGTCCCTTTCGGCGCCGGCGAACTCGGCGACGATCCGCTCCACCACGTCGAGCGAGTCGTTCTTGTTGGTGCCGATGGTGCCGACGGCGCCGCGCTTCACCCAGCCCGCGGCGTAGAGCCCCTCGCGCACCCGCCCGTCCTCGTGGATGACGATCCCCCTGCGCTCGTCGAACGGCACCGAGTCGATGGCATCGGCCCGCGAGCCGATGCAGGTGATCACCATCCCGCAGGGTATCTCGAAGGTCTCCCCGGTCGGCACCGCGCGGCCGTCCTCGACCCGGGTCTTCTCCATCCGCACCGCCTCGACGCGTTCGCCGCCGAGGATTTCCACCGGCGAGCAGAAGAAGCGGAAATGGACGCGCTTGCGCCTGCCCTCCGCCGGGACGTCGGCAAAGCTCCTCAGGGTCTCGATGTTGCGGATGCGAAGCCTGCGGTCGCGGTCGCTCATCTGCGGCGCGACCACCTCCTCGGGCAGCTGGCCCAAATCGACGATGGGCTTCGCGTTCTCGAGCTGTCCCATCTCGCGCAGCTCGACATTGGTGAACACCGCCTCGACCGGCCCGCGCCGGCCGAACATGTAGATGTCCTCGACCGGCGAGGCCTCGATCGCATCTGCCGCGTAGTCCGGGAGATCGGTGACCGACATCTCCTCGCGTGTCTTGGCGAGCACCCGGGCCACGTCGACGGCGACGTTGCCGACGCCGATCACCACCGCCGTCCGGATGTCGAGATCGGGGTCGAGGTCGATGAAATCCGGGTGGCAGTTGTACCAGCCGACGAAGGCGTTGGAGCCGAAGACGTTGACCTTGTCCTCGCCCGAGATGCCCAGCCGGTTGTCGTAGGGCGCGCCATAGGCCAGCACCACGGCGTCGTAGATCCGCTCGATCTCGCCGATTTCCACGTCGCGCCCGATTTCGACATTGCCGATGAAGCGCACGCCGTCCGACAGCATGGTCTTCTCGAAGGCGCGGGAGACCCGCTTGGTCGTCTGGTGGTCCGGCGCCACCCCGCCGCGGATCAGCCCGAACGGCGAGGGCAGGCGGTCGAAAACGTCGACGCGGCAGCCGGGTGACTTGTCGATCAGCCCCTGCGCGACATACATGCCGCCGGGCCCCGAACCCACGACGGCAACGCTTCTCGGCATCCAGCACCCCCCCGAATCTGGCCGGCGCCATGATAGTCGGGCGGCCTGACCGGTAAAGCCCCGGGGCGGAAATCGGAGGGGCGCTCGCCGCCCGGCCGGTTTGACCGGCCGGGTTTGCGCTTGTATTTGTACTATATACTAGAAAATCGGTCTGGAACCATGCGCACCGTTTCCCTGATGACCGCCAACCAGCAATTCTCCCGGCTGATCAGGGAGGTCGAAGGCGGCGAAGACATCGTCATCACCCGGCGCGGCCGCCCCATCGCCAGGCTGGTGCCGCATCGGGAAGACAAGACAGCGGACCCTGAATGGGCCGCGGCGCATGGGCGCATGATGGAGCGGCTGGAGGAAGGCGCTTCGCTGGGCGGGCTGCGTATCCGGCGGGACGATCTCTATGACCGTTAGCGGCCGCTTCTCGCTCGATACCAACATCCTCGTCTACGCCGTCGACCGCGATGCCGGCGAACGTCACCGGCGGTCGCGGGCGCTCATCGGCCAGGCAGCAAAGCGTGACTGCGTGCTTACGGTCCAGTCGCTCGCGGAATTCTTCCATGCGACGACGCGCAGGAACCTCCTCGACCCCGCGCGCGCGGGCGGCTTTCTGCGCGGCTGGCGCGATGTCTTCCAGGTGACCGCGGCGGACGATTCCGCCCTCATCGACGCGATCGACGCGGTCGAACGGCATCGTCTCCCGTTTTGGGATGCGATGCTCTGGGCCGCGGCCCGGCGGGCGGGTTGTTCCGCCATCCTGAGCGAGGACATGCAGCACGGCCAACGCCTCGGCGGGGTCGTGTTCCTCAACCCCTTCGCCGCCGACGCCGCGACCCGCCTGGCGCCGTTGCTCGACGCCTAGGCGTCTCCTCGCGAGCGTCTCAGCCGGGCGCGACCGTCCAGGTGCGGCCGCGGCGCAGCATCGTGTTGAGGTCGGTCGGCGGGGTCTTTTCCAGGGTCTCGCCGATCTGGCGGTGGACCGCCGCGTCGTAGGTCTCGGCCGGGTCGCAGTAGAGCACCCCGATGGCCACCGGAAACTCCGGGTGTTCCATCGAGCCCAGCAGGTTGGCGAGCAGCCGGTTGGTCTCGTCGTGCACCAGGATGTCGTCCTCGCCGATCCCGTTCTCGCCGATGGTGACGACCTCGAGGCTGAGCGTGGCGGGATCGAGCCGGAGCCCCTTGTCGCCGTCCTTGCCGAAGACGAGCTTCTTGCCGTGCTCGACCTGGATCTGCGAATCGGCCGCCGCCGCCTTGTCGGTCCAGCCCGAGAACGCGCCGTCGTTGTAGACGATGCAGTTCTGGATGATCTCGACGAAGGAGGCGCCGCGATGGGCATGCGCCCGCTTGAGCATCACCGGCAGGTGTTTCTGGTTGGTGTCGACGGAGCGCGCGACGAAGCGGGCGCCGGCGCCGAGCGCGAACACGGTCGCGTTGACCGGCGCGTCGATCGAGCCCTGCGGGGTCGAGGGCGAGCGCGTGCCGAGCCGCGAGGTCGGCGAGTACTGGCCCTTGGTGAGGCCGTAGATCTCGTTGTTGAACAGCAGCATCTGGATGTCGACGTTGCGCCTGAGCGCATGCAGCGTGTGGTTGCCGCCGATCGACAGGCAGTCGCCGTCGCCCATGACGACCCAGATGTCGAGCTCGGGATTGGCGAGCTTGGTGCCGGTGGCGATCGCCGGTGCGCGGCCGTGGATCGTGTGGAACCCGTAGGTCGCCATGTAATAGGGGAAGCGCGCGGCGCAGCCGATGCCCGAGATGAACACCGAGTTTTCCGGCGCAAGCTGGAGCTCGGCCATCGTCCGCTGCACCGATTTCACGATCGCGTAATCGCCGCAGCCGGGGCACCAGCGGACCTCCTGGTCCGAGGCGTAATCGGCCGGCTTGAGCTGCTCGACGGGGGTCTGGACGTTCATGGCTGGCTCTCCAGGCGCTCGCGAATCGCCGCTTCGAGGTCGGAGACCTTGAACGGCAGGCCGGAAATCTGGTTGAGGCCCTCGGCCGGGACCAGGAAGCGGTCGCGCAGCACGGTGATCAACTGGCCGTTGTTCATCTCCGGCACCAGGATCCTGTCATACCCCGCCAGCAACTCGCCGAGATTGCGCGGCAGCGGCCAGATATGGCGGATGTGGATGTGGGCCACGTCGAGCCCGGCGGCCAGCGAACGCTCGACCGCCTGGTTGATCGCGCCGAAGGTCGAGCCCCAGCCGATTACGGCGAGCTTCCCCGTGGACGGACCGGCGGCCACCTCCTGCAGCGGGATGTCGTCCGCGATGCCGTCGACCTTGGCCGCCCGCACCTTGGTCATCCGGTGGTGGTTCTCCGGGTCGTAGGAGATGTGGCCGGTATCGTAGCTCTTCTCGATACCGCCGATCCGGTGCATCAGACCCGGCGTGCCGGGAACGGCCCAGTTGCGCGCGAGCGTCTTCTCGTCGCGCAGGAAGGGGTGGAACTCCTCGCTCCCGGCGGCGAAGTCGATCTTGAAGTCGGCGACATCGTCGACGTCGGGGATCTCCCACGGCTCGGCCGCGTTGGCGAGATAGCCGTCGGTCAGCAGGATCACCGGGGTCATGTAGGTCACGGCGAGCCGGACCGCCTCGATGGCGGCGAAGAAGCAGTCGCCGGCGGTGCAGGAGGCGACCACCGGCAGGGGCGAATCGGCGTTGCGGCCGTATACCGCCTGGTAGAGGTCGGATTGCTCGGTCTTGGTCGGCAGCCCGGTCGACGGGCCGCCGCGCTGGCTGTTGACGATCACCAAGGGCAGCTCGGCCGCGAAGGCGAGCGTGATGCCCTCGGTCTTGAGCGCGACCCCCGGCCCCGAGCTCGAGGTCACGCCGATCGAGCCGGCGAAGGAGGCGCCGATCGCCGAGCACACCGCGGCGATCTCGTCCTCGGCCTGGAAAGTCGTGACGCCGTATTGCTTGAGGTTCGACAGGTTGTGCAGGAGCGCCGAGGCCGGCGTGATCGGATAGGAGCCGAAGAACAGCGGAATCCCTGCCTTGTGGGCCCCGGTCACCAGCCCCCAAGCCACCGCCTCGGTTCCCGTCACCGCGCGATAGACGCCGGGCTGCACATCCGCCTTGGGAACGATATAGGCCGGGATGCCGCTCGGCAACTCCGCGGTTTCGCCATAGGCGTGGCCCGCGTTGAGAGCCGCGATATTGGCCTTGGCGATCTCCGGCGCGCGCTTGCCGAAGCGCTGCTCGATCCAGTCGACGGTGGGCTGCCGGTCGCGGTCGTACATCCAGCACATCAGGCCGAGCGCCCACATGTTCTTGCAGCGCACCGCTTCCTTGTTGGTCACGCCGATCCCCGCCACCGAGGCGAGGGTCATCTTCTGGATGTCGATTTCGACGGTGACGTAGTTGTCGAGCGTACCGTCCTCCAGCGGGTTGGCCTCGAACCCCGCCTTGGCGATGTTGCGGTTGGTGAAGGCGTCGGTGTTGAGCACGATGGTGCCGCCCTTGGGCACGTCGCGCAGATGCACCTTGAGCGCCGCCGGGTTCATCGCCACCAGCACGTCCGGCGCATCGCCCGGTGTCATGATGTCGTAGGAGGCGAAGTTGATCTGGAACGCCGACACGCCATAGGTGGTGCCGACCGGCGCGCGGATCTCGGCCGGGAAATCCGGGAAGGTCGCCAGGTCGTTCCCCATCAGCGCCGTCGACTGGGTGAACTGGGTGCCCGTCAACTGCATCCCGTCGCCCGAATCGCCGGCAAAGCGGATTACCACGCTGTCGACGGACTCGCGCTGCGATTCCCCGCCCGACGGCGTATCGACTAGCTTCGTCGCCATTGACTTACCTGTTTTCGCTCGTTCGTGGATGTCGCGCGCCGCAGGGAGTCATCAACCCCGCGCCGCAAAAGTCAAGCAATGCCATGCGCAGTCCCGCGCGATCCGCGGAACGCCTCCCCGACACCCCCGGTTTCTTGACAGAGGAAAGGCTATTGCACTTAAATTCGTTTGTACACGAACAATTTTCACGGGACAATCTCCCGAACGGCAAGAGGGGACCGTTTCCCTTCCCTGTAGACGTGGGGGCGCACCCTGCGATGGCAAGCTATCTTAGGCCAGGCGATCTCGAATCGGCACTCTCGGCGCTCGCCGAGACGCCGCGCATCATCGTCGCCGGCGGCACCGACTACTACCCCGCCCGGGTGGGGAGGCCGCTCGACGACGACGTGCTCGACGTGACGGGGATCGAATCGTTGCGCGCGATCGAGGATCTCGGCGGGAGCTGGCGCTTCGGCGCGCTGGTCACCTGGACCCAGGTGATCGAGGCGGCCCTGCCGCCCGCCTTCGACGGGCTCAAGCGCGCCGCGCGCGAGGTCGGCGGCGTCCAGGTGCAGAATGCCGGCACCGTGGTCGGCAATGTGTGCAACGCATCGCCCGCGGCCGACGGCGTGCCCAACCTGCTCGCCCTCGACGCCGCGGTCGAGCTTGCCTCGCGCGATTCGGCGCGCTCGGTCCCCGTCGGCGACTTCATCACCGGCAACCGCGAGACCGTGCGCGCCCGCGACGAGATCGTCACCGGGATTACCGTCCCCAGGCCCGCCGAAGGAGCCGCGAGCAGCTTCCTCAAGCTCGGCGCGCGGCACTATTTGGTGATCTCGATCGTCATGACCGCCGGCGTGCTCGAACCTGCCCCCGACGGAACCGTGGCCTCGCTGCGCCTCGCGGTCGGTTCCTGCTCGGCCGTGGCGCAGCGCCTGCACGCGCTGGAGGACGCCCTCCGCGGCCGGCCCATCGGCGCCGGCCTGCGCGAGGCGGTCACCGAGGAACATCTGGCCGCGTTGTCGCCGATCGACGACGTGCGCGGCACGGGCGCGTACCGGATGGACGCGGCGCTGACCCTGGTGCGCCGGACGCTGGCTGAGCTGGAGAGCGCATGATGGCCACGCAATCGACGGTTTCCTTCACCCTCAACGGCGGCCCGGCGGAGATCCGCACCGACCCGATCCGGCGCCTGTCCCATGTGCTGCGCGAGGAGCTTTCGCTGACCGGGACCAAGGTCGGCTGCGATGCCGGCGATTGCGGCGCCTGCACGGTGCTGCTGGACGGCCGCCAGGTGTGCTCCTGCATGACCCCGGTGGCCCAGGTCGAGGGGCGCGAGGTGCTGACCGTCGAGGGGCTGGCGGCGGCCGGCGGGAAGTTCGCGGCGCTCCAGGATTCCTTCCACCTGCACGGCGCGGCGCAGTGCGGCGTCTGCACGCCCGGCATGCTGATGGCGGCGGCGGATCTGCTGTCCCGCCAGGCCGATCCCGACGAGGCGGCGATCGAGGACGCGCTCGGCGGCGTGCTGTGCCGCTGCACCGGCTACAAGAAGATCCTGTCCGCCGTGCGCCACGTCGTCGAGCCCAACGGGGTCGAAATCGACGACCCCGGCCCGGGCGAGGCGGTCGGCGCGCGGGTCGCCAAGACCGACGGGCGCCGCAAGGTCGATGGCAGCGAGATCTTCGGCGCCGACGGCGCGCCCGAGGATGCGCTCTGGATGCGCGCGGTGCGCTCGCCGCATTGGAGCGCGACCTTCACCGTGGGCGATCTCCAGCCGCTGTTCGACGCCCATCCCGGGCTGGTCAGGGTGATCGGGCCGGGTGACGTGCCGGTGCTCAACGCTTTCGGCGTCTACCCCCATATCAAGGACCAGCCGATCCTCGCCGACGGCGAGGTGAAGCATCGGGGCGAGCCGGTGCTGGCGCTCGTCGGCGACTACGAATCGGTGCACGGGATCCGCGACGAGGATGTGCCGATCCGCTACCAGGTCCGGCCCCATGTCCACGGCATCGAGGACGCGACGGCCTCCGGCGCGCCCGTTGTCCACGCCGGCGGCGACGACAACGTGATGGGGCGCGGCTTCGTGAAGAAGGGCGACGCCGAGGCCGCGCTCGCCGCATCGGACATCGTCGTCGAGGGCAGCTTCGAGACCGCCTTCGTCGAGCACGCCTATATCGAGCCCGAGGCCGGCTGGGCGCGCCGCGTCGGCGACCGGCTGGAGATCGCGGCCACCACCCAGGCGCCGCATATGGACCGGGACGAGATCGCCAACGTGCTGGGCCTCGCCACCGACGCGGTACACGTGCTCCCCTGCGCCTGCGGCGGCGGCTTCGGCGGCAAGATCGACGGTGGGCTCCAGGTGCTGCTGGCGGTCGTCGCGTGGAACCTCGACCGCCCGGTCCGCACCGTCTTCAGCCGGATCGAGTCGATGGCCTCGACCACCAAGCGCCACCCGTCCAGGACGTCCGCCACCTATGGCTGCACCAGGGACGGCAAGCTTACCGGCTTCAGGTTCCACGGCGATTTCAACACCGGCGCCTATGTCTCGTTCGGGCTCACGGTGAAGGACCGGGTTCCGGTGCATGCGACCGGGCCGTACCACGTCCCCGACGTGCTCGCGACCTCGGCCGGCATCTACACCAACGAGCCGCCGGCGGGCGCGTTCCGCGGTTTCGGCGTGCCGCAATCGGCGCTGCTGCACGACATGCTGATGGACATGATGGCCGAGCGCTGCGGGATCGATCCTCTGGAGTTCCGCCACATCAACGCGATTCGCGTCGGCGACCAGACCGCGACCGGCCAGGTGCTCAAGGCGAGCGCCGGGCTCGCCGCCTGCCTGGAGGGGCTCCGGCCGCACTGGCGGAAGGCCCGCGCGGAGGCCGCGGCGTTCAACGCGAGCGCCTCGGGCGTGCTGCGGCGCGGCGTCGGGGTGGGGTGCATGTGGTATGGCTGCGGCAACACCTCGATGTCCAACCCCTCGACCATGCATATGGGGCTGTCGCGCGCCGGCGAGGTCACCCTCTATTCCGGCGCCCAGGACATCGGCCAGGGGACCAACACGACGATGGTGCAATGCGCCGCCGACGGTCTCGGCATCGCGATGTCGCGGGTCAACCTGGTCTGGGGCGACACCGAGCTCACCGCCGATGCCGGCAAGACCTCGGCCTCGCGCCAGGCCTATATCTCCGGCAACGCCGCCAGGTTCGCGGGCGAGGATCTCAGACGCCAGATCCTGCGCCTCGCCAATGTCGGCGACGACGCGGCGATCGCGTTCGGCGAGGGCGGCCTTGTTGTGCGCGACGGCGAGGCGGTGCGCGAGGTCGATCTCGCGGCGCTCCCCCTGACAAGGGACAGCGACGTGCTGGTCGGCGAGGGGTATTTCGATCCCCCGACCGTGCCGCTCGACGAGTTCGGCCAGGGGACGCCCTACGCGACCTACGCCTTCGCCGCCCACATGGCGGAGGTCGAGGTCGACGTGGCGCTGGGCACGGTGAAGGTCCGCCGCATGGTCGCCGCCCACGATGTCGGCAAGTCGCTCAACCCGCAGCAGGTCGAGGGGCAGATCGACGGCGGCGTCGCCCAGGGGCTCGGGCTCGCGCTGATGGAGGAATACGTCCCCGGCCGCACCGAGAACCTGCACGATTACCTGATCCCGACCGTGGGCGACATGCCGGAGATCGATTATGTCGTGGTCGAGGACCCCGAGCCGACCGGCCCGTGGGGCGCCAAGGGAATCGGCGAGCCGACACTGATCCCGACGCCGCCCGCGATCTTCGGCGCGATCCACCACGCGACCGGGGTGCGGCTCACCCGCGCGCCGGCGACGCCGGACCGGGTGCGCGCGGCGATCCTCGCCCAAAACGGGAAGCGGAAGGGCTGAGCCCATGAGCGACGGCATCATCACCTGCGACGCCTGCCCGGTATTGTGCCGGATCCGCCCGGACAAGACCGGCGCCTGCGACCGCTACGGCAATTTCGACGGCAGGCTCACCCGCGTCGATCCCCTGCTGGTCACCCAGAAGGTGGTCGACGAGGCGGGCAAGCTGGTCCCCTTCCTCGAAGCGTCCGAGAGCTGGGACGGCTCGCTGGTCAACCGCGAGGCGCCGGTCTTCGTGACCGGGATCGGCGCCACCACCACCTATCCGGACTACAAGCCCGCCCCCTTCATCGTCTCCTCCGAGCATGAGGGGATCGACATGGTGACCGTCGTCTCCGAGGGCGTGTTCTCCTATTGCGGCGTCAAGGTGAAGATCGACACCGACCGCTATATCGGCCCGGAACCGGCGGCGGTCAGGGTGGACGGCGAGCAGATCGGCCATGTGACGACGGCCGAGTACGGCTCGCAGATGCTCGCCATCGGCGGCGTCCGGCATCTCACCGGGGGTTCCAAGAAGGAAGGCAACGTCACCTGCAAGGCGATGCTGGAACTCTGCAACAAGGAGCCCGTCGAGATGACCGTCGACGGCGGCGCCGCGCTCACCGTCCAGGCCGGGCAGCCGCCGGTCATCGACGGGGTGATGGAAGAGCGCATGCGGGTCGGCTGCGGCTCGGCCACGATCGGCATCTTCGCGCCGCAATGGCACGGCCATGTCGACGAGGTGATCGTGGTCGACGACCACATCACCGGCGTGCTGACCGAGCACCAGTCGGGCAAGTTCCTCGACATGCCGGCGGCCGGCATCAGGGTGCGCGGCCGGCGCTCGACGCCGGGGCGGTATTTCCAGGTCGCCGACCACGGCAGCGGCTGGGGCGGCACCGACGTCACCGATCCGCTGGAGATCGTCGAGCGCATCGACGGCAAGACCGCCTGGCCCGGGCTCAAGCTGCTCATGGTGTCGACCACCGGCGAGGACGCGGCCTATTTCGTGCTCGACGACGACCTCAAACCGGCCGAGGACGCGATGCCGGCGGAGCTCCGGGTGGTGGTCGACCGCATCGGCGAGAACTGCGAGCCCGCGCTCTCCAGCGTGCTCTTCATGGGCGGGGCGGGGGGCTCGCTGCGCGCCGGCGTCACGGTGAACCCGGTCAGGCTCACCCGGTCGGTCAAGCGCCACGCGACGCGCGTCACCTGCGGCGGCGCCCCGGTCTATGTCTGGCCGGGCGGCGGGATCACCCTGATGGTCGACGTGACGACGATGCCCGACAACGCCTTCGGCTACGTGCCGACCCCGGCGTTGGTCGCGCCCATCGAGTTCATCATGCCGCGCCAGGAATTCCTCGACTTCGGCGGCTACGGCGACGAGGTCGTCGCGCTGGAAGACGCGATGGAGCGCGGCCCGGTGCGCTCCGAACCGCAGCGCCCGGACAACCCCTGGCCGATGGAAGAGCAGGACGTTCCCGAAAGGGCCTGACATCCGCCTGCTGCCCGACGGGCGGCGGCTCCATCTCCAGCACGGGCCGATCGACCTCGTCGTCGGCGCTTCCGGCCCGGAAACCGAGATCGAAGCGGCCTACCGGCAGATCGCGGCCGCGTTCCAGGATGTGCTGCAACGCCTGGTCGACGAGCTCGCCCTGCTCAGGTCCCCGCTCGGCGGCGTGCGGCCCGAACCGGCGGGTCCGGTGGCGCGGCGCATGGTTGCCGCCTGCTGGCCGCTCCGCGCCGTCTTCGTGACGCCGATGGCCGCGGTCGCCGGCGCGGTGGCCGACGAGATGCTGGCGGCGCTGGTCGCCGGAAGGACGCTCGAGACGGCCTACGTCAACAACGGCGGCGACATCGCCGTCCACCTCGCCCCCGGGGCGGCGCTCGCGCTCGGCGTGGTCGCGCGGCTGGACGCGCCGGCCATCGATGCGACGGCGCGGCTCGCTTGCGCGATGCCGGTGCGCGGCATCGCGACCAGCGGCTGGCGCGGGCGCAGCCGGTCCTTCGGCATCGCCGATTCGGTGACGGTGCTCGCCGCCGATGCCGCCTCGGCCGATGTCGCGGCGACGCTGATCGCCAACGAGGTCACGCTCGACGATCCCGCCATCGAACGGCGCGCCGCCTCCGATCTCGACGAGAATTCCGATCTCGGCGGCCGCCCGGTCACCGTCGCGGTGGGAATCCTGTCGAAGGCGGCGGTGGACCGGGCGCTCGACCGCGGCGCGCGCCGCGCCCGGGCGATGCACCGCGCTGGACAGATCGCGGCCGCGATGCTCGTATTGCGGGACCAACGCCGCACGATCGGCGATGCCGGCGCGCTTGCCCCGGGTTGAGGAGAGACAGATGGACGATGCGAGGATCGCGGTCGAGACCACGCCCGAGGGCGATTTCGGACCGCTGGTGAAGGTGCGGAAATTCGTCTTCCATGTCGAAGAGGTGCTGCACGAGTTCGGCCCGCCGGCGGAGACCCCGCAGCTCAAGGGCTATATCGCCGCGGTCGCCGCCAACCCCTATGCCGGGCGCTATGTCGAGGATTTGATGCCGCTGATGGCGGCGCTCAAGCCGCTCGGCCTCGCCATGGCGCAGCGCCTGATGGACGTGCTCGGCGGGGCGGACAGAATCGTCGCCTACGGCAAGTCGGCAGTGGTCGGCGAGAACGGCGAGCTTGAGCATGCCGCGCTGTGGCACGAGCCCGGCGGCTACGGCATGCGCCAGCTGATGGAAAAATCCGCCGCCATCGTGCCGTCGACCAAGAAGGTCGCCGGGCCCGGCGCCACCGTGGACGTGCCGATCGCGCACGCCAACGCGGCCTATGTGCGGAGCCATTTCGACTCGATCGAATGCACGATCGCCGACGCGCCGCGCGCCAACGAGATCGTCTGGATCCAGTCGATGGCCACGGCGCCCAGGATCTACGACCGCGCCGGCGGCCTGCGCGACGCCGACACCAGGGGCGAGGACGGGCTGCGTTAGCCCGCATTACTCGCCAGGGTCATGGTCTGCGCGGCGCTGTCCGGCCGACAGGGCAGGAGAGGCGCGCAGCGCGATGCGGGGACATCGGGCAAGCGCCTCGACGCACCCTGTCGGCCGGACAGCGCCGCCCTCCGGGTCGCGCCCGGGCGCCCGCCCGCTGCGTCGCGGGCCTCGACCGTAGTCCCCGCTACGCTC